>NZ_JBIWFE010000007.1:0-219228 GCF_044762865.1 Sporosarcina sp. NPDC096371
GAGCGTACACCTAGCTTGTAAATTATAACTATAAATTCAAAACACTGTTTATAAATGAAGTGAAAAATTATTTTCTATTCATCAAGAAGTGATGGGAACCGTTGATACATTAATGTTTATAGAGGGAGGTTAGTTCAATAAGGGAACTCGACATATAAGATCAAGTGTTCTATAATGTATCTCCAATAACAAAAAAAATATTGAATGGACTTAGGAGGAATTATATATGTATGTAACGATTTCAGATTTTATCAAAGAATTGAATAAGGAATCTATGCTAACTCAAAACGTTTTGGATAGTTTGACAGATGATTCATTAGAACAATTAGTTTATCCAGAAGGTCGTACTTTAGGAAGAATTGCGTGGCATTTAACAACAAATATTCCGGAATACTTAGTTAATTTCGGGTTAAAAATCGATGTGGTAAGAAACGCGGAAAACGTCCCAACTACAGCAAAAGAAATTGCTGAGACATTTAAAAATGTAAGCTCGTATTCAGCAAAAATGATTGAAGAACAATGGACGGATGAAACTTTAAAGCAAGTGCAAATCGCATTTGGGAGAGAAGAATCAAATGCAATGATTATTATGGGACTAATCAAACACATTGTTCATCATCGTGGACAAGTTACAGTTCTTATGCGTCAAGCAGGAATAAAACCTTTTGGGGTTTATGGACCACCAAAAGAAGATTGGATTCATTTAGGTGTGGAAAATCCACCACTATAATCACATTGTGCTAATGCGTGCGTTAGTTACAGATCGTTGAGCTGCTTAGGCGGCTCTTTTTTCTTATTCAACTCCTATGAAAGAACTTAATCACCTTTCATATTTTGTGGTGAAGTGCTGATTTTTGCGCTTTATGGATGGCTTACGGAGGAGGATAGTTCGATAAGAAATAATATTAAAATATTGAAAATTTGTGGCAGCTAATATGCTATAATTAGGAAAAAAATAAGGAGTATTTTACAATGACTGTTATACTTAAAGAAGTTTTGGAATCAGAAAAATCTATTTTGCGTAACTTTTACTCATTGTATCTTCACGAGCTTTCGAATTTCACCACGAATCTAGATGTTGGAGAAGATGGTGTCTTTCATTATGAAGAATTGGATAAATTCTGGGGCGTAGATGGATTATCGCCCTATTTTATAAAGTTGGATGATGAAATTATCGGTTTTATATTACTATTAGAACGCCCATTTTTGAAAAAAAACAATGATTATGGAATAAACGACTTTTTTATACTCAATAAGTACAAAGGTAAAGGATTGGCTGTGCAGGCTGCAGGGAAAATATTTAAAGAGAAACCAGGGCAATATTTTGTAATGCAGGTTGTTGAAAATAAGCGTGCGGTTGCATTTTGGAAAAAAGTTTATAATGGATTAAATATTGAAACTCATGAAAGACAGGACCTAATTGATGATGAGCTATGTCTAATTCAAACGTTTAAAATTTAATTCAACTAATGGGTGCTTTACTTCAACAAGATTAAAAAAATCGGAATGTTTGTCAGTCGAAAATAAATATCGATGTCAAATTTACAAAAAAGACCGAATGAGATTTCTCAAACAGTCTTATATTTCCTACTAAAAACAAATAGTCAAACTACATAAAAGTAGGCATTCTTATCTTCTTTTTTTAATTAAGTCGAATATTTTTTTCAATTGAGCTTGCACTTGAGCTTCAAATTGAGCTTGTAACTGAGCTTGAGCTTCAAATTGAGCTTGCAATTGTGCTTGTAACTGAGCTTGAGCTTCAACTTGAGCTTGTGCCTGCGTGTCACGGTTTGTAATGTGTGGGTTTACATGAACTTTAATTTTAGGTTCATCATTCCAATCATTTGCTAGTCCCATTTTAAATCACCTCCTACAAAGTAATTGGTTTCAGTTAATTAAGGCATTATTGACAACTATCTAAGTTTGTCAATAATTTTTTTCAACTGAGCTTGTAACTGAACTTGGAACTGAGCCTGTGCTTCAAATTGAGCTTGCAATTGGGCCTGTAACTGAGCTTGAGCTTCAAATTGAGCTTGTAACTGGGCTTGTACCTGAGTGTCTACATTGTTAATAACTGGACTGACTATTACTTCAATATCTCTAGGATTATCATGCATATTAATCCCCCCTTTCTATAGTAATTTTTGTACCTCTTAACATAGTTAAGGAGGTATATCGGTGACTTTTTATCCAGAGGAAAAGTCTTTATATACTATGAGTTTTTAGAGAGTCGGACAAGGCTAATACAGTGTTTTATAAAAAAACAAACGATTATTCTTGAAGATAGGTTATAAACACCCATGAAAATAAAAGAACTCTTATTATTGATAATATCGCATAACAAAAAAGCTAAGAAAAGGTTTTTTAAAAAAGACTGAGCCTTGAGAATGTAATGTTGAATTGAAAGGTAAATCAAGAATCAGCTCGATTCTTCAGAGAATATAATCAAGGCTGGTATAGTAACCAGTATAGGATTAATCTCCCAAGTGCTACCCGTATTAGGTGCGACAGTCTGTGATGCGCCGTTGTCGTTGGAGTCAGACTAACAGATGGCTTCTATGGCACCATAGTTCATCGACCTTCTTCGCCAGCCGTAGTATCCAATACCCGATCTACACACATTTTTTTATCTTTTGAGCTACATGAATGGCTAACGGGGAGGTTAGTGAAATAAGGGATATTGTGAAATTAAAATAAAGGTCCGAATCCAATAAATTCTCGAGAATTCCTCTAAAGGAACTCGAGAATTTTTTCTTTTTTCAACACTAATGCAATTCTATTTATTTGTTGTAATTCGATAAATTTATATTGACTTACATTTTTATGAGCTTTATGCTGTAATCAGATGAAAATTTTGGAGGTGGATTAGGTTGAAAGTGAATATAGCGTCACTTATTTTAAAAATCTTATTAATTGTGTTTGCAATAGGGGTGATATTCTTTGCGGTATATGTTCTGCCGATTATTGCAGAACAGAATAGCGCTTTATATCCTGAACTTAATTATGCTAAATTACCTATCCTTATAACTTGTGAATTATTGTTAGCTCTATTATTAATCGGAATAGGAATCATCATGTATTTACTGATAATATTTGATCGTGGTTTGACATTTGGTTCAAGATTTATTAGTGGAGTAGAGATCTTAGTTGGCATGTGCATTGTAGCATCTATAGGAATCATCATTATATTCCAGTATATGAGAACTTTTGGAGGGCCTGGTCCATTGTTAGCATTAATTATGATAGGTATAACCTTTATCATTTGGATAGTAGCAGCGGTAATTATGCTCATTCGAGCTATAGTGAAAAAAGCCATTGTTTACAAAGATGATTATGATATGACAGTGTAGATGATCATAGTAAATGTAGATGTCATGTTGGCGAAGTGAAAGATGAGTGTCACTGAATTAAGTGAAAAAGTAGAGATTACTGTGGCCAATTTATCCATATTAAATAATGGTAAAGCAAACTTCGATGACCTCATCTTTATGGCGATGGACAATCAAAAAGCTAACTTATTTTTTCATTTGATCAATAGTAGTGGTGTGATTGCTGAACTAGCGGGGCATTTTAGTAAGAAGATTTTTTGGAGAACACCAGAACTTATAAACGGGAGGTAACTTAGTGGGAAGAAAGTATAATTTGTGGTCCTTCCTTTTATGTTTGTTAATAATTGTTTTTTCTTTACAGGCTTTATATGCGTCATATAACCGAACTTGGCAAGTGGCACCACCTGCTTTGACTTTATGGTTACTCACCGTAATTACTTTCGTCTCGGGTATTATTGGATTTAAAGACAAAAGTAGTAGGCGAGCGAGATGGAGAAGTTGGCTGACGGTACTAATTGCATTCCCACTTTCGGCAATTTTTCTATTAGGGGTAGCGGTAAATACTTTTGCGAGAGAACCTATTGAAACAGCACAATCACCTGACTCTAAAATTACCATCGACTTTTACACATTAAACGGTGGAGCCGCTACCTCCATTAGTGTAGAAGGAATAGTAAATGGTCCCCTTTGGTTTAAAAAGAGGATTTATTACGATGACAATATGGACAAAGCGGATGCGGCTTGGATAAATAACCATATTATCACAATCAACAATCACACTCTGAACTTAGATAAAGGGGAAACTTTTTCGGATTAATAGTTCTTTTTACTAAAGGGCAGGTAAATTCAATAAGGAAAGGTTAAATAGATAGAATAGAGTGGGGAGAAAAAATGGAAAGAAAGTTTAGTAAGTATTCGATCATGTTAGTTGTCATTGGAATTTTTTATTCCATATATGGCTTTCCCGCCGATTAATAACGATATTTTGGAGTATTGGGGAATATTTATTGGCTTTTGTGTCTATTTAACAGGCATTGTACTTGGTATAATCGCTTTCTTTAAGAAAGAAAAAGGGTTAATGAAGTATATCTCGTTACTTTCCATCTCATTAGGTATTTTATTGATTGCATTTCTTTATGCAATCGTTGGAAAAATTTAACGAACTTCATTGGATGACATAATTATACTAATGGGTGCGTTTCTACAACAAGTGGGGACGCTTTTTTACTACCGAGGGGGGAGTGGAAGAGTGTTATTGAATCGCGCAGGAGGTTATGGGGGGAAGATGAAGCGAACATGTAGAGCAAAGATGTTGGGCTTGTATGACTTGTTTTTGGCGACAGGTGCAATATGGATAGGGACTCAAATGGTTAGGTCAAGTAATGGAATCTTCGCCGAGGAATATCCTGCTAGTTGGGCAACCAGGCTCCCTTTTGATAGCTGGGTTATGCCTGGGGTTCTCGCAATTGTCATATTTGGACTGGGTAATATTATAGCGGCGGTGTTTAGTTTTAAGAAGAGACATAACAGTTCGTGGTATGCATCTGCCATTATGGGAGCAGTGTTCTTTTTCAGCTTGATTCTTCAGCGCATTATTTTAGAGGAATCCTATATCGTAACTAATCCGTTTTTAGCTTTGAGTGTTATTCAGTTATGTTTGAGTGGATACGTGTTTTGGGGTTCTAGAAAAGGGCTCTAATTGTGACTGGAAAATAAAATACGAAGGTGTTCACAAACTGCCGCACTTGTTTAATAAGAACAGGAGATGTGGTTTTCTTGTTGAATAAAGGAAGTAGCGTGGTTTTGAAGCAAATAGTGAAAGGGGTTATTACATTGACAGAAACTTTTCAGATACCCTATGGAGATCATCCGTCCCAATTTGGTGTATTGCGTATGCCTGAGTTTTCAGGGCGTTGTCCAGTAATTGTTACGATTCATGGTGGGTTTTGGCAATCAAAATACGGACTTGAAGAAAATACACCATTGGATGAAGATTTAACTCGTCGTGGTTATGCGACTTGGAATATAGAGTATCGACGAGTCGGAGAAGATGGTGGAGGTTGGCCAGGAACGTTTATAGATGTTATAGATGCTGTGAATCATTTCATCCAGCTAGAGGAACGCTTTCAGCTCGATCTCTCACGAGTGGTTATCCTTGGGCATTCAGCAGGGGGGCACTTGGCTCTCTGGTTGGCATCCCGAAGTAATAAAGTTCACATGGATGAAATCGGTAAAACTCTGCTTATACCTATACGGAGCGTAATATCTTTGGCAGGTGTCTTGGATTTGAGGAGGATGTGGGAAATCCATGAGGAAAAAGGGATGATAAGTCCCGTAGCTTCTTTTCTTGAGGGATCACCCCAAGAAGTATTTGAACGTTATAGGCTAGCTTCACCGATAGAATTATTGCCTTTGAAAGTCGAGCAAATTTTAATACATGGTGAATTAGACCGCCATGTCCCAGTTGAATTGAGCATCGAGTATTATCATAAGGCAATTGACAAGGGCGATAAAGTTCGCTTGGTAGTACTTCAAGATGTAGAACATTTTATGGTGATCGATCCGTCATCATCCGCATGGAAGTCAGTGATCGATTCACTGGAAAAGTTAAAAGAACATTCTTGTTGAACGAATGGGCGGTTGTTTTATAAGAGTTTGATAGCACATATGAATACAAGGTGTTTTTGGGGTAAGTTGAGTGTAATCATATTCATTGGTATATGAGCCACTTTCGAGGGGATGTACCGGGTTATCAGGTGAAAGTATCGTAAAAACTAGCTATTAAAAAAATGGAATACTATCTCTTCCTAATTTAATTATAGCAGATTAAAAATAGGTAATATAGACTGTTTATTCATATGTTCTACTGCTAAAATTCAATAGAACTTTACGTTAATCAGCAAGGCTGAGATACGACTGATTTATATTTGTTAAATGTAGTAAATATATCAAGGGGTATAAAAGAAATGTAATGGTTAGGGGAGAGATAGAATGAGTTCGTTGGTTCTCGGTTTTCAGGAAATGGAAAAAACGCAGCTTTTGCTCGTTGGCGGAAAAGGGTTGAATTTAGGGGAATTATCAAAAGTCGAGGGCATTCAAGTACCAGAAGGATTTTGTGTGACAACAGTGGGCTATCAAAAAGTCATCGATCAAAATGAAGCGTATCATGTTTTGTTGGATCAACTAACAGCCCTTAATGTAGAAGATCGCGATCAAATAGGTGTAATCAGCAGGAAAATCCGACAAATCATTATGGACGTAGAAATTCCTTCTGATGTTGTGAAGGCAGTTACTCACTATCTCACCCGCTTTGGTGAGGAACATGCTTATGCAGTGCGTTCTAGTGCGACTGCTGAAGATTTACCACATGCCTCTTTTGCTGGTCAACAAGACACCTATTTAAATATCATCGGCCTCGATGCTATCTTGCAGCATATCAGTAAATGTTGGGCGTCATTATTTACGGATCGCGCGGTCATCTACCGTATGCAAAATGGATTTGATCATAGTCAAGTTTATTTGTCCGTTATCATTCAAAGGATGGTTTTCCCACAGGCTTCAGGGATTTTATTTACCGCTGATCCGATTACTTCTAACCGAAAGCTGCTATCAATCGATGCTAGTTTTGGCCTTGGAGAAGCACTGGTCTCTGGCTTAGTCTCTACCGATTGTTATAAAGTACAGGACGAGAAAATCGTCGATAAGATGATTGCAACCAAAAAACTGGCTACCTATGGACTAAAAGAAGGCGGAACAAAGACCCTCCCGATTGATCCTGATCGGCAAAGGACTCAAACACTCACTGAACAACAAATTTTACAACTAGCGCGCATAGGAAGGCAAATCGAAGCTTATTTTGGTTACCCACAAGATATCGAATGGTGTTTGGTTGAGGATACATTTTATATTGTCCAGAGTCGCCCAATCACTACTTTATACCCGATTCCTGAAGCGAATGATCAAGAAAATCATGTGTACGTATCTGTCGGTCACCAACAAATGATGACCGATTCTATGAAACCACTGGGATTGTCTTTTTACCTATTAACGACTCCTGCACCTATGCGTAAAGCTGGTGGAAGGTTGTTTGTTGATATTACACATAGTCTGGCTTCACCTGCTAGTAGAGAAATGTTGTTGAATACTCTAGGACAATCCGATCCGCTCATTAAAGACGCACTTATGACCATAATAGACCGCGGAGATTTTATTAAATCATTACCGGATGATCACAATGAACTGGGTCCCAGCAAAAGTAATAAAGGTAAGTCATCTGCAGGTATTCAAGCACCAATCGAAAAGAATCCGACAATCGTTGCTGATTTGATTAAGTGTAGTCAAACATCGATAGAAGGGTTAAAACAAAACATCCAAACGAAATCAGGATCAGATTTATTTGATTTTATTCTAGAAGATATCCAGCAATTAAAGAAGATTTTATTTGACCCACAAAGTTTGGGTGTAATTATGGCTGCTATGAATGCTTCATCATGGATCAATGAAAATATGAACAAGTGGTTAGATGAAAAAAACGTAGCAGATACGCTTTCTCAATCTGTACCAAACAATATTACTTCGGAAATGGGACTGGCTCTATTGGATGTCGCAGATGTGATTCGTCCTTATCCAGAAGTAATTGCCTATTTACAACATGTAAAAGATGAGTACTTTTTGGATAACCTTGTGAAGTATGAGGGTGGACAGGAAGCCCAAGACGCTTTCTACGATTATCTCAGCAAATACGGCATGCGATGTGCCGGAGAAATCGATCTGACTAAAACGCGTTGGAGCGAAAGACCAACTACACTTGTCCCTATGATTCTGGGGAACATCAAAAACTTTGAGCCGAATGTCAGCAATCTGAAATTTGAGCAAGGGCGACAGGAAGCGTTAATTAAAGAACAAGAGTTATTGGAGCGATTGAAACAATTACCGGATGGTGAGCTAAAAGCCAAAGAAACAAAACAAATGATCGACCTAATCCGGAATTACAGCGGGTATAGAGAATATCCAAAATACGGCATGGTGAATCGCTACTTTGTCTATAAGCAGGCCTTACTGAAAGAAGCCGAACAACTCGTATTAGCCAGCGTGATTCATGAAAAAGAGGATATATACTATCTCACTTTTGAAGAACTTCACGAAGTCGTGCGCACAACTAAACTAGATTTCCCGGGTGGCTTGGTCAAGCAGCAAGCAGAGCTTGCGACCAGACAAATTATTAGCGATCGAAAAGACGAGTACAAATTCTATGAAAAACTATCTCCACCACGTGTACTCACGTCTGATGGTGAAATCGTTGTGGGTAAGTACAAACGAGAAAATCTCCCAGCTGAAGCTATTGTAGGTCTACCTGTTTCTTCCGGAGTGATAGAGGGACGAGCACGTGTCATCTTAAATATGGAAGATGCTGATCTAGAAGATGGAGACATATTAGTTACATCCTTTACTGACCCTAGCTGGACACCGTTGTTTGTATCCATAAAAGGTCTAGTCACTGAAGTTGGTGGACTGATGACCCATGGAGCCGTTATCGCACGTGAATATGGCTTACCAGCAATTGTTGGGGTGGAAAATGCTACCCAACTAATCAAAGACGGGCAACGAATCCGTGTTCACGGAACAGAAGGGTATATCGAAATCGTGTAATTGCTGAATGCCTTATCAAATTTTAATAAACGAACCTAGTATCGCTCTTCTTGAACTAATGCGTGCGTTTCTACAACTTGTAGAGACGCATTTTTACTATCGTGTAGTTCAGTTGAACAATCGAAAAAATATTGTTACAATAAAATAGAACGTACATTCCGTTCATTGGATAATCCTTCTTCAACGTGGCAGAAGAAGCAATAGGAGGTAGAGGTATGTCAACTAACGTAAAACAGAGAAGAATAATTTTAGATTTAGCTGTTACTTTAGATGGTTTTATTGAAGGGGAAAATGGGGAAGTTGATTGGTGCATTATGGACCCTGAAATGGGGTTCACTAATTTCCTAAATCAAATTGATACTATTTTCTATGGTAGAAAAAGTTACGATTTATGGGGACAATATATCCCGCAAACGGAAGAATCTGAAAGCGATAAAGAAATGTGGGAATTGGTTCATAGTAAAGAGAAATATGTGTTTTCCAGAACACAACTCGGGACTGATAATCGAGCAATATTTATAAATGAAAATATTCTAGAAGAAGTAAATAAATTGAAGAATAAGCCTGGTAAAGACATCTGGCTATATGGCGGAGCAAGTCTTATCACAACGTTTATAAATTTAGGGCTTGTTGATGAATTTAGATTATCTATTCACCCTGTTATTTTGGGGAAAGGAAAACCGATGTTCATGGATATCAAACAGAGGGTAAATTTAACAATGGTTGATAAAAGAACGTTCTCTTCTGGCGTGGTGCAATTAATCTATCATCAGGTTAATTATTAATACCATTGTTCATTACAGTGATAAATGGTAGTGAACAGAGCGGTTGCAATAAGAATGGGAAACCCTCATAAAAGGGTTTCCCTTAAAACGACCTTATTCAACTAACGGTTGTTCTAGTTGAAGTAGTAAACCTATTCAAAAATAGAAAGCATCGGTGCCAGTGTACCGATGCTTTTTTTGTCGTTGAAATAGTGTTTTTGTTCTCAATTACTCTCTTCGTTTTCAAAAATCTCTCGATAGTCATAGCCTTTTTGCACATATGAATCGATCGATAATTGAATGATGTCAAAGTCTTTGTCGTTCAATTCTCTCACGACTTTACCAGGGGAACCGACAACTAGTGAACGAGGCGGAATTTTTTTGCCGGGTGGAATAAGTGTATTGGCGCCGATAATACATTCTTCTCCAATTTCCGCATGGTCGAGAATGGTAGAACCCATTCCAATAATGGAGCGTTTGCCGACTTTGCAACCATGAAGGATAACGTTGTGGCCAACAGTGACTTCATCTTCAATCACGACGGGGGCATCTTCATATAAGTGGATGGTCGAATTATCTTGGATACTACATCGATTCCCGATGGTAATAGGCCCTTCATCGCCCCGCAGGACAGTATTAAACCAAATGGTAGATTCAAACCCAACTTGAACTTCCCCGATAATTTTAGCGCCCGGAGCGACGAAAACTGTCGGATCAAGTACCGGACGCTTCCCTTTAAATGTGATGATCAAAATGAAACCCCTCCCTCAACTATTAGATTTTTCTTAATCCTTTTTTAACTCTATCAAGCATACCATACTACCATAGGGGTGGAAGAAAAATGATAAACGTTTGTGAAATGCTACAGATTGCTTTTCCAATTATTCAAGGCGGCATGGGCAATATTAGTAATGCAAAACTGACAGCAGCTGTTTCAGAGGCAGGGGGGCTTGGCACAATCGGCTGCGGAACGATGACGCCGCGTGAGGTAGAACGAATCATCATTGAAACGAAACAACTCACCAAAAAGAAGTTTGCTATCAACATTGCGATCAGCGTTACACCATATGTAAAAGAGCTAATGGACCTCGTGATCCACCATAAAATTTCAGTTGTTTCGCTATCCGCAGGGAATCCAGCGCCTTATATTCCTGCATTCCACGACCAGGGCATCACAGTCATTGCGCTTGTTGCTTCGGTCAAACATGCACAAAAAGCGGAGGCAGCCGGGGCGGACATTCTAGTGGCTGAAGGTGTTGAAGCTGCAGGCATTAACTCTAATTTGGAACTGACGACATTCACGCTCATCCCCCAAATCGTGAAACATGTCCATGTACCGGTCATTGCGGCAGGAGGAATCGGTGACGGTAAAGGATTGGCAGCTGCGCTTCTATTAGGCGCAAGTGGTGTGCAAATGGGTACCCGTTTCATCGCAACAAAGGAAGCGCCATTTCATGACACGTACAAGCATAACCTTGTCAAAGCAAGTGATACGGAAACGTTACTCGTTGGACGCAGTGTAGGAAAACTGAGACGGATCTTAAAGACACCCTATGCCATGAAACTGTGCAACTTAGAAAAATCAGGCATGACTCCGGAACAATACGGTGAACTGACATCGGAAAAACAACATATCAAAGGTGCGATTGAAGGGGATATGGACAATGGATTTATCAATAGCGGTCAAATTGCCGGGTTGATCGATCACATTCCGACTGTGAAAGAGTTACTGGATAGCATGATGGAAGAAGCGGAAAGGCGGGT
The DNA here is from genome assembly GCF_044762865.1 of Sporosarcina sp. NPDC096371. NCBI lineage: Bacteria > Bacillati > Bacillota > Bacilli > Caryophanales > Caryophanaceae > Sporosarcina > Sporosarcina sp. NPDC096371. Next base: position 11,507 of record NZ_JBIWFE010000007.1, read on the forward strand.
GAATGAATCGATAAAGGAGTTTAAAAAAATTCTGCACAACTAAGTCAAGTAAAGTAGTCACATAAATTGGTTTAAATTCTTTAGTCATTTTAGGCATACAGTAGAGAATACTAAACTATAAATTAGGTAGGGGATCAATCATGAAGCAAGGATTATGTGTGGGTCGAGAAGAAATGATAAAAATCATCGTGACAAAGGACATGTTTGCTTCGTTTGAAGGTGAAATTGTACATCCCGTCTATTCAACGGTAGCTATGACATACCATATGGAGTGGGTATCTCGGAAAATCATACTGCCATTTTTGGAAGACCATGAAGAGGGAATGGGTGCGGCCGTTCAACTGAAGCATCTTGCAGCCTCTCCACTTGGATCGACAGTGACCTTAACAGCCACTTTACTAGAATATCTGGACAATCGGGTAGTGACAGAAGTCGTGGCAGAAAATCATTTAGGGCTCATTGGCAAGGGTGTAGTGGTACAAGTAATCATGCCAAAGGAAAAAATAGCGGAAAGGTTGAAAGAGGCATCGTCTTAAAACAGACGTTGCATGACCTATCCTAAGGAGGAAATATACGTGATGCTAGCAGAAAAAGCGGCACTTACAAAGGGATTTGAAATTTTCGAACGGATGAGTGAACATGAGCAAGTTATTTTTTGCAATGACCCTTCAACAGGTTTGCGGGCAATTATCGCCATCCATGATACAACACTAGGACCAGCACTAGGTGGATGTCGAATGCAGCCGTATAGCAGTGTGGATGAAGCGTTAGAAGATGTTCTTCGCCTGTCCAAAGGAATGACCTATAAATGTGCAGCAGCTGATGTCGATTTTGGCGGTGGCAAAGCAGTGATTATCGGCGACCCCAAAAAAGATAAATCACCGGAATTATTCCGCGCATTTGGTCAATTTGTTAATTCACTAGGTGGTCGTTTTTATACAGGTACGGATATGGGGACGACGATGGATGATTTCATTTATGCAATGAAAGAAACCAATTTTGTCAATGGTCTACCGGAAGTATATGGAGGCGGTGGTGATTCGTCTATTCCTACAGCAGAGGGCGTTTTGTACGGGTTAAAGGCGACCAATCAATGGCTCTCTGGAGAGGACGACCTAGGTCAACATCGCTATGCCATTCAAGGTCTTGGGAAAGTTGGATTCAAAGTCGCAAGTGGTTTACTTCAAGCTGGCGCTCACATTTATGTCACGGATATTAACGCAGCCAGTCTGCGGGAAATTGAAGCAGTGGCCGCAAAAACAACGGGAAAAGTACAAGTTGTGGCAAACGAAGATATCTACGCGCAAGAAGCGGATATCTTTGTACCATGTGCATTTGGCGGGATTATTAACGACACGACAATCCCTCAGCTGACAGTAAAAGCGATTGTAGGTTCCGCTAATAATCAATTGTTAGAGGATAGACATGGAAAATTGTTGCGTGATAAAGGAATCTTATACGCACCAGACTATATCGTCAATGCGGGTGGGCTCATTCAAGTGGCAGATGAATTGTATGGCAGTAATCATGAACGCGTACTTGCGAAGACGAAGCATATCTACGACGCGATTTTAGAAGTATACAAGGAAGCTACGGGTAGTGGAAAAACTACGGAGGAATCGGCGAATGCGATGTGTGAGAAAAGGATAGCAGACGGGAAAAAACGCAATAGTTTTTACTCGGTCCCTGTCAAACCAAAGTGGTCGATTCGTACTCTATCTTGATTGGAGGCATGCCAAATGGAACAATCCTATCCTATAAAAAGAATAGTAGATGATGAAGGCTTTTTCGTAGATGCAAGTTTCGATAAGCAGATTGATGAGCAATTGGTTCAAGAGTTGTACTATCACATGCTGAGAATTCGTACGTTTGATAGAAAGGCGATTAACTTGCAACGACAAGGACGCTTAGGGACTTACGCACCTTTTGAAGGACAAGAAGCTGCTCAAGTGGGGAGCGCCCTTGCATTAAATGCCAACGATTGGGTTTTCCCAACGTATCGTGATCATGGCGCTACAATCACATTTGGAAAAAGTATGGCCACAACGTTTTTGTATTGGAATGGCAGAGTAGAAGGGTGTAAAGCCCCGGCAGATCGAAATGTTTTCCCGCCAGCCGTTCCAATTGCAACTCAATTACCTCATGCCGCAGGTGCCGCATGGGCAGAAAAGAAACGAGGAACCCCAAATGCAGCAATCGCCTACTTCGGAGATGGTGCTACTTCGGAAGGAGATTTCCATGAAGGATTGAATTTTGCGAGCGTTTTCAAAGTGCCAGTCGTCTTCTTTAATCAAAATAATGGATATGCCATTTCCGTTCCGATTGAAAAACAGATGAATTCTGCAACGATTGCACAAAAGTCAGTGGCCTATGGGATACCGGGATTTCGGATAGACGGCAATGACTGTTTTGCTGTTTATTTCACGACGAAAGAGGCCTTTGATAATGCTAGATGCGGAAATGGCCCGACATTGATAGAAGCGGTTACCTGGCGAAAAGGTGCCCATACGACCGCTGATGATCCGTCTAAATACCGGCCTGCACAACAAGGAAAGGATATCGTGGATCCTCTGACACGATTAGAATTATTTATGAAAAATTACGGCTACTGGAATGAGGAGTGGATTCAAGCAACTCAAGAGAAAACGACCCGTGAAGTCGAAGTAGCCGTTGAAGAAATGGAAAAGTTTCCTCCGCCAAACGTAGAAGATGTTTTCAATCATGTTTATGCTGAAATGCCAGCGCAACTAGCTGAACAAAAAGAAGCATACCTTGCACACTTGGGGAGGCAGTGATGGATGACACAATTGACAGAGACTGATCTACAAAACGTCACGACAAAAAAGATGACAGTCATTCAAGCGATTAATGATGGCATGCGTTTGATGCTTGAAGAAGATGATCGAACCATTATTCTCGGAGAAGATATCGGTAAAAATGGCGGCGTTTTTCGTGCGACAGAAGGACTTCAGGAAGCTTTTGGCGAGGATCGGGTCGTGGATACACCACTTTCAGAAGCAGGTATAATCGGCACATCAATTGGACTTGCCGTGAATGGTTTTAGACCAATTGCAGAAATCCAGTTCCTCGGTTTTATCTATCCTGCGTACGAACAGATTATGACGCATGTTGCGCGTATTCGTATGCGGTCGATGTCTCGTTTTACTGTGCCTATGGTGATTCGAGCTCCATATGGGGCAGGAATTCGTGCACCGGAAATACATTCTGACAGTACAGAAATTCTATTCACCCATATGCCAGGTATCAAGGTTGTCTGTCCATCTACGCCCTATGATGCAAAAGGGTTATTAATCGCAGCGATGGAAGATCCTGATCCCGTACTCGTACTCGAGCCGATGAAAAACTATCGTTCGCAGAGAGAAGAAGTTCCAGTCGGCAAATACACTGTCGAAATTGGGAAAGGGAAAATCGTACGTGAAGGTGCAGATGTCACGCTCATTGCTTGGGGCGCAATGGTGAGCATTGCGGAGAAAGCAGCTCAGCAAGCCGAAAAAAAGGGAATAAGTTGTGAAATTATTGATCTCCGCACACTGTACCCGATTGATCGTGACATGATTGCTGGGTCCGTTCAGAAGACAACAAGAGCAGTCGTCATTCATGAGGCGCATCATACGGGGGGACTTGGCAACGATATCGTTTCGATTATTAACGACACATCTTTTCTTTATTTACGGGCTCCAATCGAACGTGTGACTGGGTTTGATGTACCCGTTCCATTTTTTACATTAGAAGAACATTATCTTCCCACACCGGCACGCGTTGTTGAAGGAATCGAAAAAGTGCTTCATTTTTAAGGAGGAAATGAAATGCTCGAAGTAAAGTTACATGATATTGGTGAGGGGATGACCGAAGGGGAAGTCATCCATTACTTTGTCAAAGTTGGCGATGCAGTGATGACGGATCAGCCGCTTGTTGAAGTACAAACAGATAAAATGGTCGCAGAACTTACTTCGCCTTGCGCAGGTGTCGTGAAAGAAATTCGTATTGATGTAGGTGAAACCGTACAGGTCGGAACAAGTCTACTCTACATTGAACGTGATGAAGCCGTTCGGACAGAACAACCATTGCAAGTGGAACCGAAACAACTGGCCGAAAAGAAAGAAGATCCGGTTATTAAAAAAGATGGAAAACCGTCGCCCAACCCTTTTCAGCGGGTGCTCGCTGCACCTTACACGCGAAAACTTGCACGCGACAACAATGTAAATATTGAAGATGTTCAAGCCAGCGATCCTTCTGGAAGGGTTACGGAAGAGGACGTTTACCGATTCATAAAAGGGCAACAAGCTGAATTGGCAACGGTGAAGGATGTTAAGCAGGCAATGGATGGCCAAGAGATTTCACCTGATGAAATTCCTTTTAGAGGAATCCGAAAAAAGATTGCAGAAAAGATGACGAAATCACTCTTTACTATTCCGCATGTCACTCATTTTGATGAAGTCAATATGACGAATTTATTTACAGTGAGGGAGCAATTGAAAGCTGCGGGAGAATCGGTCAGTGTGCCAGCATTTCTCATTAAAGCACTCGTGATTGCATTGAAAGATTTCCCGATCTTCAATGCCGAACTCGATGTAGACAATAGCCGAATCCTCCTGAAGAAAAACTATCACATCGGTATCGCTACAAATACAGAAAGTGGACTACTTGTCCCTGTTATCCATGATGTAGATAAAAAATCAATTAAAGAAATTAACGAAGATGTCAAAGGGTTAATAGCAAGAGCAATCGCGGGTACCTTACAACCGTCTGACATGAAAAATAGTACATGCACGGTCAGTAATGTGGGACCACTTGGGAGTACAGGCGCAACCCCAATCATCAATTATCCAGAAACAGCCCTGATTGCTTTCCACAAAACGAAAAAACAACCCATTGTCAATGCGCATGACGAAATCGTTATCGGTCATATCATGACACTGTCCATGGCATTTGACCACCGCGTTGCGGATGGCGCGACAGCCGTTGCCTTTACGAACCGCTTTGCAAGCCTAATTGAACAGCCTCACAAACTGTTGATGGAGATGATATAAAATGGTCGTCGGGGAAATCAGCCAGCTCAGAAATCTGATCATCATTGGAGGGGGACCAGGGGGCTACACTGCTGCTATCCGTGGTGCGCAGCTTGGGCTTTCTGTCACGTTAATTGAACAGGCGGATATGGGCGGCGTTTGTCTGAATCAGGGGTGTATTCCCTCCAAAATCTATACACATGCGGCAGCTAAACGCTCGGAAACGCCGCATTTGCAAGAACTTGGCATGGGAAGCCCGGAAAACGGATTCAATCTGCAACAGCTACTTGCCTACAAGGATAAAGTCATCAGTCGCCTTAGGACAGGCGTAGAAAGGTTATGTCTAGACAACAAGATTGAAATCATCAAAGGGAAAGTGACATTTCTTGCAGTCGACAAAATCGGAGTGGAAAACGGACATCAATTCGATATTTTCGAATTTGAGCAAGTCATTATTGCGACCGGAAGCTCCCCAATGTTGCCTACTGCCATAAAAGAAAAAGGAGAACGAATTTTATGGCCGCATGAACTATTTACTTTGGAAGAGATACCAGAACATCTCATTGTAAGAGGTCAAGATTACATGGCACTGGAAGCTGCTTCAAGTTATGCAGCGTTGGGTGCGCAAGTCAGTCTAGTGATGGATGAACAAGGAGGCTTTCCCTTCGATGAATCCATTAATAAAGAATTAACTCGTTTATTTAAAAAACGTAAAATTAAGGTCTATAAAGAACGTGAATTCATCTCCATAAAGGAGACGGATACCGGTATTTCACTAACGATACAAACGGATAAAAACGTAGAAGAGACAATACGTGGATCACATCTATGTGTTTCCGGAACAAGAACCCCAAATTTGGATGCGATAGGTATTAGCCGATTCGGCATTGACCAAACAACTGAGGGTTTTATAAGAGTAGACGGAAATATGCAATCATCGATTCCTTCTATCTATTCAATCGGTGATGTAACGGAAGGCCCCATGGTAGCAGTGAAAGCGATTAAACAAGGGAAAGCTGCTGTAGCATCCATTGCTGGCGAACATGTAGAAGTCGATCTGACCTTTATGCCAGTTGTGGCCCATACGATTCCGCCGGCTGTTTCTGTGGGACTTACGGAACAACGTGCACGAGAAGCTGGGTTGGTGGTTCGTGTGAGTCAATTTACTCTTGGTGGCAATGGTTATGCAACCATTACGGGTAAAAAGGATGGGTTTATTAAAGTGATTGCTGATGCAACCACTGACATCATTCAAGGCATTCATATGATTGGGGAAGGAGCCATTGACATGTCGAGTTCCTTTGTCCAGTTGCTTGAAATGGCTGCGAAAGAAGAAGACATTACGTTTCCCCATTATGCACACCCAAGTTTTAGTGAAGGACTACTTGAAGCGGTAGAGGGGTTAGTTGGACAAGCGATTCATGCTGCGCCGGATAAAAAGAAAGATCTGTTAAGAATCTGACGACAGAACATACGGCGATTGCATGCATACCAAATGATGAAAATAACCTTGATTTTGATTCTAAGACATCATTATAAAGGGGGATATGGAATGAAAAACAGGTGGAAGAAACTATTGGCTGTTACTTTTGCTGCGACTCTATTACTTGGAGCATGTGGGGGAGCATCTTCGAAAAAATATAAAATCGGCGTCAGTCAAATTGTGGAGCATCCATCGCTCGATGCGGCTTATGACGGCTTTAAGCAGGCGATAAAAGATGCGGGGCTTGAGGTGGAATATGTTGTGCAAAATGCCCAAGGCGATAATAGTGCCAACACGACAATCGCCACGAATCTTGTCAGCGAAAATGTCGATCTACTATTCGCGAACTCCACTCCAAGTGCTCAAGCAGCTGCTAGCGCTACAACAGACATACCAATCATTTTCACATCTGTAACAGATGCAGTAGGCGCGGAACTCGTTAAATCTATGGAAAAACCCGGTGGGAATGTAACAGGAACGATCGATGCTCATCCGGATGCTATCTCGAATACGATGAAGTTTCTGAAAGAAGAACTGGGCGCTAAAAAAGTTGGAATGGTATTTAACTCAGGTGAACAAAACTCCCGTGCCCAAGTAGATGGAGTCAAAGAAATACTGGAAGCTATGGATATGTCGGTTGTGGAGGCGTCTGTTTCTACATCTGCTGATGTGAAACAAGCCACTGAATCATTGATTGGGAAAGTAGATTCGCTGTATATCATTACAGACAATACGGTTGTTTCTGCACTTGAATCCGTCATTTCAGTCGCCAATGATAACCAACTCCCAATGATGGTCGGTGAATTTGACTCCGTAAAACGAGGGGGCCTAGCTGCATATGGGTTCGAATACTTTGATATCGGTTATGAAGCGGGAGAGATGGCTGTCAAAGTCTTGAAAGGGAAAAGTAAACCAGCTGACTTACCTGTGCAAATTCCACAAAAATTAAAATTGATGATGAATAAAGACACAGCCACTACGTTAGGCCTCGATATTAAAGACCAATGGAAAGCCGAATTGAGTGAATAAATAGGGGGTGATTCTGTATGTTTGCAGCTATATTTGGCTCTGTAGAGCAAGGAATCATCTATGCCATTATGGCACTTGGGGTGTATATTTCATTCCGAGTGCTGGATTTTCCGGATTTAACAGTTGACGGAAGTTTTGTAACAGGTGCTGGGGTGGCTGCCATGATGATTATTTTCGGGTATCATCCAGTAGCTGCTACGGCGGTAGCCATCGTGATTGGTTTTCTCGCGGGTTGTGTGACGGGCCTTCTACACACCAAAGGGAAAATCAATGCGCTGCTAGCTGGAATATTAATGATGATCGCTTTGTATTCCATAAATTTACGCATCATGGGCCTGACGTCTGCCACTTCCATTGGTCGTCCGAATATCCCTTTATTAAATGCAGAAACGTTGTTTAGCAAGTTTCATGCATTTTGGGGATCCTTTGGAATTGACGCCGCCATGAAAGACTTCCTTAACACGCTAGGTATTCAACACCCACCTTCGACTTGGGGTACATTGTTCATCATGCTGATCATTGTGTTGCTCATTAAATTTGCAGTAGATTGGTTTTTGAAAACCGAAGTAGGCCTTGCGATAAGGGCTACTGGTGATAATAAGAAAATGATCCGAAGTTTATCTGCCAATACTGACACACTTGTGATTGTCGGCCTCGGATTTTCCAATGCGCTTGTCGCCTTCTCAGGAGCATTAATCGCCCAGTATTCGAAGTTCGCTGACATTGGAATGGGAATCGGGATGATCATCATTGGACTGGCTTCCGTTATTATTGGCGAGGCAATCTTTGGGACGAAAACGATTATGCGCACCACATTTGCTGTCATCGCTGGAGCTGTTATTTATCGAATTGTTCTAGGACTTGCACTGCGCGTGGACTTTCTCGATACAGGAGATATGAAATTAATCACTGCCGTTATCGTTATCGTCGCGCTGATATTGCCACAATTTGTTGAAAAAAAGCGTGAAAAAAACAGAAAAGCGAAGCGTCATGCCGAACGATTAACAGAGCATGAACAGTTACTAATGAAGGAGTGATGACTCGTTGCTGAAGCTCATTCAGATTAGTAAATTATTTAATGAAGCAACCCCTGACGAAAAAATTGCTTTAGACCAAATTAATCTGGAGTTGCATCCAGGAGATTTTATGACTGTGATTGGGAGTAATGGTGCTGGAAAATCGACGATGTTGAATATGATTTCCGGCGCTCTTTCACCCGATTTTGGTGTTATTAACCTTGCCAATAAAGACGTGACAAAATTGCCCGAATATAAGCGTTCGCAAATGATTGGCAGGGTGTTCCAAGATCCTATGGCTGGAACAGCCCCTACGATGACAATAGAAGAAAACCTTGCGATGGCCTATTCGCGAAATAAAAAACGTCAATTAAAAAAGGGTGTTGATCGGAAACGGCGCGAATTATTCCGTGAATCACTTGAAACGCTCCATTTAAACCTTGAAAACCGCTTGAATGCAAAGGTAGGCATGCTGTCTGGTGGAGAAAGGCAAGCACTTTCATTGTTGATGGCTACCTTTACACAACCTTCTATTCTCTTACTAGATGAACATACGGCCGCACTCGATCCATCGCGTGCCGAACTGATTACGAATTTAACAAAGGAACTTGTTGAAAAGGATCGCCTCACCACACTGATGATTACCCATAATATGCAGCAAGCATTGGACCTAGGGAACAGGCTTATTATGATGGATAAAGGACAAATCATTTTAGAAATAGAAGCCGAGGAAAAGAAAAAATTAACGATTCCACAACTGATGGATGAATTCCAACGCATTCGTGGAGAAAAATTAACGAGTGATAAGGCATTGTTATCCGTCTGAAAATGGGGTGACGGGCAGTATTTCTTGGGAAATAAGTTGTTTGTGCTATCGATAAATAGTCAAATAACTAAAGGAGTGAAACGTGTGAGCAGGGCAAGTTTGAGAGTGTTAGGAGCACGGGAATTAATTTCAGCGGATGTGAATATAGTCAACAATACAGTCACGATAGGTGAAGGTGTAGTCCATGCGAATGAACTACCACTAGATATCCCGGTGACAGGAATGGTGATAGGAACGTTGTTGAACTATAAAGGGGCACTTGAAAAACTAGGCGACACAGTACAAGCCAAACCCTATTGTTCGCCGCCAACCGCTCCTGTTCTTTATTTGAAGCCGGCTAATACCTTCAACCGTTATGGATCAACAATCCCTATGCCGGTAGGGGTATCGAAACTTGAAGTCGGGGCGGCACTCGGTTTGGTCATCGGAAAGCAAGCCATCGCTGTAGATGAAGAACACGCGCTAAATTATGTGGCGGGTTATACGATTGTCAATGATGTCAGTGTCCCTCATGTAAGTCTGTTTCGTCCAGCTGTTCAACATCGGGCACGAGATGGATTTTGTCCAATCGGACCATGGGTGATTGATCACCAGGAAGTACCAGACCCAGATAATTTAGTGATTCGTGTATTCATTAATGATGTACTGCGTCAAGAAAATACCACATCGAATTTGATTCGCCCAATTCGTCGTTTACTTGCGGATGTTACTGAATTCATGACGTTACGTCCGGGTGATGTATTGCTCGTGGGGGTTCCTGAGGCGGCGCCGCTCGCCGAGGTAGGCGATCACATACGAATCGACATTGCAGGTATTGGTAGTTTAGAAAATAGGATTGTGGATGAACAACAATTCAATTCGTGGGGGACAACATGAGAAAAGCAAGAATCGCATATGGGGGAGCCATTCATGAAGCTACTGAATGGCAAGGACAACTTCTAGTAGATGATGGACGAATCGTAGACGAAAACGAAGTCACTTGGCTTACGCCAATCGAACCGCGTACGGTGTTTGCGCTAGGACTAAACTATGCGGATCATGCAGCAGAACTTGCCTTTACTGCGCCATCAGAACCCCTCGTCTTTTTAAAAGGGCCGCATACATTTATTGGGCACCAGGGTTTTACGCGTCGTCCCGCCGATATCAGCTATATGCACTATGAGTGTGAATTGGCCGTCATTATCGGTAAAACAGCTCGAAATGTGAAAAAAGAAGATGCCTACAACTATGTAAAAGGTTATAGTGTTGCGAATGATTATGCCATCCGAGACTATTTAGAGAACTATTACCGTCCGAACTTACGCGTGAAAAATCGTGATGCAGCTACTCCTTTTGGACCGTGGATGGTCGATGCACAAGATGTTGTCGACCCGATGAGTTTAAAATTGACGACGCATGTCAATAACAAACTCGTTCAAGAAGGAACGACGTCGGATATGATTTTCGATATTCCGACGCTAATTGCGTATTTAAGTAGCTTTATGACGTTAAGTGAAAACGACGTCATACTCACAGGAACCCCTAAAGGGTCCGTAGATACGGCTGTCGGAGATGTTGTCGTCACCGAAATCGAGGGGATTGGCCGCTTAGTCAATACCATTATTGGGGATGAATCCTTTATCAATCGATAGTGTGGAAAGGAGGGCATCTACTTGCCACATTTTATTGTCGAGTATACGGATAATATTAAAAATGAAACCAATATCGCAAAGTTATTGGAAGAGATTCATAAAGTCCTGATTGCACATGACACGGTATTTCCGATAGGGGGTCTTCGTTCAAGGGCGATTGAGCTGAATGAGTACCGCGTGGCAGATGGGACGGAAGATGACGCTTTTGTCCATGCAACGTTGAAAATAGGGGCTGGACGCTCAGAAGCCATCAAGAAAGTGGTTTGCGATGCGCTATTTGAAGTTATCACCGAACATTTTTCTCGATTAATGTCCAAGCGTTATTTAGCTTTGTCAATGGAATTACACGAATTTAGTGAAGCAGGTACGTATAAGAAAAATAATATTCATGCGAGATTTAACAAGAAGTGAAATCTCCTTTATATATTATATATGAATATCTGTATGAACTGAGCGAAGGCGCCTTCCAAGGGGTAGCCGGAGCCATAAGACTGACGGCGAAGCTGTCTGGCTTGTGGTGGGAGGCAACCCCCTAGTGCCATAGCGGATTCAATGAAGATCCTATTTTTAAATTTATATAGTCAAGTAAACTTTCTAATTTAGAAGGAGGGAATAGAGTGGGCGCACGGACAGGGAAAGAATATATTGAAGGCATTAAAAAACGAAATACGGAAGTATGGATTCATGGTAAGAAAGTGGATGACGTTACCATACATCCTGCATTTAAAAATGTAGTGGAGAGTGTTGCAGGTCTTTACGATTTACAGCACGAGAAGCCAGAAAAAATGCTTTATACGTCTCCTACATCTGGGGAGAAAGTCGGACTTTCATATATTGCTCCTAAAACGAAAGAAGATTTGTTTAAAAGACGTGAGATGCATACCGAGTGGGCATCGTTTTCAGGCGGGATGATGGGACGTTCTCCTGATTATTTGAACACAAGTATTATGGCCTTTGGTACAGCCAGTCAGTTTTTTGCGCAAGTGGGTGGCGGAAGTGATCAATTTGCGAAAAACGCGGCGAATTACTATGAATATGCACGAGAAAATGACATTAGCTTAACCCATACATTAATCCACCCACAGGTAAACAGATCCATGCTCACGCAAGCCGAGCAAAAAGATCCATTTCTTTCTGCACGTATTACGAAAAAGACATCAGAAGGCATTATTGTCAATGGTTGTCGTCTGCTTGCAACTTTAGGAGGAATTACGGATGAGCTCGTCGTTTTCCCTTCCACCATTAACAAGACGCCGGGAACAACAGACGACCCCTTTGCCTTTGCCTTTGCGATCCCGAATAACACAAAAGGATTAAAATTCCTGTCCCGTGAATCCTTCGACTATGGGAAAAGCAAATGGGATCACCCACTAGGTGCTAGATTTGATGAAAGTGATGCCATTATTTCATTTGAAGATGTATTGGTTCCGTGGGAAAGGGTTTTTGTCAGTGAAAGTACAGATATCTGTAATCGGACGTATGCCGAGACAAATGCAGTTATTCATATGACGCACCAAGTCATCGCTAAAAACGTCGTAAAAACCGAGTTTATTTTGGGTGTTGTCATCAGTATGATGGAAGCAATTGGTATCGATAAATTCATACATGTCAAAGAAAAAGCAAGTGAAATCATGGTGATTTTAGAAGTTATGCGTTCTCATTTATATAAAGCCGAGCATAATGCAAAAATCGATCAATACGGAAATATGACGCCAGACTTTGGACCGTTAAATGCAGCGCGTAACTGGTACCCGAAAATGTACCAACGTATGAATGAAATCATCAAAATTCTGGGTGCTTCAGGATTGATGGCTCTGCCAACTGAAGCAGACTTTAGCAATACAGATGTTGGCCCGTTAGTGCATCGTTACACACAAGGTGCAAATATGAATGGCGAAGAAAAAGTACAGCTATTCCGCTTAGCTTGGGATATTTCCATCAGTGCATTTGGGAACAGACAAGCACTCTATGAGTATTATTTCTTTGGAGATCCCGTGAGAATGTCGAATGCTTATTATGATGGATTTGATAAGCAACCTTATAAAGATATGGTGACAAACTTTTTAAATCGAGCGAAAAAAGAAGCCGGCATAATAAATTGAAGATAAATCCACGTTTATTTCAAAGTAGGAAGGAGTATGTATGATGCAGCAAGCAAATCCCGAAATTGAAGACCGATTATTTCGAAATGCGATGGGCAGTTTTGCAACGGGTGTTACGGTTATTACAACAGAGATTGCTGAGGAGGTATATGGCATGACTGCCAATGCTTTCATGTCTATTTCACTCAATCCGAAGCTTGTTGCCATTAGTATTGGAGAACATGCAAGAATGCATCAATATATCAAAGATGCCAAACAATTCGCGATTAACATCTTATCGTCAGATCAACAAATGGTGTCGAAGCAATTTGCAGGCCAGGTCAACTTGGAGTCTAAGATACCGTTTGGTTCCTATAAAGGATTGCCAATTTTAGAAGATGCGCTAGCGGTTGTGACCTGCCAACTGCATTGCGATTATGTAGTCGGTGATCACACGATTTTCATCGGCCAAGTGACTGGCATTAAGCTCGAACAAAAGGAACCATTAGTGTTTAGTCAAGGTAAGTATCGAAAACTACAAAAACTTGAAGACGAATGACTTTAAAGGAGTAGATTCTATTGGCATATGAAGAAGCGAAAAAGAAGTTAAGAGGTTCCATTTGTCCGGTTGTTACACCTTTTACCGAAAGTGGTGTGATTGACGAACAAGCATTCATCGAGTTGATCAATTGGCAAATTGCCAGCGGAAGTCATGGTATTTCTGTGACAGGAACGAGTGGTGAACCAAGTTCATTAACGATTGCTGAAAGAAAAAGGGTGATGGATCTCGCGAAAAAGACGATAGATGGACGTGTGTTTTTTGCACCTGGGACAGGGTCTACCAATCACGATGAAACCATGGAACTTACGAAGTATGCAGAAGAAATTGGTGCTGATGCTGCGATGGTGATTGTCCCTTACTACAATCGACCGAATCAGGAAGCCCTTTACCAGCACTTTAAAACGGTTGCGGATTCCGTTACAACGCCAATCATCATTTACAATATACCAGGCCGTTCCGCCGTCAACATGGAAGTAAGCACTATGAAACGATTAGTAGAAGATTGCCCGAACATTATCGGTGTTAAGGAAGCCAATAAAGACTTTGAACATGTCAATCGTGTGCTGCTAAACTGCGGAAGAGACTTCCTGTTATATTCGGGAATTGAACTACTTTGTTACCCGATGCTTGCCATTGGCGGCGCTGGATTTATCAGTGCCACTGCGAATGTTGAGCCAACAAAAGTAGCAGATTTGTACAATGCATGGGAAGCCGGGGACGTGGCAAAAGCACAAGATCTGCATTTTGAATTAATGCCATTAAATGATGTCCTCTTCAAAGATACAAATCCCTCTCCAGTTAAAGTAGCACTAGGCATGATGGGGAAAATCACGCCGAAACTTCGCTTACCGTTAGGACTACCTTCAGCAGGCATACAACAAGAAGTTCGAGAGTCACTGATTGAACTTGCTATTTTACCTAAGGAATCCACTGTACTGTAATTAAAAATTTCAAAGAGAAAATGGGTGACAAATATGGTTTCTTCTCACGAGTTATCTTCTTATAAACATGAAACACAAAAGAATATTTCCCTCTATATCAATGGAGAATTCGTTCCTGCAGTGGGTGGGACGACTATTAAAAACATGAATCCTTTTACAAATGAACAAATTAATGAAGTAGCGGAAGGGCAATCTGCGGATATTGATAAAGCGGTTGCTGCTGCACGGCAAGCCTTCGATCATGGTCCTTGGAAAACAATGAAACTGACAAAAAGAATGGCATATATGTACCGTATTGCAGATTTGATTGATGAGGAAATAGAAAAAATTGCTTATTTGGAATCACTAGATACGGGACTGCCAATTAGTCAAACTAGGAAAATGGTGAGCCGTGCCTCAGAAAACTTTAGATTTTATGCCCGTATGGTAGAAAGCCGCCTGGTTGGAGATGTCTATCAAGTAGATGATGAATTTATCAACTACACAGTCCATGCACCTGTAGGCGTTGCGGGATTAATCACGCCGTGGAATGCGCCTTTCATGTTAGAAACATGGAAAATTGCACCTGCGCTTGCGACGGGCAATACCGTTGTGTTAAAGCCAGCAGAACTTTCTCCACTATCAGCGAATCTATTAGCGGAGGTGATTCACAAGGCAGGTCTTCCTAAAGGTGTGTTCAACGTTGTTCATGGCTATGGTGAGACGGCAGGGGATGCGCTTGTCAAACATCCGGATGTCCAACTGATTTCATTCACCGGTGAAACAACGACAGGTTCCACGATACTAAAAAATAGTGCCGATACACTGAAAAGTTGTTCGATGGAACTAGGTGGGAAATCACCCATCATCGTCTTTGAAGATGCTGATTTTGACCGGGCGTTAGATGCGTGTGTTTGGGGGATCTATTCATTTAATGGTGAGCGCTGCACGGCGAACTCGCGATTATTTGTACAAGAAGGGATCAAAGATAAATTTATTGATGCGCTAAAGATGCGTGTGGCGAATATTAAAGTAGGTGACCCACTCGATACGGATACGGAAGTGGGGCCGCTGATTGATAAAGGCCATTATCGTAAAGTGAAAAGCTACTTGGAAATTGCTAAAGAAGAAGGCACGGAAGTCATTACGGGAGACATCCCGAGTGCATTGGCAAAAGGGAACTTTGTAGCACCGACACTGATCCTGGGCGCTGACAATAAGATGCGGGTTGCACAAGAAGAAATCTTTGGCCCGGTGCTCACCGTGATGACATTTAAAGATGAGGAAGAAGTCATTACGATGGCAAACGATATCGATTACGGTCTTGCGGGCTATGTATGGACGAATGATATAAAACGAGGTCATCGCGTTGCGCATCAAGTTGCAGCGGGAATGCTGTGGGTGAATGCGCAAAACGTACGTGATTTGAGAACGCCGTTTGGTGGATCGAAATCCTCTGGAATCGGTCGTGAAGGTGGGCATTATGGCTTTGATTTTTATACGGAACAGAAAATTATTCATGTGTCCATTGCCGATCATCATATTCAACAGTTCGGGAAAAAATAAGGAAGGGGATGGTGAACGCGATGGACTTTTCAATCATACGAATCGCGAGAACGGTTCTACATGTAGTGGATTTGCAGGCGTCTCGTGCGTTCTATGTAGATGGATTAGGCATGATTGAAACCGAAAGTGATGAAAATCATGTTTATTTAAGAGGGTTAGAGGAACATTCGCATCATAGTTTATTATTGAAAAAAGCAGATAAGGCCGTTGTTGAAGTGCTGGGATATAAGGTAGAAAAAGAACAAGACCTCGATGAATTGGAAAAGCTATTCATCTCACAAGGGCTGAAAACAAAATGGGTGTCGAAAGGGGTTCAGCATGCAATGGGAAGGGCGCTTCGCGTACATGATATCTCCGGCATTCCATTGGAGTTTTTTGCGGAAATGACCACGGTTGACCGGATGCTCCAGCGCTATGAACTGTATCGCGGGGCGAAAGTTCAGCGGATTGACCACGTAAACTGCGCAGTGCCTGATGTGCAGAAAGCTTATGACTTTTATGTAAATCACTTGGGGTTTTCGTGTTCGGAATATACGGATACGGAGGATGGAGATTTGTGGGCGGCATGGCTTTATCGTAAGCCAACGGTTCATGACCAAGCATTTATGAGTGGTCCTGGACCCAAACTCCATCATTTCGCATACTCATTGACAGATCGATTGAGTATACTTGATTGTTGCGATATTTTAGCGAGTATGGGGTATGCAGATTCGATTGAACGCGGACCTGGTCGCCATGGCTTATCCAATGCCTTCTTTCTCTATTTACGGGATCCAGATGGCCACCGCATTGAACTGTATACGGGTGATTATCTGACTAGTGACCCTGATTTAAAGCCGAAACGTTGGGATTTAAATGATCCGCTCCGCCAAACGTTTTGGGGACACCAAGCACCAGATTGTTGGTTTACGGAAACAAGCACATTTATTGATATTGAAACGGGCGAAGAGATAGACTGTAAGGAACCGCTATTGAAACAAAGAAAACCTAGAATCATGGCTTAGTAGTTGTAAATAATGTAGAAATAAGCGCTCACGTGGTGGGGTGCTTTTTTTATTGTTTTGTGACACGTTCGTTGATCAACCAGTTACTTGCATAAAACATTGGCGGAAATGCCTCTACTCTTCATATTCCCTGAACGATATCCGGTCCGCTATCGGTACATGCTTCACGAAAGCCTTAGGGGAGGAATCAAATGCGATTCCTCCTGTCCGAGGGGCAAGCATTTCTAGACATGCTCGTTTTCATAATGCTGTTGTGCCTCATTACCTGTCGCGTACCTCCAATAGTTAAGTGAAGAATGCGGTTGCTTGGAAAGAAAAGAATAGTTGACTTTCTATAGGGAGAGTAAGTGCCCGAAGATACAATTTCGGGCACTTTTGTCCATTGTACAATGCGTTCCTTCTTTACTTGTAGCAAGGCTTAGACCTCTTAATATGGAAATCCTGGTAGAAAGTGAACCTTTCCTACAATAACAAAAGAAAAGACCATGGCGAAAGCTTCTGCGGCCAAAATTGTATCTTTGGCCGCCTCTCTAAGTAAGAGGTAGACTGCTCTTTCATCCCAAAAAGCATTCGCACTTTGTGTACTTGAGATTTTGGAGCGCGACGGATGAACAAAGACCATAAGATTAACTGGAAAAATGTGTCAGGACGCGACGAAGTCGCATCCTGACACATAGAAACATTTCGATCATAATGATATGGAAGTTTGTTTAATCCAAAGCCATCCAAAATGATTGTACACAGTATGCTAGTGCTAAATTTAGTTATTTTTTGGTTAATCAACAGACGTGGTTTTGTGAGATAGAAATGTGAATACCAATGGGGTACGAAGTCTTCGACAACTTTTGTGACCAAATGTAATATGAAGTAAAAGTGGTTTCGATTATAGTTTTTATAAGGGGGAGCTTGTTATGTTGGAGAGCAGGAGCTTGAATACATATGATCAATTAATGAAACTACAGCCCGTGCAGCTATCCTGGTTTATTGACATGCTGAACTTATCAGAGCGTCAGTTTCAATATGATGTAGAAAAAATTAATAGCTTCTTAATCAGTAAGGGGTTGTCCCCTATTCGAATTTCATCGGATCGAATTTTGATACCAACTGAGGTTATTGATTTTTGGAGAGAAAATAGCACAGGTTTTGCGGCAAATCAATTTTCATTTGACCAAGATGAACGTGTAATTGTTATTTTGTTATACACCTTTATTAGACGTGAACCTCTCTCTAATTTTCATTTTCAAAACACGTTTGGCATAAGTAAAAATACCGTTAGTGCAGATGTGAAACGGGTTAATCGATTTTCTATCGATTTCCGAGTTGAAATGCGGTATACACGTGAGCAAGGCTATCATTTAAAAGGATCGGAAGAGGATAAGCGTAATTTGATGCTGAAGGCAATTTCGATGTTGAAGGGTAAGCCACATGCACATGAGAAATTCACTTTTATCTTTCAGCAGCAACAGTTTGATAATCAATACGATCTTTATCAGCAAGTTTTGAAGGACTTTGAACGGGAATATTCATTCACATTTATTGAAGAAAGATTGGATGAATTTATTTACTTACTTCAAATGGTCCACATTCGCCAACAGCAACAAAAATGGGTGCGGATCTATCCGGATACGGTTAGTTTTTTAGCAAAGAAAAAAGCTTACATTGTTTCAGGATTGATTCAAAAGCGTTTAGGGTATACAACTCATACTGAAGAAGTTTCCTTTCTTACGATTCAACTACTAGGTATCTGTCAAGGGGAAGTGAGTCCTGCTGGGACTGATACGCTACTTGAGATTACAGAACAAATTGTTGTGAATTTTGAACGGTATGCTTGTATTCAATTAGGAGATCGAAACAAAGCCATTGAAACGTTATTCTTACATTTTAAACCGGCGTATTACCGAATGCTCTTTAAAATACCCATAACAAATGCATTGCTGGCGGATATCAAGGAAAAGCATCAAGACTTGTTTACGGTTGTCAAGGAAGTACTTAAACCGATTGAAGAAATGCTGAATATCAAAATACCAGAAGATGAGATTGGCTTTCTGACCCTTCATTTTGGAGGACTACTAAAGTTAGATAATGAAAGCCAAAGCAAAGTGTTCAGAGCGCTAATTGTATGTCCAAATGGGATTAGTTCAAGCATCATGCTGGAAAATCAATTAAAATCACTTTTCCCATATTTTCAGTGGACTTCATCGCTTTCGTCTTATGATTTTCAACATCTCGATGAAGCGAAGTACGATTTAGTATTTTCCACCGTTTTACTTAAAACAAACAAACCGTTGTATATGATTAGGCCGATTATGAACGAAATGGAAAAAAATGAACTCGTCCAATCTGTAAAAGGGATGACATCTCAACAGTCACACCATTATCCAACATCAGATGAGTTAATGAAAATCGTTCGTCAATATGCGGATATCAAACAGCCAGAGTTGTTGAAAAGCGCATTGCAACAGGCATTATTTCAAAATGATAGCGTGAATACAAGGAGGAAACAACCGGTGTTAAAAGAATTATTAATCGAAGAAAACATTCAATTTGTCGATAAAATCGACAATTGGAAAGAGGCTATTAAGAAAGTAGCAGAGCCATTATTGTTAAACGAGTCTATTACCAATCAATATGTTGACGTAATGATTGAGAACGTCGTAACAACTGGCCCGTATATTATCATTGGCGAGCAAATTGCCATCCCACACGCGCGTCCTGAGTTCGGCGTTAACAAATTGGGCATGAGCTTGTTAAAACTTAAAGAATCAACGCATTTATTAGATAGTGAAGCTAATGAAGTTGAAATATTTGTTTGTTTAGCAGCAATTGATAATCAGACACATTTAAAGGCGTTGGCACAATTGACAACGTTGTTGAGTGAACCTAGTAAATTACAGCTATTAAAAGAGGCTGAAACAAAACAGGATATTCTTGATTTAGTTTCAGAGTTCTCAGTTCATTAAGTTTGTAGCGTATTTTAATAGTAATTAGGAAATACAATTATATAAACAAACCTAGGAGGAATAGTAGATGAAAATTTTAGCAGTGTGTGGAAACGGTTTAGGAACGAGTTTTATTTTATCAATGAACGTAAATAAAGCACTAAAAGAAATGAATATTGACGCTGAATGCAAAAACATGGACTTAGCGAGTGCAAAAACAGAAGTGGCTGATTTCTACATTGGTACGCCTGAAATTATGGAACAATTGCAAGATGGTAACAGAAAAACAATTGGTATCGTCAATATGGTGAGTGCGGACGAAATCCAGAAAGCGCTAGCTGCAAATATCTTAGGGGAGAACTAATATGTTTGATTTGATCATGAAGGATATATTAGGAACGCCTGCCATTTTGGTCGGTTTGTTCGCTTTATGTGGATTACTGTTGCAGAAGAAAGCAATTACGGATGTTGTTTCTGGAACATTAAAAACCATAATGGGCTTCATTATTCTTGGAGCAGGAGCGACTGTATTAGTAGGCTCACTTGATATCTTCGGGAATATGTTTGAAAAAGCATTCAATATTCAAGGAGTTATTCCAAACAACGAAGCAATTGTAGCGATGGCGCAAAATGCTTTCGGTGCTGAGACAGCCATGATTATGTTAATCGGTATGCTTGTGAACATTGTTGTAGCGAGATATACGAAGTTTAAATACATTTTCTTAACAGGGCATCATACGATGTTCATGGCTTGTTTGCTTGCTGCTGTCCTTTCAACATCAGGCATGAATAGTGTATTAATCGTCATCGTAGGTTCCCTGATCTTGGGTACATTAATGGTTCTACTACCTGCAATGCTACAACCTACAGTAAGAGAAATTACGGGTTCGGATGATATCGCCGTAGGTCATTTTGGTTCATTCGGTTATTTCGCGGCGGCTAAAGTTGCGAAATGGACGGGTGATAAATCAAAATCGACTGAAGATGTGAAAGTACCAAAATCACTTGGATTCTTACGTGATTCTTCTGTAGCATTGGCACTAACGATGGCGATTATGTTTTTTGTGGTTGCTATGGTTGTTGGTCCTACATACATTGAAGAAAACTTAAGCGATGGCGCAAACTTCTTAGTGTTCTCATTGTTACAGGCAATTACGTTCGCTGCGGGTGTATTCATTATCTTGGCAGGTGTACGTATGTTAATTGCTGAAATCGTTCCTGCATTTAAGGGAATTGCCGATAAAGTGGTTCCTAATGCGAAACCTGCATTAGACGTTCCAATCGTATTCCCGTTTGCACCAAACGCAGTCATCATTGGATTCTTAGCAAGTTTTGCAGCAGGATTACTGAGTATGTTTTTACTTCCACTTGTAGGGTTAGCGGTTATCGTGCCTGGTCTCGTACCACACTTTTTCTGTGGAGCTGCTTCTGGGGTATTCGGTAACGCAGTGGGTGGACGTAGAGGTGCCATAATTGGTGCTTTTGTCCAAGGTTTATTAATCAGCTTCCTTCCAGCCATGTTGATGCCAGTTTTAGGTTCACTTGGATTTGAGGGGACAACGTTTGGAGATGCTGATTTCGGCGTCGTAGGTATTTTAATTGGATTTATCATCAGTTTTTTTAACTAATTTATTGTATAGCCCAAAGTACTCCTCTTATGGAGCGCTTTGGGCTATTTTCATTATCAAACATTTTTTGACTGGATAGGTAAATCAGGAGCAGCCTATACAAGCTATTATCATTTTCCCCAGTCATCTGTCAAGAATACTGAATCATAAATAAAAATTCTACGGGCATACTTTGAGTATTATTTCAAAATAGGAGGATTTTATTATTGAATAAAATAGAAAATAAATTATCTGTTTTCGCTCTTGGTGGTATTAATGAAATCGGGAAGAATATGTATGTTTTACAATATGAAGAGGATATCTTTGTCATCGACTGTGGTTCCAAGTTTCCTGATGAAAGTCAGTTAGGAATTGATTTGATTATCCAGGATATTTCTTATTTAAAGCAACATAGGGATAAGATTCGGGGATTAATCGTTACGCATGGACACGAAGATCATATTGGGGGTATCCCGTACTTTCTGAAACAATTAACTATACCGGTCTATTCAACAGGATTAACGCTGGGGTTAATTGAACTGAAGTTAAAAGAACATGGACTTCTTAGGCAAACCGAGCTCGTTCTGGTAAACTCGGAATCAAATTTGGAGTTTGGGTCGGTAAGCGTATCATTTTTCAAAGTAAACCACAGTATTCCTGATTGTCTAGGCGTTGTATTTCATACACCAGAAGGCTCGGTCGTACATACTGGTGATTTTAAGTTCGATTTAACTCCGCTGAATAATGACTATCCAGATATTCATAAAATGGCTGAAATCGGTAATAACGGTGTGTTACTTTTATTATCGGAAAGCACCAACGCGGAACGTCCGGGTTTTAATCCGTCTGAACGACTTGTCGGAGGGCATATTGAAGAAGCATTTCGTAAAGCTCGTCGAAAAGTGTTTATTTCCACTTTCGCTTCTAATGTTCACCGTGTCCAGCAAGTGGTCGATGCCGCGCAAAAAACAAACCGAAAGCTTGCGTTGTTGGGGAGAAGTATGGTGAATGTCGTAGCGGTTGCATCGGAACTCGGCTATTTGAAAATTCCTGAGGGGATGTTAATTGAGAAAAATGAAATCAAGGGTATGGATCCGGAGAAAGTTGTTGTACTTTGTACGGGAAGTCAAGGAGAGCCAATGGCAGCATTGTCTCGTCTGTCCACTTCAAGTTTTCGTGAGGTAGAAGTCCATCCTGAAGACACAATTATTTTTGCTTCAACCCCCATCCCGGGGAATGAAAAAAGTGTTTCACGTATCATCGATAATCTATTTCTTTTAGGTGCCAATGTCATCTATGGATCAGGGACTGTCACAGGGATGCATGTGTCAGGACATGCTTGTCAGGAAGAACTGAAGTTAATGTTAACCTTGATGAAACCGAAGTATTTTATTCCGATTCATGGTGAATTTAGAATGCTTTATCAACACCGCTTATTGGCTGAATCTGTTGGAGTGAAACGAGATAATATTTTCATTATTAACAACGGAGATGTCGTTGATATTACGAATCAAGTTGCTCGACAAACACGAAAAGTTCAATCGGGAAAGATTTTCGTAGATGGTATGGGTATTGGCGATGTTGGAAACATCGTATTACGTGACCGTAAACTACTTTCTGAAGAGGGGATGCTGGTCATTGTTGTGACCTTGAGTAAAAGGGATGGTCAGCTCATTTCAGATCCAGATACAATTTCCCGTGGATTCGTATATAGTCGCAATTCAGAGGAACTGATGAAAGAAGTGAACCAGTTAGTCATAGCTTCCATTAACAAATTGCAAGCAGCTAATGGAAATAAAAAGAATATCTTAAAACAGGAAATAAAAAAATCGACAGAAGCACTACTATTTACTCGAACAAAAAGAAAACCGATGATCCTTCCCATCATTATTGAAATTTAACATAGACTCACATGTGTTGATTAACCAAAATTAACCAGGGGATAATTTAGTCAAACACCGAGCGCTCCGTGTGTAGTGCTTTTGCAACACTTTGATTGAATGACTTCTATACGATTACCGAGATGTTTGGATGTGTAAGGATGCGACAAAGTCGCATCCTTACACATTTTTTTCGGTAATCGTATGGTGGTCCTTCATCCGTCGCTCTGCAAATGCACAGATACAGGAATTGCTGAAGCTTTCTCTATGGTTTTTTTTATTAATAAAATGTCGCTTTCTAAAAGGCATCATATTCCTAGCCATACTGGGCTCTCGGTAAAACTGACGAGCATATTTCGCCGAAAGTGGACCAGAAATGGTCAAGTGAAGCTGGAGGTTTTCATGTCTTCTTACTGGTGTTTCATGCATGGGCGCTCCAAATGACGATGAATCAGGATTTTTTGCGCATCGTATTCATAGAATGTCGAGAGGGGGGATCCTTTTGTCGGCATGGATCTGGGGATTGTTAATGATTCAATCACTACTGGGCGTTATCACCTATAGGTACCTATACAAGCGAAGAAAAAAGATTGATTTTCATCTTGGCATGAACATCGCCATGGTAGCGGGGGGAGCATTGGCGCTTGGAACGGGTGTACTTTTGATTTATGAGTTTCGACTCTATTATATGGAAGTTACTGTAGTCGCAACGTTAACAGGGATCGTAGCTGGGGGGTTATTTGGCAGGATGTTTGATAACCAAACGTTGCTGACAGGCTATATTAGCGGATTTATGACGGGCATGATGGCGCCGATGATTGGAGCGGCCGCGTCTTACAGTATTCCATTTGCCTTCATGATGGAATTTTTTGTTCTATGTTCATTTGCCATGCTCATCTTCGCCTCAAAGTCTTCTCAAAAAGTAGGGAGTGGCGGGCAATGAACATATTTGGGGTGTTGTTGCTCGTACTTAGTAGTTTGATGGGTGGCTATATGTATAGGTTAGTCTATCTTTCGCGGCATAGAATTAGTGAACGTGTCAGCTTTACTGTAGCTTTAGCCGCAGGGCAGTTGACCAGTTTCGTCATTGCAATGACTTTATACTGGGTTATACCAATGAGCTTCACAGTTATTTGTTCTGTGAACCTATGGCTAGGTATTGGAATAGGTGTTACATATGGTTCGATGACGGGGATGCAGTCAGTCGTTGCTGGTTTTTTTTATGGAGGAGTTGCTGCAATCATGGGGACGATGGTGGGCGCTGCAGCTTTCGATCCCACCCTTTGTGGATTGCCGGCATCGACCTTGGGTATACAAAATACAGGATTTGCTGTTGGAATCATTGGATTGTTGTTGCTTGGTGTCACTACATTGTTCGTGCGATTTTCGTTCACCCGTTAATGATGGGTATTAGGGATCAAAATTGTATCGTTGACGGCTGTCACTATATTCTATCTAGTCAGTTAAATGATATACTGATAGAGATGAGCGATTTCGATTGATGTATAAACGAGGAGGCCCACGATGATTAATTTTCCAAAACCGACTGTTGAGCAATTTTTTCGTACGTATGCTATTACAAACTTTGCAGTGAGTAGCGATGAAAAATGTTTAGTATTTAACGCCAATTTAAATGGGAAAATGAATTTATGGGCATTGGATTTGCCAGACACGTATCCCTATTTGTTTGCGCAGCGCGATGAATCATGTGATTTCATTAAATTTGATCCAGAGAACCGCTATGTGCTAGCAGGATTTGATAAAGACGGAGATGAAAATTATCAAATCTATGCGATTCCGAGTGATGGTGGACTGCCGCAGCCAGTTATTACAGGGGAGTCATCTGAGAAGTACTTTTTTAGTCATTTGAGTGCAGATGGCAAGCGGATTTACTATGTAACTTCTGAAGATAATCCATCCTTCTTGAATACACGTGTCCGTAACTTGGAAAATGGGGAAGATACGCTGTTAAATGAAGGCGAGAAATCTACTACTGAACTAGCAACTGTCTCCGAGAATGAACAAGCATGTGTTTATTTACAATCATTTGCTAACACGTATGTCGTAGGTTTTGTTAAGGTGGGAGAAGAAATAATTTACCTTACACCAGATTCGCAGAAGACCCACGTGGTAGGCGAGCCAGTCTTCACGGATAATGAAACAATTTACTTTGTGACGGATTATGATAGTGATGATATGTATTTGGCGAAGTTCGATTTGACAGCCAAAACGTTTTCAAAAGTCTTTGGTGTCGATGGTGAAAGTATTCAATCAATTGGCTGGGATAAAGAAAATGAACTGTTTTATTTAACTGCTGTCAAAGGGGTTACAGATGTGCTGTATCGATATGATATAGCCAACGACAGCGTTGAAAATTGCTTATTGCCAGTTGATATCATTGAACAACTTCATGTGGCGAAATCCGGAACGCTATATATGTTAGGACGAAGTGCAACCGTCCCACATAATATTTATCAATCGGCTAATGGACTAGAGTGGAAGCAATTAACGAATAACCGTGTCTTAGGTCTAAGTCAGGAAGATTTGGTGGATCCAGACATCGTTTCTTATACAACATTTGATGGAATGGAAATCGAGGCATTATTGTTCAAGGCAAAGCCAGAAAACGATAACGGTTATACGATTTTCTGGCCACATGGTGGACCACAATCAGCTGAGCGGAAAATGTTCCGTTCGATGTTCCAATGCTTTACTAACAGAGGCTATACGATTTTTGCTCCTAATTTCCGTGGAAGTACTGGTTATGGATCAGCCTTCACCAAGCTAGTGGAACAGGATTGGGGCGAAGGACCGCGGCTCGATTGTGTCGCCGGGATTGAGTGGTTGTTCGAGAAAGGGATAACGGAGCGAGATAAGCTATTCCTTGTCGGCGGCAGTTATGGCGGGTATATGGCACTCCTCTTACATGGTCGTCATCCAGACTACTTCAAAGCGGTTATTGATGTGTTCGGGCCATCTGATTTATTCACATTTGTCAACTCCGTGCCGCCACATTGGAAGCCAATCATGGAACGTTGGCTTGGGGATCCTGAGCGCGATAGAAAACGTTTTATCACCGATTCACCTGTTACGTATTTAGACGGTATGGTCAAGCCAATGCTCGTCATCCAAGGGGCAAAAGATCCGCGAGTCGTTAAAGAAGAGTCCGATCAAATTGTTGCCAAATTGCAAGAAAAGGGTCGCGATGTCGAGTATCTCGTTTTGGAAGATGAAGGACACGGATTCTCGAAAAAAGAGAATGAAATTAAAGTATATAGCATGATGTTGGATTTTTTGGAAAAGCATCAGGCATAGGATATTGATTCCATACGGATATCCGCCCTGAGAGAGGGGAAATCCAATCTCAGGGCGGCTATTTAATATGAAACTTTAATGTGGTACAAAAGAGACATACATATAATTGAGGTAGGATTTAGGAGATGATTTCGTGATTGAAGTTAAACGCTTGCAGTTAGATCCGACAAAACGTTCGATTGTCATTTCAGATATCCATGCAAATCTAGCGCTTTTTAAGCGCCTATTGGACAAACTAACCTATACACATGACGATTATTTATTTATCAATGGTGACCTTTGTGAAAAAGGGCCGGCAAGCCTAGAAGTAGTTGAGTATGTACGTAATTTATCAAAGGAGCCCAATCAAGTTTTTATCACAAAAGGAAATTGTGATGTTCTATTTCGTGCCGTTTTTAACGAAGTGCAAGGAATTATGTCATATATGAATAGACAAAAGCATTCCATTTTAAATGAAATGCTAGCGAAATACGATCAAACGCTCGATGATTTCTCCGATATGCAAGAGCTAGCACAATTTTACCGTCACTATTTTGGGGATGAATTGGAATGGCTCGAATCACTACCGGAGGCATTTGAAACCGATGATTTTATCATCATTCATGCAGGCATTGAAAATGTTGAAGATTGGAAGCTAACTGATGAACAATTTGCATTATCTACACCAGCATTCTATGAAAAAGAACATCAAGCTGAGAAACCAGTCATTGTAGGACATTGGCCAGTCGTTAATTATCGAGCAGAACAGATCAGCTCCAATAATCCATTGATTGATTTGGATAAAAATGTGATCGCATTGGATGGCGGAAACCAAATCAAAGAAGATGGCCAGCTAAATGCCTTAGTGATAGAAAATGGAAGCTATTCCTATACATATGTTGATGCGTTAACGCATGAAATGACTGTGCAAAAAGAGTATACGGATCCAATGAAAAGAATTGGAACTGTTACCTATCCAAATTACGAAATGAACATTATCGAAACAGAGGCCTATTTTACGCTTTGTGAAAATAGTAAACTCGGCATTCAACAATGGATTAAAAACGAATACTTACTTATGGAAGATAAGCAGGCACGATGCAAAAATGACTTGAGTACGACCTTTTTATCTGTTAAACAAGGGGAAACAGTGTTTGTCGTCGATCATACATGCGAAGGATATACGCTAATTAAAACATCAAACGGGGAAGTTGGCTGGATACCTAAATTTTGTTTGGATGATTAAATGAGCAATCCCCATAAGAAACACCTTTTATTTCGGTTAAGTAGAGTCCTACTTTAGAAATAGAAGGTGTTTTTCTATCCTGCGTTGTAATTCCATGATCATTATGATTCAGTAAATTTTAATTGATAGTGAGTGAGGGCAAGCAAAGGAAAGATATATTGATAGCTATGGTAGTGGACGTAGAAACCACCACCCATTAGCTGGCCAACTGGATAAGAAAGGGTCCAATCATCTTTATCATAGGCTTCGAGCAAATAAGCAATGCCCTTATTGATTTCCGGAGTTATCGTATTTGAAACCGCAATAAGCGCATCAAGTGCCCAAGCAGTTTGTGTTAAGTTGCTGGAGCCAAGAGGGACGTACTTAGAAGCGGTATCACTTTTGCAAGACTCTCCCCAACCACCGTCAGGATTTTGAATGGCGAGTAGCCAGTGTACTGCTTTTTGGATCATTGGTTTTTCCGCGCTTATACCTGCTGCCATGAGACCGGTAATAGCCGCCCATGTTCCGTAAATATAGCAAATTCCCCAGCGGCCGTACCATGACCCATCTTTTTCTTGATGATGAACTAACCACTCGATTCCACGTGCCATGACATCATGATAGTTAGACAAGTCGGTGTGTCCTCCAAAAAATTCGAGCGTCCTGCCGGTTAAATCCGCACTGCTTGGATCTGTCAATAAAAATTGTCCACCTTCAATGGGCAGCAAATTCAATAACTTATTATCTACATCTTTCTCAAAGGCTGGCCATCCACCATCGCTATTTTGCATCGACAGTACCCAACGAACGCCTCTACTCCAAGCTTCGTAATAGTGGTTATTCTTTTGAACGGCCTGTGAAATAGCTCTAAGTGAGGCTGTAGAGTCATCTATATCAGGGTTCATCGTATTACTATCTGAAAATCCCCATGCCCCTGGTAGGACACCGGGACTATGAATCGCCCAATCGCCATATGTCGTCTGTTGTCGCTCAAACAAGTATCCATTTGCCTTTTCGATTACGGAATCAGTGGAAGGAACGCCTGCTTTTTGAAGCGCGTAGCTTATTAAGGACGTATTCCAAACCGTCGCAGTTGTATATTGTATATGGGGATGGCCATTAATCGTACATTTCATCCCTTTCAGCCCTTCAACCGCCTTTAAAATGATGGGGTCGTTGGTAGAATGACCAAGTGAAAGAAATGAAAATATCATTAAGAACGTAGAACTAAAATAACTGTATAACGTTCCATCGGGCTCGATGTGATCAAGCATATATTGTTTTGTTCGATTGATGGCTAAAGAATGGATTGTTTGAGGGAAGCCCAGCAAACTTGTAAGGTCATGTTCAATCAATGAAAGAAATTCTTGGATATCCTGTAGGTTGAAAAAGTTATCTGCGGCTCCTGAAAGGGAAAGAGCAGATAGATTCGGGCTTCTTTTTGTTGTTCTTACGTATTTCTTATCGGCGACAATCATAATCGGCGCGAGATTAGCTCTTCCATATACGGAAAAATCATAGAAATTGATAGGGAAATGGAGTGGCAAAAGGATCATTTCAACGGGGATTGGAAAATGAGCCGGCCATGGATATTGACCCGTTAAAGCTAGCATGATTTTTGTTAACATATGCGTTTTCTCAAGACCGCCATTTGCCAAAATAAATTGTTTTGCTGCCAGTAATCTACTGTCTTCCTTGCTCACATAGCCAGAGTAGAGAAGGGAGTAATAGGCCTCCACCGTAGCTGATAGATTCCCATCGTCTTCATCATGAAAAAGTTTCCACGCGCCATTTGCTTGCTGCTTGCTCAATATTCGTTCCGTTAAATCATGAACTAATTGCTCATCATTCATTTCCAATGACCTGACTAAAATAATCATATAGGCATCAGTTGAAATACCAGTGTCAAAGGGATATGTCCATGTACCATTGGGGTTCTGATCATTTTTTAGCTGTTGAACTATTTGGCCGATCAACTGTTCTACACGATTTGTCAACGTATCACATCTCCTTCGTAGAGGTCACTCATATATGTATATCCCTCTTCATACTCCTATATGAAGAGGAATTTCGAGTAGGGAGGTGACCCGTGCTTAATTTACTGAGGAAAATAGGAGGGAAACAGCAACTCCCTGAACATTTGCTAGTTATTAAAGCTGAATTGAAGTACTATGTACCCGAAACTGCCCTGGAGGAACACTTATCCATTGAAGATCAGCAACGGCTTCAACGTATTCGATTAAAAACAAGGGAATTGAATGTAAATAACGTAACGAGAACAAAAGCTTATCTTGACTTTTATAGGCGCCATTCAGAAATTCACTGGGCATTTCTTGGACATATGGTGTCGAGAAACGGCGGATGGAATATGACAGATTTAAAAGGAGAATTCCTATCTAGACTCATGAATGAACAATCGCAACAAGATTTCTTTTCTTTCTTAGAACGTGGGAACTGGCTTATATTCCAGGATGCCTATCCGCAGTTTTTACTCTACGAAGAAAGCCTATTTCAAGGTCGAAATTTGTTTTATCTATTGCCTTACGTTCATGTTTCTACATTCATGGAGGTGATTTGGAGTTACTTTTGGGAGGTGGGGGATTCAACTCTGCTTGCGATAGCGCTCATTATCAATGAACAAAGTTATTTAGAAAACAGGATCGTGCAAAATCCTCTCTATAAGAAAAAAGTGTTTCAAACGTTTGAGTTCGTACTCCAGGATCTCCTTTCGTTTAATCAAATATTATTTCCGTATAATGCAGATGGGGAAGGGTCAAAAAAGGCGTCACTTACGGGGTTAACGCTCCATCGCTTTGGATCGTTACACGAGCGAATTATGCTTGGAAAGGATTTATATCGATTACTCTTTCGTGAGGCGGACCTGTTAGAGAAAGTGTACCGCTGGGCAATTCGACATCCGCATACAGGTTCACGAAAAGATTACTGGCCAGCTATTTTTAATGATGTCCATGAAGGGATACCGGGATTAGCTTTTACTAGGAGGCTAAAGTCTTGTCGGCTAAAAACGGGCGCACCAAGGTTGTATAGCCCTAGACTCGAGTATGCTTGGGGGAATGTTGCCCACTCAGCGGCGGAACCACAGGATTGGTTTAAACATTGGGATATTATCACTTATTTAGTGGAAGAAGAAGGTCCGATTAATGGAAAGATAGTAGGTGAATATTGTGAAACACTGGAAAACCTCGAACTCGCTGCCATCGCGAAAAAGGCGATTTTCACATAAACTTTTCGTGTATTTGCCCGCAATTTTGCTCGCCATGCTGTTGGCTACCTATTTAGATTTATATTTTGTTGGCAAACAACTTTATGAGTTCCCCGTTCGTCCTTTCTCTGACGTTTTTTCCATTAATATTGCATTTACAGTCATTGCACTTCCCTTATTCATGTGGATATTCCTTTGTTTGGTAGATAAAATGTCGAGATGGAGTAGGCTCGTTTTTACGTTATTCCTTAGTGCACTCGTGCCGTTCATTGAGATCATGTCGGAGCAATTAGGATTCTTCCAGCATGGAGATCAATGGAACCATATCTATTCTTTCATCGGGTATTTCCTTTTTCTGATGCTGATTTGGAAGATGTTTAAATGGCGTGAAAATGGAACTAGGTATACGAAGTAAGATCCGCGTGCCCGTCGCTAATCAATTATAATAGTGCCTGCCCCTCGCTACATTAATGGAGCGGGGGGCAGGGACCAAGCTACGGTTGATATAAACTAAAAACCTCATCCCATTCCCAGTGCTCGTAGTACCAGGTACCTAAATCAATTTCCTCAATCCATTTTTCCTGATTTTCGCCATTCGAATTCGCGATTAAAACACTTGCTTTATCACGATCAGTTCTTATCCATAATAACTTATGTCCATTTCTTATCCATTTAGGATAAAAGTCGCCATCTTTTGAAGGTGGTGAAGTTATTTTACTTTGTTTCTTAGTTTGTAGATTAATGTGGTAAATGCTGGGCATCGGTCTGAGTTCAACATCTACCCAATCGCTTTCCAAGGAGCGTGATACGAAAATTTGATTATCAGTTTTCCATACCAAATCACGATCAACATATCCATTCGGTGTGTATAGAAAATTAGAATTATTAAAGATGTTCTTGACCTTTAATTTCTTATTTTGTATCGAAAAACGATTGGATCCTTCTATATATCCTAAAGAATTAGTAGTTGGTGCCCACTGAAACCATTCATCATAATTTAACATCTCATCAATTTTATCGAAAAATATCCCGTCATTAGAAAGAATACTTATAGTATTACTATCGGCAGACAAAGATGCTGTTGGAACTAACTGAAAAGCGATCCATCTATGATCGTATGACCATTTAAATTGGCTTGTTCCATAAAAGTAATCATTCTTTCCAACGGTTATTGTGTAAAAATGATGAGGCTGATACTGGTTCTTTTCCTGGTTAAGTAAAACTTTGGATAACAAAATATCTGAAAAAACACTTTTACCTGCTTTAGAAGACGTTAAGAAGCCACTCCCATCCGGTAACCATGAAAAATTTTCAATACCAGATGTTATATTTTGAAGCAAATTTAACGATTGGACATTAATTGTTTTTAAATCGGCATCCGATTGCAAAGCAATGACATTGTTATTTGGTGCCCATTGAAAATTCTTGTTAACATGCGGTGAAACCTTAAAATGACGATTTTTCTTAACGTTATAAAGCCAAAGATCTCCTTCATATAACGGTACATATAGCTGGAGTTCAGTTTTTTTGGCCCCTCTAATATATGCAATCCAGTTACCATCAAAAGACCATTGCGGATATCTTATATATTCACCATTGGTAATTCTCGTTTCTTTTTCCCCAATTTGAATCCATAAGTCATCATTTTTTACAAATGCTGCTTTTAATACCTCGTTTGATTCTGCTGAAATAAGTGGGGAATATTGTATGCTGATAATAACAATAGTAAAACACATCAGAATCATTTTCATCATTGACTATATGATCTCCTTTCTAGTTCAAAACAAAGTGCACATAGTATCCCCAAAATAATCGTTTTTACAAATATTTTTCATTTCAACAATCGTTTTCATCCCGGATGTAAGGAGCGTCAATGCATAAATTGGAATAGCGAATCTAAGTGTGTAATGGTTGTCTGGTCTATGAGGGTTAAAGACTCGGAATACGATGAAAGGCAATTTGTTAAACGCGAAATTTAAATCAATTGTATTTGTTCAAAGTAACAGCGTTAATTTAGATATCTTTGTAAATGCACAATAATTGTATAGAGGGACTATGAAATCAGTCGTGTATGCAAGTGACTGATTTTTTTATTATGTTGATTTAACAGAACGAATCGTCCATCAGTTAATCCCTATTTTTCGGCATCAACTGGGCCTAATCCGGGACTTTTGCATACCATGTAAACAAGGCATTCCCCTTATCGTGCAAGTCGAATCTATGAAAATAAGGAGTAGATGTAGTGATGGGTAAAACAATACTGACAGGCCGGATTGTCTTGCCAGGCGCCACTGAATACAATCAAGCACGTATGGTCTATAATTCTCGGTTTTCTAAGTACCCGCTAGTGATTGTTTTTTGTCAATGTATGGAAGATGTCCTGAACGCTGTGAAATGGTCACGAGAGAATGATATTCCACTCCGTTCTCGGAGCGGCAGACATAGTTTTGCAGGGTTCTCTACAGTGGATAAAGGAATTATTATTGATGTGAGTGAAATGACACACGTGCATGTCGATAAACAAAAAGGAATAGCAAGAGTACAAACAGGCATTGCGCTTGGCGACTTGTATACGGAGTTATTTCGGTATGGTGTCACAATTCCAGCGGGTACTGCGCAAGATGTCGGTGTTGCCGGGCTAACACTTGGTGGAGGAATCGGTTTTTTACATCGTATGTGGGGTCTGACAATTGATAATTTAGTGGAAGTTGAGATGGTTGTCGCTTCTGGTGAGTCTGATGCTAAGGTCATTACAGTGAACAACTGTATGAACCGAGATCTTTTCTGGGCGTTGCTTGGTGGAGGGGGAGGGAATTTTGGAATCGCCACATCTTTTATTTTTAAGGTGCATCCGATTTGCGATGTTTCTATTTACGAGATTAGATGGGATTGGGAAGATATCAAAACAGTCTTCCAAACATGGCAAAATTGGGCGCCATTTATATGTAGACGACTCACTTCCGACATTACACTTGGTTCAAAATTGAATGGTACAATCATCTCAACAGGTCAACTACTTGGCCCGAAGGAGGAGTTAAAGGATTTTTTACAACCGCTGCTCCAAGCCGGCACACCGACAGAGGTAATGATTAAAACCGTACCGTTTATTGATGCTGTGAAGTTTTTCGCTGAGCCCGACGACCCAGAATTTCACAAATTTAAAAATACGGGTGCTTTTGGATTTCAGCGATTACCCCTTAAAGGTATTGAAACGATGATCGATTATTTAACAGACGCACCCAATCGTAATTCCGATGTCTGGGGGCAGAGTCTAGGTGGAGCGGTCAGTGAAGTAGCGCCATCGGAAACGGCCTATTACTACCGAGGCGCGAAGTACATTTTAGAGTTTGCATCCCGTTGGGAAAATGATCAAGAAGAAGCCGAAAATATTCAGTGGGTCAATCAATTTCGAAAAGCCATGCTGCCTTATATGAAAGGCAATTATGTAAACTTTCCTGATCTCGCCATAAAGGATTGGGAAAAAACTTATTATGGAACCAACATAAATCGACTAATAAGGGTTAAACGACAATATGACCCCTGTAACGTATTCAACTTCCCACTGAGTATTCCACTAAACTAGTCCGCTGTTATTTCAATTGTTGCCGTAATGGAGACGCCATTCAACGACTGTGTCGCCAGTCGATCTGCTTCTGCATTTAATTTTCGCTGGACCAGTTCGTACGTTGGCTGGATTCCAAGCGCCTTCAGCTTCACTTCTATACGGTCGGCCCAACCTGACAGAATCTGCTCAACTACTGCCCATTCCCCAGTCAGTTGGTTAATGACCACCTGAGAATCGCCAATGAACCGGACGGGCAAATGATGGACATTCAACAGCTCAAGCTCTTGAAGGCACAAGTGAAGTGCCGCATATTCTGCTTCGTTATTCGATGTAAGTTCGGCGGAGGATGCATTTCTCCGCAATCTGTAAGATTTCCCACTCTGCTCATAATAGATGACGCATCCCAAACCTGACCTCTTAGAAGCGTGGTCGAAGCCGCCGTCAAAATACACCTTGACATTATGTGGTTCGGTTTCGATTCCTTTTAAATAGCCCTTCATCTCCTTGACAGTCCACGTGCTGTCAAACTGGTCGATGAAGGCGATGTTTTTGGCTCGTCCAGTCCGAGATAGGTCATCCGCAAACAGCAGTGCTTGTGCAGCTGGCATCATCTCGGAACGAAAGATGGTTTCCGCGCCTTTTGGTATTTTGTATATCCATTCGATTAGTATGTTCATTTCTCGTCCTCCTACATTAGTGAGTCTATGTATACATGTCACTTAACTCTCGACAAATCAAATACAAGATGAGTGTGCCCAATGCTTGCCATCTTTATGAACCAGCAAAAATCAATAATGGCATCATTGATTTTACCTGTAAGAAGTGAAGGGTACCAGTATTTTCATGGAACGCTGAACTGTTTCATTCACTTCCAAGGATACGCTGGTACCTTTCAACGTTTCAATTCATAAGAATGGTAATAGTGATTCCAAGAATAAGCCCGACAATAATGGCGGCACCAAATATGAATACTCGTTTCAATATGTCATCCTTTCCGTTAGCTGATACTTGAAGTTTATGGGCAAGGGATGAAACATATTCGGTGAAAAAATACGTTCTTGGTTCTGGCTCCCTTCAGACCAGCTAGGAAGATGATATACCGCAAGTAGAATAGTAGGTGGGGATTTCTGAATTCTTATTTACTCCGGCGACTCTACGATGCCCTTATGAAACAAAGTACCTATGGGGGTTAAATAAAATACAACTAAACTATCAATTTGGATATTTTAGAAGATTACTGAATGAATACTCGAATATTTTTGGTTGATGTATGCTATATTACATTTACTACTAGATTCTCCACACGTAAAACTATTTTGCGCCCTACATTTCAAAAGAAATCTCCTCTTTGTGCAAGGAATCTTCCACATCACAGATTTACAAAAATTAGTTTCTCAAACAAAATAAGTTTTGCTATTGAATCTCTGATTAAACTGAGCATAAGCGTCTTACATATGGGAGTCTCTCGTCAAAATAGACTCAATGGAATTCTTTATTTCAACATATCTAGTCAACCAAGCTAGGGCATGGGGGGATGGAGTTTTTTTCGATTACACTACTCTCCTCACACGTAGTAGTTATATTAATATAACGATGCGTAGCCGCACCTTTTGAAAACTGTTGTAAAACTCTACTAGGAAACTTACGAGAGAGCAACCAATTAAGGAGGTGATACAAATGGATTAGAAAAAAGAAAAGCACTGCTTGAGCTGAACACTTATATGGAAAACCCATAAAAGATAAGCAGGCTTCAGTCTTCAGTCTGAAGTTAATTAAAGTAATTAACTTTAGATTCTACATGGCAATTTTAGATTCTACATGGCAATTTTAGATTCCACATTCTTCTTAGTCTTGTTTATGTCCATATCAAACGCTCTAGTAACATCCGATATGTAGAAAGAACCGCATTGACATACTACAAGCAGTTATTCCAATCTACGCTCAAGTAAACGGAACAATCCACTTTGGAAGCGTTGTCTTTCAGTGTGGGAATTACAGAAAAGAAAAAGAAGATAGAAGTGGGTGGGTATATGTTGAAAAAGGGTGGTTTCACACGCATGGCAAGAAAGGTTTTTGTGCCTGGATTGGCCATAATTATGTTAGCATCGATGGGCCTGAATAGTGAAAAGGTCAGCTATGCAAATGAAGGAGACAAGCTTGGGATTAACCCAACGCCACAAAGTGTGACTGAAAAAGGGGCAGGGTTTTCGCTCACGCCCGTCGTTAGTCTTGTGATCAGTAAGGAGACAGACGCTGCAGCGATTCGCGAAGTAGAGGCGGCATTACTGGCAGCAAATGTCGAGAAAGTTGAGCGTATCAATGCCGGCGAACCTCTGCCAAAGACAGGCGTAACTATTTGGATTGGGGGCCCATCCGAAAACCAAGCAACAGTTGAGGCATTGGAAAACTTGAACACTCCAGGGCCAGAAGAACTAAAAGACGAAGGGTATGTCCTTGTGTCTAAGGCTAATCAAAATGGCCATAACCAGATTATCCTTGCTGGTAAAGATCAGGTAGGGACATTTTATGCGGCACAAACATTTAAACAAATGATCCAGGAACGTTCCGGGGACAACTGGATTCCAGCGGTAGAAATACGTGACTGGCCGGAAATGCCAATTCGAGGTACGATTGAAGGCTTTTACGGTCCACCATGGTCACATGAAGACCGACTAAAGCAACTTCAGTTTTACGGAGAAAATAAAATGAATACGTACATCTATGCACCGAAGGATGATCCTTATCATCGAGATAGATGGCGCGAGCCTTACCCAGAAGAGGAGTTAAAGGCACTCAAAGAATTGGTGAAGAAGGCGAATGACGATCGCGTTAATTTTACATTTGGAATTTCACCAGGAAATACAATCTGTTTCTCAGATGATCAAGACTTCGAGGCGTTACTTGATAAAGCAGAGGCAGTTTGGGAACTAGGTGTTCGCTCTTATGCCATTTTTCTAGATGACATTGATCCGACTCTACGTTGTGCAGCAGACATTGGAAAGTTTCAGGGGATGCATAATCCATCAGCTGCCGCTCAGGCTTACTTGTTGAATCGTTTTAACGAGGAGTTTCTACAAACGCATGAAGGAGCCGAGCAATTGATTACGGTGCCAACGGATTATTCCGGCAATGGGACAACTGTTTATCGTGAGCAATTTGCTGAGTCAGTTCAGGAAGACATCATTATCATGTGGACAGGCGAGAAGGTGGTCTCTGATGAGATTACATCTGAAGGGGCGAAACAAGTGTGGGACGTTTTTCAACATGATTTGTTGGTATGGGACAATTATCCCGTAAATGATTTCGATCGTGAAAGCTTGTTCCTTGGTCCACTTGTTAAAAGAGATAAAGATTTAACAGATTTTGGTGTGGTAGGCTTGACGGCAAATCCGATGAATGAAGCGGAAGCCTCTAAAATCTCTTTATATACAATTGCTGATTATACATGGAACCCGATGGACTATGATCCAGACGAATCTTGGGAGCGTAGCATTCAATCATTGGGTGGAGATGCAGCAGAAATGTTAAGAACATTTGCAGAGAATTCTTTTTCTTCACCTATTAATAGAAAAGAATCACTAACGTTAACACCATTAATTAATCGATTCTGGGAAGCTTATCAATTAGATGGTGGGGAGGATGCAGCCACGCAGTTAATTGCTGAATTTGAAAAGCTTCAACGTATTTCGGATGATCTCAAACAAAACCTGAACAATGAAAAATTCTTGCTTGAAGTCGAGCCTTATATGGAAAAACTTCGACTGTATGGTGAGGCTGGTGAAGTGGCTGTCCGCTATTTGCAAGCAACAAAGGGCAATCAAACAGCAGAGGCAAGCGAATACTTGAAACAGCTCATTACTCTGTACAATCAATCGGAACAAATTCCGCAAAAAATGGGACAGGGTGTTATCAAACCATTTTTATTAGAAAGTGCATTAACTTTGGCACCGTTAGAAATGACATTACAGCCGTCCATTGATGCGTTTTGGACAGCATATGAATCCGGTAACATAAATGATGAAGCGAATCAGTTAATGACTAAATTTGAAGAGTACCAACAGATCGCTATCACAATTCGCAAGGATTTTGATAACAAAGAATTCCTACAAGCGGTTGAGCCATATCTACGCAATCTCGAAGTATATGGGGAAGCCGGTGAAGTAGCTGTTCACTATTTAATGGCTATCACTGAAGAGCAAACAGACAAGGCAGACGAATATAAAAGGAATTTACGAACTTTGATGGTACAAGCTTATAAAATGCCACAACAAATTGGTGAGCAAGTCATCAAACCATTCTTGATTAAAAGCATGTGGGATCCAAGTGTTTCTACTTATAGAATGCTAGATGGTGTTAATCGATCTCGTGGCGGTGGTCAGCTCATCCAATATACACCTTTCTTTGGAGAGCGTACACGCACAAACAATTGGGGTTATGAAGTGACTGTCGTGGATGATATTGTCGTCAGTAGTGGTGGCAACGACTCAGCGATTCCAAAGAACGGCTATGTGCTCAGTGTCCATGCAGATGATTGGTTAAGGGACTACGCAGTGATTGGTGCCCATATCCAAATTGAGGACGGTATGGTGCTAGTCAGAAGAGCTTCTGAAGAGGTCGATGTTGAACTCAGTTTGAAGATGAACGGCGAGGTAATGCCAGACGATGTAACCTTAGTTGATACGGAAACTGTTGAATTTACTTGGGAAGTCATAAGTGGTGGCAACGGTTCGGAAAAGGTGACCGCAACATTCGATGGTGTAGCGTATGAAGAAGGGACAATCGTCGACTTAGCAGGCAAACCAGGTGAACCCAAGTTGGTTGTAACAGTGACGGACAAGGCGGGGAACAAGCAGGAAGTGACTTACGTGATTAACGTGACAACGAGTGCAGCTGATATGAAGACACTCGTAAATCGTTATGAGGAATCTGGTGATTTCAAAAATTCTGAGGCTGCACGTGCCTTGAACATCCATTTGGTAGCTTTGGAACGCTACGAAGAACAGCAGGCAAAGGAGAAATTAGTCAAACATTTGACTGGGTTACTAGTATTGCTTAACCATCAAATTGACAATGAATTAATATCCCAAAAAGCCTATGATGTTTTGAAAGCGGATACGGACTATTTGTTAAAGAAGTGGAATTAAGTCACCATTACAGAAATTAAACTGAATACACTTACTATTAAGGATTCGCATCAACTTAACAGCAGCATGGCTTATCGAGAACAATCACTACGACTAAGATAACTATTCCAATAAAAAATCGGGAGGAATCATAGTGTCGATAAAAAAGAGCAATTTCAGACTTATGCTGAGAAAGTTTACTTTGCCTATGTTGGTCATTATGTTGTTGTTAGTAACGGGACTAACTGGTGAAAAAATTAGCTATGCGAATGATGGAGATAAGATTGTGATTAACCCAACACCTCAGAGTTTGGTTGAAAAAGGGGAAGGGTTTTCGCTACCGCCTGTTGTCGGTCTTGTGATCGGTGAGGAGACAGACGCCACAGCGATTCGCGAGGTAGAGGAGGCTTTACAGGCAGCGAATGTGAAGCAAATTGAACGTAGCAATGCCGGCGAACCACTGCCAGATACTACTGTAACCATTTGGCTTGGTGGGCCAAGCGAAAACGAAGCAACTGCTAAAGTTTTGAAAGACTTGAAAGTCGCTGGACCAGAAGAGCTGAAAGCAGAAGGCTATGTTTTGGTGTCTGATGTCGATAAAAACGGTCAGAACCAGATTATCCTTGCGGGAAAAGATCAGGTAGGGACTTTTTACGCGGTACAAACATTCAAACAAATGATTCAGCAACGTTCTGGGGACTTTTGGGTTCCTTCAGCAGAGATTCGCGACTGGCCTGAAATGCCAATTCGTGGGGGAATTGAAGGTTTTTATGGTCCTCCATGGTCGCACCAGGATCGTCTAGAGCAACTCCGTTTTTACGCCGAAAATAAAATGAATGCGTATATTTATGCCCCAAAAGATGATCCCTATCATCGTGATAAATGGCGTGAACCGTACCCGAATGATAAGTTAATGGAACTGCAATCGTTGCTGGATCATGCGAACGAACAGAAAATTACCTTTACGTTTGCGATTTCACCGGGGAATACCATCTGCTTCTCGGACGATGCTGACTTCAATGCGTTGCTTGATAAAGCTGAGGCAGTTTGGGATCTTGGTGTTCGCTCATACGCTATTTTTCTGGATGATATCGATGCGAGCTTGCGTTGCGCAGCGGACAGAACAAAATTCCAAGGTGAACGTAACGCACCAGCAGCTGCACAGGCTTTCTTGTTAAATCGGTTTAACAAAGAATTTATTCAAACCCATGAAGGAGCTGAAAGGCTGATAACGGTTCCTACAGAGTATTCGCAAGCGGGAACTTCCTCATATCGCCAAGTTTTTGCGGACAAAGTAGACCCGGATGTAATTGTGCAGTGGACAGGTGTTGGTGTGGTTGCACCGACGATTACATCAGCGGATGCGGAGAAAATGTCAGGTATCTTTAAGCATGATTTGTTAATATGGGATAACTATCCTGTAAACGATTATGATCGAAACAGATTGTTTCTACATCCACTTGTAGGCAGGGACCCAGATCTAACGGAGCATGGAGTTATTGGATTAACCGCAAACCCAATGAACGAGGCAGAGGCATCTAAAATTCCGTTGTATACGATAGCAGATTACGTATGGAATCCGGCGGTATATGATGCGAACAATTCTTGGGAGCGAAGCATTCAAGCGTTTGGTGGGGATGTTGCAGACGCATTAAAGACATTTGCGGAGCAATCCTATTCTTCACAATTAAATGGAAAAGAATCGCCAACATTGACGCCATTAATCGAACAATTTTGGGCTACCTATGGAACGGAAAATTTTGATGAAGCAGCACAGAAACTCTTGGAAGAGTTCGAACGCATCCAAGATGCACCAGCGATTTTGCGTAATGAATTGAAGAATGAAAGATTTCTAGAAGAAGTTTCCCCTTATCTCGATAAAATGGAGCTTTATGGAGAGGCGGTGGTAGCGGCTGTTCAAATGTTGACGCTTCAGCAGAATAAAGGGGACGAGTCGTCATGGGATCAACGAATGATTGTGCAAGAGCGTTTGGAGAAAACGTATAAAATTCCGCAAAAGATTGCGGTAAACGTGATTGAACCGTTTCTTAAGCAAGCAGTTGTGAAAAACGATGAGTGGATCGGTGTTTTAATGAATTGGACGAAGAACATCGCGGCCCATAAACCGGCAACAGCTTCTGCGAACGAGGTCAATTATCTGACCCCTAATTTAGCTGTTGATGGGGACGAGTCAACGCGTTGGTCTTCAGGCCTAAGTAATAACCAATGGATCTACGTTGACCTGTTACAGCAGTATCCAATCAATAAAGTCGTGTTGAAATGGGAAGCCGCCTATGCGAGCGGTTATAAGATTCAAGTATCGAATGATGCGGTGAATTGGAAGGACGTCTATGTCACGAATAGTGGAAATGGTGGCGTGGATGAAGTTTACTTTGCTGAAGAAAACGCTAGATACGTGCGTATGCTCGGGACACAGCGGGCAACAAGTTGGGGCTATTCATTGTATGAATTCGAAGTGTATCAACCAAACCGCGCGAAGGATATGAAGACTCTCCTTGTCGATAATTTCGTGCCAGAAGGAGAGTTCAACAATGAAAGTGCGGCTCGCTCCATAGAAGTTCACTTGACGGCTGTAGAGCTTTTTGAGAAGCAAGCAGCAGCCCAAAAGGTCGTCAAACATATGGAAGGCTTCAAAGTATTACTGGACCAACAGCTGCAAAATAAGTTGATCTCCAGGAAGGCGCATTATATTCTTTCAATTGGTGCCGATGATTTGATTAAGAAATGGAAATAATTTTGTAGGTTTTGAAGCACTCGCATGTGGCGGATGGATAACTCATCACATGCGGGTATTTTTAGATGTACGATTTTCAATTGTTATGACTAAAGACGTAATCAGAAAGAGGAAGGTGATTGGATGTTGAAAAAGAGTCGTTTCACAACAATAGTAAAAAGGGCTTGTTTGCTTAGCATGTCCCTTCTCCTGCTACTCATGGTCGGTTTGAATGGCGAACAAATCAGGGCTGCGAATGAATCTTCAGCATCTGACAACATAGGTAATCGCTTAGTTCCATTACCTCGCGATATAGTTAGTAAAAGCGGTACATTAGAAATAAGTTCCCGGGTCAACATTTTGGGACAAGAAGCAGCAGATCAAGACGCCTTGCGGATATTGACTGAATTTTTACACGAAAATAACATTGTGATCAATGAAGAATTCGACAAAACGTCAACGAACTTTGCTTTAGGGGAAGAAGGCAACCTCACGTCAGATGTTCAAAAATTAGTGGAAAGTCTTAAACTTCCTACCGTTTCAAATCTTAAAGAGGAAAGCTATATAGTGGCAGTTCATGCAGAGGCAAATGACATAAGCCAAGGGGGAACCATTGTCCTGAAGGGGAAAGACGGAGATGGTACCTTCTATGCTGTGAAAACGCTCATTCAATTAGCTGAACAGGTAGATGGGTCACTTGCCTTTAAAAATCTACTCATTACGGACGAATCATCCATGAGCGTCAGAGGTATTGTAGAAGGTTTTTATGGAAATCCTTGGAGTCATAATGATCGACTCGATCAAATTCGCTTCTATGGAGATTACAAAATGAATACGTACATCTATGCTCCTAAAGACGATCCTTATCATCGGAATAGATGGCGTGACCCATATCCAGAAAGTGAAATGGAGCGTATGAAAGAATTAATCAATACGGCAAAGAACAACAAAGTTGATTTTGTCTTTGCCATTTCTCCAGGTATTGATATCCGTTTTGACGGTCAGAGAGGGGAAGAGGACTTCAATGCGCTTCTAAAGAAGAGTGAATCCCTATATGAGATGGGGGTACGCAGTTTCTCCATCCTATTTGATGATATCAATAATAAAGATGGAGTTAAACAAGCACAACTACTCAATCGTTTTAATAAAGAATTTATAAAAGAAAAACAAGATGTGAAACCACTTATTACAGTTCCAACTGATTATGATACGCGGTCAATGGGCGTTATTGGTGATTTGAATACGTATACAAAGGCGTTCTCTCAGACACTTGACAAGGATATTAAGGTCATGTGGACTGGACAAGCCGTAGTTTCTGAAAAACTTC
The DNA here is from genome assembly GCF_044762865.1 of Sporosarcina sp. NPDC096371. NCBI lineage: Bacteria > Bacillati > Bacillota > Bacilli > Caryophanales > Caryophanaceae > Sporosarcina > Sporosarcina sp. NPDC096371. The sequence continues at coordinate 55,575 of NZ_JBIWFE010000007.1, forward strand.
CACTGGAAAACGTGGAGTTTATGCGGGCAGTTTATGGCGATCAGATTGGTGTTTGGTGGAATTACCCAGTCACAGATTACCTAAAGTCAAAACTTGCTCTTGGTCCAATTGTCAATATTGACGAAAGACTGGAAGGAAAACTTGATTTCTTCACGATGAATCCAATGGAACACGCAAATCTATCCAAAATTTCCTTGGCGACAGGGGCCGATTACTCTTGGAATATCACAGGATATGATGCTGATAGGTCATGGAATCGTACGATTGAACTTCTTTTTGGTGAACTAGCTCCTGAGATGAAAACGTTTGCGAATCATTCATCTCGTATGGTTGCTTCGTGGAGCATTGGTCGTGAGGATGCCGGAAATGTCCGTGAAACAATGGATCAATTATGGGTAAAGTTGTCAAAGAATGTAGATGCGACACTGGAGATTGATGCATTAACGAAAGAGTTTTCTGATATGGCGAAGGCTGCAGACACCTTGAAAGAAAAGTTGCCACAGACCATTCTACGTGAAAGTTCAGCAAATCTTAACAAACTAAAATTGTTGGGTGAAAACGGCAAGTCGGCTTTGGATATGGTTTTAGCAAAAGTCAATGAGGAAGAGGATAAATATCATGCATTAAAAAATAAAGTTCAAGCGAATTTACCTGCACTAAGAGGCGGGGCTAGAGTTTCTGAAGAAACGGTTCTGGCATTTATTGAAGCGGCTGTTAATTATGACCCACTGCCAGTTGTGTCGTTTGAAGCATCTACCACTTTAATTGCTCCCGGAGGGGAAGTGACGTTTACAAATACAAGTTCACTAACTACGGAAGAATTAGAATGGACTTTCGCGGGGGCTCAGATCGAGAGCAGTACAGCGCAAAATCCTACCGTTGTTTATGAAAAAGAAGGGATTTATACGGTTCAACTGGTGGGTAAAAATCCACTTGGGAAAGATGAAGTGATTCGAGAAAATTTAATAACAGTTACTAATCTTGCTAAAAGTGGCACTAAAAATCTTGCACTTGGTAAAACAGCAACTGCATCGAGTTCTTGTGCTTCAAGTGAAGGGCCAAAATTTGCGATTGACGGTAGTTTGCGGACAAAATGGTGTGGGAATGGTTCTGGTACCCATACGTTAACTGTAGATTTAGGTGGCATTAATGTTGTAAGTGAAATTGTGATGAAACACGCTGAAGAAGGCCAGGAACCATCAGGTAGTAATACCTCGGATTATCGTGTTCTAATTAGTGCAGATGGTGTGGACTTCAAAGAGTTAGTCAAAGTAACAGGCAATAAAAATGGAATTACCAAGGATCAAGTCCCTGCTACAAAAGGACGTTATGTTCGCCTACTTGTTGATAAGCCAACTCAAGGTGATGATAGGGCTGCGCGTATTTATGAGTTTGAAGTGATGGGGCTTGAAGGGGATGTTGAATTACCACCTAAATATGAAAAACCGGAAGAGCCACAACTAGTGGAGTCTGCGGTGGAATTGAAGGTACTCGTAGAACAACTGGCGGCAGAGGGAGCACTAGATAAAACTACTGCGCGTTCCTTGATACTTCATTTGACGGCGGTAAGTCGCTATGAACAACAAGAGTTAGGGGAGAAAGTACTCAAACACATGGAAGGCTTTAGGTTGTTGATTGACCAGCAAAGAGATCACGGGTTGTTGTCTGAGAACGTGTATAGCGTTTTGAAGGCTAATGCTAATTTTTTAATTAAGAAGTGGCAATAAGTTTTAAACGAGAGGTACTCAATTGCCTTGTGATTAATGTGACCATTTGTATTTGAACTGAAACGAGCCTTTCCGCGGTAACGTTGGGGAAAGGCTCGTTGTTTTTCTTTATTGTTGTGACGCGACAATTCTTTTGGTCATTCAAGTGAGGCAGTACTATGGGGAAATTACGGTGAATGACAAGGGAGAGTTTATCCGAATTGTGAATCGCGCGAGTAGTACGGCTTATAAGGTAGGCATGTATACCCCAATTCGGCAAATTGAACGGCAAGTTAAGTGCTTCAATCGATGTTGGTCGATCATGATTTGATTTTCACCCCCCCAATCAGTTATGCGGTTGCATTTACCAATGAAAAAACGGTAATTGATTTAGCAAAAAGCACCGGGAAAAGTAGAGGATAAATTTTTTCGCTTTGATGGCATTGTGTCGTTTATAAAGCTGAATTAGCGAAGAAGGCGCCTGTTTATTTCAAAGATGGAAAATGCAAGAGTTGATTGCGTATATACCTGGACAGCATATTAATTAGCATTCAATCAAAGTTTCTTTGGGGCAGGCAGTCAGTTTCTACGAAGAAGTGGAAGTGCCAGCAGCAGCAACGCGGGAACAAATCCTGCATTGCTTTCGGGAGAAGAGCTTGAATTGATTTCAACTAATTTTGAGTGAACCCAGTTTCCAGCGCAAATCCGAATAGCGTTGGAAACGGGCACCAATATTCTTTACATGTGTTGGTCTCAATGGCAAAATGACAAGTCGTTCGATTTCGAACAATTTGTCGTTTTTTAATGTAAAAATTTTTAAGTGCCCCCCTAAAGCGCTTGTTTTTCCTGGCGAGATGTACTAATCCAATGCTATAAAGATAAAAGCAATCGTAGGCTGTTTTCATCATGACAAAATTTTTAAAGACGAGAACGATTGACCTTGGTCTAAAAATCTAAATACGTATTATGGCTTAGATACTATTGTTTTTCTTTATGTTGCCTTTAAAAAATTTCTAATTGAGTGATATTTTTAACAGAAAATTAAAACTGTCTTGACTATTTGTAATATTAGGATATATAATAACAATCAATATAACGTCATATGACGTTATCAAAAAATGGGGGTGTTGACTTGAAACAAGAAAATGGAGTTTTAGTCAAAGAAGTTGAAAATGTAAAAAAAACTCAAAGGGGTGTGGACATGAAACAAGAACATGCAACTCAAATCCAGAATGTCGTAAAGGCGGTAAAGGCTAAAAATATTCAGAACGTATATTTTGTAGCATGTGGTGGGTCGATGGCTTCATTATCACTCGGAGAATATTTCATAAGTAAGGAAAGTGATGTACCTAGTTTTGTTTACACTTCAAATGAATTCATCCACCGCAATCCTAAATTACTTGGAAAAGATAGTTTAGTAATATTGAGATCTCATTCCGGTACAACACCTGAAACAGTCGAAGCGGCAAGTTTTGCAGCAAAAAAAGGCGCACTCACGGTGGCCATTTCAATGGAAACTGAATCACCTCTTTGCCAGGCATCTGAACACATCGTTCACTATAATTACAAAGATGGGTCAGATGCGATTGATGGTGAGGCAGGAATGTTTTATACATTAATATTTGAAATACTAAATGTTCTATCACCTAATGAAAAATATTCTCGTATTGTCAATCAACTATCGAAATTGGGGGGATTGATAGAAAAAAATACGGAACTATTTTCAGAGGCTGCCAATGAATTCGGCAAAAAGTATAAAAGAGAAAGCATTATATATACGATGGCAAGTGGAGCCTATATCCATCATGCATATTCATTCACGAGTTGTTTATTAATGGAAATGTTGTGGATTCACTCAAATGCAATTCACTCTGGAGAGTATTTCCACGGACCTTTCGAAATTACAGATTTTGATGTTCCGTTTCTAGTAATTAAAGGAAAAGGAGCGAGTCGTCCGCTTGATGAACGTGCTTTAGATTTTGTAAACAAATTTAGCGAAAAAGTAGAAATCGTAGATGTCGAAATGTTCAATTACGATGGGATTGATGATGATTTACGAGAATATTTTGGAACTGCATTAACGAGCTTTGTTTTAAGACTATATGCTGACGGATTATCAGAACATACGGGCCACCCATTATCGGTAAGAAGATATATGTGGAAAATGGAATACTAGATATCTAGTGTCACCGTTGTTACGAATCATCAAAAGACAAGGAGGGTTTCTCAATGAAAAAAGTGCTAGGTATTCCAATTATATTACTTTTGTTTATCACAATACTTACCGCCTGTAATGCAGACCAAGGAAATGAAAGTGCAAGTGATGAAGATACTGTTGAAATCAACTTTTTCCATAGGTGGCCGAATGAACCAAGAAAATCTTTTTATGATGAGAGAATAAAAGAGTTTATGGATGAAAATCCGAATGTCAAAATTAATGTTGACTCCGTTCTAAATGATTCATATAAAGAAAAGATTAAAGTTCTAGTTTCAAGTGATAAATTACCGGATATTTTTACTGCATGGTCAGATTCTTTTGCGCAGAATCTAGTTTCTTCCGAGAAGATTATGCCATTGAACGATGTCATTAGTAATGATGAAGAATGGTCCTCAAAAATAATTGAATCTCAGTACGGTGGCTTTACTTTTGATGATGTAACATATGGAATACCGTTTACGGTTGACGGCAAAGCATTTTTCTATAATAAAGAGATCTTTAAAGAGAATAACATTGCTGTACCTAGCACTTACGATGAGTTCATAGGAGTATTAGGTAAACTGCAAGAAGCTGGATATAAAGAACCTTTAGTAGAAGGGTTAACGAATACTTGGGCAATTTCTCATTACCTAGGTACTATTTTCCAAAGAGTTGTCGAGCCATCTATCTTGGAAAAAGATTATAACCAAGATACTGGAGAGTATACGGATTCCGGGTATATCACTGGACTTGAAGTGTTCCAAGAATTGACTACTTATATGGGGGATGTTTCGACTGCGATTGATCATGAAGCGGCTCGAAACATGTTTGGAAATGGCGAAGTACCTATCTTGTATATGCAATTTGCGGAGATTAAGATGGTCGAAGACATCGGGGATGTAGAAATTGGTTTCTTCAATTTCCCGGAAGTTTCAAACGGAAAAGGAAATCAAACTTCACTAACCGGAGCGCCAGAAGGTTGGATGTTAAGTGAAAATGCACCTAAAGAAGCTGTAGAATTTTTGAAGTTCTTGACTTCTAAAGAAACTGCGTTTGAATTTACAAAAACGGATGGTCAGCTAAATGCCGTTAAAGGTGCAGTTACTCAGGAAAATGTGAATGCAAATAGTCTGGAGGCGTACGATATTATTATGGAGGCGTCTACAACTGCACCGTGGTTTGATAATGCGGTAAATATAAACATCGCAGATATCTTTATGCGTGGCGGTCAGGAGTTAGCTACAGGGCAAACGACTCCAGAGGAAATATTAAAAGCCGTTCAGCAAGAAGCAAAGAAACTGAAAAAGTAGCAAATAAGGGGTTATAGAAGCCCTAATGCTCATTGAATGTTAGGGCTTATCTATATGAGAGAAGGTGTATGTATGATCATTAGAAAAAAACAAGTTATTCCAACTCTATTCATACTACCAAGTATTTTGTTATTAGGAATCTTTATTTACTTTCCACTCGTACAAAACTTCTATAATAGCTTTTTTGATTTTAGTGTATTTTCACCAACTAAAGAGTATATTGGATTTGCTGCATTTAAATACTTATTACAAGATAAAGTAATCGTTATTTCTTTGTTAAACAATATTAAATATGCAGTGATTTCAATGGTTTTTCAAGTTGCATTCGCATTAATTTTAGCAACAATTTTAGAGGATAAATTATTTAGAAGAGTTGCTCCGACTTTACGTATCATTTATTTTATACCGGTGATGATTTCAATATCTGTTATCGCACTATTGTTTGGTTTTATCTACAATCCTCAAATGGGGCTCTTAAATAGCTTTTTAGAAATAATAGGACTCGAAAACTTTGCGATCCCTTGGTTAGGAAATGCGACTGCATCAATCTATGCAGTTATTGCAATGTCACAATGGCAAAGTATAGGTTTTATCACGATGTTGTTCATTGTAGCAATTCAGAAAATTCCTAAAGATTTATATGAGGCAGCTGATATAGATGGTGCAGGAAAGGTAAGAAAATTTTTAAGTATTACTGTTCCACAAGTGAAGGAAACGATGTTTGTAAACACGTTAATTACGATTACAGGGGCTATGTTGGTTTTCAATGAGCCGTACATCTTAACCAATGGCGGACCAGGATTTAGTTCCATGACATTGTCGGTGCATATGTACCAACAGGGATTTGTTAAAGACAATATGGGGTATGCCTCAGCGATCGCAACATTGATCTTTGCACTGACAGCGATTTTTGCGTTGATACAAATAAAAGTTTCTGGAACTGGAAAGGATGAGTAGTGTGGCTAAAATAAATACAAATGAAGAATACGTGGAACACAATAGAATCACAGGATTCTTTAAATCTATTACGAAATTAAATTTACATGGTAAAGTTACCAAGAATCTAATTCTTCTAGGTTTATTGTTTTTTGCATTACTTATCCTTTATCCACTTTTTTGGATGGTCATTTCATCATTAAAAAGCTATGATGAAATTTATAATAACGTGTGGTCACTTCCCACAGAATGGCATTTTGAAAACTATCTAACTGCATGGTCTAAAGGGATATCAAGTTACTTCGTGAATAGTTTGATTGTTACGTTATCAACAATCGTATTGGTAGTTTTAATAGGATCTATGGCAGCGTTTACATTGTCGAGGTACAAATCAAAGTGGATTGATTTTTCGTTAATTTTTATAATCGGAGGACTCATGATGAATCCTCAAGTAGCTTTAATCCCATTATTTGAAATGCTAACTTGGATGGATTTAATCAATACTCGATGGGCTTTGATATTAACTTATGTCGCTTTTAGATTGCCATTAACTATTATATTAATAAGAGCTTTCTTCTTAAGTATACCGAAAGATTTAGAGGAATCAGCCATCATTGATGGATGCAGCGAGTATGGGATCTACAGTAAAATTTATCTTCCATTGTCAATCCCGATTATTATGACTGCAATTGTTTTCACTGCATTTTTCGCTTGGAATGAGTTTTTATTCGCCACTGTTTTTATTGATTCGGATGTTTTAAAAACAATTCCTTCTGGTCTGATGAATTTTAGGGATGCACTGCGAACGGATTGGGGCGTTCTGTTAGCTGGGATGGTAATAGCATCTATTCCAATGATTATTTTATTGATTGTACTACAAAAATATTTAGTTAGAGGTTTGTCTGAAGGATCAGTTAAGGGCTAAAGGGAGGAATTTATATGAATTTAATAGCTGTTGGTGATAATGTTGTAGATTGTTATTTGGATCAACAAACATATTATCCGGGGGGGAATTGTGTAAATGTAGCTGTCAATGCCAAAAGGAATGGTGCTGAACATGTAGCTTATATCGGGATTTTTGGCTCTGATAGCAAGGCAGAACATATCCAATATGCATTGAAAGAAGAATCCATTGATTATAGTCTTTCCCGAAAAGCAGATGGTTTGAGTGGCCAACCGGAAGTATCGCTTACGCCATCTGGCGATCGAGTTTTTGTTGGGGGAGCTAAAAATACTGTGCAACATACATTAAAGCTACAATTGATTAATGAAGATGTAGATTTTATATCGAAATTTGATGTCTGTCACATTAGTTGCTACTCCTCGATGGAAAGCGAACTAGCAAAGATTTCAAAGGTAATTGATATTTCCTATGATTTTTCGAACAGATTAGAGTTGGATTATATTGAATCCATTGCACAGCACATCAAATACGCATTCTTTTCTGCTGCTGAATTAAAGGAGCAAGAATTAAATATATTTATCGAGCAAGTAAAAATACTAGGCTTTGAAATAGTAGTAGTAACTCGTGGTAGTTTACCAGCTCTATTTATTGAAAATGGGAAGATTTTCAATCAACACTTAAATCCGATTACTGTTGTAGATACGATGGGAGCAGGGGATAGTTTGATTGGAGCATTTTTAGTTCATTATAATAATGAAGTAACGATAGAAGAGGCCATTGAAAGTGCAACAAAATCTGCTGAAAAAACATGCGGATTCTATGGCGGATTCGGCTACCCGATGGAATATAAACGATGAATTGTTTTATATTAGCTCTTCATGTAAAGTTAAATAACAATAATATCATGGCGTGCTGATAGGAGTTTAAAAATGAGGAGCCAAAAAAATGCGAATTCCGATGACTCGATTTTGTTATATGAGCAAATTAAAATCGGTATAAAAGAATTAATAAAAAGTAATAACTTAAAAGCTGGAGACAAGATACCTAATGAAAGTGAATTGGGCAAGATTTATAATGTAAGTCGGATCACGATTCGACGAGCTATAAAGGAATTAGTTGATGAAGACATTATAGAAGTCATTAGAGGAAAAGGAACTTTTGTTAAAGCAGCCAAAAAGGATATCCATTTATTAAACTTAAATGGATTTACAGATGGATTATCTACTGAAGAAAATAATATAGAAAAAGAAATTTTGTATAGAGGAATGGTATCTGGGAAATTAGACATTCCGGAAGTTGTTTCGAGTAAATATTACGAGTTTTTAAAATTAGTACGTGTAGTAAAGGATGCAGAAGGTCCCCTAAGTGTTGATTTTGCATATCTTCCAAAAAAACTTTATCCAGATATTGAAACATTAATATCCGATAGTTCATCTACATTTAAAATTATTAGAGAAAATTACAATATCAAGTTCACCAGGGTTGAAAAGGAAATTGAATACATACATCCATCGTCGGAAATTTGCAAACACTTGGGTGTTAATAAATTGTCAATCGTCATCCTAATAAAGAAAATAATCTATGATTCAAATAATTTGCCTGTTCATTATTCAAAATACTATTTACTAGGGGACAGGATTAAGTTTTATATAGATGCTGACTACACTGAATGAAATTTTGAACTGAATGAAAATAGGGAGGTGCTAAATGATAAAAGGTATTATTTTTGACTTTGACGGGTTAATAGTAGATACAGAAACTCATCAGTACCTCGTATTGCAGGAGATTTTTTCTGAACATGGAAGTGAGTTGCCAATGAAACGCTGGCAACAAGAAATAGGGACACAAACCGGTTTCTCTCCTTTTAAACATTTGGAAGAAAAGCTCGAACGAAAACTAGAACATCAAATTTTACAAGAACAGTTTGAAGAGAAGTACCATTCTATATTAGCTGAGGAGAAAGCAAGGGCAGGTGTAGAAGGCTATTTAAAATCAGCCAAAGAAATGGGCTTAAAGATCGGTTTAGCTACTAGTTCAACTTACCAATGGGTGTCTACTCATTTGAAAAACTTGAACATATTCGATTACTTTGAATGCATTCAAACCTCGGATGATGTTGAGAAAGTAAAGCCTGACCCAACATTATACTTGCAAACCGCAAACTGTTTAGGGCTAGCCGTAGAAGAATGTCTTGTATTTGAAGACTCCGCGAACGGTGCATTAGCAGCTAAACGAGCGGGAATGAGTTGTGTAATTGTTCCAAACCAGATAACTCACACAATGGATTTCTGCACCGTCGAACACCGACTAGAATCGATGACGGACATGCCACTCAAAGATGTGATTGAGCATGTAACTAGTAGTCTTTCAAGAAGATAAAACGCTTAACCCCTCATTTACTTAGGTAAATGAGGGGTTTTGACTTAGCAAAATTTGCTTTTCAGTATTTATATAATTTTCCCGCATAACATATTCCAGAGTAATGATAAGCCCTAACAAGATAAGGATTTTCGCCAATAACTGTTCACCAAATAAAACGCGCTCTTTTAAAAATCATACATTTTTGATGGGATGATCATGACAACATATGTTTTGGCTCATTTCTATGGTATCTTATACGCTTTCCGATAAAATAAATAATTCAGATTTGGAAGAGTACCCAATTACAGCAATTCTATTAAGAAGCTAAAAAGTATACAAAGTGAAAAAATAAGTTGTGTTGATGAAAAGGGCAGACAAATGTGGTTAGATTTGTCTACTCTATTGATTGTAAGAGTAAAGTGTTGTAATGAAATCAATCTCCACAAGTGCATCCTTATAAAGATTAACGACTTGAATCCTTGTTTTCAGTAACTTGATTTTCACTAAAACACCTCATTTCTTAGTAGTCCTTAAGGATAGTATAGCCCGATATAAGATTTTATCCAAAGTTATCCCTTTTTTTCGTAAATTCCTAACTAAATAGGATATAGTAACAGTATAGATTATGTGAATAGAGGGGAGGAATGCTTTATGAAAAAAGTGATTTTTGGAGAACACGAAGAAAATACACTGCGACAGTTTCATAACTGTTTGGGAACCGGAAATGTCTTAGGTGGCGTGCTTTGCGCGGATGGACATTACGGCTACAGTCAGCCAGTGGGGGGCGTCGTCGTTTACGATGGACAAATATCTCCATCCGGCGTTGGCTATGATATTGCTTGTGGAAATAAAGCTGTCAGAACAAATATTAAGTATGAAGAAATTAAGAATATACTTCCAAGTGTTATGGATGAAATTGCGGGGAAGATTGCTTTTGGGATTGGTCGGAAGAATGCGAAACGCGTAGATCATGAGTTGTTTGATGATCCGGATTGGAATGTTTATAGTCAGATTGGCAAGCAAGAACATGATAGTTTAAAAAAGTTAGCGATTGACCAATTGGGAACTGTCGGTTCGGGCAATCATTTTGTCGATCTTTTTGTTGAAGAAAAGACGGGAGATTTATGGATTGCCAATCATTTTGGCAGTAGGGGATTTGGTCATAAGACGGCAAGTGGTTTTTTAAACCTGGCTAATAATCGTGCGTTTTCAGACCGAGCCCCTGGTGAAAATATGGAGCAAGCGCCGACACTGATTGAATTGGATAGTGAACTTGGGGATATGTATTATAGGGCGATGACATTGGCGGGCAAATATGCGTATGCCGGAAGGGATTATGTGATCGAACAAGTTCTCCATATTCTGCGTGCCAAAGCGCTATTTGAAGTGCATAATCACCATAATTTTGCATGGAAAGAGATGCACCAAGGCAAAGAAACGATTGTTGTTCGTAAGGGAGCAACACCTTCTGCGCCGGGACAGTTAGGTTTTATCGGGGGGAGTATGGGGGACATTTCGGTGATCGTGCAAGGGAAAGATCATGTGGAAAATGAACATGCATTTTACAGCACAGTTCATGGTGCAGGACGGATTATGAGTCGTACGCAGGCAGCAGGGAAGATGAACTGGAAAAAACGTACTCGCTCAGGCGGGGCAATATCTCAGAAGCAGATGGATGATGCAGTGAAAGAATTTGGCGTCATGCTACGTGGAGGAGGGACAGACGAAAGTCCCTTTGTCTATCGAAAACTACAACCTGTGCTGGATGCGCACAAAGATACAATCGATATATTACACGTCCTTAAACCAGTCGGCGTTTGCATGGCCGGTGCAAATGAGTTTGATCCGTATAAAGATTAAGTGAATGTAAATAAAATCATTACTTGAGGTATGCGTGAAATAATCTGGGGGTGTTGACATTGGCGTTTTTTACAAAAGATTGGTACGAACAAATGCAAGATGCGCATGTTTTGATATTGCCGGAATCGGATGAGGAATGGCAGGATTATATGCAGGAATTTGCGGAGAATGGCGAGGATGGTCATGCTTATTTGCGTGAAAGATTGGAGCAGGAGAAGGGACGCTTGCTGAAAGTACTTCCTCAGGAATTTCATCTATTCATTGAGGATGGTTCGATTAATCAGCCGTATTTACCAACAGAGGTAAGGCGGAGGCTGCTGATCTGGCACAATGATATGGAGAAAAAATACATGACTGTACTTGAGCAAGCCAATAGACATTTTGAAGCGATTTGCAATCTGGTCCCTGAAAACTTCGTGAAATTGCGGAAGATGGGGCTGCACGATGCACGTATTAAACACATTATGCGCCAAGACGATACGATTCGAATCACACTCAATGGTTCGGGGTCATTCAATAAAGCGAGTTGTATTGTGTTAACTTTTCAAAAGGTAAAGGAAGAGCGGAGTGAGCTACCACTTGGGAAGGGGCAATTCTGGCTGTATGAAGATATAGATGTACACGAGCTGGGGGCTGTTTTTAGTGTACTTGTTGATTGTCCGATGACGCAGTGGATGATTGTCGCAGAGGATGTAAACATGGAGTCTTATTACAGGGCTGCTAGTTTACCTGTCTGGCAGGATGGGGAGTCTACTTTGGGAGCCTCAATTGAAGAAATATCTGAGGCAGAAGAAAGGTTGCAGGTGAGGTTTCCACCAGCATACGCTGAATTGCTTGCGGAACAAAATGGAGGAAGGTTAACTCACGATTTAATTGCGACAGCAGATAAGGTAGTAGATGTTGGACTGTTATTTGGAACTGCCCAGCTAGTGCGCAAGGCTGAACGTGTCTGGATTAGCGACAATATGTACCTACAATTTCATGAAGATTCGGAGCCGGTTGTGGTGGATAAAAATAGTGGGCAACTGGCGGAGAACTTTGAACAGTTTTTAGAAAGCAGTGTGTCTGCCAAATATACGGATGAGTATGCGATATTTTCAGTTCCCTTAGCGGATGAAGAGCTAGAGCCGGCCTTGCTTGGAGAGGATTTGGAACTCATGGTACGAGCCTGGAATACGATGTCTGAGCGACCTGAGGATTATGTGCCACTCATTGAAAAAGGTATCCTGTTTTTGCTAGAACAGGAGGACAGTAATCTTTACACTATGGGTTCAACCAATGCCTATATCTTTGATAATAAAGGTGTTTTGACAGAGGTATTCAAAGAGAAATTGAATATGATGATGGATTGTTAACAGTAATACTCATTCCATATTTATATCGGGTGCTTGGTTCTGAACATTTCAGATCCAGGCACCCGATTTAATTTCCTTAAAGAACTATACACGACGTACCTAGTGCTTGGTTGTTTTTGGATAATTCACAGATGTGTTCTAATAAAATAATTCCATATAGGACTGTTCCACTTTTTGTGTGATAGTCCGATTCGCCTAAGAAAAGCTGAATCACATACAACCTAACTATCAATTTGGATAATTACGAATTATATAGACTGAATACTGAACTATTATCGATTGATTCGTGTTATATTACATTTACTACTAGATTCTACTTGCATACGTTTGTTAACTCACCTACATACTACCCACCCAAGAATTTAATTCCTAATGAATGAAAGCGCTTAACAAAATCACTCATATGTAAAACCCTGTAAAAACACTCTATTGGAAAAATTGTTTGTGAACGCCAAATAAGGGAGGTGAAACCGATTGGTCAGAAAGGGACGGGTAAATACTGATTAGGGTAAGCAGATATGTGGGAATCTTTGAGAAACATAGAGGATTCGCATCTTAGTTAATTACTTTAATTAATGTAAGGGGGATCATGAACGTTTAGACTCCATATTCGCAGCCTTATTGCCATCCAACCAGTAGAAAGGGTCAATCCACTTTGGGAGGTAAAAGTATGAGAGAAATGAAGTTTCTAAAGATTATCAGTGTATCTTTTTGTTTACTACTTCTAGTTTCGAGCCAACTGTTAACAGGCGTGCAGCGTGCTTTGGCAAACGATGTCGCAAAAAATGCCGAGGCTGTAACTGGAGTCACTTTGAGTGATGGGATTGTCAGTTGGATCCCTACAGGCTCATTTGATATGTCTTCATTTGTTCGTGTAGACAGGACATTACCTAACTCAATTCCAGCGCAGAATAGCGATCTTAACTTGTTAACAGTCCGTAATGGACAGGCATCCGCTCAACTTGCGATTACAAGTGAGGCAGCGTTACAGGATGTGCAAGTCGAAGTAAGCGATTTGCAAGCAACTTTTGGGGATGCGGTTATCCCACAAGCACAAGTGAACGTATATTATCCAAGTTTCGTTCCCAATGAAGGAACTGGCGGCGGCGTGATTGCTGACCCACTCGTCAAAGCGGATAAAATCGATATTCCTGCACGTGAAGTACAACCTGTTTGGTTTAACTTTATGATTCCAAAAGATGCGAAACCCGGAAAATACAAAGCGAAAATTTCAATTACGGCCAATGGAAAAGAATCTGTCACACATGATATGACGATAGAAGTTGCCGATGTTACATTGCCGAATCCTGAAGACTTTAACTTTCATCTTAACTTATGGATGCAGCCAGACGCTGTTGCTGTTGCTCACGATGTAGAGCCATGGTCTAACGAGCATTGGGACTTATTAAAGCCATACATCAAGGATGTTGCTTCACGTGGCCAAAAAGTCATTAATGCAGTGCTCGCGGATGATCCTTGGCAAATACGTCAGTCGGATGGTAGTTATCGATCTCAAACTTATACGCCATACGGGAACCTTGTGGACTGGAGTTATGACGGGGAGTCTTGGTCGTTTGACTATGAACATTTTGACAAGTACGTAGAATTATCTCTACAAGAAGGAATGGGACCATACATTCACGCTTTCGGAATGGTGATGTTTGGCAAGGATCACTTGAAATATACGGATACACGGACAGGAGAAACGGTTGATGAAGTTGTCCAACTGGGTGGGCCACTTTGGAAGGATGCCTGGTCTTCATTTCTACCTGACTTTGAGCAACATTTGCGTGATAAAGGCTGGTTTGAGCACACGCTACTCGCTTTTGATGAGCGTCCCCAAGCGACGATGAAAATTGCTTTTGACTTTTTAGATGAAGTGGCGCCAGTATTTAAAAATAAACTAGCGGTTGCAGCTGATTCGAACGGTTTAGAACCTTACTCCGCTGAAATCAGTTTTAACTACTCAGCAACCGGCATTGCTGCGAAAGATATTATTGATAAACGTCGTGCAGATGGGAAGATTACAACCTTTTACACGTATTATCAACCGCACCACCCGAATACAAATACGATTTCACCGTTAATTGGTTCACGCACGTTGCCATGGATTTCGGCACAGCATAATTTAGATGGATACTTACGCTGGACATATAATAGTTGGCCAGCGGATGTATTTAACAAGCCTTCTTTTCAGTACACACAGGGGGATGAGTATATTGTCTATCCAGGAGAGAATGGCCCCATATCTAGTTTGAGATGGGAACAATTCCGCAATGGTGTGGAAGACTTTGAACTGATCAAACAACTAAGAGAGCAGGCAGGTTCGGAAAATGCCGTACTTAAAAAGGCATTAAAAATGGTGAATGCAGATGCAGCCCCATCGAATGAAGTATTCGCAAACGTACTTCAAGCGAGAAAAATGATTATTGACGAACTCATTCGATTTCGGGATGTTTCGGTGTCTCTTACGCCTGAACAGCCATTTGGCAAAGCAGGGGATGTCGTGAAATTAGATGCCGTGATACAGAATACGGGCGCCGATAGTTTGACTGATGTAAAACTTAACCTAAATGTACCTGCTGGATGGTCGGTGAAGGCGTTAGGCTCGAATCAAATCGACGCTATAAAACCTAATGGCACATTTAACACAGCATTTGAAGTGGGTATTCCAGATAGTGAACATGTAGGTCGGTTTGCACAACTTGAGGGTCTAGTAACCTTTGAACGGAATCATAACAAAGTCGAACTTCCGTTATCGACCGTCATAGAGATACTCGATTTGCGTGTGATACCGCAATCACAGATGACTGCAACTGCAACAAGTGAGGAAGCTGGCACTGATCTAGCTGCACACGCTATTGACGGGAATCTGGATACGATGTGGCATACAACTTGGTCTGGGAAAGATACCTTGCCACAGTCGATTACGTTAGATCTAGGCGACACCTATTTGATTGACGAATTTACCTACCTCCCAAGGCAGGGGGGTATAAACGGGGTCATCACTCAATATAAATTGTACACCAGTAGTGACGGCGTCAATTTCACAGAAGTAGCGCAAGGAAATTGGGCGAATAACAAAACGGAGAAAAGTGTTCAGTTTCCGGGGGTAGCAGCTTCGCATGTAAAACTGGAAGCGATTCAAGGTGTTGGGGGTTATGCTTCAGCAGCCGAACTAAATGTGTTCCAGTTGATCAAACCGAAAACAACTAGTATTTCCGCTATGAAAGCGCTTGTCGAACAGTTTGAAGTCGAAGGAGAATTCGACAGTGAAAAAACTGCCCGTTCTTTGAAAACACATCTAACTGCAGTCGCTCAGTACGAAAAGCAAGGAGCTGCGGACAAGGTAGTCAAACATATGAAGAGTTTTAAAGTGTTACTCGACTATCAGAAAGAGAGACAGTCGATTTCTGACAAAGCGTATAACGCTTTACAAGAAAATGCGGATGTAATGATAAAGAACTGGGAATGAACTAGTTGACGTGAGTTGTGCCATCTCGATTGTAACAAGCTGCTTGTCACAATCGAGATATTAATAATAATACGACTCCAGTTGACATAAGGAAGGAGAACAAAAGATGAAAAGAGTAGTCACGAGTATTTTTTTAATTACATTACTAATACTATCAAGCCTTAATACACCGCATTCATATGCACAAGAAGTAGGGGAACCGGTTGTGAAAAGTATTTCAACACCTAACAATCAAAAGGAAGAAGATTATTCAATTAGCTCGCCTGAAACTTTTATTTATAATACTAATTTAAGTGGAAATGAACGTCGTCAATTATTTAATGATAATTGGAAGTTTTTTTATGGCGAACAAAGTAATGCTCAGTTTAATGCATACGATGATTCTAAATGGGATGATGTGCAATTGCCGCATGATTTCAGTTTAAGCCTGCCATATAGCCAAGCAGGCGAAGCAGAGAGCGGTTATAAGCTTGGTGGAATTGGATGGTATCGTAAGTCATTTACATTAGGTGAAGCCATGAAAGACAAGCGTGTTGTTGTTGAGTTTGGCGGCGTTTATATGAATGCAAGTGTGTATATTAACGGACATAAATTGGGTGATCATCCAAATGGGTATACACCATTTGCTTATGATTTAACTGACTATATCAATTACGATGGGGAAAACGTGATTTCTGTTCGTGTTAATCATCAATTTCCTTCAAGCCGTTGGTATTCAGGAAGTGGAATTTACCGTAATGTGCATCTTACAATAACGGATGATATTCATGTGGATCATTATGGTGTTCAAGTATTAACGCCAAATCTTGAAAGTCAAATAGGCAAGGATATTGATGTAGTCGTTAATGCTGAAATTTCGAATCAGTCATCTGAGGATGTTAATGCAATTGTAAGACAAAGTATTCGTGAAAAAGGTTCGGAAGGACGTATTGTTAGTGAACAAAGTGACGTATTAAAAATAAATGCTAATCACTCAGTCCCGTCAATGGTTACTTTGAAAATGCCTAATCCAACACTTTGGTCTCTATCTAATCCTCACTTATATGAAATTGTTACAGAAGTTCTAGTGGATGATAAGGTTATTGATGAATATGTGACGGATTATGGTTTTAGAAGTTTCGAGTTTAAAGCGGATACAGGATTTTATTTAAATGGAGAAGCAGTTAAATTAAAAGGTGTAAGTATGCACTCTGATCAGGGATCATTGGGGGCAGCAGCACATTATCGTGCTATGGAACGCCAAGTCGAAATCTTGTTAGATATGGGTGTCAATGCGATTCGTGTTACACACAATCCGGCAGCGGATGAACTCATTGAAATTGCAAATAGAAAAGGTATGCTTATCATTGATGAAGCATTTGATACATGGATAGGTAACAAAAATGGTAACTCCAACGATTATGCTGGATGGTTTAAAAAGTTAGTTGGTGATAATCCTTTATTGGGCGCAACTGCCGATATGACATGGGCGGAATTTGACATTAAGACCATGGTTCGACGTGGAATTAATGCACCATCCATCATTAGCTGGTCAACAGGTAATGAAGTTATGGAGGGTAATAGTGGTCCATATAATGAATATCCAGCTATTTTAGAACAATTGGCAACATGGGTTGCAGAAGTTGATCAAACTCGTCCATCTACTATTGGAGACAACAAACTTCAAGCAAGTTGGGGTGAGGCAATAAAGTTTGGTGAAAAATTGACGGAGCTTGATGGTACCGTTGGTTTTAACTATGCAAATGGAAATATACTGGACCAATTTCACAAAAATCACCCGGATTGGAAAATGTATGGTGCAGAAACAGCATCATCCGTCAACAGTCGTGGGGTTTACAAGCCTTCAAACTATGACAGACACTTAACATCATATGATGAATCAAGAGTTGGATGGGGTAAATTTTCAGCTGATTCATGGTATGACATCATTACTCGTGATTTTATGGCGGGGGAATTTGTTTGGACTGGTTTTGACTATCTAGGGGAACCAACACCTTGGAATAACGTAGGTCCAGGTGCAACAGGTGCTTGGCCTTCACCGAAATCAAGTTATTTCGGTATTGTTGATACAGCAGGTCTTCCAAAAGATCGATTTTACTTTTATCAATCACAATGGAATGATGAAGTAAATACGCTTCATGTACTTCCAGCTTGGAAAAAAGATATGGTTCAAATCGATGGTAACGGAAATGTTCGTGTTGATGTTTATAGTGATGCACGCAGTGTTGAGTTATTCTTTAAAGATGCTGAAGGTGAAGAGAAATCACTTGGCAAGAAAACATTTACACAACACACAACAAATGCAGGGCATACTTATCAGACATATGAGGGCAGTGATAAAAAGGGTGAGGCATTCAGAAATCTTTATCTAACTTGGAATGTTCCCTATGAAGATGGAACGGTCTATGCTAAGGCCTATGATGAAAATGACAATGTTATCACTGATACACAAGGCCGTGACAGTATTACTACATTTGAAGAGGCAGCTGAATTAAAACTTAAAGCTGATCGCGACTCTATTGTGGCTAATGGACGTGACTTGTCCTATATTACAATCGATGTAGTAGATGAAAATGGGGATATCGTTGAGGACGCTGCAAACTTAATGAATGTAAGTGTAAGTGGTGGTGGGGAACTGATGGCACTTGACAATGGTGACCAAGTGGATCATGAACCATATGACAGTGGCAAACGTAAGGCATTTAACGGAAAACTGGTTGCTATTGTTAAGTCAACAACTGATGCAGGCACTATGACACTTCATGTAGAATCTGAGGGGATCAAAGGGCAAAATATAACCATTACAACCACACCTGATCCTGAAGTATCAACAGAAAAACATGTCATAGGATATACAATGCCTAAAAATTACTATGTGAAATTAGGATACCAGCCAAATCTTGTATCAAAAACAAAGGTACTTTTTAGTGATGGAACTGAAGAAACTCTTCCAATTACATGGAATATTGAAGGAAACATGTTTGATAAAGCTGGAACTGTTAACGTTATAGGACAAGTTGATAAGCTTAATCATCGTGTCTTAACTAATGTTACGGTTATTGAATCAGTTGGTGCACTTCTAAACTATTCACTAGCAACTCCGACAGGAATTGATACTGTTAATTTACCTTCAACTAGACCTCTCGTTTTAGAAAACGGTGATGTTTTACAAACTGAATTCCAAGTAGAATGGGATACTCAAGATGCTGAAAACTATAAAAAGCCGGGACTTGTAACGGTTAACGGAACTTCAACCGTGTTTGGTGAAACAATTCCTGTTACTGCGTCAGTTCGCGTTAATGATGCAGATGTTACGTTAGGGGATAATGTAGCAGGAAATAAATTGACATTAACACAAGATATACCAAAAGAATTGCAATCTGATAATTTGGAAGCAATTGTCGATGGTAATACAGGATTCAAAACGGTTCAATCAGGACCGAACCCATCTGTTTGGACAAACTATGATATGGCTCAAACAGGAAATAACAAAGCAGAAATTATTTTCACTTATGCAACGGCTCAATTCCTAGGATCTGCTGATTTATACTTCTACCAAGATGCTTGGGCTGCACGTTTACCTGAAAATGTTGAACTATATTGGTCCAATGAAGGGACAGAGGACGCAAACTGGACAAAATTGGAGAATGTGAGAGAAACCCGTGGAGAAACATCCGTTGGTACCCCGAATATCACGAAAATTAACTATCGTTTCAATGGTGTTCCAGCTGTTGCGTTTAAGATTGTTTTAGAAAGCAATCCCGGAACCAATAGTGCAGGTAAGAAATTAGCAGTCGGACTTTCAGAGGTAGAATTACGTGTTGAACATAGTTCGCTTAAGGTAAATGCCGAAGCAACACTTGACGATATACTTCTCAACGGCAATAGTGTTTCACCTAAAGAGCTAAAAGATAAGGTGATTAACACTGAATACCAAAAAGCAGTTGTTGAAGCAATAAGTGATAAAAACGTTGCAGTAACAGTACTAAAACCGTACGAGAATGTGATTCGTATTCTTACAGAATCAGAAGATCACTTGACTAGAGAAATGTATACGATAAATTTAGATGGACATGCACCCGATACGGATTTACCAGCAGATGATGATTCTCGGGACTATCCATATGAAAAAACGACGGCAACCGCAGGAGATTACCATAAAAATAACGCAACAGAAGGTGACCCGAAGTATGCTGTGGATAACAAACTATCAACAATATTCCATACGCCATGGGGTGGAACGGATAAATCAAACTTCTGGATTACTTTGGAAATGGAAGAAGTAACAGGAATTGATGCACTGCGTTATTTATCACGAAGCGGCAATGGTAACGGTATTGTAAATGCGTATAAAGTTGAAGTTTCTTTAGATAACGAAACATGGCAAGAGGTGTCGGTTGGTAATTGGCCAGGTAAAACGGATACATGGTCTATTGCTAAATTCGACGAACCAAAAGAAGCCAAATTCGTTCGACTCACTGCCCTGTCAAGCTACGGTGATGGAGATCAAGCCAATCGATTTATGACAGCGAAAGAAATAAGACTTCGTAAAGCAGCTACTGCAAAAGAATCAATAGAAAGTGCAGAAGTTACGCTCGATCAAGATGTATTTTTATATGATGGAAATGCAAAGACTCCTAAAGCAACTGTAACATTGGATTCTATCGTGCTTGAAGAGGGAATCGACTACCGCGTAACTTATGAAAATAACATTGAAGCCGGTGAAGCTAAAATTATAATTAAAGGTCTTGTAGAATACGAAGGCACCTTAGAAAAAATATTCATAATCCTAGACAAGACTAAACTAGAATCCTTGATAATTGAAGCAAAGCAGTTTAATTCGGATGATTACACAGAAGAATCATTTAACCTTTTAAGTGAAGCAATCATTGCAGCGGAAAAAGCATTGATCAGTGTTCAGACGGTAGAAGAACTAGAGGCTGCGATTGAAGCACTTGAAGATGCGATTAATGGATTAGTTGAGAATAAACAAGTTGTAACTGCCACTACGATACTTGCGCTCGTTCAGGATTTTGAACAGGAAAATGCATTTCTAGATGCTCAAACGGCTCGTTCGTTGAAAGTACATTTGAATGCAGTGGCTCAGTTCGAAAAGGAGAAAGCTGCTGACAAAGTGGTTAAGCATATGAATAGTTTTAAGGCTTTGTTGGATTATCAGAAAAACCAGCAGTTAATTTCCCTTGACGCTTATAAGGCTTTAACAGCTAGTTCAGATGCATTGATTAAGAAATGGGAATGAAGTGGATAGAATAGGTTTATAAAGATCCTTGCGACCAGTTCATTTTGTCGAGGGGATTCCAGAGTAGTCGAATGGATATTATAATGAAGATATTTCAATGTAAATCTGCCAATGGGGAATGGATAGATGTGACGAACGTAAAGAGTAATCCAGCGTCACCGACATTAAAAGCGGCCAACGTCTACACATTCGACGCGGTTAAAACCTCCGCAATTAGAGTGGACATGACAGTCCAAAAAGGCATGGGCTTAGGGATTACAGAAATGAAAATCTTTTCTAAGTGGCCAAAGGCAAATGCTGAACCAAAGGTTTCTGACATTCAATTGGATCGGAAAAGCATTCTCGCAGACTTTAAGCAAACAGACGGAACCTATAATTATAGTGTCAAAGTAAGTGATCTTAAAGCGTTACCTGAAATTAAAGCAACAGGGGAAAATAATACTGGAGTTACCGTCGTATCTTCTGTCACGGCACCATCTACGGCAAAAGTCATTGCCAAGTCAGAGGATGGTAAACGTACTGTAACATACAATATCCATTTCATTTTGGACAAAACCAAGTTAGAGACGGCTGTGAGCGATGCGAAAGCCCGTTTGGCGGATACAGAAGGAGGCACAGAGCTTGGCCAGTACCCGAAAGAGGCGCGTACAACATTGGATGCTTAAATTAGCATTGCAGAAGCTGTATGGAATCGTGATTCGGCTAAACTACAAGACGTAGATACAGCCATTAAAGCGCTTAGTGCTGCAATTGAAGAGTACAACGCAGCTGAAATTACAGAGTCTGGGCCGGGACAGGAAGTCGATGTAACAGAACTGGAAGCATTAATTGCAACAGCAAAAACAATCTCCAACGATGAAGGTGTATATACAGTAGACTCCTATCAAGCATTGCAGGAAGCAATTACTGTAGCGGAGTTGGCACTAGAATCGATTGAAACAGAAGATCAGCTAGCGGCAGCAATTGCCGCGTTAGAAGCAGCGATTGTCGGTTTAGTAGAAATAACACCAGACGTAAGTGCAGCTACGATTCATGCACTTGTTGAGCGTTTTGAAAAAGAAGGAGAGTTTAAAGACGCTCAAAAGGCCCATGCTTTGAAAACGCATTTGACTGCAGTCGTTCAGTACGAAAAGCAAGAAGCAGCCGATAAGATTGTTAAACACATGAAAAACTTTATCGTGTTGCTCGACCATCAGAAAGACAGTAAATTGATCTCAGAAAAAGCTTATAATGCTTTACAGGCGAGTGCTGATGGATTGATTAAGAAGTGGCAATAAGTTGTTAGTTTTGACCTGAAATGTAGGGTGCTAGGTTCTCATTCAATTTCGTATTGACTGAGAGCTTGGCGCCTAATTTACTATAGTACCAGATACATTCCATAGAAAGGAAAATAGGATGTCGTAGATTAATATAATCTACCTATACTTGATTCATATAGTAAAACTTAATTATCAATTGTTTTAATTCTGAATTAAGTGGACGTAAACAAGCTGTTTTTGGTATATTTGTGTTATATTGCTATTAATGCAAGTTTATTTACTCTCAAAAAGATTTGCACCCACCACACCTTAAGAATTTCCCTCCACGTGCAAGCTATCTATCAAAGTAACCACCAATTATTTAATTTCATATAATGAAAGCGCTTTACCTATTAAGGGAGGTGAATCAGATGATTAAGTATGCGAAAGCAATGACTCGACTGACTACTTTCATGGGGAAACAATGAAGATAGTAGGATTCCGCTATAAGTTAATTATCTTAATTAACTACTGGGAATGAATAAGTACAAAATAAAAGATAGGGATAGGAAAAACATGGGATCATTAACGATGACCATAATTTACAGCAGATCTATATGTGAAATCGAGAAGGAGAGTGAGATAAATGACATATAAGCCGCGGAATAAAAGAAAAAAAGTAACATCGATCATTCTTTCTAGCTTCCTAGTTGTTCCAATGTTAATGGGGAGCATAACAACCAATGGACATGTAGCTTATGCCAATGAAATCGTATCGCAAACAGATATCGTTGACTCGGCTGGAAATCATGCATTGGGCAAGAATGTAAAAGTCAATAACTTTGAAGGTGTAACAATTGGGGCAAATGCGGTTGACGGGAAACTCGGAACCCATTGGGGAACTGTGCCGAGAAGCAGTTTTGCAGGCAATCCAGAGCTAGTAGTAGATTTAGGGAATGTAACAAAAGTGAAGTCTTTTTTAATCCATTGGGAACGACAGTCGGCAGCCCAAAATATAGTGAACTATGACATTTTAACCTCGGAAGATAATCAAGTTTGGCATACAGCTTTCAGCCAAACAGAAAAAGTCATGAAACAAAGGCATACGATCAATCTTGAGAAACCAGTGAATGCGAAGTATATAAAGTTAGTCGTGACAAAGTATGATGGTGGAACTTTGAACTATCATAATGTAGGTGTGAAGGAGTTTGAAGTTTACAGTAACGATGTCATTTCGTTAGATGATATAACTTCCATTGACTACAACAGAGAGACGATGAAGTTAGAAATACCTAAGGCGACTCTTGGTGAAATCACGTTAGTAGGTAGTAACTCAACACCTGTCATAGACTTAGAGGGAAATGTACGTAAACCATTGGTGCAGAAGGATGTAAAAGTTTCACTTCAACATGAAAGTGAAACGGGGATCAAAACGACTAGAGAGTTTACGGTTTCTGTCGAGGGTCAGTTTGATAATGAGGGTGTAAATAGTAAACCAGAAGTGATCCCCGCATTATCAGAATGGCACGGTCTACAAGGGACGATGAAAATAGACGATACAACAAAGGTATTTGTCAAAGATCCTAAGTTTACCGATGCTGCTAATATGCTCATCGAGGATTTGAGGTCAATTGGTCTCAATTTATCGTTAAGTGAGGTTGAAGCAGAAAATACAATCGTTTTTGCCGCAGATGACGCAAATAACTACGAAGAAGAAGGCTATGGCATGGAGATTGAAGATAATAAAATTACAATTTCCGCCGCGCACCATACGGGCGCATTTTTTGCCACTCGTTCGTTACATCAAATCTTAAAGCAAAGCGACACTAAAGAAATCAATAACGGGTATGTAAGAGATTATCCTAAATTTCCTGTTAGGGGTCTTATGTTAGATGTAGGGCGTAAGTTCACAGAATTAGACTATATTTACGACCTCATGAAAACAATGAGCTACTACAAAATGAATGATTTTCAAATTCATCTAAACGATAATTACATTTTCCTTGCGGATTATGCAAACACGGAAGACGCCTTATACAATGCTTATGAAGGTTTTCGACTTGAATCTGATATCGAAGGAAATGATCAACAATTAACTTCGGATGATGGGCATTATACGAAGGATGAATTTAGAAAACTAATTTCAGATTCAGCCAAGCACGGGATTACCATTGTTCCAGAATTTGAAACACCTGCACATGCAATGTCTCTCATAAAGGTCAGACCCGATCTTATGTATAAAGGGGCCATCGCCAATGGCAAAACAGATCAAGAAAGAGCGGCCATGCTAGATCTTGATAATCCCAATACGCTTCCATTTATCAAATCTATGTATGATGAGTATTTAGATGGGGACAATCCAGTCTTTGCCGATGTACCGATCCATATTGGTAGTGATGAGTACTATGGCGGAGCAGAGGTTTACAGAAAATATGCTGATGATATGCTCAAATTCATTCGGGATGACAAGCAAAGAACGGTAAGAATATGGGGAAGTCTATCAAGCAAAAGAGGCAATACGCCAGTCACTTCCGAAAATGTTCAAATGCAAGTTTGGAATACGGGTTGGGCAGAGCCTAGTGCGATGTTGGACCAAGGATTTGACATTATTAATATCGACGATGGACAAGTCTATCTAGTACCAGATGCTGGTTACTATTATGATTACCTGAATATCGAAAATCTCTTTAAGAACTATAAGCCAAATAAGTTCAGTAATGGTGTCGTCATTGATGAGTCACATCCTCAATTTTTAGGAGGAATGTTCGCGCTTTGGAATGACCAAGTGGATAAGCGGGAAAATGGCATCACAAGTTTTGACATGTTTGATCGTTTGTTTGATGCGATTCCAGTAATGGCACAGAAAAATTGGGGATCAGAATTGGAAGGCTCCTTTGAAGAGTTCAAAAATCTGAGCAGTGAAGTAGGGTATGCGCCAAATAGTAATCCACGATTTAGCGTAGAGTCAGCAACAGATTCTGTTTTAGAATATGACTTCTTAAAAGGGACAGAAGATCAAAGTGGCAATAACTACAATCTACTAAAAGAAAATAACACTACATTGAATAACGGGCTTTCTTTTAATGGAAAAGATAGTTATGTCGAAACACCTTTGATGAATCTTGGGCCAAAAGACAAAGCTAAATTGGAAGTCGAAGTGACAGTGAATCAAACTGATAAAGAACAAGTATTAATGGAAACAGATGGATTCGGTACGATTTATGCTGTCAATAAAGACGGCTATGTAGGGTATAAGTATGAGAATAACGAGTACTCCTTCAATTACAAACTTGAGGCAAATAAGAAAACCAATTTATTATTTACCACTGCCTTGCACAAAACACGATTGTTTGTAGATGGTAAAGAAGTACACCTAACTGCTGATACGGTGAAGAAGAATAATACGCTTGTATTACCTATTCAAAGAATTGGTGGTTTGGAAAATACGTTGGACGGTACTATAACAAAATTACATCTAAGCTTAGGCGGATATATCGATCCGACTGTAATTGAACCTAAACATTTCACGGTGACAGCAACGAGTGAAGAAAAAGTTCAAGGAAATACGATGAAAGAAGGACCCATTAAACTTGCATTCGATGGTGATGAAAGTACAATGTGGCATAGTGCGTGGAACAAAACGCCGGCATTGCCATATGAAGTCACTATTAATCTAAACGAAGTCACAAAGATCAATAAAATGACTTATTTACCAAGACAGGATGCTGGTCCGAATGGGCATATTTTACAATATGAACTTTTGATTAGTGATGATGGTAAAGACTACCGTTCAATTTCCAAAGGCGATTTGGCCAATAATAAACTGCGTAAAGATATTGAGTTTGAAACGGTTGATGCGAAGTTTGTGAAATTCATAGTGTTGAACGGTGTTGGCGGATTCGCAAGTGCAGCGGAATTTACATTGCATAAGGCAGTAGATCTTCCTGATGAGCTAAATAAAGATGCGCTATACCGTTTAATAGAAGAGGCGAAAGCAATTTCGAATGACAACGGTGTCTATACAGTAGAATCTTTCCAGACATTGCAAAACGCTATCAAAGTAGCGGAGGCGGCTTCTGAATCGATCAAGACGGAGGCAGAACTTGCTGCTGCAATGGCTTCATTACAAGCGGCGATTGACGGGTTAGTAACAAGTGAAAAAGTCGTCAGCGCAGCTGGGATGAAGAAAAGTGTTGAAAGATTCTTGGTGCAAGGGGAGTTTAAGAACGAGCTTGCTGCCCGCTCTTTGACAACACACTTAACTGCAGTAGCTCAGTATGAAAAGCAAGCAACTGCAGAAAAAGTTGTCAAACATATGAAGAGCTTTATCGTGTTACTTGACTATCAGAAAGAAAATGACTTGATTTCTGACAAGGCATATAACGCACTAAAAGCAGACACGAACGACTTGATTAAGAAGTGGCAATAAATTTATAAAAGAGACGTACGAAAGCCCTGTGACCAAAGAAATCTCCTGGCACAGGGCTTTCTTTTTGAGAAATGCCAACATGGATGAATTGCAGGTGTGTTATAAAAATAGCCTAACATTACTTTGGAGGTGTATTGTAAATGAAAACAATAATGAACAAGAAAAGAAATAGTATGAAAAAAATAGGATTATTTTTATTAGCTCTAAGCTTAGTGTTTGCGACTGTTGTGAAACCGACAATGGCATTCGCAGTGGATATAGAAAATGACCTTTCAAATGACATGCGGTTTTCTGGAACGGTAGACACTGTAGAAACACCTTGGGGGAAAGGTGCTTCCTTTGATGGGGAGAAAACGCATTATTTGGATTCGACAACGAAGTTAAATATGAAAGATGCCTTTACACTTCAATTTTGGTTTAACATCGATTCTAGTGATAATAAGTCCAATATCATGTTTCAATTTTTGGATGACGGTTCAAATGTAGGGAGAAGCGTTCTTTACCATAGGGCGGATAAACTTGGAACTTATATAGACGGAAAGGATATCATCTTTGATGAGTACATTCCTTATAGGAAATGGGTAAACGCTGCTTTAAAAATCGATAAGGCAAAATCAATGATAGCTTTATACCTGAATGGTGAAAAGGTTGATGAAAAACCACTCAATTCTAGTAACGTAAGTTCAGGAAACTTTACATTAAGAATTGGGGCTCATAAAGCGTTAGCAGATCCCGGCGTGAATAGGTATGATGGACTGATTGATCAGATACATGTTTCAAATAGCCTACTATCTGACGACGTAATTCTAAGTAACTTTGAAAATGAAAAGAAAAGCATAGTTGAGGAACCGACGATTCCACAAGAAGCTACTACAATCTCGATTCAACCGGAAAATGAGATTGGCGAAATAGCGAAAAAAATGTTTGGAATTAACCACAGATATGCTAATGATGGCTACAGTTCTTGGGATGCAGAAAATAAACAGATATTTGATAGTTTTGAAGTAGAGTTTAAAAAAGCAAACTTCGGCTCAGTACGTTACCCGGGAGGCACCGTATCCAATCTTTTTGAGTGGAAAAGATCAATAGGGTCAGTAGAGGACAGGAAAAAAACAATTCATGGGTTGCCATATGAAGAGAACAATAAACCACTAGCACCTAACTTCGGTTTAGATGAAGCTGCAAGGTGGCTCGAAGAAAATGATAGTGAGATGATCTATGTTTATGGCATGGGCAATGGCTCTGCTCAAGATGCTGGAGACCTAGTCGAATATTTAAATGCCGAAGTTGGAGAAAATCCTAATGGAGGGATTGATTGGGCGCAAGTGAGGGCTGATAATGGCCATGATAAGCCCTATGGTGTGAAGAGTTTTGAACTTGGCAATGAAATGGACTTATGGATTCAAGACTATTGGATGAGTGGAAATACTTACGGAAGCTTATTAAAGGCTTATGTACTAGGTGGCGAAATGGACTTCACCGGTGTATCAACAAATAACGTAAATAGCTATAGACTAGCTCAGGAGTTGGTAGATGATGAGGATTGGAGACGTTCACAGCGTTTTTCAGATGCAAGCGCAAATCAGGTTAAATACATTCGATACAATCCTGTAGTTGAGAACTCTGAAACTATTTTAGTGGATGGGAAGGCTTGGACAAGAGTCGATGACTTGAGTACAGCTGGAACAAGAGATGTGTATGAAATCGACTACAGCACTGGCCAGATCATATTCGGGGATGGGGTAAATGGTAACATTCCACCTAAGGGGACCGAATTATTAGCTAAGTACAAGACCATTCAAGATGGATTTAATGAAATCTATAAACAAATGAAAGCAATTGATCCTGATATAAAAATATATTCCGGGTATCCAAATAGTAATTTCATCGATTTAATGGAAAAGAAGTATCCATATGATGGAATAGCGATACACCCTTACTCTGGAAATAGTGTTAGTGCCGGCGATAAGTACCTTTATGAAAAAATCATGGAAATTGGTAGAAATAGGGCTCTTGTAGATACTAAAAATTTAGTGGACTACATGAGAAAAGTGTCTGGCAAAAACTTAAATGCTGCACTTTCCGAGTTTGGAATTTACAATTATAACGATGATTTCATAAGCTCTCAAACCCATGCTATCTACATTGCTAATTCAATCATTGATTTCATGGACGTTGGGGTAGATTATATCAATAAGCATACTCTGATAGACTATCCGCTAGGAGACTCACTTGGGCCTGGAAAACAGGCAGTCATTCAGGCATTTAAACAGGGGGATGGGACGTATGAATATGTTTCAACTCCAAGCGCAAGAGTGTTCGAACTTTTGAATAATCATACTGGAAACATCAGAGTGGATAACAAAATAACCAATAATACCAAAATATCTGATTTCTCAAATGTGGATTCGATTAAAGCGTTTACTAGCAAAAGTGATGATGGAAGGATTTATGCGTTCGTAGTAAATACAGATCGAAACAATGCAAAGGATTTAAATTTGACACTTCCAGAAGGTGAGTATATTTCAAAGGTTCATGCACTTGAAAGTGAAAGCCAATTCTCAGTTAATACGGTTATGAATCCGAACAATGTTCAGCTCGAACAACTAGCTGATATAAGATCTGTTGGAAACATGTTTACGACGACAATTGAACCGCATTCTATAAAAGTATTTGAAATTACTGAAGGCGTTGACAAGTCTTTGCTTGAAGCAAAGCTAACAGAGGCAAAGGGCGTGGATACAACAGGAAAGACGAAAGAATCAGTCCAGAAGCTTAACGAGGCGATTGCAGCCGCACAGGTAATTATCGACGATAAGAAAGCTTCTCAGGCAGCAGTTGATGCGCAAGTAATCGCTCTTGAAGAAGCGATGAATGGCTTAGTAGAAGAAGGTGCAAGGCCAAGTGCCATTGGTATAAAACAGCATGTGCAACGTTTTGAAAAAGAGGGGGACATCAAGGATAATCGTACTGCACGTGCTCTGACTACCCATTTAACTGCGGTTGTACAGTATGAAAAACAAGCAGCAGCTGACAAGGTTATTAAACATATGCAAAGCTTTAAGTTGTTACTTGATCAACAGTTAGAAAATCAGTTGATTTCTGACAAGGCAAATAATGCACTAAAGGCTGATGCTGATGCATTGATTCAGCAGTGGCAATGAGTCATTAAGCAAACAGATTGGGCAGCCGAAAGGGCTTGTTCAATCTGTTTTTCATTA
Organism: Sporosarcina sp. NPDC096371; assembly: GCF_044762865.1. Lineage (NCBI taxonomy): Bacteria > Bacillati > Bacillota > Bacilli > Caryophanales > Caryophanaceae > Sporosarcina > Sporosarcina sp. NPDC096371. Next base: position 85,827 of record NZ_JBIWFE010000007.1, read on the forward strand.
CAGCTGAGGATAGAAGAAATGATTGGTTGCAATAAAATCGGACCAAACGGCATCTGTTTGAATCGATTTCGTGATTTTCATCATTTAAATTGAGCTATAGAATCATACTAACAACGCTCGGAATTAGGTGAAAATGATAAGTTCATCATATATAATATGTAAAAATAGGAGATATACTAGCAGAAAAAAGGCTAGTGCGTTTAATAATAAGGCTGATATACTCTCTGAGACGTTCGGATTACTTTTTTAAAGTGTTTAAGTATTGCTATAATCAGAAAAAAATAACACCTATATGTTGTTTGTTTTAACAATTACTGTTATGATTATTTCGATATTTTAAATTGATCACATGTTACTGATTCGATCAGGCAGCGTGGTACAGTTAAAAGAATTTTATTTCTTTTAACTCGGTACCCCTGCCTTTTTTTTGCGTCTAATTAAAATATTTATTAGTAAATGTTTGATCAATATTATTGAAATATTAAAGGAGGAAAATCGTCGAAAAGAAACGTCAATTTGTAAATAGTCTATTTACACCGCAATTAAACGGATTATTATGTACCAGAATGAATTTCATAATTACCAAATTCGAAAGGGGGATTTTATTTGAAAAAACGTTCGGAAAAGTGGTTATTTACCATGTTATTTACTATGTGTTTAAGTGTTTTATCCATCGTTATATTCGAAGGTGCAACTATTAAAATGGTGAAAGCAGATTCACCGTCGAATCTCGCATTAGATAAGCCGGTAACTTATTCCGGTGTTGAAGGCGGTAAAGTGAACGGTAATTGGAAATATCCGCAGTTTGTAGGGGAAAAAGCCGTTGATGGGGACGAAATGACGAGATGGTCAGCGGATAAAGTGGATAAGCAATGGCTTGTTGTAGATTTGGGTGAGCAACAGCCAATCCAAATGCTTACAATCAAATTCCATGCGGAGAGCCCTGATTACGAGTTGCAGGTTTCTGCTGATGGTATCACTTATCAATCTGTGTTTAAGGAATCGAATGGTTCACAAGGGGGGGCGGTACTGAAGACAATCTCGTTTGAAACCACGGACGCTAGATATGTGAAGTACGTTCAGAACAAACAATTCAAGAATGCTTCAAATGGTCAATATTATGGTTCATCAATCAAAGAACTTGAAGTGTATAAAGAAGTACCACAAGTAATCGATGTGCATCTAGAGGATACGGAAATCCAGTTAACATCTGGCATGCAACTACAACTGACTTACACGATTACCCCAGGCTATTTGACTCCATCTGAACAAGTAGAATGGGCGTCTTCCGATCATGAGATTGCGACAGTCTCTAATGATGGACTCGTTCGCGCCTTACAGGAAGGACAAGCAATCATCAGCATCACGACATCAAATGGGAAAAAAGCAGAGGCAATGGTAGAGGTCGTAGCTGAAAAAGTCCAATATGTTCAAATGCGTAATCGTTGGAAAGAACAATTGGTTGGTCAAGTCGATTTAAATGTTCAAGATGCAGATGTGGAAGCATACGTAAATAAGGTTTCCACCATGGGGGAGCAACTTTGGACAACTTTGAATAAAGATGTCAATCGAACGTATTTATGGCCAAGACTCTCAACAGATACCGTGTCGGCAGATTATACGACGCAGTTCAATAATTTAAAGAAATTAGCCCTAGCATATGGCATAGAAGGAAGCGTGCTGTATGGGAACGAAGCGCTTCGAGCAGATTTGTTAGATGCACTTGATTTCATGGTCATCACGAAAAAATATAATGGTAGCTATTCGACAGGGAACTGGTGGGATTGGCAAATTGGGAGCCCGCAGCCCTTTGTCGATACGCTCATTATTCTGCGAGACGATTTATTGAAGTTGCCGGGTGGATTAGAACGTTTGGACATGTATGTGAAAGCGATCAGCGGTTATGCTTCGGATCCAGCAAAGCAATGGCCATCTTATACAGCAACCGGTGCAAATCGCACTGATATCGGAATTTCTGTTTTGGGGGCTGCTATATTAATAGAACAAGATGCCAAAATGAAGCTTGTACAACAGACAGTTCCAGATGTATTCAAAATGGTTAAATCTGGCGATGGATTATATCAAGATGGTTCTGTAGTCCAACACACAAATCATGCGTACACAGGAAGCTATGGGAATGAACTCTTGAAAGGTGTAGGACGTATCCAATCGATCGTTGCAGGGACAGAGTGGGAGATGAAAGATGCTTCAATAGAAAACGTCTTTCAGACTGTTCGTAATGGCTATATTCCTCTCATGTTTCGTGGACAAATGATGTCAATGGTAAATGGTAGAAGTATTTCACGGGCACCATTTACGAATCCATTCACAACTGAATTTGCGGCAGGTTCTGAGACGATTGCCAATACACTACTGATTAGCCAATTTGCTAGTACAGAAGATCAACAATACTTTAAACAAGCAGTCAAGCATTGGCTAGACACTTCTAAGAATGCAAACAATTACTTTGAGCATGCACGTGATCTAGGTGCTTTATTGGCAGCAAAAGAAGTGATCAATGATCATTCAATTAGTGCTGCAATCCCGTACAAAGGGATGAAAGTCTACGGTTCAATGGCACGTGCTGTACAAGTGAAGGATTCGTATGCAGTCGGGATCAGTATGTATTCAAACCGCATTGCTAACTACGAGTACGGTAATACTGAGAATAGTCACGGCTGGCATACTGCAGATGGGATGTTGTACGTATACAATGCTGATTCCAAGCAATTTAACGAAGGGTACTGGCCAACAGTAGACCCATATCGTTTACCTGGGACAACTGTAGACACGAAACCACTGGCAGATGGTGTAGCACAATCAAAGACCTCACCACAAACATGGGTCGGTGGTGCAACCGATGGACAGGTTGGCGCTGTCGGTATGTACTTGGATAAAACGAACCTACAACTCGGTATGGATTTACGAGCAAAGAAATCATGGTTTTTACTAAACGATGCGATTGTCGCCTTAGGTGCAGATATTCAGGGGGAGTCAGCTAGTTCAATTGAGACTATTGTGGAAAATCGGTTAGTGACGGACGAAGTGTTCAGTTTGAACAATGAACAGTTATTCAACGAGGCACAAACTATGGATGTAAGTGCACGTAGCTGGGGGAATTTAGCGGGTAAAACAAAAGAAGAGAGTATCGGTTACTATTTCCCTCAACAGACATCTTTAACGCTTCAAAAAGAAACAAGAGTAGGAAAATACGCTGATATTAACGGCTACTTTAATAATGACCAAACGTATACAAATGATTATGTGAAAGTGTTGATCAATCATGGGAAGAGCGTTAAAGATGCAACATATGCTTATGTGATACTCCCAGGTCAAACAGCGCAAGAAACGAAATTGTATGCTGAAAAGAACACGTTAGAAATTCTTCGTAATGATGCATTCATTCAAGCTGTTAAAGTGCAGGATAGTGATATGCTACTCGCTAATATTTGGTCAGCGAATGGTGGCACTGTGTATGGGATTACTGTAGATAAGCCAGCTTCTATCGTCGCAACAGAAGAAGATGGCAGGTTTGTCATATCTATTTCTAACCCGACGCATTCGGCCACGAAGATTCAGTTGAATGTAGACCGGGAAGATCTTACTTTGCTCTCAAGCGACACAACAGTGACAGAAACCGAGAATGGGTTTGAAATCGATACAACCGGAGCAGCTGGTGCGACGCATCGTCTTGAGTTCGAGGTTCCTGAACCTGTGGCTACATTGAGCGCAGCAGAGATGAAATCACTTGTGGAGCAATACGAAAAAGATGGAGAATTCAAGCACGCTGTTACTGCACGTTCTTTGACAACACATCTAACTGCGGTAGCGCAGTATGAAAAGCAAGAAGCAGCAGAGAAAGTTGTCAAACATCTACAGGGCTTTATCGTGTTGCTCGATTATCAGCTTGCTAGTCAGTTGATTTCTGAGAAGGCGCACAATGCTCTCAAACCTAATGCTGAAGCATTGATTCTGCAATGGCAAAAGACTGAATAGGATTTACTTTAAAGCCTGTTACCCAGACAGAAAAGTGGGTAACAGGCTTTGTTTATTTTGTCATAGCAACGACCGACAACAGGCAAAGTACTACGAAAAACGAAAGAATCCACGTAAAACAACATAACCAAAAGGGGTGATGGAATTTTGTGTGTATACGAACAAAAGGAAATGCACAAGGGGATTCTGAATGAATCTAGTATTGCATACTCTCAGATGATACAAATAACCTATTAAATTTCAATTACTACAACTTAGTCACTACTTTAGAAAATTTTGAATTATACCTACAAAATGAGGATTTGTTTTTGAATGGCTTGTGTTATATTACATTTACTACTAGATTTACTACTCATTCAAGCCCGTTACATCCTAAACATCATTAGAATTCACCTCAACGTGCAAGAAGCCTTTCAATGTATCTACTCTTAAATTCCATAAACTGAAACAATTGAAACGAAAGATTAACTAAAAATGAAAGCGCTTTATCCTTGTTCGGCAAAAGACTCCCACCTCTTTAGGTCGCGAGATGAATGCGGTTTTATTTCCTATTCAGCGGATGTTCATACGCACACTAAAAGAGTAGGTATGCAGTTCAATTTCTCCCTGATAAAGCCTCCGGCGTAATTTATCACGGCCTAACCAACAAGATTCGAATGATTACTGTCAAACGACAAATGGAGTCTTGCAGCAGAATAACTAACTTAAAGGAGGTGAAACAGTTGAAGAAAAGGGGAGGAAAATCCGGGCAGTGTTGAATACATATATGCCATCCGACCATTGAGAGTAAAGTGAGACGAGCAGTATAACTACAAAGAGAGCAAGGGGAGGAAATGTAATGAAAAGGACGACTAAGTTAATGACTTCTTCAGATGGGTATGTTGAAAAAGTACAGTCACGAAAAAGGTTGAGACGGTATGGAAATCGGGTGATCTATTCGTTAATCGCACTTATGCTTGTCATAACGAGTCTATCACTATCGCCAGCACTTAGTTATGCCAATGCAGAGCCGATTAGCAAGGAGGTTCTGGATGTTTCTTTTGGTGGGGTCTTTTCGACTGAAAAAAACTATACGAATCCAACCGGGGAGATTAAGGATGGGGACCTAACTCGTCGTACAGGTAATGAGGAAATTGTAGAAGGAAGAGTGATTGTTAAGGGTAATCGTGATGGGATTGATCTTAATCCACGCGAATCAGTAGGTTCTGCGGCCTCCAAAGTAATCGACAAGGCTATTGTTGTAGAGGCGAAGTTCAGACCGGATTCAAACCCGCAGAATTTTAATACTATCCTTGCAGTTGGAGGAAACTTGTATGTTAGATATGTTTCAGCTACTGAAATTGAGTATGGATTTGAAGTGAATAATAACAATAGTTGGAGCTCTGTGAAGCAACGAGTGGCTGCACCTGAAGCGAACGTGGATCATACCATCGCGATTGTGTACGAGCCTACGAAGGATGGGGCAATCATGCGTACATTTCTCAATGGATTAGAGCTTCCATCAGCCGTTTCCACTAAAGGTGGAGCTGCTTGGTCCACAAATTTAGGAAATGAGATTGGTTTTGGTAACGATGTTCACGCTTCAGCGTTGACTCGGGGTTTTAAAGGTTCCTTTTCACGAGTAGTAGTGACGAGCTTCGAAGGAGAATTTCAACCTTCGTTATTGAAGACGATGAGGCTATCACGCATCGACAGAAGTTTGTCAATATCGGGACTTGGCACATTAGAAGGGACAACTTATTTACCAGTAGGGGATGAAATCGTTAACGGTAATCTTGCGATCCAGAGTGGAGAATTTTCTGGGCTTGGGCGATTGAATATGAGTGGGGACAATTCACATATCACCTTTACTCCAGATACTTCAATAGCTGAGGATGGATTGCTGTCAGGGGATTATCTTGCAGAAATTGCAGTAGAACCTGCTGCAATGAAACCTGGCACAGTAATATTAGATTTGGCTGGAGCTATTACACTACGTCGGTCGGTTGAAGCTGAGTCAATTGATATTTTGGTAGACGGTCAACTAAAAGCCACTGTAGATCTTTCTGGTAAGCTTACTGAAGAATTTGTTCATCTTTCATTATTGTATAGAAATATTGGTGAAGCAGAAGCAGAAGTAAGTCTATTGTTAGGGAGTCAGCAAATTGGCGACACGCTAACGCTAACAGAGCGCCCACATGCAGATGTGGATACAGTAATTTTCGCTGGCAACGGTTCTGATAATGTGGGTGAAGATCTAAGCGGCGAGGTATATGGTGTTGCATTTGCAAAATTAGAAGGCGATTTTATGACTGACTTTTTAGGTTTACTTGGTGGACCATGTGTATTGCCAACGGGACTAGAACCAGGCTATCAAATTGAAATAAAAGCGAATGAATGTTCAGCGGCACTTGCTGCAAGGGCTTCACTAGTTCGTCCAGAGCCTAAGCAAGTAGAATGGCAAAAGTACGAACAGACCGCATTCATTCACTATGGGATCAATACCTATTATGGGGTGGAGTGGGGAGATCTTTGGAACCATAATGACCCTAATATGTTCAATCCGACAGACCTTGACACAGATCAATGGGCGCGTTCATTGAAAGATAGCGGTTTCAAAATGGCTGTTCTGACAGTCAAGCATCATGACGGCTTTGCACTATATCCATCACGCTACACAGACTTTAGTGTTGGTAGTAGTACATGGAAAGGCGGTAACGGGGATGTATTACGCGAATTTGTAAATTCTATGCGCAAATATGGCATTAAAGTTGGCGTATACCTTTCACCATCAGATCATGGCGCCTACCGAGATGGTATCTTTGCCAATGGAAGTCCAAGATCTACACGGACAATCCCGACATTGGTTGAAAATGACGATCGTATTGGAGATCTTACTCTCCCATCATTCGAATTGCCTGCGACGGATTATGGCGCAATGCTGTTAAATCAATTATATGAAGTATTAACAGAGTACGGTGAAATTGATGAGGTTTGGTTTGATGGTGCACAAGGTAATATTCCAGGAAATAAGGAAGAGAAGTATGACTGGGATAGCTACTATACGCTAATTGATGCTCTTGCACCAGAGGCGGTAGTCGCTGTTACAGGTGATGATGTTCGCTGGGTTGGTAATGAATCAGGTTGGGCTCGGGAGAACGAGTGGAGTGTTCTCGGTGCTACTAGAGACGCAGATGGAAGACAATCTTATTATCCTTCTTACAGTTCACCAGACCTTGGAAGTCAGTCGGCTCTTGCTGGTGCAGCTGCAAACGGTATGAAATATTTGACTTGGTGGCCAGCAGAGGTGGATGTCAGTATTCGAAATGGTTGGTTCTATCACGATAATCAACAACCAAAAAGTATTGATACGCTAAGAAATATCTACTATCAGTCTGTTGCTCGTAACTCAGTGCTTCTATTAAATATCCCACCCGATAAACGCGGGAAGTTTGCGGATGTAGATGTGAAAAGACTGAAAGACTGGCATAAATCAATCAAGCGTGATTTCGCGATTAACCATGCTGATGGGGCAACAATAGAGTCGGAAAATGGGGCAACAGGTGCAGATTCGGCGATGGTAAGTGACGGATTTTACGAAACGTCTTGGCAGTCGGCTTCTACACAACCTAGTAGCCTAACATTTAAGCTTGATGAGGCTGTCAAAGTTGATAGAGTAGTATTGCAAGAAGACATTAACCATGGACAGCAAGTGGAGTCCTTTGCAATTGATGTCCGTAATGCAGCTGGAGAATGGGAGCAAATCTACGCAAATGAAGTAATCGGATACAAACGAATTGCTACGCTTTCTAAGGCAGTTACAGGACAGGAATTCCGAGTACGTATTTTAAAATCAAGAGGTCAAGTACATTTGGCTGAAATCGGGCTGTATCAGACTTTGCCACAGGGTAAAGCGATGGCCAAATTAGATGGTCTGGAGAAAGTAACAGCAGGCGAATCAGTATCTCTGAATTATGGGTTAAGTGAATTACCAGTGGAAATGCAGGAAGGTGTTTATAAACAACAAGTAACGATTCAATATGATTCGGAGATTTTCGAATTTGAATCTGCAGAGTTGTTAAAACCGGAACAATATCAAATCTTGGTAACTGAAGAACAAACACCTGGTGAAGTTCGTGTGGTTGTTGAAAGTAAAGGCAAGTTAATGGAGATAGACGAGCAAGTTCTATCGTTAAATTGGAAAACAAAAAGCAATGTAAAACAAACACAAACAAAAATTAACGTATCAAAAGCAACACTTATTGACCGCAATGGTTTAGAAGTTGAAGCGGTCGGTGCAACGCATGTCATTACGACGAAGGCGGCGGGCACTGAAAGTGTAGAGAAAGACGGATTGCGAAATCTGATCATAGAATCGCAAGATGTACATGATACTGCAGTAGAAGGTACAGAAGTTGGAGAGTATCCAGTAGGATCCAAAGCTGTTCTGAATGAAGCCATCGAAGCGGCTAAAAAGGTGGAGGGAAATCCAACTTCTACACAAGCACAAGTAGATGCCGCCTCCAGTGAATTACAGAGTGCGCTGGATACGTTTAAGTCAACTGTAAATGCTCCAACATTGGGAGCTGCAGAGATGAAAACGCTTGTGGAGCAACTCGAAAAAGAAGGGGAAATCAAGAACGCTGTTGCTGCACGTTCTTTGACAACACATTTAACTGCGGTGACACAGTATGAAAAACAAGAGTCAGTAGAGAAAGTTGTCAAACACATGCAGGGCTTTAAAGTGTTGCTCGACTATCAGAGGGAGAATGAGTTGATATCTGATAGAGCGTATCATATTCTTCAAGAAAATACGGATAACTTAATAGAGAAATATCAATCGAAATAAAAGGTTAATTTGTTCGAGAATATTTTGGGATAGTTTGTTATTAAATATGTCTCCGGGAGTGTGGGTGTGATTACAAATCTATTTTCTTGTAATCATGCCCGCAAAAGCTCCTTTTATATTGATAGAAGTAACTTCAAATTGTTCCGACTTAATCCGTTATAAATGAGAGGAGATTGAAAGATGAAAAGAATAGCAAGTACTTGTTTATTGACTACGTATATATTAACAAGCTTCAACTCACCTTCGCTTGCACTGGAAGTAGAAAACGCAACTATCATTCAATCTACATCTGGTAGCAAAGCTAAAGAAAACCGAGTGAGTCAAGTGAATGTCAAAGAAGAAACGACTGTCATAAATGTGACTGATTATGGCGCTGTGCCAGATTCCGGTCTAGACGCGGGTCCTGCTGTCCAACAGGCCATAGCTGCTGCGAAAGAAATCGAAGGCCCTGTCACTTTAAATTTCCCAAGTGGGAATTATGACTTTTTCCCAGAGGGCGCGACTAAATTACCGTATTTTATATCAAATACGGCTTCTGAAAGTCAAAATGCCGATGTGACAAAGACCATCGGCATTTTAATAAAAGAGATGAAAGATGTCACGATTGAGGGGAATGGCTCGCTTCTTCTTTTTCATGGAGAGATGACTTCTGTCGTGATTGACGAAAGTGAAGATATCGCAATCCAAAATATTCAAATCGATTATTCTCGTCCGACCACTTCTGAAATGGAGATACAAGAGGTAGGGAATGATTATTTAGTCGCAAAAATTCATGAGGATTCATTATATCAAATTGAGGGTAATAATATTGTTTGGACAAGCGAACTCGGTCAAAACGGAGTCCCATATTGGAAGTTTACATCGGGGAATGCGCAAGTATTCGACCCTAAAGAGAATATCATGCGCCGGACGTGGAATCCTGGTTCCACAGCAACACGCGTTGAAGAAATAAACCCTTTTTTACTCAAGTTTAATTATAACAATAAGCCTGATGCTAAAGTGGGGCAAATTTTCACCATGCGTGAAGATGTCCGTGATCAAGTCGGCATGTTTATTTATAAAAGTAAAGACATTGTTATGGAAAAGGTTGGCATGCACTACATGCATGGATTGGGCGTTGTATTCCAGTACAGTGAGAACTTAACGGTAGATAATGTCGATTTTGCGCCGCGGGCCGAAACGGGTAGAGTAACGGCGGGATTTGCTGACTTCTTACAGGTTTCAGGTGGACGGGGATTGATAAAAGTTGTAGATAGTCGTTTTTCAGGATCAAATGATGACCCGATTAATGTCCATGGGACTCATTTACAGGTAGTGAAACAACCTGCTCCAAATCAGATAGTCGTTCGCTTTATGCACCATCAAACGTATGGATTCGATGCTTTCTTCCCTAAAGATGAAATTGAATTTATACACACCGACTCGCTTACGGCTTTTGGAGGTGCAAAAGTAACGGATGTGGAAAGAAAAAGTGATAGGGAAATACTGCTCACTTTGGACAGACCGACTCCGGAAGGTTTGCGAACAAATGATGTCGTAGAGAATGTGACTTGGACACCAGAAGTTGAAATTCGGGGTAACCATTTTGAACGTGTGCCGACGAGAGGTGTTTTACTTACGACACGCCAAAAAGTCGTGATTGAAGATAATGTTTTTCTACGCCCGCAAATGAGTGCAATTTTAATAGCGAATGATTCGGGTAACTGGTATGAGTCCGGTATGGTAAAGGATGTAACGATTCGAGGCAATGAATTTATTGAGGCAGGTAATCCGGTTATTAATATTCATCCAGAAAATCGTTTAGTAGATTGGAAAAATCCAGTCCATCGGAATATTCGAATAGAAGACAATATGTTCAGAATGACAAATGGCATGACAGTAGACGTTAAGAGTACGGAAGGATTTAGTTTTGTAAACAACGCGATTATCTCTCCGAGAGTGAATATGAATTTTAATGGAAGTAGTAATGTAAACATTGGAGGAAATAAGTTTGAAGGCAAAGATGTCAGCAAGACTGTGACATTAAACAATTCTTTTAGAAACTCATTTACAATTGATGCAAATCAAGGCTTTACCATTGTTGATGATGAAGAACTAGTGTCGGCTACATTATCGAGCGACATTTTTGAACTGGATAGATCAAAAATGACTGCGACTGCCACGAGTTTTCAAGCCAACCCATCTGGAAATTCTCCAGATAAAGTACTAGACGGGGATGAATCCTCCATTTGGCATAGTCAATGGGATCCTTATGCGAAACTGCCTCAGTCGATTACAATCGATTTGAAAGGTACGCATACCATTGATGGTTTACGATATTTACCTCGTACTGGTGAAACTAATGGGAATATAAAGGAATACAATGTCTATGTTAGTGGCAATGGGGAAGATTTTATAAAAGTTGCAAATGGTCAATGGGAGAATACAAGTCATTTAAAAGAAGCAAAGTTTTCCCCGGAAGAGGCAGCTTTTGTAAGGCTCGAAGCAATCGATGGCCAAGGTGGATGGGCCTCAGCAGCAGAAATTTATATTGACAAAGAAAACGTCATTAACCCTGGTGATCAAATTCCACTCCAATTGAACGTCAAGAAAAAGAATGGACAGAAGCAGGATTTGAAGAATGTGGAGATTGCTTATTCTAGTGATAATCATTCTGTAGCAACGGTGGATGAAAAGGGTGTAGTTACAGCTATTGTTGGTGGAACGGCACATATTAAAGTTAAAGTTATCAAGGATGGGATAACAGTTGAGGACATATTCACTGTTACAGTAACGGATATAAGTGCTGGCGATGTGAGTGCCAACAATCTGAAGGCGTTAGTTGAGCGTCTTGCGGAGGACGGGGAGTTTTCAAATCAAGGCACTGCTCGTTCGTTACAAGTTCATTTGACTGCAGTGTCTCAGTATGAAAAGCAAGAAGTAGCAGGAAAAGTTGTCAAACACATGCAGAGCTTTAAGTTGCTACTTGATCAACAGTTCGAAAATAAGTTGATTTCAGACAAAGCTTATAAAATGCTTTTAGCAGATGCTAATGCATTGATTAAAAAATGGAAATGACATCCAGATAGTATTGAAGAAACAGATTGGACAGCCGATGTGGCTTGTTCAATCTGTTTTTTGTATTTGTAGATGCATACTATATATTGTGAACAAATGACTCTATCCAATCTCCAGCGAAGGCATCCCCTAGCGCCGAGCGGTGTTAGTAAGATTCTTTATTTCAACATATATAGATAGGGCAAATTGAGTCTATTTTGCAGTCTATTTTCAATGAACTGTAAAAATCCTGACCTCAAACCCTATCCTCATTGATGAAATGCCTATATAATGAAAAGGATTCGGCATTTCCCAGTTGAAGATAGCGCTGGATAAGTGGAATAATTCTTAGTGAAGGAAAAGGTGTAAAATAGATGAGTTTATTGACTGTAACAAATTTAAGCCACGGCTTCGGGGATCGTGCGATTTTTGAAGATGTTTCATTCCGTTTATTGCAAGGGGAGCATATCGGGCTAATTGGTGCGAACGGTGAAGGTAAATCGACATTCATGAATATTATCACGCGTAAGCTGGAGCCTGATGCAGGAACGGTAACTTGGTCGAAGAAGGTACGGGTCGGCTATTTGGATCAGCATGTTGTGTTGAAACAAGGGATGAGTATCCGTGATGTGCTACGAACTGCGTATCAATATCTTTATGATCAAGAGACGGAAATGAATGAGCTCTTTGCCAAGATGGCTGAAGTGGATCCAGATGATTTGGAGGCGTTGCTTGAGAAGGCGGGCCAGATGCAAGAAGAACTGACAAATAATGATTTCTACATCATTGATTCCAAAGTAGAAGAAGTAGCGAATGGACTGGGATTGGATGAATTCGGTCTGGATCGGGACGTTCATGATTTAAGTGGGGGTCAGCGGACGAAGGTTCTGCTAGCCAAACTATTGCTAGAGAAACCGGACATTCTTCTTCTTGATGAGCCGACGAACTATTTGGATGTTGAGCATATTGAATGGTTGCGCAATTATTTGCAGAACTACCCGAATGCATTCATATTGATTTCCCATGACATCCCGTTCTTGAATAGTGTGATTCAGCTTATCTACCATATGGAGAATCAAGAAATCACCCGCTATGCCGGGGATTATAATGAGTTTTTGCGCGTTCACGAGATGAAGAAACAGCAGGTAGAGGCAGCCTTTAAGAAACAACAAAAGGAAATTGCGCATCTGAAAGACTTCGTAGCCCGTAACAAAGCGAATGCAGCGACGAGCCGAATGGCCATGTCTCGTCAAAAGAAACTGGACAAGATGGAAGTCATCGAGTTAGATGCGGAAAAGCCGAAGCCGCAATTTGATTTCAAACTAGCGCGGACACCAGGAAGATTTCTGTTTGAAACAAAAGAGCTTGTCATTGGATATGAAGAACCATTGTCCAAAGAACTGAATTTGACGATGGAACGTGGACAAAAAATCGCGTTATCAGGTGCAAATGGTATTGGGAAAACGACACTTTTGAAAAGTATTCTCGGGGAAATTCGAGCGCTTGACGGTTCCGTTGAACTTGGAGATCATCTAGAAATTGGGTATTTCGAGCAAGAGACGAAGTCGGAAAACAACAACACATGTCTAGAAGAAGTGTGGGAAGCCTTTCCGCATTTTACGCAATATGAAGTACGGGCCGCTTTAGCTAGATGTGGTTTGACAACAAAACATATTGAAAGCAAAGTGAAAGTGTTAAGCGGTGGGGAACGGGCAAAAGTACGTCTTTGTAAACTCATCAATAGTGAAACCAATCTGCTTGTCCTGGATGAGCCGACAAATCACCTCGACAAAGATGCGAAGGATGAATTAAAACGTGCCTTAAAGGAATATAAGGGTAGCGTTTTGCTAATTTCGCATGAGCCTGACTTTTATGAAGGCGTTGTGACAGATATTTGGAACGGTGAAAATTGGACAACTAAAGTGTTTTAATGAGCATTGGCCGGGGGAATTCCCGGCCTTTTTTTGTATTATTATTTATGATAATCTAGTTTCTGTACTAGGTGTGTCAATTCATACGGCAGAACAAGCATAATAGGAAGAGCCACATCAGGTCTAACTTGATGTGGCTCTTCCTATTATAGGGAGCTTCTAGCGAATCGAATGTAGACGATAAAAAAGAGAACAGCTCCAAGAAAACGTAAACCGGAGTTAACCGTCATAGCAATTTCAATCCCGAACATGTTTAACAGCCAAATGCCGATTTGCGGTGCAATAAAAGCCACAACTGCGAGCAAAACATTGTAGGTTGTAATGCAATAAGTCCGTGAGGTTTCTGGCGATTGTTCGAGCAGTAAATTGAAAAGGATAAGAACAGTGCCTGATAAGAAAAAGCCTGATGTCGTCTGGACGACAGTTAAATAATATAAGTTCGTTGATAGTATTGTTAAGAAAGGTGTAGTTGCCATACCGACGGCTGCCCAGACAAAAACGCGGATGTTGGATTGTCGTTCCGCCCATTTTTTCCAAAGTGGGATAGTTAGAATCTGCATTAACATACTGCCGACGGAAAACATGCTAATCCAAAAGATTGTTGCCCCGACAATACGAACATGATAAATATTGAAAATCCCCCAAGCCATTTGCCACGCAAAATTGAAAAAAAGTGCTGCAACTAAAAATGAAACATAGCGGGAATGTTGAAAAATGGACCAATCCATCACTTTCTTTTTCGCGATAGATTCACCCATTTTCATAGGTTCTTCCTTGTGCTTCATCAATAAAAACACTTCTACTAAACCAAAACAAAATGCGATGGCAAATAAAACTTGGTAGGCCGTCACGTTGTCAGAGGCATCTTTCATAAGAATCCCTATCAATAGCGTCGAAACGAGCCCAACCATTGTCAGCAGGCGGTTGCGGACACTAAAGAATGCCCCGCGTCTTGAATCGCTAACCAAGCCTCCAATTAGCGTTTGCCATCCGATGTTGGCGACGGTATTAGGCATGCTCATAATCGCAATAACCACTAGAAAAACCCAGGCCTGAAGTGTAGTGGATGGTATGTAAACAAGCGCAATGATCAATAAAAACATTAAACGCGCCAACAACACTGACATGGCGACGAGTTTCTTTTGTGCATGTGCACGGTTAAGTAAAATTGCGGCCGGAATCGTCATCAGTAATGCCATGAATGGAGGCAGAGAACTGATAAGCCCCACCTGATAATTTGTTGCACCTAAAATGGTAATTGCGAAAATCGGAAAAAAGTTATTGGAAAAATTTAGCGCAATGGTCGACGCCATGCCATGATAAATACTAATCTTTTCATTATAGGTTCGCATACTCTCTCCACGCTCTATTAAATTTTAATAGCTTATGTATTGAATTATAATCCTGAATATTGATAATTCAAGTACTTTGAGACGCGAAATTTTTATGCTTAATAAAAATATATACCCTCGTTTATATGTCAGTTGACCTATACCTCTATTGAATCCAACAAAACATCAATGGGACCCCGTTCAATCACACTTTCATACTTTTTCGAACAAATATCTTCTTGCTAGTAGTTCCTAGTGAAATTTAATTCTTTTGCTTTAAATTATAAAGTTTATTTTCTCGAATTTTTAAAAAATAGCACACAATTATTCTGGATTAAGAACGAAGACCCCAACTCTACGTTGTTATTTTAGGGGGAGTATACATCATTTTTTATCGAAATAGATTATTTTATAGGTTTTTATGTCGAATCTAATAGACTTATAGTCGTTCCGAAACCCCGATTGCCAACAAGATGTGCGTAATGTAACCTGAAGTTGTCATAATAATTATGTATTACTTATGAATATTCGAAATCAACTTAGTGGTAACCAGGTTCATCGATTAGCTGCTATGAAACATTGGTGCGTCTGTATGCATTTAATTCGACTATGTTTCCTACGGCTAATCTACTTTAATGAGTGGTCAAACTTCATTACAGGGTGGTGATAATATTAAACTACTATTTGTTAATAGAGTAATTCAACAAAATCCTACATAACAAATTATGTAAGTTCTTGTCGGCAATAAATATGTACTCACATTCATACTAAAATAGAATAGGAGAATTATCGATGAAAAATAGAATGTTTACTAAGTTTTTTACTACAATGATGGCGACGGTAATGATTACCTCTACTGCAACTCAAACATTTGCCAAAGAGCCATCTCTTAATGATAAAAAAGCCATAGATGTAAATGTAGTAGATACAAAATTAATAGGCCAAATTCCTATGAATAGTACAGAGAAACATGTTATTACGCTTATCACGGGGGATGTTGTAACTGTGACTGGCCTTGCAAGTGGCAAGAGTGTCATTAGTGTCGAATCTGCTGATGGAACTGATGAAGGTGTACGTATTATGACGTTAGGTAAGGATACGTATGTCATTCCAAATCAAGCAATGTCTCATTTAGCTTCTGGTCTTTTAGACAAGGATTTATTTAATATCACCGCTCTCATTGCTAATGGTTATGATGACGTGAACCAATCCACCTTACCGGTGATAGTGCAATACGCTTCGACAAAGGCAAAGTTTGAATCCACTTTGCCAGCTACTCTTTCGGGATCAGAACGTACAAATATTTTAGAAAGTATTAGTGGTGTGGCGGTATCTGCGGATAAGGAACAGGTAAAAGAGTTTTGGAATGATATTAGGTTGCAAGCCGTTTCTTCACCAACAGGGAAAAGCCAGTTAAAAGGCGGTATTGAGAAAGTTTGGTTGGATGGTCGCGTTGAAGCAACCCTCGCAGAAAGTGTTCCACAAATTGGGGCACCAGAAGCATGGTCTGCTGGTTACGATGGAACGGGTGTGAAGGTAGCAGTGCTTGATACGGGTATAGACGCAAAACATCCAGATGTGGCTGATCAGATAAAAGTCGTGAAAAGCTTCATTCCTGGGGAAGAAGCCACTGATCATCATGGACATGGTACGCATGTAGCTTCCACAGTTCTTGGTACAGGAGCAGCATCAGATGGTTTCAATAAAGGGGTAGCTCCTGGAGCGAACTTGCTTGTAGGCAAGGTACTTTCTAAGGACGGGTTTGGTCTGGATTCCTGGGTAATTGAAGGGATGGAATGGGCTTCTGAGAATGCTGATATCGTAAATATGAGTTTAGGAGACCCTCAACCAAGCGATGGTACGGATCCAATGTCTCAGGCTGTGAATAGGCTAAGTGAAGAGACGGGTGCATTGTTTGTTATCGCAGCAGGAAACTCTGGAATGGAAGGCATTGGTTCACCGGGAGCTGCAGATGCGGCACTGACTGTTGGTGCAGTGGACAAGTCTGATAAGCTTGCCTGGTATTCGACAAAGGGACCACGTTTTATGAATGGAGGATTGAAACCAGATCTGGTAGCTCCTGGTTCAGATATTGTAGCAGCCCGCGCCCAATTAGCAACAGGGGGTAGTGGTTATTATCAAAGTATGGATGGTACGTCCATGGCAACCCCGCATGTAGCTGGAGCCGCAGCTATTCTTTTACAACGCAACCCTAACTGGACAGGGGAACAGTTGAAAACTGCTTTAATGAGTACAACGAAGAAATTGGATCATATTAAACCTTTTGAGGGTGGGACTGGTCGTGTTGATATTGCGGCAGCAACATCTGCTACTGTATTTGCAACAGGTTCCGTGGACTTTGGTTTTTTCAATTGGCCACATGATGATCATGAGAAGGTTGAGAAGACCGTTACGTATACCAACGAAAGTGAAGAGTCTGTTACACTGGATCTATCAGCAACATTTACAGATAGTAGCGGCTCAGCGGCGCCTGAAGGCCTATTGACACTTACAGCTACAGAAGTTGAAGTACCGGCTAACGGAAGTGCTGATGTTACAGTTATGCTGGATCCGGAATTTGCTGCTCTAGGAAATAGATACCAAGGTCACCTTTCTGCTGAAGTGGACAGCCAAACGATTGCCCATACGGCGATGGTAATGGGCAAGGAAGAAGAGAGACATTCTTTAACCATTAATGCAACAGATCGTGATGGCTCGCCTAGCGAAGCTGTTATTTCTATTATTGGGCCTAATAATAGTCCTAATTTTCTAACTGTTAATGGGACAACGGAATTACGTCTTCCACCGGGGATCTATTCCGTATTGACATTGATGGATGTAGATGTCGACACGGATCACGCAGGTGTTGCACTCCTTGGTAACCCTGAAATTAATCTTAATGGCTCAAAAACAGTTGAACTGGACGCTCGCAAGGCACTGGAAATTGAGGCAAACGTTGTAGAAAAGACTGAGGCTAGTTTTAGAAAAATGGAATATTACCGCAGCTTTGGTGAAGAAAATATTGCAAACGGCAAATATTTAATTCCGCCAACAGTAGATAAATTGTACGCAGAACCTACCCTAGTCGTTGAAAGTGGAGTGTTTGAAATGAACACACGTTGGCGTCTAACCAAGCCATTTTTGACTATCAACTTTGATGGGAACGAGCTAGATTATTTATCTCAGTTAGGAAGCAAATTATTAGAAGGTAAACATCAGTTGACTGCTGTTTATGCAGGAAAAGGGGCTCCGCAAGATTATAACGGCCTCGATGTGAAAGGTAAAGTTGTGTTAGTTGATCGTAGTGATAAAATTACAGGCTCTAAACGCGCTGCAGCAGCACATGCAGCTGGTGCAAAATTAGTCATTACGGTGAATGATGGTCCAAAAGAGCTTCTCGAATGGGTTGGAAAAGAGGATTATAAAACTGATAGTGATATTGCAGTAGCCTCAGTGAGTCGAAAAGATGGCGAAGCGCTTATTAAAGCTGCTCGTTCTGGGGAATTACTTTTAAAAGTTGAGGGTACACCAAACACGCCATACGTATATGATTTAGTAGATAGCCACAAAAGAGCTATTCCGGAGGACTTGACTTATTCTCCTAGCGAGAGTGAGCTTGTGAAAATAGATGCACAATATACTTCAGATCGTCCTGTAGCAGGCGATGAGTATCGCTGGGATATTCCATCATATAGTGATCATGGAGTTGGTTACCCAATTGAAATGGCATTCCCTTCTGTCCGCACTGAGTGGGTGTCAGCTTCAGAAGACACAATTTGGTACCATCAGGCTAATATGACAAACGAGTGGCAAGTGCGGCAACCAGCGGTGATTTATAAGCCAGGACAACGCTTAAATGAGAAATGGTTTGCACCGGTTGTACGTCCTCGCTTCGGTGATGGCTTCTGGGTACCAGAACGGTTTGCTGATGACTTGCAATTCAATGTCCAAGTCTTAGCGGATTCAGGAGACGGTCACACGGGGATGGATTTGTCTGAAAGCGGAAAGCAAACATTGAAACTATTCCAAGGGGATAGGCTTATTGACCAGTCTAGAGGAGATGTGCTTCTTGCTGATGGAGTTTCAAATGTAAGAACTCAGTTTAGGTTGGTTTCAGATGCTTCTCGTGATGCAGAGCGGTGGACTACATCAACTAGCACCCATACAGAGTGGACATTTTGGAGTCAAAGACAAGAGGAATTTCATACGTTTCTTCCAATGGTTTCACTTGATTATTCAGTAGATACTGATATGAATGGTAACACAGTTGCAGGTGACACCATCAAGCTAGGATTGAGTGCGTCACAGATAGATTATGCATCTGGAAATGGGGAAATTGCCGGTGCTTCTCTTGAAGTTTCATTTAATGAAGGCGATTCGTGGGAAAAAGTGGAATTAGTTCAGAAGGGTGAAGGTTGGACAGCCGACATCAAGAATCCAAAGAAAAGTGGAAGCTTTGTTTCACTTAAAGCTAGTGCATGGGATGATGAAGGCAACCGCATTGATCAGGAAGTCATCAAGGCTTTCGGGGTATCGGATGCAGACGTATCGCTGTCTGTAGATAAACAAGATTATCGTGTAATGCAGGGATCTACAGAACAAATTAAAGTGACAGAAGTAACAACGGTAGACGGCGAAGTGACGGAAATAGATGTAACTGATAAGGCTGCATATGAAGTTGAAGATGAAACTGTTGCTTCAGTAACAAACGGTTTAATTACAGCTAAAGCAAAGGGTTCAACGAAAGTTACAATTTCTTACGGCGGGAAAGAAGTCGCAGTAAATGTGACTGTTGCGGAATCCGATACTAGTACGATAAGTGCGGTTAGTATAAAGTCACTTGTTGAGCGTTTTGAGAAAGAAGGGGAGTTCAAGAATGCTACCGCTGCCCGAGCTTTGAAAACGCATTTGAGCGCAGTAGTTCTTTACGAGAAGCAAGAAGCAGCTGAGAAAGTAGTCAAACACATGAAGAGCTTTAAGGTGTTACTAGATCATCAGCTAGAAAATAAATTGATTTCCGAGAAGGCATATAACGCCCTCAAGGCTGATACAGATGTATTGATTCAGAAATGGCAATAATATCAAACATAAAGTAAGAAAACAGATTGGACAACCGAAATGGGTTGTTCAATCTGTTTTTATATTGGGAAACTCCCAGTAATCAAGCGCTTCTTTCATTATTCGAAAGGCGTTTTTATCGGAGGAAGATAGAATGTAAATAGGGTACTTGGTTTTGAATGCACAAGTTCGCCATTTATTTTCCTGATAGTTAAAATAGCTATCACTGAATATACTCCCGCGTGCACTTTCCCGGCCTCATTCGAATTGTAATTCCATGTACTTTTCAATTGGAATTGTTCCCTACTATTTAACGTCGTACTTTGAAGTGCCTGTAAAAACATTTTGCCTTCACCAAAACGATACACTTGTCTCCCCGCAGCATTATACACCGAATAGTCATAGGATTGACTCGTTGGAAATTCTAAAGTGATTGACTGGTTGCTTTCATTTTTAACTGTAAAAGAAAACAGGGCTTGATCCGCGTCTACAGCGACTTCACCATTCCATTTCAATTCAATTATGGTCTTACCTCCTAGTTGGGATATTTGATTATACCAGTTCATTATTTTTTCGATACTTTTCTACAATTGATAATGCAAATTTATTAGCTAGTTCCACTTCTCCTTTTTCCATATAATAATCCAATAATTTAAATTCATATGTCTCAGTGGCAAGGCCGTTCCCCATCATCTTAAAGCTTGGGTAAATCTTTGTCGCTAGGAAGTGGTAGTATTTTTCCATATGATTTTGAATTTTAAATATATGCAACTGAAAATAGTGTTGACACATCGTATCTTTTAGTTTCTTAGCCAAGGAGTAACCCTCTTTTGCTATAAGCAATAACTCTGTTTGGGATAGTAACCCAAGCTTAGTGGAGGTATTTAAATACCCTTCCAGTGATAATAAATATTGTGAATTGGTTGGCTCCAGTATTTTTAAGACCTGGCTATAGTTTTCAAAAGCCTTATCATAGCATCCATTGCGACATTGCTGATAGGCAAAATTGTGAAGTAGTCTGGCCTTTTGATCGTCGAATCCTAGACTGTCAGCCATTTCAATTAATCTAGGGTACCCAGATTTTGTGTTGTCAAAATTTTCGTCTTGCTCAATTTGAATCAGCATCAGCATTTCAGTTTCAATTATTCGAGTAAAGTTGTGTGTTTTGGTGAAAAAATCAAGTGCCTTATTGGCGTAATAATAAGCTAATACACGAGAGTCGATATTATGATGAGCAGCCGCTAAATGGTAAAAATACTCAGGGTTATTGTAATATGTGGGATTAATATTTTTTAAATATGATATCGCTTTATGATAGTCTTTTTGATAAATTAGGAAAAATTCACCTTTAATGTGTAATAGCATGTTAGTATCATAAGGTGTCATATTTTCCCAAGAGTCTATTTCTTTAATAAGTGACTCGGCATATGTACCTTCCCCTATCAATAAATAATACCGAGCGAGAATTAGCGTGTTGGAACGATAGAAATCGGGTATTTGTAGGAAAACAATGTCCTCCAATTGTTTTTTTAAACTTTTTGCTTTTGTGTGTAGTTTTGAGATAATAGATTCATGCCATTCTTTTAATAGTAAATCCAACCTCAAGTATGTTTCAATCTCTGCCTGCATGTCTATGCCTAATTTTTTTGCTAATACCTCTATTGTATCCTTGGATACCTCTGTAAGACCTCGTTCAATCTTACTAATATGCGTTTTCGAACAAATGTCTTTTCCTAAATCAGTTTGCTTCAAACCTTGTAGTTCTCGGTGAAATTTAATTATTTTACCTTGAATCATAACGATCAGCTCCTTGCATTTCCCTAAAATGATGAACGGAGACACCGACTTCATATACTATTTGAGGGGATTTTCTATAAATTTTAGCGAAGTTAGTTTCTTTGTCTTGCTATTTGTGAAATAGATGAGACTTTTAGTCACAGTGAAACCCGGATTGCCAACATGGCGAGACGATGCTACTCTAATAGTAGCATAGTAATTATATATTATTTATGAATATTCTAAAATAGCCTTTTTTACTCGCTTTTATATATAAATTAAATTAAAAGGGGATTATCATTTGTTAACGTTACGGCGGAGAAAGAAAAGAAAGAATAATCATGAACCTTATTCAATTGGTGATTTTTTCGTAGATATTGTATTTTGGATACCAGAGTTATTATTCCTTCCTTTTCGTTTGTTGTTTTTGGGTGCGAGGAATATCATACGTTGGATAGATAATTTTTCATAAATACATTTGGGGAAAGCGGAAATGGATTCTGCCAATAGAAAAAATATAGTTTGTAAAGACCGCTATGCCTTAGTTTTAAGGTATAGTGGTTTTATTATTGCTTTGAGGATGTTATCAGGTATGTAGGATGTAATGGAGGGAACAGTATGCGGTTAAATCAATTTATTAGTTCTTCAGGATTTTGTTCTAGGCGAAAAGTCGATGTATTAATCAAAGAAGGGAAAGTGACGGTGAATGGTGAGCTGATTTCGCTTGGTCATGTGATGAATGAAGGAGACCGAGTGGAAGTTGACGGCCAGCTGATTGAAGCGAAGGAAAATGATATATACATCATGCTCAATAAACCGCCTGGTGTGACGTGCACAGCGGCGAAGGGAATTGAGAGGAATATTATTGATTTTGTCAATTATCCTGAGCGAATTTTCCCCGTAGGGCGACTGGATAAACAATCTGAAGGATTAATCCTCTTAACGAATGATGGCAGTATTGTGAATGAGCTTTTGAAGGAAGAAAATGAGCATGAAAAGGATTATATCGTGACTGTCGATCAAAAAATAACGGCGGCATTTATAGAGGATATGGCAAGAGGTGTAGACATTTATAATCCAAGAAAAAAAGGAAATGTGCGGACAAAGCCTTGTCGTGTGGTTCAAATTGACGATTATTGTTTTAAAATTACGTTATCACAAGGATTAAATCGGCAAATTAGAAGAATGTGCAGACGTTTTCAATTTACGGTTACTCGATTGCAGCGGGTGAGAATTAAGGAACTAGCGCTCGGAGCGCTAGCTGTTGGTCAATGGCGTCTATTGACACAAGATGAAATTACAGGATTAAAATGATGATTTAAATTTTGTGGGAAAATACCAGATTGTATTTACTCTATCTGGACATACTACAACGTGAATTGAAAAATTGATGTGTTGTCTAAATGGAGGTGAAAGGGATGTCGAAAAATAACAATAGCAATAAAGGTAAGAAAGTGATGAGTGTGACGCCACAAGGTTACGCGGATACGGATTTCGCGGAAGCACCGAAAAGTAAGCTGGAACAAGCCGCTAAAAAGAAAAACACAAAATAATCTTAAGTGTTACAACATGATTCCATGATAAATGGAGAAATCGAAAATACCCTTATACAAGAAAAAAATGAAAGGAGGAATTTGTAAATGAGTAAGAAAAAAGCCCCGCACGAAACATTGACCGATAAACATAATGGTTTGTCTTCCGCACAAGAAGTACTTTATCAAGGGGAGTTTAAAAGAGCGGATAAAATCGCCAGAAACGAAAAGAACAACAGAAAGTAGTGAAAAGAACCAAGTGCTGAATGATTTCGGCGCTTGGTTCTTTTCACTACAACTGGATAATGTGTTTGGAATAATGCATTTTCTTATGACGATGGGATGAGAAGGACCATCTTTTACTATTTCAAAGGGAGTATTTTTCAATTTACTTGCGCCATTGCCATTGGTGGGGGATTGCGACTTCAAGTGCGATTATCGTGAATGAGATTAGACTTGAACGATGTCCGGAATTGAAACGAGAGTTGACCAGTGGCACGAAAAATTATATAATTAATACTATTCTATTGATAATAGAGTAAAATTTTTGTGGTAATCGACATGGTTCGATAATGGCTGTTATCAAGAGAAAAGAGGATATTTCAATTGCTGCATCATGAAACGCATATTTTAAGTTCAGAGCATGATTGGGTCGTATTTCTTCACGGATTGGGCGGAAATTCTAATATATGGTACAAGCAAATAAAAGAGTTTAAAAAGCATTTCAATCTTCTTTTTATAGATTTAAGAGATCATGGTGGATCTGTGGATTATGATCCCGACACATTGACGTACACGCCGGAAGTTTTGAGTAGGGATGTCGTGCAAGTATTGGATTATTTATCCATCGAAAAAGCTCATTTTGCGGGGATTAGTCTAGGCTCTGTCGTTTTACATGCGCTACATATTTACGCGCCTAATAGAATTAAAAGCATGATTCTAGGCGGGGCAATCATTCGTTTGACAAGTATGGCGAAAGTGATACTGAGAACGGGGAATCTCCTGAAAAGTATTGTTCCATATATGTGGCTCTATAAAACATTTGCGCTAATTTTGATGCCGAAAGCTCATCATAAGAAGTCGAGAGACGTCTTTATTCAAGAGGCAAAAAAGCTGCGACAAAAGGGGTTCATTAAGTGGTATAGATTTGCTGCGAAAGTGTGCAAGATTTATCCGCAGATAGATACTGAAAAAAATGTTATTCCTAAACTGTATATTATGGGTGATCAGGATTATATGTTTTTAGGCCCTGTCAAGGAAAATACTGTGAAAGACAAAGCTGCCAAGTTGCATATTATTGAAGCATGTGGCCATGTTTGTAACATCGAAAAGTATAAGGAGTTCAATCATAAGGCTATCAGCTTTTTTAAAGAGCAGGAATTACTTTCAAGTACTTTGCTAATAAAAAATTCTACGAATATAGCATAAAAAAGAAAACCAGCCAAAGTGTATCAGTGGCTGGTTTTTTGTTTACTTTATTTCGGGAAATGTTATGACCAATGTGCCGTTTAGGTTGACCACATCGATGATTTCGTCATTAAAAAGATAAGGTGTATCGTAACTATCTTGCGGTGTTACTTTTTCGTAAATATTTTTCACCGATAACACAGGAAACGTAACAGGGATATAGCGACCTTTACTTAGTGTTTTCATATTACCCATTAAAAATACTTCTTTGCTGGAAGCTGCAAAACTGAGATGGCCTACTTCTTTATTCAACGAACCTGACACCAAGGCAACGCTTTGTAATAAAGAAATGGTGCATAAAATGAAATCATTAATGATTTCATTCGACAACTTTTCGAAGCCATAGCTACTAAATAAAGCGTTAAAGCCGTTTCTTATTTCCTTAAAAGAGAATATATCTTCGATTTTCTTCTTACCTTTTACTTTTTCCAAATTAGTAATAATATACTTGCATTCCTCGAGATAGTCCTTGACATAACCAGTACATTTTTCTCTATGTATAACAAAATTACAAAGTTCTGTTATTACGGTATTATCACGACTATCTTCTTTTACAAGCATTAAGAAACTATACAAATCTTTTTCGTCAAAATTTCGTTCGGTGAACTTGTTATAGTAGTATTCGATTAGCTGCTGCTGTTTTTTATCCATAATTTTTACACCTCATTGTTTATTCAAAGTCTATTTTTAATCATATCATGGCGGCGGTCCAAAATCACGGGACATTCCATCAGAAATCGACTATAATAAGAACATGAGCTTGTATATACGGAGTAGATAAAAAATCATGGTCAGTTATCTCTAATGGGATACTGACTTTTATCAGTTTGTGGAAAGAAGGCATTCGGGTGACTCAACAATCAACTAAACAGAAAGTGATGCGATGTGGACTAGGTCTGACAGATAACGCACGTAAAGGAATGGCTCAATTTGTAAATGGAGAACATGCCTTTTTTGCGTTGCAGGTAGCCTTTGACATACATATTGAAAAACGTCCCAATAATAAACAAGGCAATATGTCATTTTCATTTTTCTTTGATAATGATTCGAATGATGTTTTAGCGAAACGGCTCAAGGGCAAGGTCGCAGTGATGGAATGTGTGTATCAGCATGATGGTTTTTTGGCAACGGGTTTTCATGTGAGAGGTCGCAAAGAAGTCGTTCGCACCAATCGCCGGCTGCCTACGCGATTGAAGTTTCAGCTGGGGCGTAATACTGGCGCTACAATGCCGGTTGAATTGTACACGAGTCTTCGGGAGTTGCCGATTGCGGAAGAACGATCTGAATATGTGAAGAAAAGAATTTCCAGTTGGGAAGGTTATTTACGTATACAAGAACGCAATGCAGATGTCGCGGATGTGACGTCGGCTTTTTCGCGCGCCAGCTTCAGTGAGGATTTTAGTAAGTTACGTCTTGTGTGCAGTGACTTAAAGGGGCCAGATTGGCAGGCAATCAAAGGCTTCAGTGCCAGGATGACGGGGACTTCACAGGATATAGGGAATGTTCTAAACGTGAATCGGTCTAAAAATATGGTCGAGATCGAACTCAGTCGCCAATACAGAGAGATGGCTAGACAGAATAAGTGGCATCCGAAATCATTTAAGGAAGTTACGTTCAGTAACTTTTTGGAATTAAGCCAAGTTAGGCGACTGCGAAAAGGTTTTAAAGATTTGCAGGACGGTCTGGCGGCAAACGCAAATTTAGAAAAAGTTCTATTTGAAGAACGGCCAACTGTACGTATTTCAAAACAACAGCAACAACTCGTTTTCCATAATGAGTTAAACAAATTTCAAAAAGAAGCTGTCACGGGGGCAATGACATCCCATGATTTGTATGTAATCCAAGGGCCACCGGGAACTGGGAAGACAACGGTGATTTCTGAAATTTGTCACCAAAATGTGAAGGCGGGACTACGCACACTCGTCGCATCCCAAGCTAATCTGGCTGTGGATAATGCGCTTGGTCGATTGCTATCCCATCAAGACATCCGCATTTTACGGTACGGACGAACGGAAAGCATTGAAGAAGAAGGAAAAAAGTTTATCGAAGAAAATGTGGCACTCAACTGGAAAAACCAAACCCTAGCTGCGGTCAAAGAACAGCTGAGGTCACACAGCGAAAGGGCTACGCAACTTGAAGCTGCGTTACAAGATTGTGAAGACGAATCACAAAAACTTCAACTTGAACTAGATACATTAGCCGAAAAAATCAAGTTAAAAAAAGTTGCCCAAGAAGAACATCTTACATTATCCAAACAAGTGGATCAGCAGATGGAGAGTATAGAAAATGTCACAACACTGCATGAGGACTTATTACAGAAACAAGCCGCATTACAAGCATCCGCTGATACCGTAACGACTGAAATTCGGGGGATTGAGGAGCTTTTTCGATTACAAAGTATCAGTCCGCAAACCGTTGCGCAAATGGAAGTCGTGGAACAGCAACTTGAGAAGCTTCGCGGTGACATCACTTATCGCCAAATATTACAACAAATTGGGGAAACGATACATTCACTAGCAGCAATTCAGAAAGATCTTGAAGTGAAGACAAGTCAGTTCAATGACTGGCAAGGATTTGTACAGCAAATGGATACGATAATGAAACTAGAGCATTTCCAACAACGCATCCGTGAGGTTGGAATTGTTGTAACATCGGATACAAATCGGAAAATCAGTGACTTACAGCGGCTAATTGCTGAGTTGAAATTGAGTACATCGACCGCCAGCTATAATGAGTGGATGGAACTGATTAATAGGCTGTCAACAGCTATTGAAAAAATAGAACGTTTACTTGTACAGTATGGGTTTCTTCAAAAGTCCATGAAAAGAGCTGGTAGCCAAAAATATACCACCGTGACGTCTATTCATGAACTCATTGATCGTATTGGAAGATTTCTAGTCGAGCCGTCCACGAAGCAAAGTCTTGAGTCGAGAAGCTATTCAGCAGAAAAATATGACAACCTTGAAACAATTGCGATTGCATTGGATATGTTGCGTGAAAGAAGACACTACGCCAAGGCACAAGCAGCCAGCTTTGATAAACATCATCAGCTCATTGAACAAACGAAAACATTGTTTACGACTATTAAAGTGGAGACTACCAAGCATGTGCAACAGGCTATGTTGGAATTGGAACGACAAAAAAATGGCATGCGGCACGATGTAGAGAGTTTACAAATTACGCTGAGTGATCTTCGGAAAAAAAGCTCGAAACTGTTGGAACAGCTTGGTGCTATCGATGAAAAAGTTCCCCTTGGTGAGTTGATAGGGGAATTGGCAGACAAAGAAAAAGTGTACGCTGCTTACCAACATACAAAGGATTCTCTTGAGAAAGATACGGTTAAGTTGAAGCAGCTGAACGCTGAGGATCAACGAACTGCTGAGCAAATGGAGAAGAATGCCGTCCAATTACAGACATTCATCCAGGAAAAAGAAGAACTAAGCAAGAAATTAGCTGAAGCACAAAACCAACTGATGGCACTGGCAGTAATCCTGCAGGGGAATCCCGAAGTCGAGCAACAACAAGTATTTGTAACTATCGAATCACTGTTGCAACATCAACAAGAGCTAAAAATGGAACAGCGACGATTGCCAGTTACACAAAAGATACAACAACAGTGGTTGACCCTTCTGACAGATGCAAATGATTATGATTTGGATGAGATTCGGAAATTGTATGTCAAGCATGCGAATGTTATCGGCACAACTTGCGTGGCATCGGCAAGGCGTGATTTTGTGGAAGAATATCCGACGTTTGATGTTGTGATTATCGATGAGGTTTCGAAAGCAACACCACCCGAATTGCTACTCCCGATGTTGAAAGGGAAAAAGATTATTTTAGTGGGGGACCATCATCAGTTACCTCCGTTAGTTGGTCAGGAAACATTGGAAGAATTTCTTGAGGAAATTGATATTCAAGAAGATAAGAAAGAATTTGAAAAACTATTGAATGAGTCGTTATTTGAACGTCTATTCAGGACTTTGCCTAAGCAGAATAAAACAATGCTCGGCATCCAGTATCGTATGCATGAAAGCATTATGAAAACGATAACGCCTTTTTATGAAGAAGGGGATTACAGTCTGCAATGTGGGTTGACGGATTCGGATACTATGCGCGATCACTTAATGGATTCGCAGTATATTAGCCGAAAAGATCACCTTCTCTGGTTTGATATGCCGAATAAGCCGCAGTACTTCGAGGAAAAAGTTAAAGGTGGAACGAGTCGCTTTAACCAAGCCGAATTAACAGTGATTAACAATATTTTGAAGGATTTGGAAGGAGCAACTGTCAAAGCGAAGAGCGAAGGCAAGATGAAGCAAGAAGACAAAAAAAGTGTCGGGGTCATTAGTTTTTACGGCGAACAGGTAAAGCGTGTTGACCGTATGATTCAACAGGAATTGATGCCAAAGCATTTGCATTGTCGGACGGGGTCCGTGGACAAGTTTCAAGGGATGGAAATGGATATTATTATTTTGAGTTTTGTGCGGAATCACGGAGAAAAGGGCGGCGACATTGGTTTTGCAAGAGATTATAGGCGGCTAAATGTGGCGCTGTCAAGGGCTCGCGAACTACTCATAATTGTAGGGAGCTCAGAAATGTTTACAGTGAGGACAAAACACGCAAACTCAAGGGCGATGTATGGGCGTCTATTAGAGGATGTTAAACAGAACAAAGGCTTTAGGGTTCAAGAAGTATTTTAAAGAAATGTAGAGGGTTACTTGTGAAAAAACACCTACACAGCACTGTGTAGGTGTTTTTATCATACATAAGGGCAATCATTTTAAGACTTCTGACATGAAGTCGGTCCAAGTATGGATTTCATAGGTGGGGTGAATCGTTGTTGAGTTTTCTTTCATTTGCGGATTAAACCAACACGTATCGATTCCAAAGTTATTCCCGCCTTGGATATCTGAAGTGAGGGAATCACCAATCATTAGGATCCGGGATTTCTCTGAGATTTGAAGTCGTTCGAAAGCATATATATAAATGTCAGCATGTGGCTTTTGGCTAGCTGCTTCCTCAGACGTAATAATTACCTCGAACGAATCGGAGAAAATGGAATTGTTCATGCGCGTGTGCTGTACATCTTTAAACCCATTCGTCAGCAACGCTAACCTATAACCGGAAAGACCTTGCATCATGTCTTTTACCCCATCGATTAGATGGACTTCTTTCCCTAGATTCTCAAGATAGGTTTTACCAAAAAGTTCAGCGTTAACATCAAGCTCATGTTGTAGGAATAATCGCTTGAATCTCTCAGTTTTAAGCTCTGCTAACGTGATGTCCCCTTGTTCCAAATTAGTCCATAATACGTGACTGATAGCTTTATAACTCGTTATGTATTGATTAAATCCATCTGGTAAACCAAACGCTTGAAAAGTAGTAGTAAGGGCGTGCTTTTCTGATACGGCAAAATCAAATAACGTGTCGTCCAAATCAAATAATAATACATCATACTTCATAAGTTGCTCATCCTTTGTAACGATTAATGTAGTTTAGAATACCGTTTGATTGTTAGTATGTCAATATCTATTGGGGGAGGTAGGGGAGGGGGAAAGGCGATTTGAAGGTACCAGCGTCTATAGCTACTTCCAATAGTAGTTATAGACGCTGGTGTGTATTATGATTTTACAAGATTCAAGTAGCTTCGATGAAAAGCAGAAAATGATAAAAAGGCAATCAGTGAACCTGCTAACAAAGGTAGTAAAAATTTAACGACAGTAAAGCTAACAAATAGAATAATTCCACTACTAATGGCTACCGAAATAAATAACATAGGGCTGCCTATGGTTAGCAAGAAAGTGTTTTTGAATGCAGGTAGCCACTTCATATGATAATGGACTGTAACCGAAAAAAGATTAATAGTGAAGACGAATAACAAAATGCCCAAAACGATGAAAACAGCGCCCATTATCTTGTTCTTATCGAAGAAATAATAGAGGTCTACCGCCCAAATAAGCCATATGCTTGTTAAAATTAGCCCATTGACGACACTTCTCTTATAATTTTCTTTGTAGTAATGCCAGTAGGACTTACTATCCTCAGTTTGCATAATCCAACCCCGTACCACTGCAAACATGGCCGTGGTGGCAGGAAAGAATAAGATGGGCATCAAAAAGAGCAAAGGAAGTAACAATGAGATTACGGCTTCTATTTGATCGACTAATAATAAATTTAAAAATAAAAAAGCGATTGGTAAATTAAAAAGTATCCAAAGTAAATTAGTGAAAGAAAATCTCACAATCCATTCACTAATAACATAGATGCGACCCATTAAACCTGAACTGTTACTCATAATTTTCTTCCTCCTTGAAGGCGTAGGGATATTATTTAGACAAATGTAACGAAGCCGCCCCAAGCAATCCTGCTTTATTCCCTAAAGTTGCTTTAATGATTTGGACATCAGAAAAACTACTAATCGTTAATTCTTGTACTTTTGCAGCAACGGAAGCGACTAGTTTTTGTTGCTCCATTACGCCACCACCTATAATAATAGCAGGTGGATTAAAGATATGAACGAGTGAAACGAGACCATACGCCACTTCAAGTACCCAATCATTCAATACTTTTTCTAGCCTCGTATCCCCTTGGTCCAGGCCTTCAAAAATTTTACGTCCATTGTCATACTTACTATCCAGTTCCAATGCTTTTCTTACCAAGGCAGTCGTAGAGCCATACATCTCGTAACAACCGACGCATCCACAATTACATTTTTCACCGCCAGGATGTAGCATGATATGCCCGAATTCACCTGCACAGCTATTCATCCCTTTATAAACGGTTGAATCGATGACAATTGCTCCGCCTATACCCGTTCCGTATGTTAGGCATAAAAAATCCTTAAAGTTTCGACCGGCGCCAAAGTACTTTTCCCCTAGAGCTGCCGCATTGACATCATTTTCAACTTTCACGGGTACCCCGAATTTGTCCTCGAATATAGCTTTGACATTCATCCCAGTATAACCGGGGAAATTTTCATTGGCATAAATGATTGTTCCTTCTTCACCATTTACTTGACTAGCAGTACTAATGCCAATAGCTTCAAATCCCGAATACGTCGCCTCGATGGACTTCAAGAGATTGTCGACTAAATGTTGCCCACCTTGCATCGCTTCAGAATCAATCTCTTTAAATACGGAAGATTGTCCCTTACTATCTACCAAGCACATCTTAATAGATGTTCCGCCAATATCCACTGCTAATATGTTCATATGTTTCACCCTCGTATTTTAATATTTCGACAAGTTCTCCAATTAACTGTAGCATAAGTTTTTGAATCTATCCATTTAAATTACGGATACAGGGTGTACGTATTTTCGACTGATTAACTAAGCCGAATAGAAGGATAAAACCCATTAACTCAAATAGAATTAACGGGTTCTATAGAAAGAATACCTGCCAATACGTTTTGACTACCCACAATTTGTATAGTTTGTGTTAATCCATTTTCATTTCAAAAACTTTATAGCCGTACGGGTCTATCTGGATCATTGAATCCGTCTTGAAAACCGGGGTAGTAGCTTTCAAAACGAGTGCGTTTTCAAAACAATACTCTTGAAGCTCTTCGCCTACGAATTCCCGTACAACTGGTATTGTTATTGATTGATCACTATTGTTTATGACAAAAATCATGCGTTTCTCGTCATTGTACTTTTCGTAAATCACACTGCTACTAACATTGTCAGCATAAATAAACCGAAAGCTACCGCCGTTTCCGAAAACAGGATCAGTTTTGCGAAGGCGAATCAACGCCCGAACATAATTTAATAATGCATGGTTTTGCTCGGTGTCATCCCATATCATACATGCACGGCAACCCGGATCTTGTCCACCGACCATACCTATTTCATCACCGTAATAAAGGCAAGGGGTTCCGATAAATGAGAGTTGAAACAGGTATAATAATTTCACTTTGTCAATGTTGCCATCCGCTAATGTTAGCATTCGAGGAGTATCATGACTATCTAGTAAGTTGAATGCTACTTCGTTCACGTTTGCTGGGTACATATGTAATACCTCAGTTATAGAATGGGCAAACGTTTCAGCATCCATCTCATTTTTTGCAAAGTAATCAATCGCTCCATTTGTAAATGGATAGTTCATGACAGCATCAAATTGATCACCTTGTAACCACGGCATCGAGTCATGCCAGATTTCACCTAAAATATAGGCATCGGGCTTCGCACGCTTAACCACTTGTCGAAATTCACGCCAAAAAGCATGATCGACTTCGTTTGCAACGTCAAGCCGCCATCCATCAATATCAAACTCCTCAATCCAATAGCGTGCAACATCTAAAAAATAGGCTTTTACTTCGGCATTTTCAGTATTTAACTTTGGCATAGTTTCAACAAAAGCGAATGCATCATAATTAGGCTTAGGTTCGGTTACGACAGGGAAGTCCCAAATGTGAAACCAATCCTTGTAAATCGACTTTTCTTGGTTTCGTAATACATCCTGAAAGGGTCCAAAGTAAAAACCGCTATGATTAAATACGGCATCCAGCATGACGCGAATCCCTCTGGCGTGACACTCTTCCACAAGAAGACGAAATGTTTCTTTATCACCAAACTGCGGATCGATTTCCATATAATCCATGGTGTCGTATTTATGGTTAGAATGCGCTTTAAATATCGGCGTAAAGTAAATGCCGTTAATGCCAAGGTCAACTAAATAATCAAGATGATCAATGACTCCTTTAAAATCCCCACCAAAAAAGTTAGTGGTTGTGGGTGCAGTGCTTCCCCAAGGTAAAGTTCGCCGAGGATTTATACGCTTATCGCCATTCGCAAATCGGTCAGGGAAAATTTGATACCAAATTGTATCCTTTACCCATGCAGGTGCATCAAATACATCCGCATTATTTAAATAGGGAAAACAAAAATATTGTGATGTATCGCTTGGTTGTGCATCAAAAAATCCGCGCTCCATATAATAGCATATTTCACTGCCGTCCATACATTTGAAGCCATAGCGCATACGACGAAATTCTGGAGAAACCGCTATAAACCAATAGTCAAACAGGTTTGTTGAACCCGTTTTCTGCATTTTCAGTGTCTTGGTTACCCATTTTCCTTCATTCCAGTGATAAGGATCTCCATAGACTAATGTAACAGCAGTTACATCATCTTTTTTGGTTTGCAAGACAATATGAAGTGTTTCTTTGTCATAGGCATATGCAAAGTTATTTTTTGGCCGATGATAAATTGCTTCTTTTAACAAATCAATAACCTCCTTTTTATACAAACGTTTGCACAGATATTGTTTTACAACATCATAACTCTATTAGACTTTGAATAGGTTTTCAAAGCCATTCCAAGTCTACTAGGTACAATATTTGAATAACTACGCTGTTGGATAAGCGTTAATGCCATGATAATAGTAATTGCCTCTTTCGTAAAGTGAAAAAAATAATAATTGAAATTACTTAGAGTATATGTATAATGAGAATTATGAAATCAATGCAAACGGTTTCATAGAATTCAGCAGTTGAAGAAAGGAATTGATTAAGTAACGAGTATCTTAAACGAGTAGGGTGTATGGATGTCGAAGGAATTTATGTGTGTAAAGTTGTTTATTTAATATGTGCTAATTAAAAACGAAGGGGTGGGTTATTTTGAAAAATTCTTTAAAACTACTATTTACTCTCATGTTATTAGTTGTATTAGCAGCTTGTAGCAAACCAGGTAGTCCAGGAGTGAATGGTGAACAAGGGCAAGGTGGGACTGAGGATAATAAGGAAGCAGGGTCTAGTGAAACGGGGGAACTAGAACCAGAAGACGATGCTAAATTAGTAGTTTGGGCTAACAGTGAAGGTGAAGAAGGAGAATGGATCCGATACGTTGCTGAAAAGTTTACTGAAGAATATGGATTCCCAGTTACGATAGAAGAAGTAGCACATACGGATGCTCCTGGTAAACTTCAAACGGATGGACCAGCCGGTTTAGGTGGGGATGTATTTATGGCGCCACATGATCATGTGGGGAATATGAATACTGCTGGTTTAATTTATGAAAATTATTTTGCTGATGAATATAATGAACGCTTCATGGAAAGCGCCATGCAAGGGGTTTCCATCGTTTCTGATGACGAACTGAAAACATATGGTTTCCCTCTGGCCATTGAAACGGTTGCACTTTACTACAACAAAGATTTGCTGGACAGCATGGGATTTGAGCCGGCAGAAACTATGGATGAATTGATAGAGCAGTCTAAGCAATTTATGGCACAAAATCCAGGTTCATATGGATTTATGCTTGAGCCTGGAAACTTCTACTTTACACATGCATTTCTGGGTGGATACGGTGGTTATATATTTGGCAACGATAATACCAATCCGGATGACCTTGGTCTAAATAATGAAGGTGCGGTTAAAGCTGGTGAATTTATAAAAATGATTCACAATGAACTACTTCCAATTAAGAAGGAAGATATTACAGGAGATGTCATTGGTTCCTATTTTAACGAAGGAAAGCTCTTGTATAACATGACAGGACCTTGGGCGTTGAAAGGGCATCTTGAAGCTGGTGTGAATTTAGGGGTAACAACAATGCCAAAGTTGGAAAATGGCGTCGTTCCTACTACATTTTCTGGTGTGAAAGCGTTGTTTGTGAACTCATATAGTAAGTATCCAAAAGCAGCGACAACGTTTGCAAAGTTTGCAACAAGTGATGAAATGCTCTTAAAGCGTTATGAAATAACGAATCAGCTACCACCTTCTATCGCATTGCTTGAAAGTGAGGAAATTAAAGAAAATGAATATAATATTGCTTTCTTAAGACAAGCACAACACGCGATATCTATGCCAAACATTCCTGCGATGGAATTGGTATGGGGGGGAATGGAAGTAGCATTTACAGCCATTTGGAATGGGTCTGAAGAGCCTAAAGCTGCTCTTGATAAAGGCGCCAAACAAATACGAGAAGCAATTGACTCCCAGATGAAATAATTGTAAGTATGAAAAGCAGAGCCGAGACTAATTGGAGTGTTGGCTCTTGCTTTAAATGGAGGGATCTATATGTATGCTGTCGAGAAAAGTGTGACGGATGAACACTCATCTACTCTTAAAAAAGAACCACCGACACCAAAAAAATCCTTCTTTACAAATGCAAAGAAGGCGGCATTATTTTCATTTCTATTTATGGGATTAGGCCAACTATACAATAAGCAATATGTGAAGGGCATTAGTTTTATATTGCTTGAAATCTATTTGCTGTTATTTTGGACAGTGCCATTTCAATGGGCGATGTGGGGGCTAACAACACTTGGGGAAACGCCACAAATACAAAAAGGCTTTGAAGTCGTTCAAGGTGATCATTCAATCTTCTTATTAATAGAAGGAATCTTGTTTTTAATTTCTTTCATCCTTCTTTTATGGTTTTATTATTTTAATATCCGAGATGCTTATAAAGTTGCCGTAAAGCGACAAGAAGGCATTAAACCTAATAATACAAAGGAAATGGTTAAGAATATCTGGGAAAACGGCTTTCCTTATATACTCCTAACGCCATCTGTATTATTTACATCATTCTTAACTGTTTTGCCGTTACTATTTGGTGTTTTAATTGCTTTTACGAACTATTCGGCACCCAATTACTTGCCACCAAAAAGTTTAGTAGATTGGGTAGGACTTGATACATTCATTCGATTATTTCAGATGAAGACATGGAGTACTACATTTTATGGGGTATTCGGCTGGACAGTCATTTGGGCAATACTTGCCACAGTGACAACATTCTTTTTAGGTTTGATTTTTGCGGTGTTGATAAGCCAGAAAGGGATAAGATTTAAAAAGTTTTGGCGAAGTATTTTTATACTTCCTTGGGCAATCCCGCAATTTATCTCCATCCTAATTATGAGAAATATATTTAATGGACAATTTGGTCCGATAAATCGCTATTTGATGGATTTAGGTATTATTGATACAGCAATCCCTTGGTTGTCGGATCCACTGCTTGCAAAGATGACCCTCGTTGTTGTCAATATGTGGTTTGGTTTCCCATTTTGGATGATTTTAATGAGTGGGGTTATTACAAGTATTGATAAGGAGCTATTTGAAGCTGCCCAAGTGGATGGCGCTACATCTGTCCAACGATTTTGGAAGATTACGATGCCATTGGTTATGTTTTCAACAGCACCCCTAGCTATTATGTCGTTTGCAGGAAACTTTAATAACTTCAATATCATTTACTTAATGACTCAGGGTGGTCCGGTAAATATGGACTATAACTATGCTGGCTCCACAGATATTTTGATAAGTTGGATCTATAAACTTACACTTGATAATGGTCAATTTGCGATTGCGTCAGTTGTGTCAATATTAATTTTCATTATTATTGCAATCTTCTCCATCATTAACTTCAGAAATACAAGAGCGTTTAAAGAGGAGGATATGATGTCGTGAATGGACTATTTTTTAAACAGAAAATAAGTAATGCATTGATTTACATCGTTCTAGTCATTACGGCTATCATTGTATTATATCCCGTTGTGTGGATCATTACTGGTTCTTTAAATCCAGGTAGCTCGTTATTTTCAACAAGGTTAATTCCTGAATCATTTTCATTTGATCATTATATCTACTTATTTAAAGAAACGAATTATCTAACTTGGTATAAAAACACCTTGAAAATCGCTTTTTGGAATATGATAATATCCACTTTATTAATAGTTTCAGCTGCCTATGCTTTTTCAAGATTTCGTTTCCCAGGTAGGACGCAGGGATTAATGGCGATGCTTGTACTACAGATGTTCCCTGGTTTTATGGGGATGATTGCTATTTATATTCTTTTGCTACAGATGGGATTACTAGATAATCATTGGGGATTAATTTTAGTGTACGCT
Organism: Sporosarcina sp. NPDC096371; assembly: GCF_044762865.1. Classification (NCBI taxonomy): domain Bacteria; kingdom Bacillati; phylum Bacillota; class Bacilli; order Caryophanales; family Caryophanaceae; genus Sporosarcina; species Sporosarcina sp. NPDC096371. Next base: position 123,625 of record NZ_JBIWFE010000007.1, read on the forward strand.
GGTGGTTCAATTCCATTCGGTGCCTGGCTTGTAAAAGGCTATTTCGATGGACTTCCTAGAAGTCTTGATGAAGCTGCAAAAATGGATGGTGCGGGTCATATAACGATTTTTTTCAAAGTGATGTTACCTCTATCAAAGCCGATTATTGTTTTTATCGCGATCAATAACTTTATTGGTCCATGGATGGATTTTATTTTTGCAAGATTAATTCTAAGATCTGGGGAAAAGAAAACACTGGCTGTTGGTCTATTTGAAATGGTTACGGGGCAAGGGAATACAGAGTTTACAACATTTGCAGCAGGGGCTGTATTAGTAGCTATTCCAATTACAATTCTATTCTTTATCTTCCAAGATCACCTTGTAGAGGGTTTAAAGGCTGGCGCTAATAAATAATGTGTTTTCTATTACTTTGAAAAATATATTGAAGTGTATGTGTAGCGAAAATGCATTTCTATATTTATGTTGCACTATTCAAAAAGCAATGGTAGTCTGAAATTATATAATTATTGCGACTGTTACACAAATGGTGATTGGACGTAAATGTCTATCCGTGCAATCGATTTCATTGATAAAAGTAAAATTGAAATAAATAAAAAATAAAGGATGAAGGTTATGTCGGTAACGATAAAGGATGTTGCAGCGCGGGCGAATGTAGCCCCATCCACTGTTTCACGTGTGCTTTCAGATAGCCCGCATATTAGTGATAAAACGAAACGAAAAGTTCATAAAGTTATGGATGAAATGGGCTATCATATGAATTATAATGCTCGAAACCTTGCCCAACAGTCGACGAAAACGATTGGCATTGTTATGAAGAATTCCACTGAGGAATCAATGTATAATACCTTTTTCCCCGAGGTAATTAGGGGAATCAGTGGGTTGTGCAGTAAGTATGATTTCAGTATCAGTCTTACGACTGGGGAATCTGAGGAAGAAATTTTTAATGATACGGTAAAAATGGTGCGTGGAAAAAGGGTCGATGGCATGATCGTCTTGTACTCCAAAAAAGATGATCGGGTCGTTCCGTATTTAATCGAATCTGGCATCCCTTTTGTCGTCATTGGGAAACCTTTAATAGAACCCAGTAAGATCATGTTTGTCGACAACGATAATGTGCAAGCATCAAAAGAGGCTACCGATTATTTACTGAATCTTGGACATTCCAAGATTGCGTTTATTGGTGAAGACACGGAGTTTGAAGTTGGAGAAGCCCGCTTAAATGGTTTTAGTCAAGCGATGAAAGAGAGGCAACTTGACATTCCAGAGCAATATCTAAAAAACTTGCAACCGGATGCTAATCATGGGGGAAGAGTAATTACTGAACTCATGGAGTTAGCTAATCCACCTACGGCATTAGTTGTGACAAATGACTTAAATGCGTTAATTATTTTATCTGCTTTAAGCGAGAGAGGCAAGAAGGTGCCAGATGATATAAGTTTAATAAGCTTTAATAATTCAATCATTTCAAGAGTATCCAATCCGCCTTTAACCACTGTTGATACACAGATATTTCAATTAGGCTATGAGTCAGCAAGCTGTTTGATAGAACTGGTAAAAGATCCTTCCATGTTTAAAAAGAGTGTGGTCATACCGACTTCAATTGTGGAAAGAAAATCATGTGTAGCTCCAAAGGGTTAAAAAATTACGTAGGGATTCGTAATTTTGCTTAATAGTGCAACCGATTGCGCGAAGTAGTGCAACATACAACTTTAGGGGAGAGATTATCAATGAATATTGTCGTGTGGAATGAAAATCGTCATGAACAAAAAAATCCAGTTGTCGCAGAGATTTATCCCAAAGGAATCCACGGAGCCATTGCGGACTTTTTACAACAAACTTCTAACCAGGTAACAACAGCAACACTCGATGAACCTGACCACGGTTTAACGGAAGAGGTATTAAACGCGACAGATGTACTCGTTTGGTGGGGCCATCTTGCGCATGATGAAGTACAGGACGATGTAGTGGAAAGAGTTAAGAAGCGGGTACTAGAAGGCATGGGCTTGATCGTCTTGCATTCCGCTCACTTTTCTAAAATCTTTAAGACGTTAATGGGCACAACTTGTGACCTGAAATGGCGCGAAGCGGATGAGAAGGAAAGGCTATGGGTCGTGGATCCGAGCCACCCGATTACAGCGGGTATTGGAGAATATATTGAACTTGAGAAAGAAGAAATGTACGGTGAGCATTTTGATATCCCAGCACCTGATGAGTTAGTGTTTGTCAGCTGGTTTGAAGGTGGAGAAATTTTTAGAAGTGGGGCGACGTTTAAGCGCGGTAAAGGTAAGATCTTTTATTTCCGACCGGGTCATGAAACATATCCTACTTATTACAATGAAGATGTGCAAACGGTGATTCGTAATGCAGTGAAATGGGCTGTAAATTCGAATACACCAACACCGATTTATGGCAATGCGAAGCCATTAGAGAAAATTGCTAGTTTAAACGAATAAAACAACAAGGGGAGTGAGTTCAATGTCAAAATTAAGAGTTGCAGTTATTGGTTGCGGAAGCATTGCTAAATATAGGCATTTAGGGGAATATGAAAACCATTCTGGAGTAGAAATTGTCGCGGTCTGTGACATTGTCGAAGAAAGAGCACAAGAAATGGCACAAAAATATAGTGCGAAGCCTTATACGGACTATAAAGAGTTACTTGAAGTTGAAAAAGTAGATGCAGTGAGTGTGTGTTTACCGAACTATTTACACGCACCCGTGTCGATTGCTGCCCTACAGGCTGATTGTCATGTTCTGTGCGAAAAACCGATGGCGACATCTAGAGAAGAAGCGCAAGCTATGATTGAAGCGGCAAAAAGAAATGATAAAAAACTGATGATTGCTCACAACCAACGATTTGTGTCATCGCATCAGAAGGCGAGAGCATTAATTGCTAGTGGAGAAATCGGTAAAATCTATAGCTTCAGAACTGCATTTGGACATGGAGGTCCTGAAGGATGGAGTGTTGATGGTAAGGAAAGCTGGTTCTTTAAAAAGGAGCAGGCTTTTATCGGAGCGATGGGGGATCTTGGTGTACATAAAGCAGATTTACTCCGTTACTTACTGGGTGAAGAGTTTGTCGAGGTCGCTGGCTTTATCGAAACAAGTGCGAAAAAAAATACAGATGTTGATGACAATGCAGTTTGTATTTTAAAATCCGCAAGTGGCGTCATTGGTACGCTGGCGGCTAGTTGGGCATATACAGCAAAAGAAGATAATTCTACGATTATTTATGGCGAGCATGCTACGCTGCGTTTAGAAGATGACCCGAAATATTCACTCATTGTGAACTATAAAAGTGGAGAAGTCGTCAACTATGAATTAGGCGCAATTCAGTCGAATGCGGAAGGTGGTCAAACAACTACGCATGTCATCAACCATTTTGTTGATTCAATTGTTCAAGATATAGAGCCACTTATTAATGGTGAAGAAGGCATGAAATCATTAGAGGTGATTCTAGCAGCTTTGGAGTCTATGGAGACAAAACAATACAGTAAAATTTAACGATTGAGGGTGCGATTCATGAAACTAGGCGTATTCGCTGTTCTATTTGCGGAAAAATCATTTGAAGACATGCTGGATCATGTGAAAAATGCAGGTGTCGAAGCGGTTGAAATTGGTACGGGAGGCTATCCTGGCGATGCCCATTGTAACGTCGATGAGCTATTGGCCAGTGAAGACAAACGTAAGGATTATTTGGAAAAAGTGCAGTCTCGTGGGCTAACGATTAGTGCGTTCAGCTGTCATGGCAACCCTGTGTCACCTAACAAACTAGTTGCACAACAAGCGCATGATATATTCGTTAAAACCGTGAAACTAGCACAGTTACTAGGGGTTCCTGTCGTTAATACGTTTTCTGGAACGCCAGGAGCGCATGAGGATTCCAAGCAACCAAGTTGGCCAGTTTCGCCATGGCCAACCGAGTATTCGGATATTTATAACTGGCAATGGGAACAAAAACTCATTCCGTATTGGAAAGAACAAGGGAAGTTTGCGGAGGATCATGGTGTCAAAATTGGCATTGAGTTACACGGTGGTTTTTCAGTGCATACACCATATACGCTGTTGAAATTAAGGGAGGCAACTTCACCTGCTATCGGGGCTAACTTGGACCCGAGCCATCTATGGTGGCAGGGAATTGATCCTGTTGGCGCGATTAAGATTTTAGGAAAAGAAAATGCGATTCATCATTTCCATGCCAAAGATACATTCATAGACCAAGATAATGTGAACATGCATGGGTTAACAGATATGCAACCTTATGGAGATGTGCAAACACGCGCTTGGACATTTAGATCTGTTGGTTGCGGTCATAGTATCCAGGAATGGTCGGATATGATGAGTGCTTTGCGGACATTTGGTTATGATTATGTCGTTAGTATTGAGCATGAGGATCCGTTGATGTCGATTGATGAAGGATTTTCACGTGCTGTAACGAATTTGAAAACGGTTTTGATTAAGGATCAGCCTGCTGATATGTGGTGGGTGTAACTTGATTCATTGGACACAATTTCGCTTTGGCGTAATAGATTAATAAGTAGTAAAATTGTGCTGTATGGGGTAGGTATTCATACAGCACAATTTTTTAGGTCGTTTCAATCTAATAAAGAAAAGAGTGTTCTATATGACTGTATTAAGAGTTGGAATTATTGGTGCTGGTGGCATTGCAAGTGGTGTACATATTCCTAGTTATTTGAACAGCGGTAACAAGGTTGAAATCGTCGCGATTGCGGATATTGCAGTCGAACGGGCGCAGGAAGTTGCGGACAAATTTGCGATTCCGCATGTATTTGATTCATATCAAGAAATGTTAGCAACAGTAAAATTAGATGCGGTTAGTGTTTGTGTGCCGAATAAGTTTCATGCAGAAGCGACGATTGCGGCACTGGAGGCGGGCTGTCATGTACTGTGTGAAAAACCGCCGGCGATGACTGTGGAAGAAGCTGAACAAATGGTCAAGGCGGCAAATGAAGCAGGAAAGATTTTAACGTACGGCTTTCATTATCGCTATCGACCAGAAGTGGAAATCGCAAAAGCGTTTATTGATGCGGGGGAAATGGGTGATATTTACTCGGCCCGTGTCCATGCGATTCGCAGAAGAGGGATTCCAGGCTGGGGTGTATTCACAAATAAGGAGTTACAAGGCGGGGGCCCGTTAATTGATATTGGCGTTCATATGCTCGATACTGCGCTTTATTTGATGGGCTATCCAGAGCCAGAGGTTGTACTAGGCAAAATCCATCAACAGATTGGCCATAAAAAAGGGGTTGGCCTGCTTGGTGAGTGGGACCATGAAAATTATACCGTTGAGGACATGGCTATCGGGATGGTGACCTTTAAAAATGGTGCCACTTTAACGTTGGAGGCGGCATTTGCGGCAAATGTTGAAAAGGATGAGACGATGCAAGTTTCTTTGATGGGGAATAAAGGCGGTGCTGATATTTTTCCTTTGAAAATATATCAGGAGAAATATAATACGTTAATCGACAGTACACCTGCTTATCTATCAGAAACAAATGGACATCAACTTGAAATCAATCAATTTGTATCTTGTTGCTTGGAAGGGAAGACACCATTAAGTACTCCAGAACAAGGGCTCATCATTCAAAAAATCGTCAATGCGATTTATGAATCTGCGGAAACGGGGAAGGCGATACAATTTTAAGGGAGGGGAAGTAATGGGACAAATAGGTTTGCAATTGTGGTCCATTCGGGAAGAAGTAGAGAAGGATTTATTAGGAATGTTGGAAAAGGTAGCAGCTATGGGATATTCAGCTGTCCAGTTCGCAGGGTTTTTCAATCATCCAGCTGAAGAGGTCAAAAGGAAATTATTATATCATCGTTCTTTATTTGCCGGAAAATATGCGAACTACTGCCGAGGACTATCAAAGAACTGCGGCCTGGTTAAATGACATTGGGAAACAGCTACATGCCAAAGGGTTTTCATTAGGCTATCATAACCATGATTTTGAGTTTACGAAATTTGACGGTAAAACTGGGTTTGATATCCTCTTTGAAAATACGGATGCAAATCATTTAAAAATAGAGCTAGATTGCTTCTGGGCTGCTTATACGGGCAATAATCCAGTAGATATTATTGAAAACTATGCAGACCGTTGTGTATCATTGCATGTTAAAGATATGAAGGTGGGAGGGGACCAGCATATTTCTACAGAGCTAGGCACCGGGACACTGCCACTAGCAGATTATATTCAACAAGGGAAAAAACATAGCGTCAGGTGGTTTGTTGTTGAACAAGAGCATTTTACAAAAGATCCAGTAGAAAGTGCAGCACAAAATGCCACTGCAATTCGTGCTATTTTTGAAAAGTAAAAAAGTCGTCTTGTCTGAGTTTAACATTCATACAAGACGACTTTTTGAATTGAGTAAACAAAGTAAAGACATTACACCGGGTTCAATAGAATTCTTACCTATTCAGCCAGCAACTTCGCCACACTACGAGAAATCTCATGTGTATTAATCGTGGATTCAATCTGCTTATTGTTCACGCAGGCTATAAACTCCGCTACTTCATAATACATAGAATCATAGTCATGCTGTACGGAAATATCCTCCGTTTGACCATCTCGATATCTGATGACAATCTGACTAGGCTCACTGATTTTATCAATCTCAATAACACCATTTTCTCCTTGAATTTCACTTGGATAATAGGAATCCGAAATTTTGGAGTACATCAAAACCGCTTCAAAATGATCATACTGTAAAATCATACTACCTTGACCAATCGCACCTGTCGATAATAAATAGTCATTTTTCAGTACAGACTTAGGCTCGCCGACTAAATGAATAAGAGGGGCGATTGTATAGACGCCTAAATCCATCATCGCGCCATTGCCAAGCTCAGGTTTGAAGGCATTTTCGATAATGCCATTCTTGTATTTGTCGTAGCGCGAAGAGTATTGATTATAATGAAAAACAAATCGACGCAATGGACCAATTTTATGCAAATGCTTTTTTAAATTAAGAAAAGTAGGTGTAACAGTTGGTTTCATCGCTTCCATATACGTAGTTTGGTAGTCTTTGGATGCTCGAATCACTCGATCCATTTCGTCTACAGAAGTAACAGCAGGTTTTTCACAAAGCACATGAATGCCATTTTGCATTGCTAAAATACTTTGTTCCGCGTGGAAGGCGTTAGGGGAAGCAATATAAACCGCATCAATATCCCCGCTTTGAAACATCTCTTCCATATCTGTATAGACATTTTTGACTTGATAGTTATCCGCGAAATTCCTGCCGGTTTCCTCAGTTCTCGAATAGACTGCCCCAATGCTGAATTCAGGATGTGCTTTGGCGTCTTTAATCAACCGATCTGTAATCCAATTCGTTCCAATAATACCGAACCTCATAACAAACAACTCCTATAAGATAATTATTATTCATCCTATCAGACGGGCGCAAATAAATCGACCAGAAGTAAAGATACCGCACCCATCAACGTGGCATCATCGCCGTGTTTGGTGATGGTGACAGCTGTTTGTTTGGCCCGTGGTGTTAATGCCCGTGCCTCAATTGTTTTACGGATTTCAGGTAAAATAAACTTTGCAGATTTCATAACACCACCGCCAAGTACAATTTTCTCGGGGTTAATAATATGTATGAGATTTGTTAAGCCTATTCCAATTACCTTCCCTGTGTCTTTTAAAAGTGTGATATAGTTTTCATCGCCATCCGTCGCGGATTGATAGATTTCTGCCGCAGTAAGCGGTTGGTTGTTGGTAGCAATTTGTGCTTCTGCCCGTCTGACAATCGCTGGACCTGATATAAAGGTTTGTAAACAGCCTTGATTGCCGCATTCGCAAACTTGGCCATGCATGTCTATGGTCATATGGCCAACTTCACCCGCGATATCTTGTGCACCATGATACAATTTCCCATCTACAACAAGCCCCGCACCCACACCATGACCGATATTCACTGTCAGCATGCTATCGACTAGGTCATGATTTCCAAACCAGGATTCACCCAACGCCATTGCACGTGCATCATTCTCCACTTTCACTTCTAAGTCAAATTCTTTTTCAAGCTGATCTTTTATAGGGATATTTGTCATTTGTAAATTCGGAGCGAAAAGTGATGTTCCTGTTTCCACTTCGACCACACCATGCATCGCAACGCCTATCCCGATCACTTTATCGGAGATTGAAGGGGAGGCGGGCATTACAGCATGAATACAATCTTTTAAAATGGTTAGAAATTGAGCATTTGTTATCGGTGTTGTTAACTTACGGGAAGACCGCTGGATCACTTTTCCAGATAAATCGACAAGTATACATTTTATCATAGCCGTTCCTGCATCTACACCAATGACGTAAAAGGCTTGGTGGTTAATAAGTAGCATAGTCGGCTTTCGTCCACCCTGGGACTCGCCAAGCATGCTTTCTTTGACAATGCCTTGCTCAATCAATTCTTTCACGTTACCGCTCACAGTCGGGGGCGTCAACTTGGTCTCTTTGGCAATTTGCGCCCGCGAAATGGGCGCATCTGTCCGGATTTTATTTAAGATGATGGATTTATTAACGGATTTCATCCACTGGAACGTACCTTGTCGCATAGTTGAACTCTCCTAACGTATTATTCCGCTAGACCAAAAGAAAACACAGTCTGTTTGTCATAGGGGACATGGGCATCTAGGATGACAGTCGGAAAGCCTTCATGATGTAAGGATGCAGGGGAGGCTTGGGTTTCAAAACAAATACCTAGATACTGTCTTGATATTCCTTCTGCTAACTCAAGGCCTTCCTCAAGGCCATTTGCTGTGTACATGACAACGCCAGGCTGGTTGGTCTTGATTTTCATCATGCGTCCACTGATTTCATCTATTACAACTATATTATATTGCTTATCATGATTAAAGAGAAAATAATGATCATAGCCATGACCAACGACTCTATTTTGTTCAAATGTGGCGTGAATGCCGTCAGCAATTTTTCTTCCACTTCGAAAATCAAACGGGGTATTCGTTACAGCAAGTTTTTTTCCAGTCGGTATAAGCCCGGAATCCAGTTCAATGAAGTCATCACTATCCATTGTCACATGATGATCATGGATCGTTGCAGACAAATTACCAGTTAAATTAAAATACGAATGATTGGTTAATGTCAGTGCAGTTGTTTTATCAGATAGGGCTGCATAATCAATGATAAGTTCATTGTTATTCGTTAATGTATAGGTGACGGTTACTTTAATCGTACCGGGATAGCCGCCTTCACCGTCTTCACTTGTATGTGTTAAGGTTACCCCAACAGTATCTGCTGTTTGAAAGGGATTCACTGTCCAAATGACTTGGTGGAATCCACCACTCCCGCCATGTAATTGATGAATTCCTTCATTTTTTTCTACTGCATAGGTTTGATCTTCGATTGTAAAGGAAGCATCTTGGATTCTTCCTGCAACGCGACCAATAATGGCTCCTAGAAAATTAGGGTTATTTTCATAGTCGGCATAATTTTTATAGCCAAGTACGACATTTTCGAATTGGTTATGCCGGTTTGGAACGTTAATTTCAGTAATGATGCCGCCATAGTTTAACAAGCTGATGCTCATATTGTGCTGGTTCGTGAGTGTATATAACATCCAGTTATTCTTTATATCTTGCGTCCCTATTTTCATTTACTGAGCCGCCTTTTTGTTTAACGTATTGATAAATCTTTCGCTAGCAAGGTTGTCTTTAAAAACACCCGCATCGCCAAGTACTTTAGCAAATTTAGCTCCAAGTTCTTTTTCCAAAATGGTTTCAGCTTGTTCGTGGCTTGATAATGGTCCATAGTTTTCTTGCAGCTGGTCAGCCCATTGTTGGTGATAAGAGGGGACATCACTTGGTTGTCCTAGTAAAAATCTCTTAATTTCAGCTAATTCATCTTTCAATCGGGCTGGTAATACAGCGAGCCCCATGACTTCAATCAGCCCAATATTTTCTTTTTTGATGTGATGAACATCTGCGTGAGGATGAAAAATACCAAGTGGATGCTCATCGGTTGTTCGATTATTTCGTAACACAAGATCGAGTTCAAATTGGTGTTCGCGCATTCGAGCAATCGGTGTAATGGTATTATGTGGTGTATCACCGCTAAACGCGCAGATATTGGCTTCCTCATCATCATAACTTTGCCATGTTGTGAGAATATGGTCAGCTGCCTCAACCAATGTTTCTAACTGATGGCACTGCAGGCGAATGGTTGTCAAAGGCCATTCCAAGACTGCCGCAGTAACGTCAGCAAAATTGTTTAGTTCAAATGATAATGCAGTCGCAGCATTTGTCATTGGGAAATCGTATCTTCCTGTCTGATAATGATCATGGCTTAAAATGGACCCACCGACAATCGGCAAATCCGCATTTGAACCGATAAAGTAATGCGGAAATTTGACGACGAAATGGAGGAGTCGTTCAAATGTTGCTTTACTGATTTTCATATCACGATGTTGTTCTGCTAGTAAGATACTGTGCTCATTGTAATAGACATAGGGTGAATATTGCAGATACCAGTTTTCATGGACAAGCGGTACTTTTATAATCCGATGATTCGCTCTGGCTGGATAGCCTACCCGACCTGCATAGCCTTCATTTTCGATGCATAATAGGCACTTAGGATAATTCACTGAATGCTTTATTTCACTTTCCCGCCTGATTTGTTCAGGGTCTTTTTCAGGTTTTGATAGATTGATCGTGATATCCATTTCACCATAAATGGTATCGGCTTTAAAGTGGACATTTTTTTGGATACGGTTCATCTGAATATAGTTGCTATTTTTACTCAGTTCATAAAAATAATCGGTTGCTTGTTGTGGAGATTCTAGATATTTTTGTTGGAAGATGTCGCTGACCACAGAAGGTCTTGCCACAAAACAATTCATAATCGTGGCTGAAAGTATTTCTTTGTCATCAAAAACATTGTCAATGATATTCTGTTCGACAGCATAGGCAACGATTTGTTCAAGTATATTCGGAATGGAGTCAACTGTTGGATTGTCAATGACGGCTGGTATCGATTCTAATTTGAGTAGTGCTAGCACCTGATTCGTCGCATAAATTTGATCGGCATCGTCGATTAGTTTGGCGGCGAGCGCTTGGTTTACTAGCCCTTTAATATGTTGGTAAATCATTTGCTAGTCACGTCCTTTTGATAGCCGTTTGGATGATTGACATGCCAGTTCCAAGCATCTTGTATGATTGTTTCAATGGACGTTCGTGTTGGCTGCCAGCCTAGTCGTGATGTAGCTTTAGCTGAGCTAGCGATTAGGGTACTTGGATCGCCTGCACGACGTTCACCGGTTTTTTCAGGTATTTCTTTCCCAGTTACGTTGCGGGCCGTATCAATCATTTCTTTCACGGAAAATCCTTGACTACTTCCCAAATTGAAAACATCACTTGTCCCATCATTATTTAAATAGTGAAGGGCTAACAGATGCGCTTGGGCCAAATCTTCTACATGTACATAGTCACGGATGCAGGTGCCATCAGGAGTATCATAGTCTTCGCCGAAAACAGTGATATGTGATCGATGACCAAGCGCGACTTGTAGAATGATAGGGACTAGATGAGTTTCTGGAGAATGATCTTCACCGATTTCTCCAGATTGGCGTGCGCCAGCCACATTAAAATAACGTAATGCCACATGGCGAGTGCCATAGGATTGTTCGCACCATTTCATCAATTTCTCCATCGTAAGCTTGGTTTCCCCGTAAGCGTTTGTCGGATTAGTGGGCATGTCTTCCGTAATCGGAACAAATTCCGGCTCCCCATATGTCGCTGCTGTCGATGAAAATACAATTTTTTTGACAGCAAATTCTGTCATGACTTGTAGTAAAACTTGCGTGCCATAGACATTATTATCAAAGTATTCAAGTGGTTTCTCCATGGATTCACCAACAAGTGAATTGGCCGCAAAATGGACAACTGCGTCGATGGATTCTTTATTAAATACATTACGCATAAACTCGATGTCCCGAATATCGCCCTCATAAAACGTTGCACGGGGATGGACCGCTTCTCTGTGTCCCGTTTGAAGATTATCAATTACAACCACATCTGTTTGCTGATCGATTAACTGATAGACCGCATGTGACCCAATATAGCCTGCTCCGCCTAATACCAATACACTCATTTAATACACTCCCTCAGTAAGTTCTCTCGCACCGTCACCTATGGCCGCTGTATAAAATGTTGCCGCGTAACCAATTGTTTCGCTATAGATTTGATTGACATTGGACTTAAAGTTGTCGACAAGATCTTTTTCAACTATGGCAATTGCACAGCCACCAAAGCCAGCGCCAGTCATGCGCGCGCCGATAACACCTGGTTGTTCCCATGCGGCCTTGACGATTGTATCCAATTCAATGCCTGTCACTTCATAGTCTTGTTGAAGAGAAGTATGGGATTCATTCATCAATTGACCAAACGCCTCTAAATTACCTTTGTGCAATTGCTGAAGAGCCGTTAAAGTTCGTTCGTTCTCATAGACAGCGTGCTTTGCTCGTTGTCGGTTGGTTGCATCTTGAATTAGATGCTTATACTGTTCAAACTGATCGTTAGATACATCGCCGAGACTCTGGATAGAAAGTTCTACTTGTAAATCTGTCAAAGCCTGTTCACATTGTGCGCGCCGTTCATTATATTTTGAGCCCGCCAATGTTCGCTGTTTATTGGTGTTAGCAATGATAATTACATGGTTATCTAGTTCGATAGGTGCATAGTTGTAGGCGAGCGTTTGACAATTTAATAGCATCGCTTGACCCTTTTTGCCTTTACCAATTGCAAATTGGTCCATGATGCCGCTGCTGACACCGATATAGTCGTTTTCTACCTTTTGTCCAAGCTGAATCATCTGGAGGCGGTCGATATCTAACTCAAACAATGCTTCTAATAGGACACCCGTGACCATTTCAATTGAAGCTGACGAGGATAGACCTGCGCCATTTGGAATGTTTCCATAGAATAAGATATCCATTCCAGTTGATAGAGGGAATCCACTGTCACGCATGTAGGAAATCATACCCTTGGGGAAGTTCGCCCAGTCATGCGCTTTATTATAGGCTAAATCCATAAGGTCACATTCAATGATGCCGGTATCAGGGAAGTTTAGCGAGAAAAAACGTAACTTTTGATCATCCCGTTTTTGGGCAAGGGCATATGTTCCGAATGTGATAGCGGCAGGGAATACATGACCGCCATTATAATCGGTATGTTCACCAATTAGATTAATTCTTCCCGGTGCAAAAAATGACCGCGGTAGGTTGGGTGTATTAAAGACGGATTGAAACTCTACTAGTAAATCTGGTTTTGTCAAAAGATGTGCCTCCTTCAGTTAATAAATTAAATTAATTAAGTTGAGTGTACTACATCTTGAGGGAATGTTCAAACTTGTTTGTCGTGTGATACAATTGCGGATAATGATTCTATGATAAATGGGGGTTTCGCATGAAGAAGTCTTCGAGAGTTATATTCTATCTACTAGGAGGTACTTTTTTTGTAATGAGTTTTATGGGCATGATTGTTTATGGTTATAAAACATTTTACATTCAAAAGGAAACGGTAGCACCAAATGAATATAGCTATCATTTTGCACTAGTATCTGAAGAAATTGACAACGAATATTGGCGTTTAGTAGAGAAGGGGGCAAGTAGGGCAGCTGCTGAACATGATATTTACTTAGAATATGTTGGCCCGCCAAAGGCAGATAATGATCAGCTCCTAAAGCTATTAGACAGAATGGTTGCGGTTAAGGTCGATGGGATTATTACGCAAGGAGTCGAGGGACAACGTTTTGCGGATATCGTGCTAAAAGGTGTAGAACGTGGGATACCCATTCTAACTGTTGATACGGATGTGAAAAGTAGTGTACGAAAAGCCTATGTTGGGACAGACAACTTTTATGCAGGTCAGCTCGCGGGGAAAACCATGATTAAACATACAACGGGAGAACAATTTGTAGGCATCGTAACAGGGCGTTTTGATGCCATCAATCAGCAAGAAAGACTTGCGGGTTTTAAAGACGCCATTCAAGCTACGGAACGTATTCATATTGTTGGGATTCATGAATCGAATATAACCCAGGTAGGTGCAGCACAGGCTACTTACAACTTATTGAAACAGTATCCATCTATCACTGCATTAGTTGGGTTAAGTGCACTTGATGGCATTGGCATGGTCGAAGGATTACAGGAAATTGCACCCAATAAGGATATGTTTATGACTGCTTTTGATATTTTGCCGGAAACATTGCAATTGATTCAAAACGGCAAGATTGATTCGACGATTGCTCAATATCCGGAAGAAATGGGCTACAAGGCAATTGAAGTGATGATTGACTTGCAGCAGCATGATTTATTGGAGAGCGAGATTTTCACGGGTGCAAAAGTCGTAAATAAGGAAAATCTTGATGCGTTCTTAAAGGGGGAACGTAGATGAAGACAATTCGAGGAAAGTTATTAGTCTATTTTTTTGTTTTTGTTCTACTTTTTCAAGTGACTGCGATTTCAATCTTCATTAGTTCCGCGCAGCTGATCAATAAATATGACGACAGCTTTCAACAATTTTTGTTGTTCAATTCTATTTCGCAAAAGTCCAATGAACTGTACGCATTAACAAAAATATATGTTATTGAACCGGATGAAGATCATGCTACCGCATACTTTACCAAAAAAGCACAACTGTCGGCAGATAAGCACAAGTTAGCAGATACGCTTGAAACGATCAAAGTGAAAAATTACATAAATTTAATTGACACATTTATACATGAAACCGAGCTTACGATCGGCTTTGTCCTAAAAGGTGATATTGAAAAATATACCGATCATTTAGAAGAAGTACGAATTGGGGCGGGGTATATTCAAGAAGCTGCCCTAGAACTGATTGATACTGAATTGACAGCCTATCAATCATTTTATTTGGATTTGCAGGAAAGAAATAGTTATTTCTTTATCTTCATCATTTTTTTGTTTTTAGCAACCATTACGCTAGCTATCTTTTTTGCACTTTGGTCCTCCCATGGTATTACAAGTCCATTGGATAAGTTATCCCGGGCGGCGAAGGAAGTTGCTAGGGGTGACCTTGTGGGAGAACCGATCGAAATTCAATCGAATGACGAGTTAAAGTTACTTGGGAATGCATTCAATCATATGCGTTCAAATATTCATGGCTTGGTGCAGGAAATTAAAGAACAGTCCGAATTAGACCAGCTACTGAAGGAGATGGAATTAAAGCATTTACAAAACCAAATTAATCCACATTTCTTATTTAATACGCTAAATACTATCTCAAAAATGGCGTATCTAGAGGATGCACACTCCACCTCTGGCCTTATTGATTCGGTTGCAGCAATATTACGGCATAGTTTAGGGGAAATCGATCAACATGTAACACTAAAAGATGAAGTGCATATTGTAAAAGATTATTTTCGGATTCAAAAAACACGTTTTTCTGAAAGAATTCAATTTGTGACGGAAATTGATGAATCCTGCCTAGGCATAGAGCTACCCCGCCTAACCTTACAACCGTTAGTTGAAAATGCGTTTATTCATGGTATAGAGGCACGTGAAGATGGAGGGATTATTGCCATACGCATCAAGCAGACCGCACAACATGTCATCATCGAAGTCGGTGACGATGGCGAGGGGATTGAAAAAGAGAAGATTGCAGCATTATTGTCACTAACAGCAAGTGGGGATGATCATGTCGGACATTCAACTGGGATCGGATTAATGAATGTTATTAGACGGTTACAATTATTTTACCAAACATCGAATGTGGTAGAAATTGAATCTGAAAAAGGGCAGTGGACTACTGTACGTCTACTTTTACCCAAAAAAATATGGGGGAGAAATGATGAGGATATTAATCGCGGAGGATGAACAACTAGAACGGCAAGCGATGAAGAAGTTTATCAATGAAAATTTCAAGGAGATGGATGTTGTTGGGGAGGCAGTTAACGGTCGGATGGCGATTGAGCTAGCAAGACAGATGCGACCAGAATTGATCATTATGGATATAAAAATGCCTGGAATCAACGGCTTGGAGGCAATTGAACAGATATATGCTGTTCAACCAACTATTAAATTTATAGTTGTATCCGCTTATAACACTTTTGAATACGCCAAGCAGGCAATGCAGTTTGGCATTAAGGATTACATTCTAAAGCCCGGAAAAAAAGAGGAAATCAGTCTTGCGTTGCTTCGGATACAAGGAGAAATCGCGAATGATGTAAGGGCTGAACAAGAAAAAAGACAATCAGGTCAATTAATGAAGGAGAACTTCATCAGAAAATTGATGAAGCAACATATACAACAAGAGACATTTGACTTGCAAAAGCAGTTATTTCCCCACATGGCTTCAGGTTATTTTTTTGTGTTGAACACAGATATTTCCCATGATCTACAGCATATTAAGCAAGTTCTTGAACTACATGTACCACATTTTTTAATCGTCCACGAAGCAAATGATAGTATTGCTGTTCTTGTCCTATCAACTGAGCCTATCAAAAAGTCCGACCAATTGACTATCGTGAGAAATGTACAGATGGTGATTGGAGAGCATGTATTTATTGGAATTGGACATACCTCCCATACGCTGGAGAATTTGCCTACGTCTTATCGCGAAGCCTACACCGCTAGTTTTCAGCTTAAAATAGGCAATAAAAGCAATTATGGTTTTTTACAAGAGGACAAGCAAGATGATCAGCACAAAGATATCATCGCTCAGATAGCACAGGGGGTTGAGAAAGGAAATAACGATGTGGCCCTTCTTGCATTTAAAGAGAACCAACATGTATTCAAAGTAGATGATAAAGAAAAGTTATATATCCTGATACAAAATATATTCGCAAAAAGAAATATTTCGCTAGCTGGAAGCTCCATATCAACTTTACAATCCAACAAGGATTGGCATACGTATTTGAATGTCTGCTGCATGAAAATGAATGAATATTGTCACTCAAAGCAATCTATGACAAAAGCAAAAGCGTATATTGAAGCGCATTACTCAAAAGGGATTACGCTCGAAGATACTGCAGCATTTGTCAATCTAAGCCCTAATTACTTTTCAAATCTATTTAAAGAAGACTTTGGTGAGAATTTTATCGAGTTTTTAACGAAGACACGAATGGAAAATGCCAAAATATTAATTGAAGAAAATAATCATTCGTTAAAAGAGATTAGTTTTATGGTTGGCTATAAAGATCCAAACTACTTTAGCAAAGTCTTTAAAAAGTATTTTCGTAGTTCTCCAAGGCAATTTCAAGGCGCTATCTTTGAAAAATGAATGAAAACGTAAGAAATTACAGGTTTTTATCCACTTTTGTTTATTGAATTATTTTAAAATTGGGGATGTAAGCGTTATCAAGTAAAAGGGGGAAACAGGATGAAGAAGTTTTATAGCTTATTCTTATTATTATCACTGGCACTCGTTGTGTCTGCGTGTAGTGCAGATTCTAAAACGGACTCGTCAGATGGATCGAAGGATAAGAACTCAGTTGAGATTTTTAGCTGGTGGACAGGTGCCGGCGAAGAGGAAGGGTTACTCGCACTCATTGATCAATTTAAAGAAAATTACCCAGATATTAAAGTAGAAAATGCGGCTGTCGCTGGGGGGGCAGGTACAAATGCCAAAGCGGTTCTGGCAACAAGAATGCAAGGGAATGATCCACCGTCAACATTCCAAGTACACGGTGGGGAAGAACTGAACAAAAGTTGGGTAGCAGCAGACAAAATGACGCCGCTCAATGATCTATATGAAGCAAATGGCTGGATGGATAAATTTCCAGAAGCGTTAATTGAACTAGTTAGTAACGGCGATGATATTTATTCGGTTCCGGTTAATGTTCACCGAGGTAATGTCATGTTCTATAACATGGATGTTTTCAACGAACATGGAATTGATGTACCGACAACGCTAGATGAGTTTTTTGTTGTAGCTGAAAAATTGCAAGCTGCTGGCGTTGTTCCGTTAGCATTAGGGGATAAAGAATCATGGGAAGCAACCATGATATTTGAAAATGTATTGGCAGCTGAACTAGGAAGAGATGGATATCTTCAACTCTTCGCTGGTGAAATTGATTTTACTGATGCAAGAGTTGTTGCAGCAGCTGAGAAATTCGGGAAAATCCTTGATTATGTCAATGAAGATCATGCTTCACGTAACTGGCAGGATTCCGCACAGTTAGTTGCTGAAGGGAAGGCAGCAATGATTAACATGGGGGACTGGGCGAAAGGATATTTCGTGAATGACTTAAATCTTGTCACCAATCAAGACTTTGGTTATTTTGCATTCCCTGGCACAGTAGGTGACTTTGCGGTAATTACAGATACATTTGGTTTGCCGAAAGGTATCGACAATGTAGAATCTACGAAAGAATTCCTAACTTTCCTTGGTTCTGTTGAAGGGCAAGATGTATTTAATCCACTAAAGGGTTCTATCCCAGCGCGGATTGATGCAGATCCATCAAAATATGATGACTATGGGAAAGATACGATGGAAGACTTCAAGACAGCTCAATTGTTCCCAAGCCTTGCACATGGGTCAGCAGCATCTGAAGGATTTGTAACAAAAGCAAATCAAGCTGTCAATATTTTTGTCACACAAAGAGACGTTAAAAACTTTATTGACTCATTACAAAACGCAGCACCCGATATGTAAGAACAGAATGAGGGTGTCTGCCTGATTGGCGGCACCCTCTATTTTTATCACTTTATAAACTAGAGAAGCCTCAAGCTGAGGAGGATAAAATATGGAGAAAAATATGCAGATAAACAGAAAGAAGAAACTATCAAAAGATAAATTAACCGCAATGGCTTTTTTAATGCCATCTATCATTCTAATTATTATTTTTGTCTACGGATTTATCAGTTGGACCGGGTATATTTCATTGAGTAATTATAATACGATTGTTCCAGACTTTTCATTTGCAGGTTTGAAAAACTATCTTTATTTATTTAATGATTTCCGCTTTCGAGCTGATTTACGGAACACGATATTTTTCACCATCTTCTTTATTGGTGCTGTCATTGTGCTTGGATTAGTATTGTCTATCCTGCTTGATCAGAAGCTAAAAGGAGAATCTATATTTAGAAACATCTTTTTATTCCCGATGGCCTTGTCCTTTATTGTCACTGGAGTTGTATGGCAATGGTTACTACATCCGTCAACGGGCTTTAATAAGTTTTTAAATCTTTTCGGCATTCAACCGAAATGGTACACAGATACGACGATTTTGGCGGGCTTTAAATGGGGGAGCATAGAATTTGGGCTGCCTGTTGCTATTATCGCAGTTGTCATCGCCGCTGTTTGGCAAATGACGGGCTTTTCGTTGGCAATGTATTTAGCAGGACTACGAGGGATTGGCGATGAATTGCGGGAAGCAGCTCGAATGGATGGGGCAACTGAATTTCAAGTGTATATGAAAATCATTTTACCAATACTCTGGCCTATTACGATGAGTGTTGTCATTATCATGGCACATATCTCGTTGAAAATTTTCGATTTAATATACGCTATGACAGGATCAGGCGCTAACTTCGTTACAGATGTACCTGGATTGTATATGTTTGAAACAACATTTAGAGGAAATTATTATGCAAATGGCGCTGCTATAGCAATTATTATGTTACTTTTAGTAGCCGTATTTATTGTTCCTTATTTGTGGAGTAGTAGAAAGGGTGAAAATTAATGGCGTCTATCCGAATTGGGAGTATCGTTAAGTATACTTTGTTAATCATTGTTTCACTTCTTTTTTTAACACCGATTTATGTCATCATCGTGACAAGTCTCAAGCCTATGGCAGAGGTATCGATTGATAAAATGTGGGCTCTGCCAACGGCACTTGATTTTAGTTCCTACAAATTAGCTTTTTCGAGCTTAGCACCAAACCTATTAAATAGTTTTTATTTAGTCATTCCGGCAACTTTGTTATCGGCCTTATTGGGTGCTATGAATGGTTACATTCTATCCAAATGGAAATTCAAAGGTTCTGATGCATTGTTTACGTTTATTTTGTTTGGAATGTTTATTCCTTACCAAAGTATTTTGATCCCTTTAATTCAATTTTTACGGACGATTGAATTATACAATACCATCCCAGGTTTAATACTCGTGCATGTCGTATACGGTTTGCCGATTACTACATTAATGTTCCGAAACTTCTATGCGAGTATTCCAGATGAATTGATTGAATCAGCGCAAATAGATGGAGCGAACTTTTTAGGCGTTTTTAAGCATATTATTATCCCGTTATCCATCACCGGCTTTGTAGTCGTTGCGATTTGGCAGTTTACAAATATATGGAATGAGTTTTTGTTTGCGGTTACAATTACAACAGGGACGAAGCAGCCTGTTATGGTGGCCCTACAAAACTTATCGGGAAGCCAAATTGTGCAATGGAACGTACAAATGGCGGGCGCATTATTAGCGGCGTTACCTACTTTGCTCGTCTACATTTTTCTTGGGAAATATTTTGTCAGAGGGTTGCTAGCAGGGTCTGTTAAAGGATAATGTGATGACTACTGTTAAATTAGTAGGGTAAGCCCGTATATAGAATGGCGATAATGGAGGACTCATATTGAGCATAAAGCTAGGTATGATTGGAACCGGTTATTTTAGTATGTTCCATGCCAAGATATTGTCGTAGATAGCGGGAGTCAAGATAACGGCCATCTTGGGAACGAGTATAGAAAAAGCAGAGTAACTGGCATCAAAGTTTACATATGCAAAAGGCTATGCCAATTTGATAGAGGTGCTGGAAACCAATCGCTTGGATGCCATCAATATTTGTGTTCCACCAATGGCACATGGCGAGATAGAACTAGAGTTAATAAGGCGAGGTATTCCATTCTTTGTTGAAAAACCATTGAGCTAGGACAATGAAATTCCTAAAAAAGTATTATAGGAACTCAAGCAAAAGCCCTTACTTACATCCGTAGGCTATCATTATCGCTATTGTCCTCGGACAATATATGGGGAGTATGCCCAAAGTACTGTGGTGGAGAAACCAATCTAGCTCTAGGGCCAATTTGTCGAGCAGACGACACATATTGCTGATTTACTTCTTTATATTTGTGGAGAAGTAGAAGCAGTTTCGGCGGTATTTGGCAATCAGCTTCTTTCCGCGCATGAAGAATTTATCACTATTGCGGATGTAGGAACAGTCATTATGAAACTACGAAATGGCATTGTAGCTAATATATTTAACACTTGTATACTTCCAGAGAGGATCGGTAAATCGGGGTTTCCTTTATTTACAAATTAGGGGATCGTTGATTGGTCAACTAAGCGTTTAAAGCTGACACTCAAAGGTTCCACATCTGAATATGTTGATCGAGTTAGCCCTTATCAAACTGAAAACGAAATATTTATTCCAGTATTACGCACAGGGGATCCAACTGGTATTCTATCTGGTTACCAAGATGCCTATCAGACGTTTGTAGTAACTACGGCTGCGCTAGAATCGGCTTTGACAAGTATGGCGGTTAAAATTGAATAATCTATTTTTGTGACAATGAAATAAAGAAACATATCAAGCCCTTAAGCCCAAATTCGCTTAAGGGTTTTTTGTGGTGCTAGATTAATTTATAGCCGCTTTTTTTTTATTCTGTATAGACAGATTAATCTGCTTGTGTTAGTATCTAGAAAAATGTTAGTAAAAGTTTTACTCAATTTTTAACTATAGTTTTATCTATAATTTACCTGTATTACCACTTATTTTTGAAGGCGTTTTCAAAAGTGAAGTTTGTGCATCTGAAATTAAAAGCTAGTTATCACAGTAAAGGAGGCGAGTATTTTATGAAATGATTACTCCCGATAATAGGGGTGTAATGAAGTTTTTTATATGGGTTGCGTCAATATGTAGAAAAAAGGGGAAAAGGAGATTACATAAAATGAAAAAAATTACCGGATTACTTTTGGGTCTATTTCTACTAGTGATTCTTGCTGCTTGCGGGAATGACAAGGCGGACTCTAAAGAAGATAACAAAATTACGTTATGGTATTGGAACAGAGGACTTGATGAAAGTGTATTAGACAAAGTGAAAGAAGAGTTTCCTGATATTGACTTTGTAGTGCAAAAGTTACCGCCTGGATCGGATTACAAAACGAAATTAAGTTCACTATTGGCATCGAAGAGTAGTAAAGATGCGCCAGATTTGGTTCTAATGAATATTTGGGTTTCAGAGTTTTTACCACATGCTGATCGATTTGCCAATCTATATGATTATGGTGGAGCAGAACTAGAAGAAATCTACCCTACATGGAAAACAAGTCAAGCTATCTCTGGTGATGGGAAAACGATGATTGCTGTGCCAGTGGATACAGCTCCAACAGGCTTCTTCTACAGAGAAGATATTTTCTCAAAACTAGGCATTGCTAATACACCGGAAGAACTAACAGAGAAGATGAGCACATGGGATGGTTATCTTGATGTGTTAACAACACTTAAAAATGATGCGGATGCGTATGTAGTCTCTTCAATTAAGGATGCTTTTTCAGGTAATGTCAATAAGCTAGACCAACGCTTCTTTGACGAAGAAGATAATTTTATTGGCGGTCAGCAACACATTAAAGAAGTTTGGGATCAATCAATCGAGTTAAATGAAAAGGGACTTGTTTTGGGGAATATTGATGAACAGTCACAAGAATGGAACGCGGCAATTAATAACGATAAGCTTGTTGGTTATGATGGTCCTGTTTGGGCGAAGGATATTTTAATGGATGCAACACCGAGTACAACGGGTAAATGGAAGGTTTCTCGATCACCAATTAGTGATGGTAACGATGGTGGGTCATTCCTTGCGGTACTAAAATCATCGAAAAATCCTGAAGTAAGTGCAGAAATTGCTAAATTTATTAACTCAGCTGAAAATCAAGTGACTGCTTATAAAAACTTGAGTTTGTTCCCGTCGGAACTAACAGCGTTAGAGAATGAAGAAATTTACCACAACGAAGAATTCTTTGGTGGTCAAAATACAACTGAAGTGTTCGCAGAATCAGCGAAAAATGTAAAAGAAGCATATAGAGGATCAAAAGAATCTATCGTGTTTACAGCGTTTAGAGAAGAATTGGATTTAGTTAAGGTGAAAAATAAAGATTCTGAAAAAGCATGGGAAGATGCACTAGCTAAGATTGAGCGAGATCTAGGGCTGTAATAATAGGCGATAGGGGGATAATTATCCCCCTAATTTAAATTTAGGTGGTGAGTTGAAATCGAGACTACAAAAAAACAAGTAGCTAGCAAGAAAAAAAATATATGGACAGAGATTAAGAAGAATAAAGGAGCGTATTTATTCATATCTCCCTTCTTCTTGACGTTCTTAGTTTTTGGTGTATTTCCAGTTGTGTTCTCTATCTATCTAGCTCTATCGAGTTGGGATGGAATCGGCGAGATGGAATTTGTAGGTTTACGTAACTTCGAGTACCTAATAGCTGACCCGCTATTTTGGAAGTCGATTTTAAATACACTTGTCATCTGGTTGCTATCGACGATACCGATGATTGTTTTAGCTTTAGTTGTCGCGTTTCTATTAAACTCTGCATTTGTCAAATTCAGTGGTGTATATAAGACGTTATACTTCCTCCCGAACGTAACAGCCATTGTAGCAGTTGCGATCATATTTGGTGTCATATTTGCGCCAAGCTATGGGCTGATAAACTATTTTTTAACCTTATTTGGGTTCGACGCGATTGATTGGCATAATGATTCAGTTGGTGTTAAATTAGCGATTTCAGCGATGATTATTTGGAGATGGACGGGCTATAACGCCATTATCTTTCTTGCAGGCTTGCAGAAAATATCCGGCGATTTGTATGAAGCTGCAAAAATTGATGGAGCCAACTCATTTCAAATTTTCACGAAAATTACAATACCATTATTGAAACCAGTTTTATTATTTGTTGTGATTACATCAACGATTGGTGGAATGCAGACTTTTGTTGAACCACAATTACTTGTGGGGAACTCTGGTGGAGCTGGAGGCGGAGGATTAACAATTGTTCTATACCTTTACCAACAGGCCTTTGTAAAGAATCTTTATGGATATGGGTCAGCAATCGCCATTGGGTTATTTATAATCATCATTCTATTTTCACTCATTAACTGGAAGATTGTACAACGTAAAGATTGATACAGATAAAAGAGGTGAAAGCATTTGACTAGATTAAAAACGTTTGTGTTACATGCAAGCTTAATCATGGGTGTTATCATATCGATATTCCCGTTTTATTGGCTGATTGTTATGGCGACGAATGATTCAAGCGCAAGTTTTAAATTCCCACCTGTATGGACTTTTGGCGATCAATTACTTGTAAACGTACAAAAAGTATTTGCGGAAGTCGATTTTTTGAAATCTCTTTTAAATACTATTTTTGTGTCAGTCACATCGACCATATTGGTGTTGTTCTTTAGTTCACTAGCGGGGTTTGTATTTGCGAAGTTTGATTTTCCGGGCAAGAAGAAATTGTTTGTTTTTACACTAACTACGATGATGATTCCGGCGCAACTATCATTAATCCCTATGTTTATTATGATGCAAAATTTTGGTTGGATCGATAGTTATAAAGCTTTAATCATCCCAGGCTTAGTGAGTGCGTTCGGTATTTTTTGGATTAAGCAATATGCAGAGGGTGCAATACACGATGATTTATTGAATGCAGCGAGAATTGATGGCTGCGGAATGTTCAGAATGTATTGGAGTGTAGCATTGCCAGTTTTAAAACCGGCATTGGCATTCTTAGGTATTTTTAATTTCATGGGTGTATGGAACGACTATCTGTGGCCGTTAATTGTATTGAATGATCCATCTAAATATACATTAATGGTAGCATTGGCGAATTTAAAAGGCTTACATCAAACAGATGTAGCAGCAGTAATGACAGGAACGTTATTGGGTACACTTCCTTTAGTTGTACTATTCCTAATTGTTAGTAGACAATTTATTTCAGATATTGCAGCAGGAGCAATTAAAGATTAATGAAAAAGGCGGAGAATACCTTGAAGAAAGTAAAAGCAGTGTTAATTGGTGCTGGGGATAGAGGGGCTAGGGCGTATGCGCCTTATGCAAATAATTACCCACATGAGCTAGAATTTGTAGCCGTTGCGGAATCGATTCCTGAGAGAAGAGCGGCTTTTGCACAGGAATATGGACTTTCAGAAAGTCAGTGTTTTGGA
The DNA here is from genome assembly GCF_044762865.1 of Sporosarcina sp. NPDC096371. Classification (NCBI taxonomy): domain Bacteria; kingdom Bacillati; phylum Bacillota; class Bacilli; order Caryophanales; family Caryophanaceae; genus Sporosarcina; species Sporosarcina sp. NPDC096371. The sequence continues at coordinate 148,788 of NZ_JBIWFE010000007.1, forward strand.
TCTTGGGAAGAAATGTTTGAAAATGATATTGAAGCTGAAGTTGCTTTTATTTGCACGTTAGACAGAGAACATTACGAACCAACATTAAAGGCGATGGAAAAAGGTTACCATGTTCTTTTAGAGAAACCAATGTCTCCAGATCCAAAGGAATGTATTTCAATGGTAGAGACTGCGAAGAAACATAATAAACTATTAACCATTTGCCATGTTCTTAGATATACACCATTTTGGCAAAATATTAAAAGTATCATTGATAAAGGTGAAATCGGGGATATTGTTTCAATTCAATTAAATGAAAATGTTGAAGTGATGCATATGTCACACAGTTTTGTAAGAGGGAACTGGAGTAACAGTGACGACTCAAGTCCAATGATTTTACAAAAGTCATGCCATGATATGGACATTTTAATGTATTTAATGGATCAGAAATGTAAGCATGTTAGCTCTTTCGGATCGTTAATGCATTTTAAAAAATCGAATGCACCAGAAAATGGACCATTGCGTTGTTTAGATGGATGTCCTATCGCGAATGATTGTGCTTTTCATGCTGGAAGATATTATCTAGGTGAAGGAAAAGGCTGGGCGAAAAAGTTCACACCCGACCATACACGAGAAGGTATTATTCATGCATTAAATACAACAGATTACGGAAAATGTGTCTATCGTTCCGATAATAATGTTGTCGATCACCAAGTTGTCAATCTAGAGTTTGAAAATGGGGCGACGGCTACATTTAGTATGTGTGGATTTACGAGAGAGCAAACGCGTATCGTACAAATCATGGGTACAAAAGGTGAAATTAGAGGAAAAATGGACGAAAATACAATTTCCGTATTTAATTTCCTGACGAAGAATGAAACAATTACTAAGCTAGAAGAACCAAAGAGTGGTCACGGCGGCGGTGATGAAGCAATTGTTAGAGATTTTTTACATGAAGCAAGAAACTATAATGGGAACGAAAGCCGATCTTCTGCAGCGGTTTCTCTTGAAAGTCACTTATTAGCATTCAGTGCTGAAGCTTCTAGGCTTCAAAATGGTAAAGTTATTCGAATTGATAACTTTGCAAATGAAGTTTTGTAACTTGATTGTAAAAGATAAGGGAGTTGTATATTGTGTCTAACCTAATTGTGCAAGGAAAAGATTTATATATAAATAACGAACCTATTCAACTCATTTCGGGAGCCATTCATTATTTTAGAGTAGTTCCTGAATATTGGGAAGACCGGTTGTTAAAATTAAAAGCTTGTGGTTTTAACTGTGTGGAAACATATGTACCGTGGAATCTGCACGAACCAAAAGAAGGCGAATTCAATTTTGAAGGCATTGCGAATATTGAGGAATTCATCCGCACTGCAGAGCGTGTAGGATTGCATGTGATCGTTCGACCAAGTCCATACATATGTGCCGAGTGGGAATTCGGTGGCCTGCCATCGTGGTTACTCGCTGATAGTAATATGAGATTCCGGTCATTCTATGAGCCATACTTAGAAAAAGTGGACAACTATTACGATGTATTATTGAAAAAATTGGTGCCGTTATTACAAACAAATGGTGGGCCGATTATTGCTATGCAAATTGAAAATGAGTATGGTAGTTTTGGTAATGATAAACAATATCTCAATTATATAAAAGACTCCATGATTAAAAGAGGCATCGATGTATTACTCTTTACCTCTGACGGACCAACAGATTCAATGTTACAAGGTGGTTCGGTTGAAGGTGTGTTAGCGACAGTGAATTTTGGTTCTCGACCGAAAGAGGCGTTTGACAAACTACAAGAATATTTCCCGAACACGCCTAATATCGTAATGGAATATTGGAATGGCTGGTTCGATCATTGGGGCGAAGCGCATCACGAGCGTGACCCTGGTGAAACGGCTGCCACTTTTGAGGAAATGCTACAACGTGGAGATTCGGTGAATTTCTACATGTTCCATGGTGGTACCAACTTTGGCTTCTACAATGGTGCGAACTTTGATAAAGTACACCAGCCAACGGTAACGAGTTATGACTATGATTGCCCGATCAGTGAAACAGGTGATATTACTCCGAAATTCCATGCAGTGCGTGAAGCAATTGCTAAGCATAAAGACATTGGTGAGCTTGTTTTACCAGAACCTATTCCGAAGATGAATTATGGGCAAGTGACGATGTCGCAATCTGTTGCATTATTGGAGGCATTGGATATGATCAGTAATCCTATCAAGCGTGCAAATCCAGATACGATGGAGAAGCTTGGTCAAGATTACGGATTTACGCTGTATCGTACATTTTTACAAGGGCCAAAGGAAGAATCGGAACTAACGATTCAAGAAGTGCGTGATCGTGCATTAGTATTTGTTAATCATCAATACAAAGGTGTCATAGATCGCTGGGATAATCATACACTTTCATTTGCTGTACCTAAAGAAGGTGTCCAATTAGATATCGTTGTTGAAAATACGGGTCGCATTAATTATGGACCGATGATGAATGATCCAAAAGGAATTACAGAAGGTGTGCGTTTCGAACGTCAATTCTTATTTGATTGGACGATGTATCCATTGCCAATGGATAATCTTCAACAATTAACGTTTAAAGAAGGACGTACGGATGTAACGGGGCCTGCATTTTACAAAGGGACCTTCCATGTGGATGAAATTGGAGATACATTTGTTGAATTACCAGGCTGGGTCAAAGGTTTTGTCGTTATTAATGGCTTTAATATCGGTCGATATTGGGAAGTGGGCCCACAGGAAACATTGTACTTACCAGGTCCACTGCTCACAAAAGGTGACAATGAAATTATTGTTTTTGAATTGCATGAAACAACCCAAACTGAGATTACTTTAATTGACACACATAAATTAGGCTAATTCTTATTTTGAATGCATCAATTGGTCGATTGAATCTATTTGCTTCCTACTATATATGAACTCTTGCATGATGCCCATCAATTCAGATGGGCATCATTTTATTTTTTTTATTCTTTTTATTTTTGGAATAGACAGAATGATTAGTGTGTGTTATTATTTAACAAGCATCAAGTAAATGTTTTACCAAATGAGTTTACTAATGTTTTACTCGGTGTGTAAGCGCATTCAAAAAACAGTGTTATTGATGTGTATATCGAAGTAGTCACTTAAAGGGGGAGAGTGTACATACTAGCGGTAACAATGAAGCTGTAATCAAGATAAAGGGGAGTGTCAGTATGAAATCTATTTTTTGTAAAATGCTATTGTTAATGGCAGTGTTTTCAGTAATTTTGGCGGGCTGTAGTACCGACAAAGAAGACGGAAAAGAAGGTGCAGCAGGTAAGGACGGAGATTCTAAAGTATTGGAAGTTGCGGTTTTCCAAGGCGGTTATGGTGATGCGTTTTGGAAACAACTCGCTGAAAACTTTGAAAAAGCTAATCCGGGAACAAAAGTTAACGTAACGGCTAACCCGGATATTGGTGAAATGATTAGACCGAAAATTATTGCAGGAAATCCACCTGATGTTGTATACCTTAACCAAACAGATCCATCTGGTGTGACACAAGGGTTAATTAAAGAACACGGATTTACTGATTTGACTGATCTATTCGAAGGAAATGCAATTGATGAAGAAGTAGCATTGAAAGATAAGATTTTACCTGGTGTCTTGGAATCTGTTTATATGTCGCCATACGGTGATGGTAAGATCTACATGGCTCCATATAACTACAATGTAATGGGTCTTTGGTACAATAAAACACTTTTTGACGAAAAGGGCATCGCATTACCAAAAACATGGGATGAGCTACTAGCATTAAATTCGGTAGCAAAAGACAATGACCGTGCTTTATTCACATATCAAGGAACTGTACCAGGCTATTTAGAAGAAATTCTTATTCCAGCTGTCTATTCACTTGGTGGACAAGAAGCATTGGATCAGATGTTGAACTACGATCCTGAATTCTGGAAAACAGAAACTGCGCTTGAAGCTCTAGGAATCTTTGAAAAGATTGCAAAAGAAGACAATGCATTGATGAACGGTACGGTTGCACTTGATCATACGCAATCACAAACATCTTTCATGCAAGGAAAAGCAATGTTTATTCCAAATGGTAACTGGTTTGAAGGGGAGATGGCAGAAGCCCCAAGAGAAGATGGTTTTGAATTTGGATTCCTTGGTGTACCTACATTCAATGCCAACGATCCACTTCTTGCGTTGAATTCAATGGAACAGATGTATATTCCTAAAGATGCTGCTAATCCAGAGCTTGCGAAAGAATTTTTACGCTTCATGTACGCGGAAGAGAACATTAAGCTAAATGGTGAATTAACGAAAGCGTCGATGGCGGTTGTCGGTGCGGCAGATTTAGTATCTGAATACTTGTCAGAATCATCTTACAATGTGTTTAAAGCGGTTGAATCAGGAATGTACTCGATGTCTGGTAACTTTGCTCCGGTTCCAGCGGGCGTGAATGTTGACCCACGTGAAGTTCTATTCGATCAAGTTGCAAGTATTATGAACAATGAATTGACGGTTCAAGAATGGGCAGACAAGATGTACGAAGTTTACTCAAAAGTCGAAGAGAAAAAGTAACTAAATATGTAAAAAAATTTTGCATCATTCCCCTAATCTTCGTGGTTGGGGGAATGATTCTGAATGTAAATACATAAAAAGTTAAAAATACCAATAAATAGTTTCAAAGGTAGGTGTATCTAGTGAAAAGTAAAGAACGAACAGCCTTTATATTGTTCTGTATCTTGCCGACGTTGGCCATATTTTCGATATTCATCGTTTATCCGGTAACGCAGGTTTTCATCAAATCTATGTATAGTAGCTCTGGCTTCGGGAATAATGAGGAATTTATCGGATTGGCTAACTTTGTCGAATTGTTTAAAGATGACATTTTTCTTCAATCACTAAAGAATACCGGTTTTCTAATGCTTGTAGTTCCTACAATTACGCTGTTCCTATCACTTGTGTTTGCCTCAATTTTATCATTTGGAGAGCTAAGAGAAAAACACTTATATCGGACCATTTTCTTTTTCCCTAGTATTCTATCTTTTGTTGTGATCGGAATCCTTTGGGCTTTCATTTATCACCCGAATATGGGGATTATCAATGAGATGTTGAATTGGATGGGGTTAGATCAGTTTGCTTTAACATGGTTAGGGAGTAAAGATACAGTTTTATGGGCAATTGCGCTTGTAATGGTTTGGCAGGCTGTCGGATATTATATGGTCATGTACCTTGCTGGAATGGACGGTGTCCCAAGAGAGCTTTATGAAGCCGCTTCATTAGATGGGGCAAATGCTGTTCAGCAGTTCTTTAAAATTACTGTCCCAATGCTATGGGAAATCATCCGTATAACCATTATTTTCAGCATAAACGGTGTACTGAACATCAGTTTTGTTATCGTCATCGTCATGACAGCTGGTGGACCGAATAATGCTTCGCAAGTTGCACTGACGTATATGTATAAGCAAGCCTTCGTTAATGCTAACTTTGGATATGCAATGGCAATCGCGGTTATCGTCTTCTCGGTTTCGTTGATTCTGTCATTTATTAGTAATAAACTAACTGAACGAGAGGCTCACTAGAATGGAGGTGTCAAGATGAGTGGCAATAAAAATATAAAGAAAAAAGGTTCAAAAGTATTGTTGAGAATTGTTTTATTAACCGCAACGTTTATATTCGTCTATCCACTTGTATGGAACTTATTGGCGTCACTAAAAACCAATAAGGAAATTATGAGTAGTCCATGGGGTTTGCCTGAGGTTCTGAACTTTGATAACTTTACTCGGGCATTCACTGAATCAAATATGGGTGAATTCATTATAAACTCCTTCCTTGTGACGGGACTTTCTATGATGTTATTGCTAATATTGGTTATTCCAACATCTTACGCATTATCCCGTTTTGATTTTAAAGGGAGAAAAGTATTACATAACTTTTATATGGCAGGATTATTTATTCAACCGGTTTATATCATGATACCATTGTTTTTGATGATGAATAACCTTGATATGTTAGATAATCGTTTTTGGTTAAGTCTTGTCTATGCAGCTGGGGCATTACCATTCTCTGTTTACCTGCTAACAGGATTTATGCGATCGATACCTAAAGAGTATGAGGAGTCTGCGTTTATCGACGGAAGTGGCTATTTCCGTACGTTAATCAGCATCATTGTGCCACTTGCAAGGCCAGGGATATTAACAGTGATCATATTCAACTTCTTCACGTTTTGGAATGAATACGCACTAGCATTAGTATTAATTTCAAGTGACGCCAAGAAAACCATCCCTGTAGGGCTAGCAAATCTAATGGAAGTACAACGATTTGCTACCGATTGGGCGGCATTATTTGCAGGATTGGTGCTTGTCTTGCTGCCGACCATTACGCTTTATGCGCTCACACAGAAAAAATTGACAGAAGGTATGTCTATGGGTGGTTTGAAAGGATAATAAAATATTGACATTTGACTATAAAGGAGTTTTAGAAATGCCTTTATTAAAGGTTGAAGGAAATCAACTTATTTTAAATAAAGAACCCATCCAACTTATATCGGGTGCCGTTCATTACTTTAGGATTGTACCCGAATACTGGGAAGACCGGTTAATGAAATTAAAAGCATGTGGCTTTAACTGTGTAGAAACGTATGTACCATGGAATTTACATGAACCAAAAGAAGGTCAATATAATTTTGAAGGTATTGCTAATATTGAAGAGTTTATTCGCATAGCTGAGCGTCTAGGGTTGCACGTCATCGTTCGTCCGAGTCCATATATTTGCGCAGAGTGGGAGTTTGGCGGCTTGCCATCATGGTTGCTTGCCGATAGCAATATGAGATTCCGGTCATTCTATGAGCCCTACTTAGAAAAAGTGGACAATTATTACAATGTATTATTAAAAAAATTGGTGCCGTTATTACAAACAAATGGTGGCCCGATCATTGCTATGCAGATTGAAAATGAGTATGGTAGTTTTGGCAATGATAAACAGTATCTCAATTATATAAAAGACTCTATGGTTAAAAGAGGAATCGATGTACTACTATTTACATCAGATGGGCCTACAGATTTAATGCTACAAGGCGGTACAGTTGATGGGGTTTTGGCTACAGTCAACTTTGGTTCTAGACCAGAAGAATCATTTGACAAGCTACAAGAATATTTCCCGAACACACCTAATATTGTGATGGAATATTGGAATGGCTGGTTCGATCATTGGGGCGAGGCGCATCACGAGCGTGACCCTGGTGAAACGGCTGCCACATTTGCCGAAATGCTACAACGTGGAGATTCGGTGAATTTCTATATGTTCCATGGTGGCACAAACTTTGGCTTTTACAATGGCGCAAACCTTGATAAGGTGCATCAGCCAACAGTAACAAGCTATGATTATGATTGTCCAATCAGTGAAACAGGTGATATCACTCCTAAATTCCATGCGGTGCGGGAGGCGATTGCTAAGCATAAAGACATAGGCGAGTTAGTCTTGCCAGAGCCAATTGCTAAAGTGAATTATGGGCAAGTGACAATGACGGAATCCGTTGCGCTATTCGACGCATTGGACATGATCAGTCATCCTATCAAACGTGCCAATCCAGATACGATGGAGAAGCTCGGTCAAGATTACGGTTTCACGTTATATCGCACATTTTTACAAGGACCAAAAGAAGAAGCCGAACTAACAATTCAAGAAGTCCGTGATCGTGCACTTGTATTTGTGGATAATGAATACAAGGGTGTCATTGATCGCTGGGATAATCATACATTATCATTTGCCGTACCTAAGGAAGGCGTCCAATTAGATATCGTTGTTGAAAATATGGGTCGCATTAATTATGGTCCGATGATGAATGATCCAAAAGGGATTACTGAAGGTGTTCGTTTCGAACGTCAATTCTTATTTGATTGGACGATGTATCCATTGCCAATGGATAATCTTCAACAATTAACCTTCAAAGAGGGCCATACGGATGCAACGGGACCTGCATTTTACAAAGGAACCTTCCATGTGGATGAAATTGGAGATACATTTGTTGAATTACCAGGCTGGGTAAAAGGCTTTGTCGTTGTAAATGGCTTTAACATAGGTCGTTATTGGGAAGTGGGTCCACAGGAAACATTATACGTACCGGGACCACTATTAAAGCAAGGCGATAATAAGATTATTGTTTTTGAGTTACACGGAGCTAAAAGTTTAGCAATTAATTTATTGGATACACATAAATTAGGCTAAAGGGGAGGGCAGTTGTTAAACTGCCCTTTCTCCTTTTGAATAAAAGAATGAGTCATAGAAAAGGTGATGGGAATGGCCACAATTAAAGATATTGCAGAAAAAGCGGGGGTATCATCTGCAACTGTTTCGCGAGTACTGAATTATGATGCAAGCCTATCAGTGGCAGATGAAACAAAGAAAAGGATATTTGAAGCAGCAGAAGAGCTATCTTATCGAAAACGCTCGTCCAAAAGATATGCGGATCAAAAAATTGCTATTATCCATTGGTATACAGAACAGGAAGAACTAAATGACTTATATTATTTATCCATACGCCTTGGAATTGAGCAGCGATGCAAAGAAATAGGGATGTATCCAGAAGTGTACTTTTTCGATAATATTAAAGATATTAAGGCTGTAGAAATAGAGGGTATTATTGCTATAGGCAAATTTAGTGGCCATCAAGTGAAGGAATTAACGGCTATAAATTCTACGGTTATTTTTGTCGACTACAGTCCAAATGAAGAAAAATATGACGCCATCGTCATAGACTTTGAGAAAGCAACAAAAAAAGTAATTGATTTTTTTCTTTCTACAAAGCATGAAAAAATTGGATTTATCGGTGGGAAAGAGTTATTAAAAGGACAAACAGAACCGATCCAAGATTTACGAGAAAAGACGTTCCAATCTTATATGAAAGAACACGGTTTATATGAGGAACGATTTGTTTATGTGGGTTCTTTTTCAGTAGAAGATGGCTATAATTTAATGCGGCAAGCAATTGAAGAATTAGGTGAAGATTTGCCGACCGCTTTCTTTGCTAGTAGTGATGCTATCGCAATTGGATGTTTAAGAGCGCTTCATGAAGCAGCTATAGCGATTCCAGAAAGAGTCAGCATCATAGGCATTAATGATGTGTCTGTTTCAAAGTATATGTATCCATCACTGAGTACGATTAAAGTTTATACAGAAATAATGGGTGAAACAGCTGTAGACACATTAGTTGAGCGATTAGAAGGCAGAAAAATCGCGAAAAAAATATCAATCTCTACAAAGCTTATGATCCGTCAAAGTGTGCGAAAGTAAAGAAGTTAACTTCGAGAATAGCACAACCTCTATGAAAGTGTATGAATAGACCTTTCATAGAGGTTGTAGGCGCAACTGGTTATGACAACATAACCATAGGTGTTAAGTCAATGAAGTTCTCACGAACAAGAAAAACATGCCATTACTTCGAATCACCCACTCCAAAAATTTAACTTCCAAATACCTCGAAGAAATTCCTGTCAAACACTACCCTTATTATATTTCTATCATAACTACGTATGCCTGTTGATTAAACAAAATAATCATCAGTTAGCATGGTCAGACAACTGGGCGCTACATGTATAGATGCTTTTAGGTAGCTTGGATTTTCGGGAATCGCATGTGGGTCCTTCATCCTTCGCTCTCAAAAAGATAAGATACACGAAGTGCTGAGATTTTCTCTTGGTTTAATTATATTCATGAAGCGCTACTTTACCGGTAAATCTACCGTAATTATTTTAGTAAATCGGACAGAAAATGGTCCAATGAAATGTAGATTTCCAATCCCTTTTCATCAGGTTTTTTGCAACTAAATCTTTAATCAATAAGTCTGATAAAAAAAGAATAATGTTGGTGAAATAACTGTAATATACATATATTTCAAATTATTGGATGAGGGGGTTGACCCAACAACCTATTAAATGTATACTATTTTCTATAGTCAGAAACTTCGGAAAACCAGGAGTTTTGAATCGCAAAAGGGGGTGAAATCTATCAATTCAAGATAAATGACAATGAGAGGCGCAAGGTGGTTCGATTGTTTGACTATGAGGTTCAGGTAATAAAATGCGTAGGTCTATAAATATATTTCATAAGGGGTGAATGGTATGAGAAAAAAGATTAATATCTTAGGGATATTCATGTTAATTGGGGTTTTACTATTGGCTGCATGTAGTACCGATGGAGCTTCGTCAGATGGTAAGGATAGCAAAGACGGTAAAGTCACACTTAAATATTGGTCAATGTGGAATACAGGTGAGCCACAACAAGTCGTTTTACAAGGAATTATTGATGCTTATGAAAAAGAAAATAAAAATGTGAAAATTGACGTTCAGTGGATGGGTAGACAAGTTATGTCTGACGTCAGAAACGCATCACTTGGGGGCGATGCGCCGGACCTTACCGAACAGTCAGGTGCTGAGGTTACAGGGACACTACTGAAAAATGATCTGGCAGAACCATTGGATGACTTGCTTTCGATGGAAATTCCAAATGAGGGGACTGTCTTTGAAGATGTATTTATTGACGATGTTATCTCATTTTATCAACAACAAGGTAAAACATATTTTATCCCCTATGAAATAATAAGTTCTGGTTTCCATTACAACAAGAATCTGTTCAGTGATAATGGACTTGAAGCACCAAAAACATGGGATGAATTTGTTGCTGTAAGTAAAACAATGAAAGATAAAGGAATTGCACCTTTTGCACAGGATGGCAATATCGACTTTTATAACGCTTACTATTATTACTGGTTAGTAGAACGAATTTTAGGACCAGGTGCATTATTGGAAGCTGCTGGCGATAAAACTGGTGAAACTTGGTTAAAACCTGGCTATTTAGAAGCAGCACAGAAAGTACAGGAATTGGTTGATAATGACTTTTTTGCTGCAGGATATGAGGGAAGCCAGTACCCGGCCGCACAAACATCGTGGGCAAAAGGCGATGCTGCTATGATTTTAAATGGGAGCTGGTTATCTAGTGAAACAAAAAACTACACTTCAGATGACTTTGAATATAGTGCTTTCCCATTCCCTGAAATCGACGGTGCACAGGGTAACTATGACCAAGCAGAACTTTATTTGATTGGTTGGGTAGCTCCGAAAGGTGCAAATGTTGAAGCCGTTCAAGATTTCTTGGCATTTGCCATGCAAAAAGGCTACCAAGAAGGAATTGTAACTGATACGGGCAATATTAGCACAAGGGAAGATTTAGAAGCACCAGAAGCTTTAACTAGTTTCAGAGAAACAATTGTAAACGCTTCCTCGTATCATCCGGAATACGATGGTTTACAAGCGGAATACCCAGAGTGGTGGAAAACTGTATTCCTACCATTGGACGATAAGTTAATGTTTGGTCAAATGAAAGCTGAAGACTTTGTTCAAGAACTCCAAAAACAAACGGAGAAGTATTGGTCGAAGCAATAATTAGAGGAAAAACAGGGGGTCACCCCTGTTTTCTCTTATTTATAAGTTGAATTTTGGCACTTTATTTAGGGGGAAGTCAAACGCGAAACTCCAAAGTTTTTTATATCAATATATCGAATTTACTCGGGAAATCTAGGAGGAGAAAGTAGTGAAAGATGAGAAGAAAAAGCTAATTATTCCTTATTTACTTCCAGCTTTAAGCTTATATCTTGTTTTCTTTATAGGTCCGGCACTCTATGGCCTTTGGATAAGTTTCCATGATTGGAGTGGGTTTACAAAAGCTATGGATTTTGTGGGTCTAAAAAATTATTCGAATATTTTTCAAGATCCGATCTACTGGCAATCATTTAAAAATATGATGCTAATCCTATTTGTAGGTGGAATCTTTGTCTTTTTAATCGCCCTACTATTTACTTCTCTAATGAGTCAAGGGGTGTCTGCAAAAAAAGCTGTTCGAGCAATTATATTCTTTCCAAATATTATTGCACCAATCGCTTTAGCCATTGTATGGAATTATTTATACCGTTACGATATTGGATTTTTTAATTCTGTTTTGAAATTAGTCGGGATAGATCCAGTCAACTGGACGAGTCCAGATAATATTATGATGTCTGCCGTTATTTCAATCATTTGGTATAGTACTGGATTTTACGCCATTATTTTATTAGGCGGGGTCGATAAGATTCCAAATACGTATTTTGAGGCAGCACGAATCGAAGGTGCATCAACCTTTAAAATATTTACAAAAGTGACGTTACCTTTAATTTGGGATGTCTTCTCGATTGCCGTTATTTTATGGGGGATAAATGCAATTCGATTATTTGATTTCTTGTTCGCTTTTGGTGGGCCAGAACCACCTTCACGTATGTGGAATACAGCAATGTATCAATACATATTAGGGTTTGGGCAACGTACACCGATTTATCAGCTAGGGTATTCTAGTGCTGTTGCAGTGTCAATGGTTGTCGTTGTATTGATATTTGTTATTACGGGGAGAAAGTTGTTTAAACGTGAAGTATTTGAACTATGATCTGCAAAAAAGGGGTTGAAAAAAGTGAAAGCAAATGAACGAAGTATATTACTAGTCATCGGTAAAGCCCTTTTATATATTTGGGTAATCTTCATCTTATTTGTTCTAGGTTGGATAGTTCTTGCCTCACTAAAAACAAACCAGGAGCTATTTGATGGGTTTTGGAAATTACCAGAAACTCTGCAATGGGGTAATTACTATACGGCTTGGGTGCAATCTGATTTAGCATCTTACTTCTTTAACAGCGTCATTGTTGTGACACTTAGTGTATTTGGGATTGTATTAGTAAGTGCGCCGGCAGCTTACGTATTATCTAGGTTTAAATTCTTTTGGAAAGAACCTATAACACTATTTTTTGTGATTGGGATTGGAATTCCATTTCAAGCTGTACTTATTCCAATTTATTTACTTCTGTTAAAAACAGGGCTAATCAATTCCCATTTGGGGCTTATTATAGTATATGTTGCACTTTCACTGCCATTCACAATTTTTATTTTGACAGGATTCTTCCAAACACTTCCTGCCGATGTTGAGGAAGCGGCTGCTATCGATGGGGCAAATTCAAATACGATATTTTGGAAAGTCATGCTACCAATGGCGCGTCCAGGATTAATAACAGTAACCATTTTGAATGCTGTATCCTTGTGGAACGAATTTTTACTGGCCAAAGCCTATATAAATGTAAATGATAAATATACTTTATCAGTAGGCTTATACCAGTTCTATCAATCCATGCAGTACAATTCGGATTGGGTTAGCTTATTCGCTGGTGTTGTTATTATTATATTCCCTATTTTGATTTTCTTTTTGTGGCTTTCTGATAGAATAATAGAAGGAATGACTGCAGGAAGTGGAAAATAACAATTAAAGGTGGAGAAGGGTATGGTGAAGTTAGATCCCACTAGCTTTGTGCCTTTGTATCAACAGCTTAAGGATATTATTCTAGAGGGCATTGATAAAAGCGTATGGAATCCAGGGGATAAGGTTTATTCTGAGCAACAATTATCTGAACAGTTTAAAGTGAGTCGTAATACCGCGAAGAAGGCGATTGAAGATTTGGTACAGGATGGCATCCTTTATCGAATCCAAGGGAAAGGTACTTTTTTGAGTTATCCGAAAATTGAGCAATCATTATCGGCATTTTATAGCTTTAGTCAGGTATTAAAGGATAAAGGATTGAAGCCAAAAGATATCATTTTGCAAATAAAGGTTGAAAAGTCAACACACAAGATTGCTAAAGCTCTTCAAATCAAAAAAGGGGAAGAAGTGATTATGCTTCAAAGGTTACGGTGTGTAAATGGGGAGCCGATTATTTTAGAGTCTTCGTATTTCCCGGAACATATTATTGAAGATATTGATAAATTATCTTCAGTTGGTGATATCCCTTTATATGATATTTTGAGAAGTGAATTTGGCATTATTGTGAATTCTGCAAAGGAATCCTTTGAACCTATTTTAATTAGTGAGGAAGCAGAGTATTTAGAAGTAAAGTTAGGCTCACCGGCACTTTTACTTGAACGAGTTGCATATGATCCGAGCAAAAAACCAGTAGAATTTTGTAAGTCCGTTGTGCGTGGTGATCGCTGTAAATTCTATACAGAACTGATTTAAATAAAAGTAGCATTATTTAAGCCCATGAAAGGCTTTACATGTAAAAGGATATGTTTTATACTTAATTCGACTGGTTATAACCAGTCGAATTACAAGTTAGAAGGTAGTAAACTTCAGGGGGGTATTTCACGTTTTGGATAAAAGAAGTAAAATCCCGTTGTATTTACAATTGATGGATAAATTAATCGTAAAGATTGAGCAACAGGATTATGAAGAACATGAAAAATTACCTTCTGAACGTGAGTTTTGTGAGATATATGGTTTGAGCCGAATTACTGTTAGACAAGCCTTGCAGGAATTGACATTGGAGGGCTATATTTATAAACTTCATGGCAAAGGAACGTTTGTAGCACCTAAAACCTTCAATCAAAACTTAGTGAAGCTGTATAGCTTTACGGAGGAAATGAAGAAAATAGGGAAAGTCCCTACAACGAAAGTACTGGAGTTTAATGAAATAGCTGCGGATGAACGATTAGCTACAAAAATGAATCTTTCACCCTTCGATGGAGTATTTCAAGTCATTCGTTTACGTTTAGCAAATGACGAACCCTTAATGTATGAAACGTCTTATCTGCCAAAAAAGTTCTTTCCACAATTGACCGAACAGGATTTTGTCGAAAGGCCAATGTACGATATCTTTTACACTGATTATCAAATTGGCGTTACAAAAGCTGTAGAAAAATTTTCAGCAATTAGTGTACGAGATGCAGAATCAAGACATTTAAAAATGGTTACCGACCAACCGGGTATGCTAATTAAACGCGATGCGTATCATAATGACGCATTAATCGAATATACGATTAGCGTTGTGCGTGGGGACAAGTTTGATTACACGGTTGAATTAAGCTAGGTGTAACTAAGAAATATCCTTAAGGATTTTCTTATTAAAATAACTGGTTATGACAACATGACCAGATGCTGTGCAACATCATAAAAATGGAGGCGTAAAATTGTTTAATCTTACAACTGAACAAATTACTGACAATAATGCAGTACATACGACGAGGGAAATACACCAACAGCCGGCTGTATGGCAGGAGTTAGTATCAGACTTCTTCGAACAACAAGAAACGTACAGAAAATTTCTTTCATCCATTTACGACAAACATGAGCATGTGCGTGTAATCTTAACAGGCGCGGGTACATCGGCGTTTGTTGGAGACACGCTAGTTCCGGAATTAGCACGCCACAATAAACGTAACGTTCGGTTTGAATCCATCCCGACAACGGATATTGTTTCAAATCCAACGGCCTATTTGTTCGAAGATACACCGACCATCCTTGTATCTTTTGCTCGATCTGGTAACAGTCCGGAAAGTGTTGCAACTGTATCACTTGGCCAGCAGATTGTGAAAGATTTCTATCAAGTGGTCATCACTTGTAATAAAGATGGACAATTAGCGAAAAACATTCAAGGTGATGCGAACTGCATGACATTGCTGATGCCTGAAAAATCGAATGACCAATCACTAGCGATGACAAGTAGTTTCACAAGTATGATCATGGCTGCTTATGCTTTGTTCACAGAAGACGTTTTTACACCAGCGGTTGCAGAACAAGTAATTGCTAGCGCAGTAAAATTAACTGAAGTTCTTGGTGATTCAGTAGACGCGGTACTCGGATTTGATTTTGAACGAATTGTCTATTTAGGCTCAGGTCCACTTGCTCAGCTTTCACATGAAGCTGCATTGAAAATGTTGGAGTTATCAGGTGGACAAGTTGTGGCCATTCATGAATCGTCACTTGGTTTCCGTCATGGTCCGAAGTCGATTTTGAATGAAAAATCTGTTGTAGCGCTATTCATGTCACAAGATCCATATACAAGAAAATACGATTTGGATATTTTACGTGAGTTAGCTGCAGCGAAATCAGGGATGAAGATTGTCGTTCTAACGGAAACTAATGATGAAGAAGTAGAAAAGTTGGCTGATTGGGTTGTAACGGTAAACGCTGGAACAGAACCACTAGAAAGTGATTTTAACCTTGCTGTATTGTATGTGATTTTTGCGCAAGCATTAGCAATGAAAAAATCCATCCAATTAGGAATTACACCAGATAACCCAAGCCCAGATGGCGCGATTAGTCGCGTTGTTAAAGGCGTAACGATTCACGAATATCAAAAGTAAGTCCTATAAACATGGAAGCATAGAATTCTACCTAATCTCTAGCGAAGGTGTCTACTGGCTTATCGCGGGAGGCACCCCCTAGAGTTAGTGGTACGATTCTTTAATTCAACATATATAATAGATAATTATTCTGCAGTGATAACTAGGAGGAAAAATGATGGGATACGTTCATAATACGAAAGAAATGCTTATAAAAGCTAGAAAAGAAGGCTATGCTGTTCCTGCATTTAATATTCATAACCTCGAAACAATTCAAGTCGTTGTTGAAGCAGCAGCTGAATTAAGATCGCCTATTATTTTAGCGGCAACACCAGGTACAATGGTTTATGGCGGACGTGAATATATTCAAGCCATCGCAGAAATAGCTGCAAAAACTAATGATATCCCAGTTGCTTTGCATTTAGATCATCATGAAACAGTTGAATCCATTGTAGAATCACTAGAATTGGGCGTTAAGTCTGTTATGGTGGATGGCTCACATGGTTCGTTTGAAGATAATATCGCCATCTCCAAAGAAGTTGTAGAGCATGCTCATCGCCATGGTGCAACAGTTGAAGCAGAACTTGGGAAGTTAGTTGGACAAGAAGATGATTTAGTTGTTGAAGCAGCTGATGGTGCTTATACTGATCCAGATACGGTCGAAGAATTTGTTGAACGTACAGGAATTGATTCATTAGCAGTGGCAATTGGTACAGGTCATGGACTATATGAGACTACGCCAAAACTTGATTTTGAACGATTAGAGAAAATTAAAAATTTAGTTGATATTCCGCTTGTGTTACATGGTGCTTCTGGTATCTCTAAAGAGGATGTTCAAAAATGTATTTCCCTTGGATGTGCAAAGGTCAACATTTCAACTGAGCTTAAAATTCCTTTCTCAGATGCATTGCGCACTTTCTTAATCGAAAATCCAAAAGAGACGGATACTAGAAAATATATGAATCCGGCTAAGGAAGCAATGAAGAAAGTTGTCAAAGAGAAAATCATGATGTGTATGAGTAACGGTAAAGCATAACAGTATGGAGTGGGAGTATATTCCCACTCCATTTGATTATCTATTGCGTCATTAAACTATGCAAAGGTATAATTGATTATCAATGAAAAGGTGGGCTGATCATGATTTTAACAATTACATTAAATCCGGCTGTAGATATTAGTTATAAATTGGAGACGTTTTCGCTAGATACGGTAAATCGTGTGGCTGATGTGTCTAAAACGGCGGGTGGAAAAGGACTTAACGTGGCTCGTGTGTTGGATCAGCTTGGAGAAGATGTTGCTACGTCTGGCTTTTTAGGGGGGAGTTTAGGTGGTTTTATCCGTTCACAAATAGGCTTACTGGGTATAGAAGATTTTTTTGTAGAAATAGAAGGTGAAACTCGAAATTGTATTGCGGTGATTCATGAAGGAAATCAAACGGAGATACTAGAGAGTGGTCCAGTCATTTCGGAAAAGGAAGCCTCATTATTTTTGAAGAAGTTCACTGAATATGTGCAACAAGTCGATATTGTCACGATATCTGGAAGTTTGCCAAAGGGACTGGCGGCGGATTTTTATCTAGAAATGGTGGGAATTGCTTCACAATACAATACAAGAGTACTCTTAGACTCAAATGGGGCATTGTTAACATCAATTGTCAGAGGCGAACATAAGCCTTATTTAATCAAACCTAATGAAGATGAATTAGCAGATTTACTAGGTTATAAATTGTTGGATGAAATACAGATCACAGAAGCGTTGGATTCATCATTGTTTGCAGATGTGCCTTGGGTTGTTGTGACACTTGGAGCAGATGGCGCGATTGTGAAACATGGGGATAACATTTATAGGGCTAAAGCTCCTAAAATTGAAGCTGTTAATCCAGTAGGTTCGGGCGACTCAGTTGTTGCTGGATTTGCTGCCGGATTTGCACGCGGTTTAGCGGACGAGGATTTGATTAAGTTTGGTCTATCTATGGGTGTATTAAATGCGATGGAAGAAAAAACAGGTCATATCAATGTTGACCAAGTCGATTGGGCGGTCAGTCAAATGTCCGTTGAGAAAATCAATTAAGCTAAGGGGAGGTAAATGGTTTTGGGAAATTTATATTTAGTAAATGCGACGATTGTTTTGGAAAACAGTATTTTGGAACAAGGTTTTATACATATAAAAGATGACAAAATTGAGACTGTTGGCGAGATGGCGGTATGTCCATCTTGGTCTGACGATGAGCAAGTGTTCGATTGTGCAGGGATGCAATATGTGATTCCAGGTATGATTGATATTCACGTTCACGGCGCAGCGGGATTTGACTTTATGGATGGTAGTCACGAAGCATTTGAAGGAATTGCGAAGGCTTTAGCAAAAGAGGGGACAACTTCTTTCTTGGCAACTACGATAACAAATCCAATTGAACATACTGTAGATGCACTAAAAAGCCTTGAGAAGTATAGCGCACAAGGGACTGGCTTAGACGTAGCGGAAATGCTAGGCATTCATTTGGAAGGTCCATTTATTAATAAACAACAAAAAGGGGCTCAACCCGAAAGTGCTATTATTACTCCCGATGCTAAAGTTTTTAGAGAGTGGCAGGAGCTATCAGGGAATGCGATTAAGGTCATCACCTTTGCACCGGAACTCGACGCTCAATTTGAATTGCTTCAGGAGCTTACCAAGACGGGGGTCATTCCGTCAATGGGGCATACGGATGGATCGTATGATGAAACGATGGATGCTATCAGTCAAGGGGTCAGCCATGCAACGCATTTGTTTAACGGCATGAAAGGTATGCACCATCGTGATCCAGGTGTTGTTGGAGCAGCTCTGTTACATGATGATGTTCATGTAGAAATTATCCCGGATGGTATTCATTTTCACCCCGATTTGCTCAAGTTAATTGTGAAGATGAAGGGGCTTGAAAATGTCCTAGCCATTACGGACGGAATGCGTGCAAAAGGCATGCCTGATGGAGAATATGATTTGGGTGGCCAGCAGGTGACAGTGCGTGATGGGACATGCGTATTATCTACGAGTGGGTCTTTGGCGGGAAGCATCGTAACGATGAATCAGGCTCGATTGAATCTTGCTAAGTGGCTTGACTTGTCTATCCATGAACAAATTCAAATAACTTCGGTCAATCAAGCGAAACGTCTAGGCCTAATAGGACGAAAAGGATCTATTGAGGTTGGTAAAGATGCAGATATTGTTGTAATTGGTCAGGATGGCGAAGTGGAATTGACGATTTGTAGAGGTGCTATTTCGTATGAGCGGAATGGTGGAGGCAATTAATAGTTTGGTAGTCAAAAAAGTAACCTGTCGTTCGTAATTTGAATGACAGGCTACTTTTTGTTGTAATTAAATGTAATGGTCTTTTACTGTAAAACTGAGGTTGATTGCCCCATAAATTCAATCTTCTTAAAGGATTTATCACACAACCGATAGATATTGTAGATTGCTATACTCCAAAGGAAAATGGGGGAATAGGAAAATTATATGTTATTAATCTAGTTAACAATAGTATTATTCCACAGAGAAATGTTGTTCGAAACTGAGTCACAGAAAATAATAAAGAGTTTTTAATAAGCATGAACCATTTCATTTTATAGTGAGCCATCATTGGAAATAAATAACTCAACTTTCGTACCCAATAAAACAGTGCGATTAGCTGGTTGTACTAGCTTTGTAGCCCTTATTATTCATATGCTACTCCATTCACCTCATTTAACATTCTGACTACAGGTAATCGAAATTATTTTAAAAATATTTCAAGCGATAACGACATGATACAATTATTATTTTAAGATGCACATAATCAAAATACAAAAGTGTGTTTTGGAAGTGACTGATCGCCAATAAAAT
Source organism: Sporosarcina sp. NPDC096371 (assembly GCF_044762865.1). Classification (NCBI taxonomy): domain Bacteria; kingdom Bacillati; phylum Bacillota; class Bacilli; order Caryophanales; family Caryophanaceae; genus Sporosarcina; species Sporosarcina sp. NPDC096371. The sequence continues at coordinate 168,798 of NZ_JBIWFE010000007.1, forward strand.
GGTCGACTGCGATAAATGATTTACTGTTTCTATATTCTCCAGGTGATAGTCCAAGAGAGGAACGAAAAACTTTTCCGAAATAATTTCCGTTTGAAAAACCTACTATTAATGCAATCTCATTAATAGTGAGTTTATTATCTTTTAATAAATCAATGGACTTATTGATTCTAGTATTTGTTAAGTATTGTATAGGTGTTGAATGAATGGTTTTATGAAATAGTCGAGTGAAATGATATTTAGAAAGTCCAGATGCATCTACAATATCGTCGAGAGTAATAGGATTAGCATAATTATTTTTTATGAAACTAATTGCATTTGAGATAGAATCGGGCCATTCCTCATCCGTTTTGATGTTCAATACATGACGTTGTATCTCCATTAAAAACAAATAGGCGAAAGAGGATGCTTCATATGCATCATTCAATTTATTAGTAGAAACTTTTTTTAATATTTCAAGGATAGTTGAAATTGTATTGGAATACAAATCCAATTTCAGGATATGACCAGCATCCTTTATTATCTCTTCATAGCATTTGATGGCTTCCTCTCCAAATAAAGTTATATGTATAAATTCCCATTCATTACTATCTGAAGGCAAATAATAGCGATGATCACTAGGAACTTTGACAAAGAAAGCATCCCCGGATTCAAGACGATATGTACTATCCTTAATTCTAATCTTACCTACACCTTTTAAGGTATATTGGAAAATGATGATATCCTTTTCACTTCTAGTTAAACCGTCCCAGTCATAGGGGGCGGCACTTATCGGCTTCTCCCAACCTATAGAATAGATCCCCACAATGCGTTGCTGATGAGCTCCTTTAAAACGAAATCCAAATGTCCCATACTGTAATGAGTGGAAGTTAGATAGCAATATTTTACCCTTCTTTCTTGTTTTATTACCATTGTATAACCTTAATGTTCGGACTATGATGAATATAACGTCATTTGTTGCGAATAAAAGATTATAGTTTTATGCTGGTTATTAATGATAATTCATCTAAAATTACTTTTTTTATCGGAATGACTTGAAAAACAGGAGGGGTATAGAATGTCCAAAATTACTTTTTTAGGTGCAGGTAGTACTATTTTTGCTAAAAATGTACTTGGTGATTGCATGAGAGTTGCTGCTCTGCAAAATTTTGAGTTTGCTTTATTTGACATTGATCATGAGCGACTAAAAGATTCAGAACAAATGTTGAACAATATTAAAAGAAATCTTGGGTCGACTGTAAATATCGTATCATATACGAATCGGAAAGAGGCATTAAGAAATGCAAAGTATGTGATTAATGCAATTCAAGTGGGTGGATATGAACCAAGTACAATTATTGACTTTGAAATTCCAAAAAAATATGGACTGCGTCAAACGATTGCAGATACAGTGGGAATCGGTGGTATATTCCGTAACTTGAGAACAATACCTGTCATGATGGACTTTGCTAAGGATATGGAAGAAGTATGTCCAGACGCATGGTTCTTAAATTATACGAATCCAATGGCCGCACTTACAGGTACAATGCTTAGATACACAAACATTAAAACAGTCGGTTTATGTCATAGTGTACAGGGATGTGCAAAGGGCTTACTAAGATCTTTGGACATGCCAACAGATAATATTCAGTGGAAAATAGCTGGGATTAATCATGTGGCATGGTTGCTCGAAATTACTCGGGACGGGGAAGATTTATATCCAGAGATTAAAAGAAGAGCGATCGAGAAACAAAAAGAAAAACATCATGATATGGTTCGCTTTGAGTTAATGTTAAAGTTTGGTTATTATGTAACAGAGTCTTCCGAGCATAATGCTGAGTATCATCCATACTTCATAAAGAGTCGATATCCAGAATTAATTGAACGTTTTAATATACCACTAGATGAATATCCAAGGCGTTGTATCAATCAGATTGAAGGATGGAAGAAAATGCGTGCCGATTTAGTCAATGATGAAAATCTAACGCATGAACGAACAAGTGAGTATGGTTCATATATCATTGAGGCTATGGAAACAGATCAACCAATTAAAATTGGTGGAAATGTCCTGAACACAGGTGGTTTAATTAGTAATTTACCGGAAAATGCATGTGTTGAAATTCCGTGTATTGTCGATGCAAGTGGCGTGACGCCTACGTATGTAGGTGATTTACCAGAGCAACTAGCTGCATTGAATCGAACAAACATCAATACACAGTTACTCACGATTCAGGCTGCAATGACCGGGAAGAAAGAGCATATTTATCAAGCAGCTATGCTAGATCCGCATACTTCAGCAGAACTTTCTATCGATGATATTATTTCATTGTGTGATGATCTAATTGAGGCGCACGGTGATATGTTACCAGCGTTTGAATAATACGGAAAATCAGGAAGTGGAATAACCTTTTAGATAATTGAAAGCATACCTTCATCTTTTTGAAATATTCTTAGAGATAAATTATATTATTGAGTCGCTTCAACATCTTGGAACGATATTTTAGGCCCAAATGAAACAAACCCTGAAGGTGATTTGCTGGTTACCACGATGCGAGTAATCCAGGTCGTCCATGCAATCCTGAAAAAGCAAAAGTGCTACTTGACGAAGCTGAATATGTCAACGCTGATGGCGATGGCTTCCGAGAAGATGATAAACGTGAAGAATATGTGATTACCTTTGCTTCTATGTCCGGTGGGTAAACAGCTGAACCAATTAGCAAGTGCTATAGGCAAAACTGGTCTGATGTAAGTCTCAAAGTTGAACTTTTAGATGGATGTCTACATGATACAATGCGTTCTAGGATATGTTGAAAGCAAACATTCCAAAATTGATAGTTACCAAGGCGCGTGGAACGTTGGTATGACCCGGATCCAGCTGGTATTCATAGCAGAGCTGCACCTTTCAACTACTCACATTTCGTGAGCGACAAGAATGATGAGCTGCTAGCGGCAGGTGTTTCGACAGTAGCGTTTGACTCTGAACACCGTAAAAAAATCTTCCATGAATGGCAAGGAAATATGGTTGAAGAAGTCCCAATTGCCCCAACTGTTTACCGTTACAATTTAATGGGTGTTAACAAACGTGTAGTTAACTACCCATTGGACTCGAGTTCTGAAAACTATCTTCCTTGGGTTTTGGGTGTATCTGAATAAGGAACCACTTAAATAACCGTAACCTGGCTACTCTAGGTTACGGTTATTAAAGCTGTTCATGAATCTAAATGTGAGTATTTAATATACTAATACCTAGTCTAAATCCACAGTCTTTAGTATTGTTTTCATCTGCCCAAACTTGATGGAGGAGGGGAGGTATGTGAGTGAAGTCAATTAGATTGTTGAAATGTTTAAAGAATGAAAGGTTAGTATTTGGCAACTGAGGGAGGAAGGAATATGCCACGTGTAAATTTGCCGTCAGATAATGTTGAATATCCAGGGCTAGGTGTATTGATCGCTGGGCACTTTCTTGAAAAGGATACATATCAAACGAGAAGGGTTAATGGGATGAGTGATTGGTTAATAACGTTCACACTAAGTGGGGAGGGTTACTTCATTGTAGATGATGAAAAGATAACAAGCAGTCAAGGTGACGTAATCTTATTAATGCCAAAAGTGCCTCACCAATACGGGACTCGGGAAGGATCGGAATGGAATTTTATGTGGGTTCATTTTTCACCAGAGCTATTTGAAACAAATTATCTTTCGGGTGAGAATCTAGTAAAGCTTACAATGGAAAATAAGCATATACAAAATAGATTGAGCCAGGCCTTTGACAAACTTATTCTAGATTATCGAGAAAGAAATAATTATTGGTTTGAGTTATGCCAAAACTCGTTAAAAGAAATTCTTTTACTCATTGCTCAAAAACAAAAATATTCCATAGAACCACGGGTCGAAGAAGTCCTTCATTTACTGTCGAAGCAAATGAGTGAGTCTTTTAAAATTGAAGAGTTAGCAAGAAAAGTTGGGCTTTCTCCGTCTAGGCTTTCCCATTTATTCAAAGAAAACGTTGGGAGCTCTATTTTGGAAACATTAAAACAAATGAGATTAAATCAAGCTGCACTTTTACTAGAGCATACTGACCGAAATGCATCTGAAGTTGCAGTGGAAGTAGGATTCCAAAATTATAATCATTTTGCTATTCAATTTCGTAAACGCTTTGGTATTTCGCCAAGAAATTATAAAAAATCAGCGCAATAATATCCCTTTAAGGGCTGCTAGATTTTCTATATTATCCTTCATTAAACGATAAGGTAACATCTTCAGGCGTAGTAAAACATTGATTGTTGTAAGGAACGGGCTGATTGATGATATATTATGAAACTTGAAGTTGTTTGATGGTTTTACTTACTATATTTAGAGAACTTTGATGATACGCTTCAACAATTTTGATAGTCAAGACGGAATTCCTGTCATCCGAATAAAAGAGGTAAATAGCGGTTGGTAAATCCCTTTTTTGAGTAGGAGAAGGGTGCGAAATATGAGGTTATTAGCAAGATCGTTATAGTTTTCAGCTATTTTGTTACTTCAACTATTTGTTAGAGACTCATATAATAATACTATGGAATTGATTTAGATATATCGGAGGAAAGGAAGATGAACATAATGTTAACTGGTTTAAAAACAGTTTCTAAGAAGCAAAAAGATCAATTTGAAAAAGAAGGATATTTAATAATTAAAGGATTGTTTTCTAAACAAGAGATAGCAGAAATCGACCAAACCTTTATGGAGATGAGTAAAAAGACGATTAAAGGTTGTTTTGAACCGATTATGGATCAATCATCAGAAGTTGAGGACCCTCTCAAACGATATCCAAGAATGATGCATCCGCACCGTGTAAATGATGTGGCTATGAAATACATGCTTCATCCGAAAGTTATGCTCATCTTGTCGGATTTGTTTAATGAAAATGCATTAGCTGCTCAAAGCATGTTTTACTTTAAGCCACCACTTGCAAGGGGGCAAGCTTTGCATCAGGACAATTTTTACTTAAAAGTAGAGCCGGGAACGTGTATTGCTGCATGGACGGCAGTAGACAAAGCTGATCTAGAAAATGGTACGTTACTTGTTGTTCCGAAAACGAATAATGATGAAATTTACTGCCCGGAATTAGCTGACTCTAAAGAATCGTTTACAAATCAATACGTTAAAGTGCCAAAAGGTTTGAAAGCGGTACCAGCTATTATGAATCAAGGAGATGTCTTGTTTTTTAATGGGAATTTAATTCATGGTTCTTATCGAAATAAAACGAAAGATCGATTTCGAAAAGCATTTATTTGTCATTATGCAGGAGAATCAACTACAAAAATAAGCGGTTTTTACAGCCCTTTGTTCAGGGAGGATGGGAGTAAGGTTGAACCAGAATTAAATCCAGATTCTGGTCCATGTGGAAATGAGTTTGACACAGTTTACCCACATTAATCTTTTAAAGTAAGTGTAAAATAAGCGCCAACTTATCAGGAGGCGCTTATTTTATGCTTTATTTGGTTTTATTTGGGGTGTGGCAATCTATCAGAAGAGTCTTCGAGGATGACCCCTTGCTGTAATAAATGCACATTAGATAGCAATAACTTACCCTTCTTTTTTGTTTTATTCCTATTGTGCTACCTCATTATTCAGACTATGATGATTATATTGCCATTTATAAATGATAATTCGTCTAAACAACCGATTAAAGTTAGCGGCATATGAATAAGTAGGAAAAAGTAAGAAGTTCAGGGCATGACAATGGATCATCTGATAGCGGGAAAGTGGGGATTCACATTGACCATAAAAATAGGGATGATAGGAACAGGTTACTTCAGTATGTTCCATGCGAAGATTTTATCGGAATTAGTCGATGTTAGGGTAACAGCCATATATGGTACAAGTTTAGAAAAAGCAAAATCAATGGCATCAAGGTTTACATACGCAACTGGATATGGTGACTTAGATGAAATGCTAGACGCCGATTCCTTGGATGCTGTCTATATTTGCGTCCCACCAATGGCACATGGGCAGATAGAGTTGGAGTTAATTAAGCGAGGAATTCCATTTTTTGTAGAGAAACCCTTGAGTCAAGATAATGATATCCCTTTAAACATATTAAACGAGATTAAGAAAAAGTCATTGCTCACATCAGTGGGCTATCATTACCGCTACAGTGAGTCGATAGCACAACTGAAAAGCATGCTAACTGACCAAAATATTGGTATTGTGCTTGGACAATACATGAGCAGTATGCCTAGAGTGCCTTGGTGGAGAAACCAAGGTAGTTCAGGTGGACAATTTATTGAACAGACAACCCATATTGTCGATTTACTGCGCTATATTTGTGGAGATGTAGAAGAAGTTTACGCAGCATTTGCTAACCGTATTCTTTCTACGCGGGATGAATCGATTACAGTAGCAGATGTAGGAACTGTAACGATGAAGCTTCGTAATGGCATTGTCGCTAATATATCAAATACTTGTATTCTCCCTGATGGTATCGGGAAAACTGGAATCACTTTATATACAGATCAGGGTATGCTTGATTGGACACCAAAGCGTTTAGAACTTACAAAAAGCGGTGTATTATCAGAGTTTAACGACGTGAATAATCCTTACCAACTAGAAAATGCAGTATTTATCAATGCGGTACGCACGGGCGACTCATCAGGGATTTTATCTGATTATGAGGATGCCTATCAGACACATAAAGTGACTTTGGCTGCATTAGAATCGGCAATGAAAGGTTCTCTTATCAAATTGGACCTATGAAATCAGGAGAGTTGTCATTTGTTAGGGAAGTACTAGAGTGATGGCAAATATCTATTAACATCTACTCGTTCGTTAGCCGGAAGTATCGAAATAATGAATAATGCTCGCTTACATCTTGACAAGTGTCTTAACTTTTCTATCCATGAACAACTACAAATTACTTCGATCAATCAGGCAAAGCGATTAGGACAGTGCGACCGAAAAGGGACCATTCAAGCTGGGAAAAATCCGGATATTGTTGTAATTGGTCAAGATGGTGAAGAAGAGTTGACGACGTATATACGCTAAGGTCAATTTGATTGTTTGAGAAGGAAATCATAACAAATGAAATATCGAGATGTTGAAAAATAAAGGGATAGTTTGGAAATTGAGATAGCTAGTTATTCGGATTTTGAATAACTAGCTATCTTTTCTTTTACTGCAGTAAGATGACTATGGAGAATTAAAAAATAATTGACACTATTGGAATTGCAGTGGATGTGATATCATTTTATTAAGTTAATTAACTAACTGAATATGTTGGACAATTGACTCTAACTACTCTCCAACGAAGACGCCTTACCGCGGGAGGCATAGGGAAAGGATGCAGTTCAAACTTTCCTGAAGTGCGTAGCGTTGTTGGTAAGATTCTTTATTCAACATATATAAGTTAAGAGTAAGTAAGTCACAGCGTAGATGAAAATAGATTGTCACGGAGAAAAATATAACGAATTAATCAAATATGAAAAAGCGGTAGACGAATTGTTTACGAACTATGTTCATCTTCAAGAAAACGGTAATCGAACAGATACGCATTGGGCAAGCTTAGTGAATCGCAATGGTGTAGGTTTACTAGCAGTTGGCCATCCAACTACATTTAATTTTGGGGCTTCTTATTATGAAGTGACGGATCTAGAGAAGGCGAAGCACACAATTGATTTACAAAAAAGGGATTACATCGTCTTGCATTTGGATGAAAAACAGAATGGGTTAGGTTCTAATTCATGTGGCCAAAGTCAGTTAGAAAAGTATCGCTGTAAATTTAAAGCTTTTACCCTTACAATGAAGTTATCCGCATATTCTACGAAAGAGATTAGTGCTAATATTAAGGCAAAAGAGCAAATACAATAGTTTTTCAAACTTATTTTCCGGAGGTAATTCATGTGAAATGGCAACTGGAAGCAGAAAAATGGTTGATGCAAGAGAATTTAGATACAACATTAATGCAACAACTAGTAGCGGCTGAACAAAACAAAGAATTATTGGAAGACAGTTTCTATAGAAATCTAGCATTCGGAACAGCTGGTCTACGTGGCGAACTTGGTTTTGGCACAAATCGGATGAATATTTACACCGTAAGGAAGGCGGCACAGGGGCTTGCTTCTTATATTATAAGCCATGGTGAAGCTGCCAAAAATCGAGGTGTTGTGATTGCATATGATTCTAGACATCAGTCAGCAGAATTTGGCCTTGAAGTCGCAAAAGTCCTTGGGAGTAATGGCATTCGTTCTTATTTGTTTGATGAACTTCAATCCACACCGTTACTATCTTTCTCAATCCGAGAACTGAATTCATTTTCGGGAGTCGTGATAACTGCAAGCCATAATCCTTCAGAATACAACGGCTTGAAAGTATATGGAGAAGACGGTGGTCAAGTCGCATTTGAAGCGGCAAATGCGATTACAGCTCATACGGAAAATATCGAAGATCTTTTTTCGGTAGAGGTCTTGGAGGAGGCTTCTCTTGTAGAAAATGGATTACTCACTTATCTAGGTTATGACATGAGCAACCGTTATTTAAAACAGTTGGATAGCATTCTATTAGGTGGTGAGCTTGATAAACAGTTATCGATTGTCTATTCTCCACTTCACGGTGCGGGTGGAAAACTAGTATCTAAAGGGCTAGAAGTTGCTGGATTCAAGAATGTAACCATTGTGAGTGAACAGGCGATTCCAGATCCTGATTTTACGACGGTCAAGTATCCAAATCCTGAAGAAGCACAAGCTTTCGACATGGCGCTTACATATGGACACAACGTGAATGCAGATATACTTATCGCTACGGATCCAGATGCAGATCGCATGGGTGTGGCTGTTAGGGATAGTCAAAAAAATTATGTTTTTTTAACAGGCAATCAGATTGGTGCATTACTCGTACACGCATTATTGGAAGATAAGTCGAGTAACGGTACCATTCCAGAAAATGGTGTTGTGGTGAAGACGATTGTTACGTCAGAGTTTGGTCGCGCAATTGCAGACAGCTATGGTGTCAAAACGATTGATGTTCTGACAGGGTTCAAATTTATTAGTGAAAAAATATTAGAGTTTGAAGAATCTGCCGCATCTACTTTTTTATTGGGGTATGAGGAGAGCTATGGCTATTTGATTGGTGATTTTGTGCGGGATAAAGACGCTGTCCAAGCTGCTGTCCTTATTGCTGAAGTAGCAGCGCGTTATAAGGTAAACGGCCAAACATTATTAGAAGGCTTGTACGATTTGTTCGAGAAATACGGTTTTTATCAAGAAGGATTAAAGTCTATTGAGCTAAAAGGGCAGACAGGAATGACTAAAATTGATGAAATTTTGAACTATTTCCGTTCTGCATCATTTGTCGGTGACTTTACACAACCGCTTGCTGTCATTGAGGATTATGCAGCTGGTCACGCTGTTGATGTGGAATCAGGACATAAGCAGCCACTTGACTTACCTATCGCTAATGTTCTGAAGTTTAGATTAGTAGACGGTTCATGGTTTGCAATTCGTCCCTCTGGAACTGAACCAAAAATCAAGTTTTACTTTGGTGTCAAGGCCGATACACAAGTGGCAAGTGACGAGCTTTTATTGACAATAAAAGAGGCTGTCATGACAATTGTAGAAAAAATCACAGCTGAATCTTTATGAAGAGGAAATGGGGAATGTTGAAATGGTATCACCTATAATAATCAATCAGTCGATACTGACGGTAAGCGAGTTAGATAGCGTTTTTGGGAAACGAGTGGAAAAAATTCATAATGAAATGGTTAACGGGACATCTATAGGTGCTGACTTTTTAGGATGGCGTAATCTTCCAGAGGAAGTACTAGAGAATGAGCTAGAAAGCGTCTTGGCAGTAGCTGACAAGTTACGGAAATCAGCTGAAATAGTTGTTGTCATCGGAGTAGGTGGTTCTTATTTAGGGGCAAAAGCCATACAAGATGTGCTTTCTCCTTATTTCGGACAAAACACAGGAAATCCCGAAGTCATTTTCGCGGGACATAATTTAAGTGGAACGTATATGAAACAATTGCTCCAGTATATTAGTGATAAAGAAGTTGCGGTTATCGTTATTTCAAAATCTGGAACAACAACGGAACCGGCAATTGCTTTCCGAATCTTGTTGGAATATATGGAGGGACGTTACGGGTCTTCCACTAGTGAAAGAATTGTTGCGATTACGGACAAATCAGTAGGTGCATTGAGAGAATTGGCCAATCGTTCAGAATTTGCCTCCTTTGTTGTGCCAGATGATGTAGGTGGACGTTTTTCAGTACTTACACCTGTAGGACTTCTGCCATTAGCAGTAGCAGGAGTTGATATTGAACAGTTACTAAAAGGTGCTAAGGATGCTGTAGCTGAATTTTCTACTGCGGATATTGCCTCAAATAGTGCTTATCAATACGCTGCATTACGCAATCACTTGTTAAATGAAGGATTTGATATTGAAATCTTAGCAAGCTTTTCTCCACGTTTTGCGACATTCCATGAATGGTGGAAGCAGCTATTTGGAGAAAGTGAAGGCAAGGATGGCAAGGGGATCTTCCCAGCATCCGTTGCATACCCTACGGATTTACATTCTATGGGGCAATTTGTTCAAGATGGAAGACGCGAGCTATTCGAAACGTTCGTTCAATTTATAGAATCCATGGGAGATAATGCAATCCCATCTACTACTGATAATTTAGATGGACTTAACTATCTTTCCGATAAAACAATGAATGAAATTAATGAAGTGACATTGCATGCGACAATGGAAGCACATGAAGCGGGCGGTGTACCTCTTATTTTGCTTAAAGTTGGCAATCATGATGCCTATCATATTGGTTATCTAATTTATTTCTTTGAGATTTCCTGTGCCATGAGCGCGTATTTGCTCGGCGTCAATCCTTTTGATCAGCCGGGTGTTGAGGAATATAAGAAAAATATTTTTAGAATGTTGGAGAAACCAGGGTTTGTTGGGTGAATTTTAATCCAAAAACATCATTGTGATGTTCATACAAAAACGCCAAAGGGAAAAGCCCCCCTGGCGTTTTTACTTTATTATATAAGGTAAACAAAAATAAAAATCCTTGCATCACGATAGATTAAATGGGTTTTTTAGAGGAAGTGCTAGTATAATGATCAATCAATTACGTAAAATCTATCCTTCACTAATAATATATTCCGAAGGGCAGCAACAAATAGATCGTACATATAAATGGTTTATTATGAATGATAATGAGATTATTGGCATTCATCAAGAGGATCTAACGGCTAAAGATACGTCATTATTAGCTACTTTTTTAGTACCCTATAACATCCATTTTCCGATTCCTACTGATGAAGAGCAAAAATGGAGTAACGCCATTCACGCAACTAAATCAACTGCCTCCGTTGCGTTACAATCGGCTAATCCTTATCGATTTGTCTATTTCTCAATTAAAAAAAATGAAATTGATCCTACTGTGTTTAAAAGTGCAATCCATGAGCTTTTCGCTAAACAAGTACCCATCCTATGGGTGAACGGCTATGAAGGGATTATTATTGAAGAACAGACACTAGCAGAAGAGGGTACCTCTTATGAACAGATTATTGATATATTAATGAGTGATTTATATGTCAAGATCAACTTTTTTGTGGGCTCATATAGGGAAGGTTTAGAGGGAATTAGTCAGCATTATCATTCATTAATCCATGCAGCTAGGAGCGTATTTGTCTACTCGAATAAGGCTGTTGTCACCTATATCGAAGCCATTCCTTATTTACTTATTAACCAAACAAAAAAAGATTTCCGCTCTGATATTAGTAAAACCGTTTTACAAGAATTTATCGACGATGAAGAAACATTGAAAATGATTGAAACGTTTGTTCAATGTAATTTAAACTTATCGGAAACGTCAAAAGCATTGCATATGCATCGCAACAGTTTGCAATATCGATTGGATCGTTTTTTGGAGAAAACGGGCATTGATATACGGCAATTTCACCAAGCGATGACAGTGTACTTAGCTCTTTTAGCAAGAAAATAACGCCATTTTTGGTTCATATGTAAATATGCACGAAGACTAACCTAATCTTTGTGCATATTCACCATTACTCAAATAGTTGAACTATTATATACTATTACTAGTTAGTGAAAGCACTTACATACTGGAGGGAATACAATGGCAGATTTGCAACTAAAGAATATTAGAAAAGTCTATGATAAAGATGTTGTTTCCGTAAAAGATTTCAGCTTGGAAATTAGAGATAAAGAGTTTTTAGTACTAGTAGGTCCGTCCGGTTGTGGGAAATCTACGACACTTCGAATGATTGCTGGTTTGGAAGAAATATCTGATGGTGATCTTTTCATTGGTGGCAAAAGAGTGAATGATGTTCCTCCAAAAGATCGCGACATCGCAATGGTATTCCAGAACTATGCACTTTACCCACATATGAACGTTTACGATAATATGGCATTTGGTCTAAAGCTTCGTAAATTGAAAAAAGATGAAATCAAAAAACGTGTGGATAATGCAGCAAAAATTTTAGGATTGGAAGAAATGTTGACGCGTAAACCGAAAGCACTATCAGGTGGTCAACGCCAGCGTGTTGCTTTGGGACGTGCCATTGTTCGGGATGCTGAAGTATTCTTAATGGATGAACCATTATCAAACTTGGATGCGAAGTTACGTGTGCAAATGCGTGCGGAGATTCAAAAATTACACCGTCGCCTACAAACAACAACAGTCTATGTAACGCATGACCAAACGGAAGCGATGACAATGGCTACACGTCTTGTTGTTATGAAAGATGGTATTATCCAGCAAGTTGGGGCTCCTAAAGAAGTGTATGATAAGCCTAATAATGTATTTGTTGGTGGATTTATCGGATCACCAGCTATGAACTTCCTAAATGGTAAATTAGAAGGCGAACATTTTGTCATGGGCAAAGTGAAAGTTCGTGTTCCGGGAGGGAAGTTGAAAGCACTTCGTGATCAAGGCTATATTGGTAAGGAAGTCATCCTAGGTATTCGTCCAGAGGATATTCATGACGAACCATTATTCATCGATTCTTCACCAGAAACAAAGATCACAGTGGCAGTTGAAGTAGCTGAATTAATGGGTGCAGAGATCATTCTTTATTCCAAAGTGGATGACCAAGACTTTGTTGCACGTGTGGATGCGCGTTTCAACGTAGCTGCTGGCGAAACTGTAGACTTAGCATTTAACTTGAATAATGCACATTTCTTTGATAAATCATCTGAATTGCGAATTGAATAACAGCGATCAGTAAATGATAAACCGCTAAGGGAATTGATTTTCCTTAGCGGTTTTGTTTTTGTGATAAAATAATAGGGAAAAGTAAAGGTGAATTGGGGATGATGACTTCATGGAGGAGTTAAAACGACGTTTAACAAGGGAGCTACAGCAAGATATTAATATTAAAATCCTAGATTCTCAGTCGTGGAGTTTTCCCATTCATTCCATTGAAATTGCATATCAGACGGTAATGCGAACTCAAATGGATATCCTGATGAAAATGATGTTGATGGCTTTCCAAACAGGAGCCATTACCGATGCGGAAGAACTAAGTGAAATATTATTAGTTGAACAATTGTTTATCAATGATTTGATCGATAAAATGTCAAGAACCGGCGTCATTGAAAAGCATGGACATTCTTTTGCATTGACTGAGGCTGGGATCCAGCAGCTTGACAGCGGAATTTTTGTCCATGAACCAGAAAACGCTGTCAAAAAGGCTTTATTCAGTCCATGTCATCAAGTATTTCTGAAGGGAGACTTGGAAAGTCTTTCAGCGGAAGAGTACGAAACGTATCGCTATCAACAAAAATTTGCCGATTGGACAGTCAAATCACTTGCGAAAACAGATGCAATCACTGCACTTCAATCGCTTGGGGTGGAATCTAATGAGGGAAATATTCAAATTGTCATATCGAAAATTGTATCCGCTACAACTGTTCAAACGGATGACGTGCCGTGCCTCGAATTTAGGCTGTACAATAACGCGGAAGATGTAGTGTATGCACGGGTTTGGAATACGTTAGTAGGGCATTGGGATGAAACACTAGAAGAACAATTAAATGCCGAGGAACGGAAGAAATGGCGAGAGGATTATTTATGAAAGGGGTAAAGGGGCTTCTCTAAACGAGTTGCCCCTTTTTATTTATTAATCTTCTTGGTGACTGTAATACGCATCTATTGGTACAAACAATCCGACTTTCCCATACGTCTCATGCTCCAATGTTGCAAATACGACTCCGATAACTTGCCCACTGAGATTGAGTACAGGGCTGCCGCTGTTACCACGATAAACGGGCGCTTTCATCATCACAACGGGTTCATCCCAATCTTTTAATTGGAGATAGTCGATAATGGTCCCTTCGTTGGCAATCCCCGTAAATTTTAATGGATTGCCAATAAAATAGATGGACTCATCATCTGTAAAAGTTGTATGATCAGCGAGTTCCAGATAAGGTAAATCTTCTCCTTCTATTTCCAATACAGCAAGATCGATGGAAGGATATGTATGGACAACATTGGCGGTAAAAAGTCCTTTGTCAGGGAAAGAGACTGTTACCTTCTGATTACCTTCGATCACATGATAGTTAGTTAATATGCTTCCGTCACTAGAGATAGAAAATCCAGTGCCCTTGCCATCGGTGGTTGTAATCACGACAATGGATTTTTTATAAGCAGCAATGTCTTCTTGTGCTGACAATCTCGCTGAAGTTTTTACAAATTCAATAGCGGGGATTGAAAAGACTTCGAAAAATACAGCAAAAGTATTGACGATCATCATGCTAGCAATTAGCCAGAAGAGCCACTTTGGAAAAGGGTGTTTAGCTTTTTGTTGGTCTTGCTGCGACTGAGATAGCGCCTGTCGTTGTGCTTCTAAGACAAGTTCCTGTAGTTCATCATCATCTATTTCTTCAATTATATCATTCTGTTTATCATTTGGATTCATAGGCACACATCCTAACTGTCAAACTTATGGTGTACTCTTCCATTATACACGAGCTTTACCTCAATTGGTTTAGTATGTTAGGGTGAAAGATTAAAGGAATGTAAGATTGCGGAAAATCTAGATCAGTCGACTAGCTGATTACCCATACTCCCCTAGGGAACGCAGCAATCCTTCACTAGCGTCGAAATAGATTCAATGGAATGCCTCAGAATTTTTATTGAAAATACGGTTCGCTGCAAAAATATAAACGAACCAATACATATATAGTATTTCAATAGAAATCATACCGACAACTTTTAAAGGGCTGACATGAATAAGTAAAGCCGAATTCAACAAAACCAATTGTATCAATGATAGAATGACCAGCATTTTTTTGAAAGAGTTCCTCATCGTAGCAACTGAAATAGGGTACGTACGAGAAGTGTCAGTGAGTGAATGTTGTAAAGGTAGCAACTGATAACCGGTGAAAAATACTACTGGGAAACTGACTAGCCATCCATAAGCAGGCAAGACATAAATAATCGCGCATCCAATGACGGTTAATCGAACGTACAAATAATAAAATTCATTAAACCGAACAAATAAATGTGAAAATAAATACGTGTAGGTAGAAGATTGTTTATGGAGGATGGCTTTTTTTATAGCCCATCCTAAAGGCTGTCGATGCTTGAACGAATATTTAAGATGGGGAACATCGAAATAAAAATTAATAAATATATAAAATTTTTCTGCAGCTTTTTCCTCTTTCTGTATTAAGAAATCCCAATTCACAGCTGTCGTCTTTTTATTCACTCCAAAGAACCAAAGAATAACTGCAAACAACAGTAAACCTCCTGCAATTTTCCAAAAGCCGTGAAATAAAAAGTAAAGAATGGTACCGAATAATAAAAATCGAAAAGCACTATGCGCAATCCGATGAAATGGAGTTGCTAGCCATTGTTCAATCCAAGTCAGGCGAATATTCAGGAAGATTAAGCCTAAAAAAGTAATAAGGTAAGTAATGGTGGATATCTCGGTTTGTCGAATCATAGGACTAATGATGATGAATAAAATAACTATTTGTATTGCGGTGATACACGCGCTATACAGCATCGCTTTCTTAAAGTATAAAGATAATCTAGCTTCTGCTGGCATTAAAAAAATTAGATCTGCTTTTTTCAAAAACGTTCGAATGCCCGTAGCTAAAAATAGTAAAGAGACAGAAAGTGCTGCAACTAGTTCAGCGGGAAAAGACGAAGGCATCCATTTTAGAAACTTCAGGTAATAATAAAGGAAAATACTACCGAAGATAATAATGGAATATAACACACTCATCGTAATGACAGAATAGTACCTAACGATTTCACTGTAAAACGCCTTTAAACGTTTGTCCCAAATTGAGTTAATATCCATTTACTCACCTCGATTTCAATAATAATGGCCAGTACGGCAATTATTTATCACTTTCTCGAAATACACTTCGCGATTTGAACTTTGTTTTCATTCAAGTAGTTAAAATAACCCACTGTATGTTTTGATTAAGCATACAGTGGGGTAATTTTGTATGTTCATAATTGCACATTTTGTCGTTTTTCAATCCGCGAAAATGCCCTGTAGCTAAATAATGTTGCCGCATAAGCAAATACACTTCCTGTGAATAAAGGGATAATACCGGGAAAAATTGTTGCAACGAAGTAAATGAATACAGCTAATGTACCTATAGCAATCACTTCAACAGGTGATGTAATGGCTATGAAGAAAGATTGTTTGAAGTACTGAAAGAACCTTAAATTAAAATGCGTATAGACAGGAAAGAAAAATAATAACGTAACAATTCCCGAAATCATTATAAAAATTAAGATAGGAAATAGGAATTCTAATTTACCACTATTTAATTGCAAGAAATAAAAATCAAAATAAAAGAAGTAGGCGATTACGATAAAAATCAGACCAAATCCATTGGCCTTAAAAAAATCGGATCGAAATGACTGCCAAAACGTAGGGTAAATTTTGAAGTTCTCCTCTTTTTTAATTAGTTTACGAATGACTGTAAACATTGCTGTCGTCGCCGGGAAAACCCCGAAGGCGACTAATCCAATCAGTGTGAATAATAGCCAGAGAATATTAATATAAGCAAGCTCTATCATTCTATATGCAATTCTATTAAATTTTTCCCACCCTATCAAATGTCTCACCTCATAAAAGTAACTATATATTGAAAATGACTAAAATTGCAACTACAGAATTTAAAGAAATGAAAAGAAGCTACAAAATGGATAATTGCTTGTCTCTAATTAAAGACACTTTAGAGACTTGTCTCTTGATAAGGAATAATGTAATCTGAAAACAGGCAATTTAAAGAATTTATAATTTTTGTGTGTTGAGTAAGTTATTGATTGGGTTGGGAAATAGAAGAAATGACAGCGCTTCAATTCACTTGGTACCAAAGTTTAAAAATATAGTATAAAAGATGAAAAAGGAAAGATTGTCTACTAGTTAGGGAGGTGCAAGTCCTATAGTACTAGTTCAGCAGATTGGTGGCAGTCAAATTCATAACAGTTGAGAGGGGTCATGTAGATGAAAAAGTTTTGGTTTTTTCTTGTACTTATTTTACTTGGAGCTTTAATAGCGGGATGCACAGCTAGTGAAACAGGAACTGAAGTAGATGAGACCGAAGGAGGTGGCACAGAAGAGCAGGGGAAAGAGGATGGAGCAAAAGAAGGGGAACTTTCTGGAGAAATAACGGTTTGGGCACATCCGTTCACAGGAGATCAAGAAGTTGAAGGGGCTATGTGGAAAGAAATCATTGCTTCTTATGAAGAACAAACAGGGGTCAAAGTAAACTTTGAACAAATTCCATGGGCGAACCGCGATCAAAAAGTACTGACAGCTTTAGCTGCGAATAATGGTCCGGATGTTTTCTATGTAATTCCTGATCAAATGCCACAGTATGCGGACGCAGGTATGCTTTTAGCGCTAGATCCTTATTTAGAAGGCTTCGATATTGATGACTTCGTCGATACAGCATTGGTGTCTACTACTTGGAAGGATGAGTTATATGGACTTCCAATTTTACAAGAAGCATACACGTATATTTATAATGTTGATGTAATTAAAGCAATTGGTGAAGATCCAGAAAAATTACCAGCAACTTGGGAAGAGTTTGAACAATGGGCTAAAAAAGCAAAAGATAAAGGTTATTATGCAACAAGTTTCCAAGGTGGGGGCTCTATGAATGGAACATTATATCCATTCTTATGGCAAGCTGGTGGAGATGTAGTAACGGATAATAACGAAGTTTTAATCAATAATGAAGCTGGTGTAGAAGCATTCACATTTATCAAAAAAATGTATGATGAAGGTTGGATTCCAGCGGATTCAATTACTGCAATGGAGCATGATGCGATTTGGGACAGCGGAAAGATGTTAGCTGTTCAAGGATCGGGTATTTCAGTTAGTCGGTTATTGAGCAATGAACTTTTTGATTTTGTCATTGCACCGCCGATGAAAAATAAAGAGCAATTGACATACGGTACAACGGGCATGTTCGTTGCGCCGATCAATACGGATAATCCAGCCGCAGCTGCAGAATTTATCAAGGTGATGACAAATGCAGAAAATCAAAAGAAATTTAATACAGTTACTCAATATATCCCAACTCGGGAATCTGCCAAAGATATCTTTACTGATCAAAAATATCTTGACCAGTTGGCTGGTTATACACAATACGCATTACCAGGTGTAATCCATCCGGAAGGTCGTACGATTATGCCATTAATTCAAGCGGAACTTCAAGCAATGCTAGAAGGCAAAAAAACACCTCAAGAAGCAGCAGATGCAGCTGCAGAAGCTATTCAGTCCAAGATGAAATAACCAAAGCACAAGCCGTAATTGATAAATGGAGTAGTCCAGCAAAGAGCTTGATCATTAACGATCAAGCTCTTTGTTACTAATGCACCGAATCAATTACGTCTCGGCGTAATCGCGTCCGAATTTTGAATTGCGTTTGCGCAATTAATTCCCTTCAAAATTTGTGAAATCCGCCGGAGGCTTCACTTGAATCAGTAGGGTGCTTAGGTACCCTCTGATTTATAAGAATCAGCCTAATAATAGAAGTGGGGGACTTCTGCAGAATCAAGTGAAAGGGTGAGTAAGCTGACTAAAGCAATCAAAAGTAAACTACCTCTCGGTGAACGATTGAAGCGCGAATGGAAGCGCAATGCGATTGTCTATATTGTTTTAGTACCCATTATTATTCATTTTATTATTTTTCAAGTCTATCCGTTTTTATTAAGTTTTTATTTAACTTTTATGGACTGGAAAGTGATTGGTGATCCTGAATTTGTCGGACTAAAACATTGGAAGTATTTATTGACTGATAAATTAGCTTGGAAGGCTATTTGGAATACAGTCATGTTTTCGATCTATTATATTGTGCCAACGATGGCTCTGGGGCTTATTCTCGCACTTGTTATTAATTCGGGGGTTAAATTGGCAGGTTTTTTTAAGGGGATCTTCTTCTTACCAGTGGTTACGTCATTTGTTATTGTTGCGGGAATCTGGGGCTGGTTATTTAGGGGTACAGAAGCAGGAATGATTAACTACATGCTTAGCTTTATAGGAATCGAACCGCAATTGTTCTTATCGAATTCTAGCCAAGCCTTAGCAGTTTTAGCGGGTTTAAGTATTTTTAAAGTTGCTGGAACGACGATGATCTATTATTTTGCGGGCCTTCAGTCCATTGATCGTGGATTATATGAGGCGGCTCGGATAGATGGTGCTTCGTCGTTTAAGATATTTTGGAATATAACATTTCCACTATTAAAGCCGATTCACTTTTATGTCGCGATTACAACTACGATTGGTTCTTTTCAAATTTTCGATTCGGCCTATTTATTAACAGGTGGTGGACCAAGTTACGCTACGACGACAATCGTCTATTATTTATATGAACAAGGGTTTACTAGCCTGAATTTAAGTTATGCTGCTGTACTATCGTATGTATTGTTTTCTATTATTTTGGTTATTTCATTGGTTCAGCGAAAATATCTAGGTCAGGAATCCAAACATTATTAAATTGCAAATGTGCGTAGAAGGGAGACTGAAAAATGATTAAAAAAGTACTTACGTATATAGTGTTATTCGCTTTAGGATTCTGTTTCTTGTTACCATTTGCAATTATGATTCTCGGCTCGTTTAAAGATGTTCAATTTGCACAATTAGACCCTCTATTTTGGATACCTGACAATCCAACGATGAAAAACTATATCTATATTATGAGAGATGGCATGTTTTTAAGATGGATTCTCAACTCTGTCATTATCACAGTTATTCCAGTAGCTACTCAAATGCTTTTTTGTGCAGTTTTGGGCTACATTTTTGCGAAGAAAAAATTTATGGGAAGAGAAACTATATTTTGGATTTTTATGGCGGTCATCATGATTCCACAACAGCTTTTGATCATTCCGAAATATATTATGTTCTCTGATTTCGGTTGGATCAATACATATTGGGCATTGATCGTTCCTGAATTATGGGGAATTATGGGCGTATTTTTAGTGCGTCAATTTTTACAAAGTATACCAAATGATTTAGAGGAAGCCGCTTATATCGATGGTGCAAATGATATTCAAATCTTTTTCAAGGTTATTTTACCACTTGCCGTTCCGGTTGTTGCAACGGTCGGCACATTCTCATTTATTTCAAACTGGAATGATTTATTTCAGCCATTAATCTATTTAACGCAAGAGAAAATGTTTCCAATCACTCTTGGTTTAGCGTCAATGCTTGGGAAGGAAGGCAATTTTGGTGTGGAGATGGCAGGTTCCGCAGTGTCATTCATCCCGACTTTTCTCATATTCTTGTTCTTCCAACGCTATTTTACGGAGGGAATCCAGATGTCTGGTATGAAATAATAACAGCCAATATTAAAGGAGTGGTGGGGTCTGAAAATCGGTATGATAGGACTCGATTCGTCGCACGCATTTGCTTTTACTAACCTATTAAATAATTCAAATGAAGCCTATCATGTGCCAGGTGGAAAGGTTGTTGTAGCTTTTCCAGGCGGATCACCTGATTTTGAGCTTAGTATTTCACGTGTCGAGGACTATACGAGGAAACTTAGAAATAACTATAATGTGAAAATCGTTGACTCTATTGAGCAAGTAGCTGAGGAGAGTGACGCAATCTTATTAGAATCGGCAGATGGGGCAATTCATCGTGAGCAATTACGTAAGATTATTGCATACAAAAAACCTGTCTTTATCGATAAACCTTTCTGTCTGAGTGTAAAAGTAGCGGGCGAGATGATTCAGTTATCTAAGCATTATCAGACACCCATTATGAGTACATCTGCGCTTCGTTATGCCGAAAGTTTAACGACTGCCTTGCAAAATACGAAGAAAGGGAAGGTGATAGGGGCAGACTGTTTTGGTCCAATGGATTTACAAGAAACGCAACCAGGTTTCTTTTGGTATGGCATTCATACGATTGAAATGCTGTTTACGATTCTTGGTCAAGGTGCAAAGTCAGTCACCACCTTATCAAACGATGAACACGATGTTATAACAGCTGTTTGGAAGGATGGGCGTCTAGGGACGATTAGAGGTAATCGGAAAGGGAATACGCAGTTTGGCGCTGTGATTCACTTTGAGCAAGGTAGCGATTATATCAACATTGATGCAGATCGAAAACCTTATTATGCTAGTTTATTGGAGCAGATAGTGGTTTTTTTTCGAGATGGAAGTTCTAGGGTCTCTGTAAGTGAGACGAAAGAAGTGATTCGTTTCATTGAGGCAGCTAATGAAAGTAGCCGTGATGGGAAAACGATCAATCTCTAGCTAAATGCCGATAGGAAAAAATAACTGTATTCCCATCGGCGCGTTGCAGTGTTTATGACATGAGCTCCTCTTCAATGAAACTGAGGCGATAAATACGCCGTGGTCTTCCTTTATGAGTTACTTTTTCTTCGCCAATAATATCAACCAGTTCAGCATCCATCCATTTTAATAGAATCCGGTTGGCGCTTCTAATGGTGACGTTGAGTGTTGAAGCTAATTCTTGCGCTGTATAATCAATTTTTTTATGCCTAGATACACGCGCCATTAATTTTGTCATGTAGGATGCGGACATTCCTGCTTTTTCGGCTTTATCTAACAGATGGGGATCAGTAATCGCTAAATTGTATCTTTCATATTGTGTATGTGTCGCTATATCGACGGGACCTAACACACTGCGGTCTTCCCGAACAATATAGCACACATTGCCGCCTGAATCTTTTGATTGGCGAAGGGCTAGTCGTGCATGATTGCCTGCTTCCGCAGCGGTACGGCCAAAGCCAACACCTAGACTAATCGTAATGCCAAGTTCACTTTTGACATCTTGGAGTAAAGGGATGAATTTATAGCCCCTGGTTTCGCGTTCAAAAATGCCGCGAGTCGTAATGAATGAATATTCTTCACCGCCTGAATTGATGAGATGACCATCCAGCAATTTAATGTAATCGAGAAGCATTTGTTGAATGTTTAATTTTAATAATTGAACATCATGTTCGGAAGAATACTTTTCCGTTACGCCTTTAAAATTATCGATATCGATTAAGCCGAAGACAATTTGCGATTCTTTGTTTCTTCGTGTGTTCGTTGCTAGTAGGGCCCGTTCCAATGAAACAATCATGTCTTGCTGAGTCGGTGTTACCCATTCATGAGGAATATCGAGTTCGGATAATCGGTTAGCGACATCCTGTATCCCGGTAAGTGCAATGGCATTATGTTGTTGGAAGTTGTGTAGATGGAATTGTACAACATCCTCGATGATGGTATTTTGTGAGGGGTTTTTAGAGACAAGGAGTTCATAGTTATCTTCTTCAAGCTCGGATAAAATTTGTTCGACATACTTCTCTTCAACTGTATCAATGGATAGGCATTTTAAACTGTGTCTATTTTTAATAATAAATAAAGATCTGTAAAGTCCAGTGCCCATTAATGGCATATGATGCACCGGGATAGTGAAATCTAGGACTTGTTGAACGCTATAGTACGAGTGATATTCAGTGAACATTAATACTTCTACATCATTCATTATTTTTTTTGTAATATCTGGTAGTAGACTGCTTGACTCGATAACTTGAAAAAACGGCTTGAAATTGGGAAAAGCTTTCAATGTTTGCCGTGTTTGATCAATAAGCACTTTTGGTCCAATAATCCCGATGTTGATATCTGAATTACCTTGCATTTTATTTGTTTTTAACATAAACAGTTACCTCCTTATCAATGTCTTTTAATCTGTTATTTTGTCCATCATACTTTCTTCTGATAACTCTGTCAAAAGTGTGGAATGATAACGTTGAATAAAGATAAGCGTCTTCCTTGATTAAAAGACCTAATTAAGACTTGTCTTTTAATGGCACTCTACATACAATGTGAATGAATGATAGTTTGGAAATATCTGATAATATTTTCTGTATAAAAACAAATAGGAGTGAGGAAATGAAGACACTTACAGAGCTTGAGGAATTTATGACAAAACCATCTTCGGAACTAATCGATGATTTAAGGTTGCTAGATGGCGATATTTTAATTTTAGGTGTTGGTGGGAAAATGGGGCCCACATTAGCGAAGATGACGAAACGAGCGATTGATCTAGCCGGTTTAGATAAAAAGGTGATTGGGGTTTCTCGATTTTCTTCTGGAAGTTTACAAAAAGAGTTGGAGGACTTTGGCATCGAAACCATTGCTGTTGATTTATTAAACGATGAACAACTGCAATCACTACCGGATGTTAAAAATATAATTTTTATGGCAGGCAATAAATTTGGAACTGCTGGCAATGAACATTTTACTTGGGCGATGAATGCTTATGTACCTGGGCGAATCGCAGATAAGTTTAAAAAATCTCGAATTGTTGCATTTTCTTCAGGGAATATCTATCCACTAACAAATGTGGTGAGTGGCAATTGTTCAGAAGAGACAGCACCGAGTCCAATCGGCGAGTATGCACAGTCTTGCTTGGGAAGAGAGCGTGTCCTGACAAATTTCTCGCGTACCAATGACACCCCTATGGTGCTATTCCGACTCAATTATGCAATCGATATGAGGTACGGGGTGTTATTAGAAATCGCTCGACATGTGTTAGAAGGGAAAGCTATTGATCTCACAATGGGAAGCGTAAACGTTATTTGGCAAGGTGATGCGAACGAATACGCCGTGCGATCATTACTATACTGTGCAACGCCGCCAAAAATCGTAAATGTCACTGGACCAGAAACCATTTCAGTCCGTTGGTTGGCTGAGGAATTCGGGTTGCGATTTGATAAGAAACCACTATTTGTCAATGAAGAACAACCGACAGCATTATTAAATAATGCTTCCAAAGCGCATCAATTATTCGACTATCCAAAAGTAACCCTACAACAAATGATTGATATGACGGCAGATTGGTTAATCCATGATGGTGAAACGTATAATAAACCAACTCATTTCCAAGAGCGTAAAGGGGCATTTTAAATGTTGAATCCTACTGTGAAAAAACAATTACATGAGGGAGTAGTTATTCCAGCACATCCACTTGCGTTAACAGAAACTCGACAGTTGGATGAAGCAAGTCAGCGTGCACTGACTCGCTATTATATAGATGCTGGAGTGGGTGGAATTGCTGTCGGTGTCCATACAACTCAGTTTGAAATTCGTGATCCAGAGTTTAACTTATTTGAAAAGGTATTAACCCTTGCGATAGAGGAGATGGAGAAAGCACAAGTTGGTGATTCATTTATCAAAATTGGTGGGATTAGTGGACCTACTGAACAGGCGATCAAAGAGGCGAAATTTATCAAAGCGGTTGGCTACGACTTCGGGTTGTTGAGTATGGGAGGTTTGCAAAATGCCTCCGAGCAAGAATTGCTGACTCGGACTAAAAAAGTGGCTGAGATAATTCCAGTAATAGGTTTTTACTTGCAGCCAGCTGTAGGGGGGCGCAAGCTATCTTATGATTTTTGGAGACAGCTTGCGGATATGCCAAATGTCCATGGGATTAAAGTCGCACCTTTCAACCGCTATCAAACGCTTGATGTGGTTCGGGCGGTTTGCCATTCATCAAGAAACGAAGAGATTGCTATCTATACGGGAAATGATGACAATATTGTGAGTGATTTGCTAACGACCTATCGTATAAACGTAAACGGTGAAAAGGTTGAGAAACAAATTGTTGGTGGATTACTTGGGCATTGGTCCGTATGGACAAAAAAAACAGTGGATATCTTTAATCAAATAAAAGACGCTCGAACCGCCGGTCAAATTCCATGTGAACTCTTAACATTGGGGCAAGAAATAACGGATGCCAACGCTGCATTTTTTGATTCGAATAATCAATTCAAAGGCAGCATCGCAGGTATTAATGAGGTATTAGCAAGACAAGGACTTTTGAAGGGACGCTGGTGTTTACTTGATAAGGAAACATTAAGCCCAAATCAAATGGAAGAAATCGATCGTGTCTATGCTGAATATCCTCATTTGCACGATGATGCATTTGTCAAAAAAAACTTAGCCAAATGGTTCAGTAAGTAAGGAGTGAGTGATTTGAAAACCATTGTGGCAAGCGGTCAAAAAGTCCATATTATAGAATCGGAAAAACCAGCAATTAGACCATCTTCTCTACTCATAAAGAACCTTCATTCGGCCATTTCGCCTGGGACTGAACTAAGCCTGATTAGAATAAGTGATGATCGAGAAATCACTTTAGGCTACAGTGCAGTCGGAGTTGTGATGGAGTGTGGTGAAGGCGTTGATGATTATTTACAAGGCGATCTCGTTGCTTGTTACGGTGCCCCTTATGTCGGACACTCAAAATATCTAGTAGTGCCAACTACGTTATGTGCAAAAGTTCCTGCTGGCGTAGAGCCCAAGGAAGCTGCGTTAGCAGGTATAGGCGCGATTGCGATTCATGCACTAAGGGTCGCCAAACTTGAGTTTGGGGAGACGGTGGTGATCGTTGGACTAGGCTTACTGGGTCAAATGATTGCAAAAATAGCTAATGCCGCTGCCTATAATGTGGTGGCTTTTGATATTGATTCAGCACGAGTAACAATGCTACAGAAGGACGAACATATTCGTTCGTTTTCTACGATTTCAGAGATGGAAAGCGAAATAGCAAAATGCACGAACAATCGAGGGGCGGATGCAGTTCTATTGTGTGCAGGTGGTAAACGTTCAACATTGACGCATCAAAGTTTAATATGGATTCGACCTCAGGGGAAAGTGGTGATTGTCGGTGATATAGAACCAGACTTCCCAAGGGATTTACTGTTTACTAAGGAAGCGCAAATTTTGATATCACGAGCGGGTGGTCCCGGGCGCTATGACCCCGTGTATGAGAGGCAAGCAATCGATTATCCATATGGCTATGTACGCTGGACAGAGGGAAGAAATGTAGCGGAATATTTACGTTTAGTTAATGACAAACGGATCAATGTCCAATCATTTTTAACTGATGAAGTTGATTTTTATGATGCGCCGGCCGCTTATGACGGGTTGATCAATACGAAGTCAACGTCCTTGACGAAAATTATTAACTATTAATTCGTAATTGAAATCAACCTATACACGTATGGTATCTATCATATAGAAGGGAGTGTTACAGATGTTGAAAGTTGGCGTTATCGGTGGAGGATCTATATCGGAGTTTCACATTAAGCCCTATTTGAAAAATGTCGGTGTGAAATTGCTTGCGCTATGTGATAGCAATGAGCAACGACTAGCCGAGGCGGGTGAGTGCTATGGTGTCACAGTGCTGTATAGCAGTTATGAAGAACTGTTGAAGAATGAGGACATAGATGCAGTGAGTATTTGTACTTGGAACAATACCCATGCAGAGATTGCTATTGCGGCATTAGAAGCAGGAAAGCATGTTTTAGTAGAGAAACCATTAAGTATGACTGTCGATCAAGCATTAGCTGTCCAAGCGGCAGTTGAGAAATCAGGGAAGTTATTACAGGTCGGTTTTGTCAGACGTCATGGGGATAATACAAAAATTCTCAAGGAATTTATCGACCAAGATGAATTTGGTGAAATCTATTATGCCAAGGCTTCTTGTTTAAGAAGACTGGGTAATCCAGGAGGCTGGTTTAGTGATAAATCTAAATCGGGTGGAGGACCTCTCATTGATTTAGGGGTGCATATGATTGATATTAGTTGGTATTTGATGGGGAAACCGCGTCCTGTCTCTGTTAGCGGAAATACGTATTCAAAGCTCGGCAATCGCAGTCATATTGAATGCTTATCCTTCTATCAGGCAGCTGACTATAATCCAACAGTCAATAATGTAGAGGATTTAGCAAATGCTCTCATTCGGTTCGACAATGGTGCATCTTTGTATGTGGATGTTAGTTTTACACTTCATGCGAAAAAAGATGAGTTATCCGTTAAATTATTTGGTGAAAAAGGTGGCGCTGAAATCGAACCGGAATTAGCAATGGTGACTGAAAAAAACAATACGATTTTAAATATAACCCCACAAATTGATAGTCTTAGCTTTGATTTTGAAGGAGCCTTTAGAAATGAAATCAACCACTTCGTGGACTGCTGTATAGAAGGAAAAGAAACGATTGCACCTGTTGCAGACGGTGTGCAAGTCATGAAAATGTTGAATGCCGTCTACGAATCTGCAAAAACAGGTAAAGAGGTTTATTTGTAAATGGACATGGTGGATAAGGATGTTGTCATTATCGGTGGTGGTCTTGGCGGGTGTGCGGCCGCATTATCGGCATGTGCTAAGGGTCTACATGTATTGCTTACTGAAGAAACCGACTGGATTGGTGGTCAAGTTACTTCACAAGGTGTACCACCTGATGAGCATCCATGGATTGAAGCCTGTGGTTCAACACGGAGGTATCAGGAGTACCGTCAGAAAGTCCGGGAAACGTATTTACGCATAATGGATGTAAAGATGACGACAACCCTGTGTAATCCGGGGAATGGTTTGGTTAGCAGCATTTGTCATGATCCAAGGGTGAGCCTACATGTATTAGAAGAAATGCTCATGCCGTATGCCTTAACAGGGCAGCTGACGATCAAATTAAACACCTCGGCTACTTCAATTAAAAAGAGTGACAGGACGTTAAATAGTGTCACCTATAAGAATTCAGTGACAGGAAAAGAGGAAACGGTTACTGCGTCCTATTTCATCGATGCAACAGAAACTGGAGATCTTTTACCATTAGCGGATGTGGAATATGTAACAGGGGCGGAAGCAAAAGTGGATACAAATGAACCGCATGCATTGGAAATCGCGGATCCTAATGATATTCAAGCATTCACCTATGTACTTGGGATGGAATATCGGCATGGGGAAGACCACTCGATTCCGGAGCCTGAGATGTACCCTTTTTGGAAAAAATTCCAACCGGATATATGGCCAGATAAGTATTTAAGCTTTTTTGCGCCACATCCGATTACGAAGGAGAAAAGAGAATACACGCTTTTTCGTCAAGAGACAGGTTTTCCGTTATGGGAATACCGACGAATTTTTGACCAGCAACAATGGTATACAGCGGTAAATGCAGGCGATGTCAGTCTCATGAATTGGCCGCAAAGTGATTATTTCTTAGGGAACATTTATGATGTCTCAGTAGCTGAAAAAGAGAAAAATAGCTACCAAGCAAAGCAGTTAAGTTTGTCACTTCTTTATTGGCTACAAACCGAAGCACCTCGGCCTGAAGGTGGCATCGGATATCCAGGATTGAAGCTTCGTAAAGATCTCTTTGCAACTGAAGATGGGCTAGCAAAAGCTCCCTATATTAGGGAATCCAGACGGATAAAGGCGGAATATACAATCGTAGAACAGGATGTTTCCCCTCATTTTAATGAAGGGAAAACGGGGAAAATGTATGAAGATCGGATAGGGATAGGTTCATATAGTATCGATTTACATCCAAGCATGGCAGGAAGAACTTATTTGGATATAGAAGCATTACCATTCCATATTCCATTAGGTGCGCTGATTCCAAAAGATACAAATAACCTGTTAGCTGGCTGTAAAAATATTGGAACCACACATATCACAAATGGTTGTTATCGCCTTCATCCAACGGAATGGAATATCGGTGAAGCATGCGGGGCTCTAGTTGCTTTTTGTATAAAAAATAAGGTGGACCCTAAATTAGTTCGTGAAAATAAACAGCTGTTAACAGCGTTTCAAGACCAGCTACGGGCAGATGGCTTTGAATTAGAATGGCCAAAAGAATTTTATGAATCCGGGGGTACCTTATGAAAATTAGTGTAAGTATGTATAGTCTTGCCTCTACTATAAAAAAAGAAAACTGGTCAATTGTCGATTTTATTGACTATGCAAATCGCATCTCATTAGATGGGGTGGAACTGCTCGATTTCTATTGGGCCAATAAAGAAGATAAAGAGCAAGAAATCGAGCAAGTACGAACAGCGTTGAAAAGCTATAACTTACAAGTGTCGGCATACGATGTCACAAATGATTTTGTAAAAGAATCTCGTGAAGAACGTGCGGAAGAAGTCAACAAGGTTCTGAACGGCATTGAAGTGGCAAAAAAATTGGGAACGAATATTGTCCGCGTATTTTGTGGTGATATCCATGGCGATGTAACATATGAAAAAGGGGCGGCTTGGATTATCGAAAGTCTAAAACAATGTGCAGCAGTAGCTGAACAAGAGCAAGTCTATTTGGCGATTGAAAATCATGGTTTATTAGCGGGTAAAAGTCAGCAAGTAAGCGAGATTATAAAAATAGTGAATAGTCCATACGTAAGATCAACATTTGATTCAGGGAATTTTTTGCTTGTTCATGAAAAGCCGACAGTTGCATTTGAGGTGTTGAAAAATGACATCGTTCATGTTCATTTTAAAGATTTTCGTGAAAAAGTGGGAGAGGAGCTCCTACGTGGATTCCGTTCAACAGAAGGATTGGAATTAATTGACGTGATTCCTGGAGATGGTGAAGTCGACCTAGCTTACATTGTAGGCGGATTAGTAGGCATACACTATGATGGTTGGTTATCAATTGAGTACGAAGGTCACGATGATGCGAAAAAGGCAAATGAAGTAGCTATTCATCGTTTAAGAAACCTATTGGAATAGGGGGATTGACGTAATGACGAAAATTATAATTGCTAGCCTAGAGAAGATAGACATTCGGAGTACATTAGAAAATGTACGCGTAATAGAGTCTGTTGACCAACTGAAAAATGCGGCAAGCGATGGGATTACATATGTGTTAGCGACTTCAGAGGAACAGATGAAAGTGCTAGAAAGTAGTGACCATGAAGTATATATACCCGCTTTTGCGTTAACAGCTGCTCATCAGCATATGGGACAGTATGTGTATTTTGATTTAGAAAGCTATCCATTTTATCAAAAAGTAAAAGAAGTTATCGGGAAAGAACAGAAACCTAAAGGGGTTCTTCGATTTAGGCGAATCGTTAAGCATGGTGGAAAACGATCATTGCTTGCAGGTGATTTATATGTTTTGTCTTCCTTGCTAGGCAAGCCTCAGGATGTTCAAGTAAAACAGACCAATCTATCTGTAACACCATCACATACCATTATTATGATAAATTTTGGTGGTGGAACGATGGCTCATATTGAATATACAGTAGCGGATCAAGAGAAGATTGAGCTTGAATGGAGTGGTATTCTACAGATACTTGAATTTGATAGTGAGCAAATGAAGCCAATCCAGTCAACTTTTCAACTACGCTACTCGGTCGATGCTATTTTAGCATCTGCACGAAAAGTAAACCAGGAGCTCATTGTTCAATTGAATGATTATAGCAAGCTTATCAATGGAGGTGCTCCTGTTTGAAGATTGGCATAATGAGTTTTGCGCATATGCATGCATATAGTTATGCGGATAGTCTGAAGAAATTACCTGACGTTGAGTTAGTCGGAATTTTTGATGACAATGAAGAAAGAGGACAGGAGGTTGCAAACCGATATGAGACGGTTCATTACAGTGATCAAGCAGCATTTCTAGCATTAGATATGGATGCGGTCATTATTTGTAGTGAAAACAATTGCCATAAAGAACTGGTTATTCAGGCTGCGAAGGCTAAGAAGCATATTTTATGTGAGAAGCCGATTGCTACTAATTTGGCAGACGCCCAAGAAATGATTCAAGTCTGCCAAGAACAAAGTGTTATTTTGCAAATTGCGTATCCAGTGCGCTTCAGCTCACCGATTCAACAGTTAAAAGGAATGATTGATAAAGGTGAACTAGGGGATATTGTCGCATTTCGGACGACAAATCGTGGGCAAAATCCCGGTGGTTGGTTCATTGATGAACAACAATCAGGTGGCGGGGCTGTATTAGATCATACCGTACATATGGTTGATATAATGCGTTGGTATTTACAGGAAGAAGTAACAGAGGTCAAGGCCATTGTCGATTCCTATTTTCATAATATAGCGATTGATGATGCAGGTATTCTCACATTGGAATTTGCAAATGGGGTTATCGCTTCACATGATGCAAGTTGGTCTCGTTTTGCACAATACCCAACATGGGGTGATGCAACAATCGAAGTGATTGGGACGAAACAAACAGTGAAAGTCGATGCTTTTAGTGAATACTTCAGAATGTTCGTCAGTGGGGAGAAATCATTGGAACATGTCTTTTATGGCAATGATATGGACTTTGGATTAATCAAAGACTTTGTTCATTGTGTAAAAGAAGGAAGAGAACCATCTATCACCGGCTATGATGGGCTGAAATCATTGGAAGTTTCATTGGCAGCGTATGAGTCAAATGAATTGCAAAAGGTTATTGAACTGTAAGTCGATAGGGCACGAATATGTGTCCTTTTATTGTTGAATCAAGAAAGGCGTTGATCATCATAGATAAAATTATTTATTGGGATACTCACGAAACCATTTTGTTTGCCGTAGAAGAATTAACAAGGTTAATGAGAGCAGCTGGATGTGAAAGTAAGATTGGTGATCAAGTTGCTTACACTGAAACCACTGAAAATCATAATAGAATCATATTGATAACAACCAATGGCTACCATGCATCGGTAGATATGAAAAAAACAATCACGGTAAATGATGATGGTTTTGCATTTGTTAGATCAGACAAAGATCTGTGGATCATTGGGAATGAGGTCCGTTCAATTCTATATGGGGTTTATATGTATTGTAGACAGCGATTTGGCTATCAGTGGATTCAGCTAGACAAAGAGACAATCGTTAAACCGAAGTCTCCTATGACAGATAAACTAAATGTGCACGAGCCATTGTTTGCTAGGCGCGGTAATATTATTGAAACGATTAATGATCCGGATTACATCCTATCCCTCATTGATTGGGGCGTTAAAAATGGCCAGAACGAGTATTTCTTTACGTTTTTCTTATGGGATGACATAAAATCGTATGTGACCCCTGCCTTGCGAAAACGGGGTGTTCATGTCACTTTAGGTGGGCATAGTTTAAGTTACTTGCTTAAGGAGATCCAAAAAGACACGAATGGTGACATGCTAAAGAAAGACGAAAAACTAAAGTTTTTTGCTGAAAATACATACCTTCAAGAAAAAGTCATCGATAAAATTGTTGCAATCTGTTTGGAGAATAAAGTAATTACTAGAATCTCATTGTGGCCAGAAGACATCGGAATTGATGAGAAAAATGCCAGCGGATTTTTACCAACTTATATTCGATTCACAGAAAAATTGAAGTCAGCGCTTCATAAGGAAGAGCTAGCTGTAGAGGTAGAATATATTGTCTACAATGCCGGTCTGTCTTGGAACATGTTAGAAAGGGAAAATCAAACCAAGGCCTCCGACCAAGTCGATGTTTTGTATGCTTATTGGGGAAGAGATTATTCATCGGCAATTGATGGAAAAGAACCTCGACAAGAAAGGGCTTACGTAGCGTTACAGGACTGGAGCAAGGAAACTGAAAAAAAGAGGAAGTCACTGACTGTTATTGAGTATTACAGCGATCATTTCATGTTATCGGAACTTTTTCCTCCGCTCCTTATGAGAATTCAGCAGGATTTACATGATTATAAACAGTTGCCTATTAACGGCGTGTTAAATTTGATTGTTCCACCGCATCCAAAACAACCTGATCGAATGGTTAACTACCCTTGGAAATGGATTCATCATTTGAATAATTATATGTACACCAGGATTTCCTGGGGAGAAGAGTATGAAGTAATTGCGGAAGAATATTTCGCAATATTCAATGATCATAATGTGGCGTTCTACGAGATGATTTTAGAACTAGAGAGACTTGTTTCTCTTCATACCAAATGGAATGCGCAATTATTTCCGGCTAGAGTTATCGATCCTGAAAAAATACAAGAATCAGTGCATGCCAAAGTGATATGTACATTTTTGGACACAGTTTATGAACGCTTGAACAAATGGGAATTAGCAGGAATTGAGCCTTTATTAGAAATTCAAATGAAGGAACATGATCTTGTATGTGCGGCGCAAGAAATGATGTGGATTTACTTTTATTATCTAAAAAAGATTGTTAAAAACTCTAGTACTGAATGGGCTTTAAAGGGAGGTTTCGAGAATGGGTTTTAGTCAATTACATTATTATATACCAACGGAAAAGCTGGAAAACGCCATCATTATTGAAAAAAATCTTATCATTTACGGGGGGACACCTGCCGGAATCACAGCAGCTATTCAAGCAACAAGAATGGGTCTAACAGTTGCAATCGTTGAGTTCAGTCATCATATCGGTGGGATGACAGCGAGTGGATTGGGTGCTACGGATCTTGGTGCAGAAGATGCGGTTGGTGGACTTTCTAAAGAATTTTATCAAGAAATTGCGAAATACTACAAAAAAGAAAAACAATGTACATTCGAACCGAAGGCGGCCCAGCATGTGTTTAATCAATGGATGAAAGACTATAATATTCCTGTTTATCTTAACCAGCATTTAGCGGAAGTTGTCAAAGAAGAGGGGGAGATAATAGAAATTCGAGTGGAAGATGGCAATCGTTATAAAGGAAAGTTCTTTTTGGATTGTAGTTACGAAGGTGATTTATTAGCTAAATCTGATGTTAGCTATTTTGTGGGGCGGGAGTCGAATGTAACGTATCAAGAAATTTATAATGGGATTCAGTTTGGTGCGCCTCATCATAAATTCGAGAAGTGGATAGATCCTTATGTTGTTGAAGGGCAGCCAGCTAGCGGACTATTACCTGGAATTACAGAGGATAATCCTAAACAATTGGGCTATCAAGGGCAAGGAGATCGTCGGATTCAGGCATATAATTTCAGGATTTGCTTGACACAGGAAAAAGAAATTCGTGTTCCTTTCCCAAAGCCACCACAGTATGATGCAGAACGATATCAACTGTTACTACGCTATATTCATGCGGGTGTTTGGGATGCAATGAACCTTCATACAATGCTGCCAAACGGAAAATCAGATTTAAATAATTATGGTGCCATTTCGACCGATAATTTGGGGAGGAATTATGATTGGCCGGAAGGTAGTTATGAAAGACGTGAGGAAATCTTTCAAGACCATCTAAACTATGATCTCGGTATGTTGTACTTTTTAGCGAATGATGCACGTGTTCCAGATGCTATACGTGAGGAGATGGCTACCTGGGGCTTACCGAAAGATGAGTTTGAGGAGACAGGGCACTGGCCACATCAGCTCTATATTCGTGAAGGACGGAGAATGATTTCTGATTATGTCATGACAGATCGCAATTGCCTGCAACAGACCTTCGTAAAAGACTCAATTGGTTTAGCATCGTTTCATATGGATTCACATAATTGCAGGCGTGTAGTCATTGATGGCAGATGCGTAAATGAGGGAGACGTTCAGGTAGCCATTGGTCCTTATGAGATTTCATATCGCTCGATTCGACCAAAGGCTGAGGAATGTACAAATCTACTAGTCCCAGTTTGTCTATCCTGTTCACATATTGCTTATGGTTCGATTCGAATGGAACCGGTATTTATGATTCTCGGTCAGTCAGCCGCGGCGGCGGCAGCTCTTGCCTATAAACATAAAACTACAGTTCAAGACGTCAAGTACGAAGAATTGAAGAAAGAGTTGTTAAAGGCAAACCAAGTTGTCGAGTGGGGCGCTGATCGACAAGACGATCCGATTAAGCGAATGGCAGCAACGTTTGGGAAAGAATAACGATAGGAGGGTCAAAGATGAAATTGATAGCATGGAATCGAAATCGCTTAGATGAGTTAGTAGCGTTATGGAATAAAGAACTGGCCGTTGATTTTCCGATGCGTGAAGAATTGTTTCAGCAAAATAGTTTTGATGATGTTAACGTTTCCAATAACAGTTCATATATGGCAGTAGACGATCAGGACTATGTGATTGGATTTGTCGTTACTAAACGATGGCAAGAAAAAATAGGTGTGCAGATGGATCCTAAAAGAGGCTGGATCCAAGTGCTGTTAGTAGACAGTGCTCATCGTGGAAAAGGGATTGGAACAAAGCTACTTAAACGTGCAGAAGCAGATTTACAGGGTAATGGTATTGAGGAAGTGCAATTGGCCGGAGATCCTTTTCACTATTTCTCAGGTATACCGGATCAATATCAGGCGACACAAAAATGGGTAGAAAAACATGGCTATGACAAAAGAATAGACACCTACGACTTACTTAATCATTTGGATAAAAAATATGACTTACCCGAGGATGAGTCAGTCACATTTTCAATCCTAAAAAAAGAGGAAGAAGCGGATCTGATTTCATTTCTAGTAAAATGTTTTCCAGGAAGATGGGTCTATGAAACGATGAAATACTTTGAAATGGCTGGGGATGGGCGGGAATTTGTCGTTGCTAAAAAGGAAGGTCGCATTATTGGTTTTTGTAGAATAAATGACAGTCAATCACCGTTCATTGCACAAAATGTCTATTGGAGCCCTCTATTTGGACAGGAAGTTGGCGGAATCGGACCATTAGGCATCGATCCAGAGCAACAAAAGCAAGGCTATGGTTTAGCCATTGTTCAAGCGGCAATGGTTTATCTACAACGACGACATATCGAAACAATCATTATTGATTGGACCATTTTGGTAGACTTCTATCAAAAGCTAGATTTTAATCCGTGGAAAAAGTATGGGGTTTATTTAAAAAACATTACTTGAAAAGGCTGTGTAGAATGGAAATTCGACGACTGGAAGCAAAGGAATTTGAACAAGCAATTCGCTTAGCTGATGATACATTTCGTGAAGAAGGACATCTCTCAATGGGGCAGGCATTCCCGCATGTTTTTTCAACGGTGCTTAAGCAATCTTATGGTGCTTTTGATGGAGAAAAATTAGTGAGCTTTATCGGACTAGTGCCTGGAACCATTCGGGTTGGTGAAGCTACGTTATCTGTTTTTTCACTAGGATCTGTTTGTACGCATGAAGCCTATCGACAACAAGGCATATCGACAATGATTTTACAAGAAATTTATCACAATGTCGATGAAGCGACTGCATCATTAATACTTGTCTCTGGTGATCGTGGCATGTATTTACGAAATCAATGTTATCGGTTTGGCAAAACCTATGCCTATACAATTGGTAAAACGAGTGAACATAAAGGGGAGTATGAAGGAGAAGTACGCAAGGGTCAGCCAAGTGATATTCTTCAGATAGATTGTCTTAGGCGAGCAACGAATGTTCGGTTTGATAGTAGTATTTGGGAATGGCAGGTCCTGATAAAGGCTGGGGGCTATTCGAGTATATTTAAGATGGATCAGGCGTTATATGTAGCCTGTAATGGTGTGGTAGAAGGGTATGCGGTGATTGCTATGCCTACCCCGGCTAGTACAAAAGACCATGCGATTGTAATCGAGTGGGGCGGTAATTCTAAAGCAGTTTATGGAATTTTACAAAACATGTTAGAAGCTAATCCTGTGAAAGAAATCAAACTGACGATTCCATGGCATGAGAAATTCTTCGAAGAAGTAAGCGAGTATCCATGTGAGGAGCTACAGAATGCTGGAACCATTCATATTGTGAATGCAGTAAGACTGATTGAACAGTTGAAGCCTTATTTATGCGCGAGAAATCCTGCATTAGCCCACAGTCTCTCCGTCGAACAAGTGGATGACCATCATGTAATTCTTCATTATAATCATGAATCAAAAATAGTACTGACGCTAGAAGATTTAGTGAGACTATTGTTTGATCCACAGGGGGAAAACTTGGATGAAGAGCTACAAACGATTTTTCCGATTCCATTGCCATATACAGAGGGTATGTATTTTGTTTAAGTATCATAAATCGGCACCTACTTCATCATAGAAGAGGATGCTGATTTTTTTTATAATAAAATGAAAGCGTTTTAAGTATATTCAATATAGTTTGTATTCAAAAACTATGGTAAACTATGTCTTGTTTGAAACTGGATATAGAAAAGAAGGTATTTTAATGACAGAAACCAACACGAAAAAAAGTTCCATGAAGCAACTAAATTTATTTCATCTTACTTGGCCTATTTTTTTAGAAGTTTTTCTTTTTATGTTAATGGGTATAGCAGACACTTTCATGTTGAGTGCATTATCAGATGATGCCGTGTCGGGTGTAGGGGCAGCCAATCAGTATGTGCACATTGCTATTCTAATCCTTGAAGTTGTTGGGAACGGGGCGGCGATTGTTGTCGCACAATATCTTGGATCGAAAAGGTATCTCGAAGCCTCAAAGATTTCTGCATTAGCGGTTACGTTGAATTTAATTGTTGGGCTTCTCATGAGTGTTATTTTTATCATGTTCTCAAGGCATATGATGATCGCGATGAATTTACAAGGCGATGTGTTAGAACATGCTTCAAAGTATTTAGTCATCGTTGGTGGAGCAATTTTCTTACAAGCCATCATCAACTCATTGTCAGCTATTATTCGTGTGCATGGCTTTACGAAACAAACGATGTTTGTGTCATTAGGTATGAATATTTTTCACGTAGTGGGTAACTATGCACTGATTTTCGGGAAATTTGGATTTCCAGAATTAGGTGTGCAGGGGGCGGCCATTTCTTCTGTTGTTAGCCGTTTTCTAGCGTTACTTGTGTTCTTTTGGTTGCTTTATCGGGTGATGGAGTACCGAGTTGAGTGGCGTTATTATATAACATTGTCCAAGGAATACATTCGAAAAATATTACAGATTGGTATTCCTTCTGCGTTTGAGCAAGTCATGTATCAAGGTTGTCAAATTGTCTTTTTGTATTATGTAACGTACTTAGGCGCAGAATCATTAGCTGCTAGGCAGTACGCGGTGAATATTTCTATGTTTACATATTTGTTCGCTATTGCGATCGGTATGGGGACCGCGATTATTGTTGGACGGTTTGTTGGTGGGAATGAGAAAGATCAGGCGTATACAAGCGTTTGGTCAAGTGTCAAATGGGCACTACTATTCACGGTGTCTATGGTAACACTCGTGATCCTATTCCGCTATCCATTAATGGGGCTATTTACAGACAATGAGGACATTATTAATATAGGGGCTTCTGTTTTATTGCTAAGTATTTTACTTGAGACAGGGCGTACGATTAATATTATTGTTATTTCCTCATTACGTGCAGCTGGAGATGCAAAATATCCGGTCATTATTGGGGCTTTTTCGATGGTTGCTATGAGTTTGCCATTAGGCTACTTTTTAGTGTTTGAATTAAACATGGGGCTCGTCGGTGTATGGCTAGCCATTGCGGCAGATGAATGGACACGAGCAGTCATAATGTACTTTAGATGGAAAAGCAGAAGATGGGAAAGATATGCCCTGGTATCGCCGAATAAGGATGTCGGGTGACATGTCCACATAATTGTATACAGTTATAAAGAAAAGCAGCCATATAAGTGAATGGCTGCTTTTCTCTGTATGAATGGGCTTAATAAATTGCCGCGGTAATTCCTTCATCATTATCAAACAGTAATTCAATCCTTGCTGCGAAGGGATCTCTGTTCAAAAATTCATCAATCCATAGACGCAGTGCTGCAATCAGGTCGGGCGTCATGAACACCTGTTGCTGTCCATTTACCGAGGCTTCTGCAGAAAAACCTTGCTCTTCTTCATCGTCGTAGAAAAGCTCTACTTCCACTTGTTCAGGTATGACATATTTTTTGCGAGCATGATAAAAACAGATTGCATTAATAATATTTTGCTCAGAAAGGATTAATCTCTCCATGGATTAATAATCTCTTCTTTCTTTTTTAGCCTTCAAGAGGACAAAGATTTTCCGTATGATAACGACTAAGAAGATGATCGCTAACGCATTGATGGCGAAGCCAAGTATAGATCCCAATATGCCCATGTTGGCAAAAAGACTACCGAATAGCAAACCAGCCAACCCGCCTATAAATAGACCTTTCATAAGACCGCCAGACATAAAACCACCTTTTTTGTCTTTAGTCGTTGTCGATTTGTTTGTTGTTGAGGAGTTATCTTCTTTCTTTTGAACATTCGAATTAGTAGTTTTACTATCATTCGTTGTATTATAGCTCTTTTTTCCTGATTTGTACTTTTTCGCCTCAGCAGTCGGATGGTCGTTGAAAACATAGTTTCCAATCGGTGATACGAGTAGCGTGATGACAAGTAAAGCTGCGAATAATTTTTTCACTTTCTAAACCCTCCATTGATTAGGTATGCGATTTTTACAACTAGTACATACCTTCATTTCTAGTCTATACTATTTTACGATATAAACCAAAGAAAGTTTCACTTTATTATGTAATTAGATTTTGAATGATTTTTACGTAATAGGGGATAACCGTAGGATTTGAAGTGATTGTTCTGTAAGTAAAAGGCAAACGATCTAACTAATATTATTCTGACAATTTAGGGATAATTACATAAAACGCTTTGGATAAAAGGATACTGTTAACGAAGACATAATTATTGTGTTAAAATTTAGGTTTGTATTGATTGATGATGTGACCATCTCTATTTTTGCATATTTTTATTAAAAGCTTTTAGGTAGACATTAGAATTAGGATGGTTTATGTAATTATGTTTTGTTTAATTTCAATAAAAAAGGTGGCATTCATTTGGGGAGACTAGAACACAGACAACAACAGAAACGGTTTACAGCATTTAGGAAATGGTGTAAATCAAGAAAACTACTAAAGAAACTTTTATTCGGTATTATTGGTGCTGTCATATGCGGTCTGTTAGTAGTTAATATGCTAATCGCATCAAGTGATGTGAGTAAATTAGAAGAACCCGAACCAAGACCAACATTTATTTATGATCAAAATGGAGAGGTTGCCAGTAAAATTTCTAATTCAAACATAGAGGGAGTTCATATTGAACAAATTCCTAAAGAACTAATTGAAGCGGTTATCTCTACAGAGGACCAACAATTTTACAAACATAGCGGTATTAATTACTTTGGCATTGCACGGGCATTGACTCAAAACCTACTAAAAGGAGAAGTTGTCGCCGGAGGGAGTACGATCACTCAACAGCTTTCGAAAAATGTATTCCTAACCCAAGAACGTACCTATACACGTAAGTTTAAAGAAGTTATTCTAACAAAAAAAATTGAAAGAGACTATTCAAAGAATGAAATTATGGAACGCTACTTAAATCAAATCTATTTTGGTGAAGGAGCATGGGGCGTTCAACGAGCAGCACAAGTCTATTTTGGAAAAGATGTAAGCGAACTAACATTAAATGAATCTGCTACATTAGCGGGGATCATAAAGGCTCCGACACACTTTTCGCCTTATAAAAGCATGGAAAAGTCAGTTAAACGACGGAACATTGTACTTTCTTTAATGAAAAGCGAAGGGTATATTACTCAAACTGATTTTGATCAGGCAATCGAACAAAAAATTGTGTTAACAGATAACACGAATGTGGATTATAAAGGAAAATATCCGTATTATGTTGACCATATTATTGATGAGGCAGTAAAAAAGTATCATTTAACTAAAAATGAAGTGCTATCTGGAGGACTTCACATTTATACAGAATTGAATCCTGTACTTCAAGATGCGATTGAAGAAGTGTATCAGGATGAAAACAATTTTCCGGCTAGTAAGCCAGATCAACTAATTCAAAGCGGGTCAATCTTCCTTAATCCTAAAACGGGTGGAATTAGTGCACTGGTTGGTGGAAGGGGAGAATATACGTATGGGCGTTTTAATAATGCTACGCAGTTAATTAGACAACCGGGATCGACATTAAAACCTATCGCCGTCTACACTCCTGCATTGGAGCAAGGCTATGAAATCTCTGATATGTTGGCAGATGAACCAATAAATATAAATGGGTATACACCCCGAAATTATGATAGACAATATCGTGGACAAGTTACCATGTATGATGCACTAGTAAATTCCTACAACATACCACCAGTCTGGCTGTTACATAAAATTGGGATTGAAAATGGTGTGCGTAGTGTTGAACGATTTGGAATACCATTAGAAAAAAATGATCAAAATCTTGGTCTAGCGTTAGGTGGCTTGCAACAAGGCACATCCCCCCTGTTAATGGCTCAGGCCTTTTCTGCTTTTCCAAACGATGGATTAATGATGGAAGCCCATGCCATTACGGAAATAAAAGATTCAGAAGGTAAAGTGATTGGAAAATGGAGTGAAAAGTCTATTCAAGTAACTGAACCTAAAATTGCACAGAAAATCACCTTTATGCTGAAAGGTGCTGTAGAACAAGGGACAGCTAAGAGGGCACAAATTTCCGGTTTAGAGGTAGCTGGAAAAACGGGTACCACGCAGCTCCCTTTCTCCGGCTCAGATGGATCGAAGGATCATTGGTTTATCGGATATACACCAGATATCGTTGGTGCAATTTGGTTAGGGTATGATAAAACCGATACCGAACACTACCTGACATCGACTAGTAGTTTCACAGCACCATCTATTTTCCAACAAATCCTATCTAAATCCATGAGTGAATTACCTACGAAAGAATTTAGTATGCCATTGATTGAGAAGCAGAAAAAGGAACTAGAAAAAAAGAAAGAGCAGAGAAAAGAGAAAGAAAAGATGAAAGATAAAGAGAAGAAGAAAGAAAAAGGAATAGAAAAGGAGAAAAGGGAGCAAGAGAAAGAAAAAAGGGAGCAAGAGAAAGAAAAGAAGAAAAGAGAGAAAGAGAAAGAGAAAGAGAAAGAGGGGGGAAATAGCTGATAAATAGAAAAGTCAACTGCTCACCGCTTATTAACCCTTTCTTAAGATTTTTTAACATCTTCCCTTCTTCCCCCATATGTATAGAGAAGGAAGGGGTGGGTAAGATGGTTTCAATGGAGCCAATTGTACTTGGGGACTATTCGTATACGGCAGTAACTGTTCGTTTACCGAAAACGACATTGTTAACGGTTTCGAATGACAAAGGTTACATTATGTGTGGTGCACTAGATGTAGGACTTCTAAATACACAATTACAAGATCGGAAAATAGTTGCGGGTCGAGCGGTCGGTGTGAAGACCATTGAGCAATTGCTAAAAGCGCCACTTGAATCGGTTACACTTGAAGCGGAACAACTTGGTATTTATGCGGGGATGAGTGGAGAACAAGCTTTGTTGAAAATGGTGTAACTTTATACAGCAGATGTGTCTCACTTCTATAGTTGGTTTAAGAAGGGCGGCCTCCGACTGATCATAGAGAATGATTAGACATCCAGGAGGGCGTCTCTTTCTTTCCATAAAGTATTTCATGTACACAAAGCTTTCTTTCATTCGTAACTGTACCAATTCAACGAGAAATTAGGTAAAATGAGCCTTAAACTATTTTCGGGCTGGATGAGCGAGGTCGTTATGATTCACTTTCATTCATACTATCGGGGAGGTACATATGTTTTTTATCGAAGCAAAACGGATTATGGTAGTGATTTTCGGTTCTTTATTAGTCGCTATATCTCTTAACTTTTTCTTAATCAATGCAAATGTCTATGCAAGTGGATTTGCCGGTGCTGCACAGTTGACGTCTAGTGTCTTTGAAGATTATGTAGGCATTCGTATCAGCACTGGTATTTTATTGTTGGTATTTAATATTCCGGTCTTTATATTAGGATGGTTTAAGGTAGGAAAAGGATTTACCATCTATAGTATTGTTTCCGTTATTTTTGCAACTCTTTTTATGGAAATCCTGCCTGTTCTGTCCGTATCCGAGGATATTATTTTAAATGCCGTATTTGGTGGCGTAATCGCTGGAGTGGGTATAGGGTTATCATTAAAATTAGGTGCTTCTACAGGCGGTATGGATATTGTTGCGATGGTCTTATCACGTTTACAAGATAAACCGATTGGCATGTACTTTTTATTACTTAACGGCGTTATTATCGTGTTGGCCGGAATCGTCTATGAACCCGAAAACGCATTGTATACGATGTTAACATTGTATGTTACGACGGCAGTCATCGATATGATTCATACACGCCATGAAAAGGTGACAGCAATGATTGTGACACACAAAGCAGAAGAATTACAACAAGCCATTCACAACAAAATGGTACGAGGGATAACGATTCTTCCTGCGAAAGGTGCTTATTCAAAAGAAGATAAAAGTATGCTGTATCTGGTGATCACACGTTATGAACTATATGATTTAGAAACGATTATTAAGGAAGTCGATCCACATGCCTTTACGAATGTGGTTCAAACGGTAGGGATTTTTGGCTTCTTTCGACGAGAAGGCGAAGTCGTCAGCAAAAAACATTGATTATCTAGAAAAAAGTATCATTCCCTTCAATTTTGTTCATCCTAACAAAAAGGAGGTGTGATACGATGGCTCAAGAAATTTTATGTGAAGTGAATAACTGTAAATTTTGGAGTGCTGGAGACAAATGTAGTGCGAAATCGATTTATGTCGTAAGCCAAAAGGGAAAAAAGGCAGCGAGTAGCGAAGAAACGGATTGTAAAACATTTGCCCCAAGGGATTAAAACCTAAGTAGTTAACACTTTGCAGGGCCTAGAATCATGCCTGTGACCCCCTTTTATGGTGAGGGTATTTTCATAATAAAAATATCCTCGAACCTCCTTCCACGTTCAATCGCGGAAGGAGGTTTTTTGTCGAATAATTGGTTTTTATATAAAGCGAAATGGTGAATATTTTGACTGTTTAGGGGGGATAAAAAAAGTGTAATAACCCTTATTTTTCACGTATATTCATGATAGACTTAGAATATATCATGAATAGAAAAAGGACGTGTTTTGTATGGTAGGACGTAATGAGCCATGCCCATGTGGCAGCGGAAAGAAATATAAGAAATGTTGTGTTTCGAAAGCAACAGTTTCAATAGAGGAAGTACAAGTAGAAGAGTTAGAAAGAGTTTTGCAAGCTTTTTATGAAGAGTATCCAGAAAGACGTGACATAGGAGACTATCTACAGGTAGCGAACAAGTGGAAAGACGCGCTACAGTCCAATTTGGTTGAAGAGATGATAGAAGCAATTGCAGTGGATGAATTTTTCTTCCACCATAAACCACAAATTTGGACAGGTTATTTAGACAAGCAACGTAAGAAGATTGTTCGCCCATCTGTTGTAAAAGTTTTAGAGACCTGGAACAATCCACGTGCCTTTATCGGAGAGGTCGTTGCAGTTGACGAAGCTTACCTATCAGTTAAGAGTATTTTTGCAGATGAAACGATACAGTTAAGACGCGAAAGTGAAAAACCAGTCCCAGTAGGGGTACATCTATATTGCTTCCTCTTGCCGGATGGAACGGCTAAAAACGATCATTATCTGGCCGTGTCTAGCCTGGTATTCTTCCCAACGGATCATCATAAAGTGTTCGGGCAGTTTGTAAAGCAGTTTGAGGCACAACAGTTGCCAGTTGCTACGTTTATGAAAGAGAATGGTATGGAGTTTTGGAAACTGATTGGTGAAGATGGTTATGGTGGTGA
This sequence comes from Sporosarcina sp. NPDC096371, assembly GCF_044762865.1. Lineage (NCBI taxonomy): Bacteria > Bacillati > Bacillota > Bacilli > Caryophanales > Caryophanaceae > Sporosarcina > Sporosarcina sp. NPDC096371. The sequence continues at coordinate 213,475 of NZ_JBIWFE010000007.1, forward strand.
AGAATTCACCAATTTTGAATCAGGTGTTCTACTCCGAGCAAAAGAATTTCTAGATAAAAATGAGCGCGAATCTGATAAGCTAGTTGAAGTATTAGAAGATTATTTAGTAGAGCAGCAGCCTAAAGCTCGAAAAGAGGTTGCCATTGCAGCAGGTGCCATTCGATTTGGCCAGGAAAACGGATTATTCGAGCCACTTCAGCTGACGATTAAAGAAATCGCAGAGTGGTTTGAAATCTCAACGTCTTCTTTGAATAAATATTATAATGATTTAAATGCCTATTACACGAGCAAGGTATAATTGAAGATATCTCACTCACTGGAGAAAATCCGGTTGAGTGGGATTTTTTTTATCGGAAAATGAAACGAAATGAAAACTCGCCCCGTTATACTGGATGAAAGCCCAAAACGAGACATGCGCATGATCGTTTAAGTAAGGAGGTCAATAATGCAAGAGGATATTCATTGGATTCAAGAAGTGTTAGCTGGCAACAAGCAAGCCTATGCACATCTGATTAATAAATATAAAAACCCATTATATGCAACAATTTTAAGGATGACAAAAAATCCACATGATGCACAAGATTTAGTACAGGAAGCCTTTATCAAAGTGTATGAGCAGCTTAGGAAATATGACGAGACAGGAACATTTGCTAGTTGGATGTATCGTGTTGCCATTAACCATTGTATGGATGAATTCCGCAAAAAACGTTATAAAATGCAGCAGGTTGAAATTGAAGAAGGAAGTATCGTCAGTTCAGATACGCCCGAAATCATTTTCATGAAAAATGAAGAAAGTAGGCGGCTAGAACGACTTGTCGCTACATTGCCGGAGGATGAGCGAATCATTATTTTGTTGCGCTATGTCAATGAACTAAGTTACCAAGAAATTAGTGAGTTAGTAGATACGCCACTGGCAACGGTGCGGAACAAATTGTACCGGGCCAAGAAGAAAATGAGAGCGACGGTTAAACGTGAAGGAGGAAATTTTCATGAAGTGTCCAACTGGCGATAAGCTTTCACAGTATGTAGATGATCGACTGGCGCATGACGATGTAGCAATGCATGTTCACAATTGTACGCAGTGCCAGCAAGTTGTTGCCACTTTTGAGCGCGAGCAACAATTTATCAAAGAAACGTTACAAACGCCGACGTTACCTGATGATTTCACTACCATAGTGCTGAATCAGTTGGAGCCTTATGAGCGGCAGGTTAAGCGTAAAAAACTAGCACCTTGGAAACGGGTTTTATTCGCAGCAGCGGGGGTTGTATTGGCACTTGGGGTAAGTGCAACGCTAAATCCGAGTTTTGCCGAGTGGATAGGTGGACTGTTCTCAACCGAACAAGTGGATGATGGTTTAAAAATGGCTATGGAAGCTGGTTTAACGGAGCGGGTTAATCTCGAGGTGGTAGATAACGGGATGACTTTAAAAGTGGAGGATGTTCTCGCTGACTCCTCTAGAGTAGCAGTATCCTACCAAATTTTAAATAGGGACGGAGAGCCACAAGATGCAGATTTGAGATGGGGGGAATCTGGGAATGAAATCATAGTAATTGATCAGAATGGAACTGAACTTAGTCAAATGGGTGTGGGGTGGCAACAGGGAACTGACTACGGATTAATCGAAATTCCACTGAATGATAAGGAGTCATTGGAGAAAATGATAGTGAAATTTGATTTAGCCGAGTTGGGTGGCGTAAAGGGCAGTTGGAAACTGGAGGTTCCCATCGATTTAACGAAAAAAAGGAATTTAACAACTACTGTTTCATTGCAGGGGGCGAAAACAAGCCAACAGGGTGTGGTTGTCAAAATGAAGGAAGTGCAATACGCCCCGTCTTCTACCAAATTATTTTATGAAACGGGTTTTACGAAAGAAGAACAAGCAAGTTTGACAAAAGATATACAAAAATTAGAGTCGCAATTCGGCATAAAATATGATCGTTTTAGAAATCCATTTGAGAGCTATAAGACAGACATACAATATCATATCGAAAATGGCGACGGTAAAGTAATTGCCTCTAATAATGCTTTTACAGAAGGGAAAGGACACCCCATCGATGTTGGTCTACTAGATGGCTCAAATAATGATACTGGACAAATGGGTCAACTTGCGGTCACTCGATCATTTATCCCGCAAAAAGAAGATGACAAACTAACATTTGTGTTGGATGGCATTTTTAAAACGGTGCCTTCTGACTTTTCCATTAAAATAAAACCGGAAGAATTGAAAAAAAATCCGCTTACCTTTGACTACGAAGGTAACTATATGACGATAAAGAAAGTGGAAAAACAAAGGGAGAATGTCTATTCTAGGTCTTCTACCCCGGTTGAACCGAAAATGGTTTGGGGTATCGAAATGGAAGGCGGAATAGAAGTACCTGCCTCAAGACTTGAGACCTGGATTTTAACGGATGATAAGGGGAACTCATATCCTACAGTTAACAATTGGTCCATTTTGGATGAGAAAGATAAGAACGGCCGTTACAAGACAACTATTCATCTTGCAGTCCCTGATTTAGATGAAGAACCAGAAGAATTGACGTTGCATTTGGTTTCTGTGACACGTTATGAGGAGATTGAAGACGTGTGGGCTGTACCATTATATAAATAAATATAAACAAATTATGACGTCAGCCATCTCTTATAGATGGCTGATTTTTCATGATAGGTAACCATTTTGCTGACTTTTTGCATAGTTTAGAGAGTGGTGCTTGCTGTTATAGATAAGCAATAATTATCTCATTTTTGAAAGTTTTTTATTGACAATAAAATAGCGAGTTCAGTAGAATAATAAAGTTGATGCATAGCTAGAGGCAAGCATTCACCGCGTGGACAGGAGTGAAAAACACGCGATAAACATAAATCGGAAAACAGTTAAAGCGCCAGTGCTGAAGAAATCGAAAGCTGCATAGCTTCAGCAGACGAGGTGGAGGAGTATCGAATTTTCGGCGGGAGCCTCCCGATCGCAATTGCCCGGTTGTAATTTTGCTAGCAAATCGTTTGAGTGATCGAGCGGACAAAGGAGCAAAAAGGCAAAATTCTTAAGTAATAGGCAAGTACGCTTCGCTCATGCAGCTGAGGTGTAGTTAAGTGTTGCTAATTTTGCAAACATCGGAGGAAACGAAATGTGTGGAATTGTTGGTTATATTGGAGAAGTAGATGCAAAGGAAATCCTATTAAAGGGTCTTGAAAAATTAGAATATCGTGGCTATGATTCAGCAGGCCTTGCTCTTCGCGATGAAAAAGGCATCACAGTAATAAAGGAAAAAGGGCGTATTGCAGATCTTCGTACAGCTGTCGATACTACAATCTCGGCGACGGTAGGTATCGGCCATACACGCTGGGCCACGCATGGCGTACCGAATCGTACGAACGCGCATCCCCATCAAAGTGCAACAAGCCGGTTTAGCCTTGTGCACAATGGTGTGATTGAGAATTATAACATCTTACAAAAACAATATTTGCAAGGTGTTTCAATGAGCTCTGATACAGATACAGAAGTCATCGTGCAGCTCATTGAAAAATTTGTGGGAGATGGCATGGCAACAGAAGTAGCCTTCCGCCATACGTTATCTTTACTTCATGGATCCTACGCGATTGCCATGCTGGATACTGAAGAAACAAATACTATATTCGTTGCCAAGAATAGAAGTCCGTTGCTAATCGGCGTAGGCGAAAATTTCAATGTTGTTGCCTCTGATGCAATGGCGATGCTGCAAGTAACGGATCAATATATAGAACTACATGATAAGGAAGTCGTCATTGTTCGACAAGACGCGATTGACATCATGACATTGGATGGTACGAAAATAGAACGTTCGCCTTATGTAGCAGAGCTTGACATGAGCGACATTGAGAAAGGTACCTACCCGCACTATATGCTAAAAGAAATAGACGAACAGCCAGTTGTTGTCAGGAAGATTATTCAAGCATATGAAAATGAGCGGGGCGAGCTGACTGTGGATGCGGCTATTGTAAATGCATGTAAGGAAGCTGACCGTCTATACATTATTGCAGCAGGTACCAGTTATCATGCGGGCTTGATTGGCAAGCATTATTTTGAAAAAATCGCTGGCATTCCAGTAGAAGTGCATATTTCAAGCGAATTTGGCTATAACATGCCTCTGCTATCGGAAAAACCTTTATTCCTGTTCATTACCCAATCAGGTGAAACAGCCGACAGCCGACAAGTATTAGTAAAAATGAAAGCACTTGGCCATCCAACTATCACGCTGACCAACGTTCCAGGTTCAACACTTTCTCGCGAAGCAGACCATACATTACTGCTTCACGCAGGTCCTGAAATTGCGGTTGCTTCGACAAAAGCCTACATTGCTCAAGTAGCAGTTCTTGCTATCGTCGCTTATGTAGTAGCGCAGGGAAGAGGCAGAACTGTAGAGGTTGAGTTGAAGAAAGAGCTTGCGATTGCTGCAAACGCTATTCAAGCACTTGTAGATTCAAAAGAAGAAATGGCACAAATCGCACATGAATTTTTAGCAGAGTCACGAAATGCATTCTTCATCGGCAGAAGTCTCGATTTCTACGTTAGCTTGGAAGGTGCACTGAAGGTCAAAGAAATCTCCTATATTCAAGCAGAAGGCTTTGCTGGTGGAGAATTAAAGCACGGGACGATTGCCCTGATTGAACAAGGCACCCCCGTTATTGCATTGGCTACACAACAGGCATTAAGTCCGAATATCCGTGGAAATGTCAAAGAAGTCGTTGCAAGGGGAGCAATTCCTTGCATCCTGTCAATGGAAGGCATAGAAGAGGAGGGCGATCGTTTTGTCGTGCCTCCAGTCCATGAATTATTAACGCCACTTGTAGCAGTAATCCCTATGCAACTGATTAGTTATTACGCTGCACTTCAAAGAGGTTGTGACGTCGATAAACCGCGAAATCTTGCCAAGTCTGTTACGGTAGAATAAGGTTGGGATTGAATTTATAAACATTGTCCAGTTACATTATAGTTGGTAACTTTACATTATAGTTGGTAACCTGACATTATAGATGGTAACTTTACATTATAGTCGGTTACTCCTTGCAATAAGTGGTATACAAAATAAACGTCTTCTAGAGATCCATTTCTCCAGAAGACGTTTTTTCTTTTATTTAGGCTTTGTTAAAGGACAAGGTTGAATAATCAAATGATGAATGTGGAGAATGGGTTCCCTATATTATACTGGGCATATATGTTAAAATAAATATAATGTTGTGAAAGTTTTCACTTAAACTAACGAAGCAGGTTAATTCAATAAAGGAGGATAATTTGTGAGAGATAGAGGTTCGGTTGTGCTTGTAGAAGATAACAAGGTTGGACTGATTAAAAGAATTAGGAACGGTTCTGTTTACTATGTTTTTCCTGGTGGTGGAATTGAAGAAGGTGAAAATCCCGAAGCAGGGGCAAAAAGAGAAGCCTTTGAGGAATTAGGTGTAAAAGTCAATATTAATGAGTGCTTTGCAAAGGTTGAGTTTAACGGTACACAATACTTTTTCTTAGCTGAAATTGTTGATGGTACTTTTGGTACTGGACAAGGTGAAGAATACACCAATGAAAATAGAGATAGAGGTACATATTTGCCAATACGGGTAGATATAGAAAAACTATCAATCCTTGACGTTAAACCGAAAGAAGTTGCTCTAAAAGTACAATCTATCTTCAACTAACGGGTGCTTTCTTACGTCCAGTCAAGTGTTTTCTTTAACTTTATTTGCTCATATTATTTATGTAGGTTGGGGGCAAATGAAAATCTAAC
>NZ_JBIWFE010000008.1:0-198645 GCF_044762865.1 Sporosarcina sp. NPDC096371
ATGATGGGTCAATGGTCGTTGACACTCATGCATCATACTAGAGGGCTCCTTTTCTTTCAAGACCTCGAACATCCTTCAAACAGGAATGCTGCTTCTTTAGTTCAATAAGGAAAAGAGCCGTTTTATCAGCTCAATGATCTTCAAGTAAAGTACCCGTTAGCCATCCATGAAGCGCAAAAATCAGCACTTCACCACAAAATATGAAAGGTGATTAAGTTCTTTCATGGGAGTTGAATAATACAATCCTTACTCAAAGCGAAAATCATTCTTTAAAAAGTTCTCTAAATTGCACCAAACCTCATTGGTAACAAAGTAAAGTTGACTAGCCGTATATTCTTGTCCATCTCCAGTTTTAAAACGTATCATCCAAGAAAGATGGTCTTGTGAAAATATAGAATCTGGGTCTTTAAATCCATCCAAATAATAAACAAATTCACCTATTTTAAAATCTCTTGCTTCTTCCCAACTGAATTCAATACCATCTCTACAACCTGTAAAAGATTCTATTATGACAATCTTGTCATTTTCTCTTGACTCAGAATGAACTGACATTTACTTTCTCCTTTTTCACACTTTATTTCCCTCGTTAGTTGAAGAACCATATATTATCACACTACCATAATTACCCACTTAAGAGGCATAAAAAACAACTCGTACAAGATGTTGATGCTACTGCGAAATAAAAAAGCCAACAATTAGTATGTCGACTTCAGTAATGCTTATTTAACTCAAGCACCCGGTCAGTTTAATAAGCATTTTCACATTTCCCCCTTGCCAATCCATTGCCATATTCGGATACTCCCAAAAAAAGATACTACAAAAAGTGCTGACAACATTAAAACCCAATACGGCGCTTCTTCAATCTCCTTAATGCCTTCCACATTGCTAACTACAAAAATTAAAGCACCGATAAACATTAGATAACAAAACACGTTAGGAATAATCCATGCAGCCCTTAATTTTTTGTTCTTCAAAAAATTACCCCCTTATTCAAGAAACCTGCTTCTTTAGTTGAATAACAATAGAGGCTGTCTCCTGACAGCCCGTTTTTGCTAAAGCACCCGTTATTGAATAACTATTTTAATATACTCCAATATATTTCTGTGTGTTCACTGCAATAAAAACCTTCCAAATTACAAGAGTCCACTATTTTATTTACTGTATTTTTATCTGAGCATAACATTGAAAAGTGACTATCCCAATGGGTAGTTAACAATATTTTATTATCATGAGTAAAAAGGTTTATAGGATGGTTTTGAAAAGAGTTATAATCTTCAACCAGATCTTCAATATATTCTAATTTTCGTTCTGTACAAAATTCATCTCCATACCAAATCCATTCATATCCCTCTTTTTTAATACTCTCGAGTAAGCCTGTAATAAGAAGCTCTGGGAAACACCCCTCAGAAGGAGCAACAATCTCTTTATTCACACATACATCTTGAATTACCTTAGCTATATCTTCATTTGCAAATTTTGTATTTAGCCCTGAAATAAGAGTTCTTAGTCCAATATCTAATTGTCGATAATTTTTTATGCTAGATATTTCTAGAAACTGTTTCCAAGTAACGATTTCACAATTTTTTATAATGTCATTTCTACTTGGATACGTATTTGGCTCAAAGAGTTTATAGTCAATTGTTTTTGGTTTAATAAAAGGATGATAAAAGAGAAAGACTTCCTCAAATACACCTTTGTAATAATCCTTAATCGGATTACCATCTGGGGCGCAAACCGCATATCTATGTAGTTCAGGTGAAACCCTCGTTTTTGTCATTAACATACCCTCCTTCAGTCCAAGAACTTCTCCGCTTATTGCAATAATGTACGTATACGCTATTAGTTACACGAACTTGCTTATTTATCTTAAAAATCATTTTTTATTTCCCGGAATTGTCCATATCTAAATGTTTTCTACAAGTTGAGATAATACTCCTTTTTATTGAACTAACCTGCCTCGTTAGTTCAACAAGAAAAGGCTCCTTAATGCCTAATTGGAGTAAAGCACCACGTTAGCACTATAAGTAAAAGAGCTGAAACGATCTATTTATTGATCTTCAACTCTTTCCGCTGTTTATTTAAGTGCAATTTATCACAAATTACAAAATGGTTGTTATAGAATCATATCCAATCTTTCACAAAAGCAACTAGTCCTAAAAATGCACCCAATCCAGCACCAATAAAAGCAAAAACTACATAACTAGATTTACTTTGGTTAACCTTCTCATTTATAGCACCAATTAAGGACCCTCCTTTTAATTCCTCTTATATACAAATCGTTTTTTGATAATGAAATCATCCCATATTACACCATATAACTTATCAATTTCTTGAACTAACCTGTCCCTTTAGTTAAATAAGTTCAACAAAACCGTTAGTTGAACAAAAAATGAAATTTTTATTATGCTAAACAACTATGAGTAATAAAAACACATTCAGGTTAGAATAGCCATCGCTAAAACGGGTATCAATATAAAAAGGAGATGAATGGATGAAAGAACGAATATTCAAGTGGTTGTTGGTTACGGGGTTTTTATTTTGTTTGCATATAACAGATATCATGACTGTTTATGCGAATGAGGGACCCTTGGCAGATGTATCGAGGCAATGGTTGAAAGCGGACTTACGAAATGATCCGGAAGAAGATTTACCTGACCTTAAAGGAGGATCTGAAAATTCCGGGCGGGATCCTCTGCAGCCTGTTGACCTAAGAATTTTACAACAACGGTATCCAGAAATATTTTTCTTACAAGGTCCTACTGATCAAAAACGAGTTGCTTTAACTTTTGATGATGGTCCTGATCCACGTTTTTCAAATGATGTATTAGATGTATTAAAACAGTACAATGTACCAGCAACATTCTTCGTGTTAGGTTCAAAAGCCGTTACTAACCCTGAAATTGTCAAGCGAATGCAAAACGAGGGTCATGTAATCGGAAACCATACCTACGCCCATCCTAACCTTGTCAAAGAATCCGACCTCGGAACCCTAGAGAGGGAAGTAACTAGAACGGAAGATGCTCTTAACGACATTATTGGTTACCGGACAAAATTATTTAGACCACCATATGGCTTCTTATACAATGAATTAGTCGAGAAGCTTAGGGAAATGAACTATTACGTGATTGCCTGGTCGGTTGATTCGTTGGATTGGCAGGAAGACCCGCCGGAAGTTATTGCTTCGAATGTAGTAGACAACATTCATCCAGGCGCGATTATTCTCATGCACGATGGGGCAGAATCGGGTGGAGATCGAACGAATACGATCGAATCACTTCACCAAATTATCCCAAAACTACAAGAGCAAGGCTATGAATTTGTCACAGTTCCAGAATTGTTGAATATTCCATTTAAGAAATAGAATGTATCTCTTACATTTACCTTTAATATTTTTTCTTGAAGGCTTTTTTTGTATTACTATATGGGGTACCACCAACATGTTTACAAAAAGCACATTTATTGCAGTAAAAAAGACAAAGAAGACATATTCCCCGCGCTAAAGGGAATATGTCTTCTTTTTTAAGACACTCAAACTCTCATTAATTAATAACCATATTTTCTTCCCCATATCACTACCACAATCACTGATTACTGACACTCTATATATTCGCTATTATTATTTTTCTTGTTCAACTAACCTGCTGCGTTAGTTCAAGAAGGAAATAGAGTTGAAGCCCCTCTTGTTCGCCAAAAGCGCCCGATTTGTTATCGCCAGCTTTAATATTGTTAACAGTTAATTTACGTGCTTTTTGTGTAGCCATTTTTCTATCCGCAGTTAATACAACTGATTTCCCATCTTCGTAAACAACTACTTTATCAACAGTGCCGTCAAAAGTTACTACTTCTTCTTTTAGGTTAGTCTTACTTCTCGAATCTCCAACGTGTTTCCCTCCATAATTTCCGCATTCTACTAGCAGATAAAGAAAAAATGAGTTGCTGGAGAATTAAGGTACAATATTCCCGGCAGCTTTATAAATGTCATACCATTCTTTTCGTGTTAACTTAATTTCCGCACCTGCACATGCGTCTTTTAAGCGCTGAGGATTCGTTGTTCCGAGCACGACTTGGATGTTTGCCGGATGGCGGGTAATCCAAGCGGTAGCAATTGCTGTGTTTGTTACGTGATAATGATCGGCAATTTCGTCTATCACTTTATTCAACTCTGAAAACTTCTCCAGATCGCCTAAAAACGGGCCAGCAAAGAATCCATTTTGGAATGGTGACCATGCTTGAAGCTGAATATCATGCAGACGGCAATATTCGAGTACACTGCTATCGCGATTGATAGCTTGGTCTATGTTCATATTTAATGCAATGCCCGCATCAATCATTGGTGTGTGGGCGATGCTAAACTGAACTTGGTTGACGACTAATTTATGGGGTGTATATTTTTGCAACAGTTCAATCTGTGCGGGATTATGATTGGACACGCCGAAATATTTTACTTTACCGCTACTGTGCAACGTTTCAAATGCTTCGGCAACCTCTTCGGGCTCCATTAATGGATCAGGACGATGAAGCAATAGCAAGTCCAAATAATCGGTTTGTAAACGCTTTAAAATCCCATCGACAGAGTCAAGGATATGCCCTTTAGAAAAATCAAAGTAGTTTTCTTGGCCCTTAATCCCACATTTACTTTGCAAAATCATTTTTTCACGAATACTAGGATTCATCTGGATAGCCTTGGCAAATAATTCTTCACATCGCCCCTGACCATAGATATCTGCATGATCAAAGAAGTTAATGCCCTCATCAAGTGCTGTGTGGATCAACTGCTCAATTTCAAGTAATGATAGCTGCGTCAAGCGCATATTACCCATAATCATGTTGGAAACGTTTAGATCGGTGTGTTTAATTTGATGATATTTCATAAAAAATCCTCCCCAAAATGTGATTGACATTATTAGATTACTCTATAATTGTGGTGTAAAGTTAATATAAAGGTTCGGGATATGTTAATAGTTAGTTTTTTTCATGATCCCTAGACACCTGATATTCCACCAAACACTAGGGGGACCAAGTAGTCTATTGCTTCAAAATATAACTGAATTCGGAGTGATGAATATGTCATCTGTCGCTTTGCTTAGAGGCATTAATCTCGGGAAGAAAAACAAAGTCGATATGAAATCCTTAAAATCCCTTTTTGAGCAAATGGCCTATACAAATGTCCGCACGTATATTCAAACTGGCAATGTCCTTTTTGAAGGCACATCTTACGACATTCAACAAATTGAAACGCTCCTACAGGACACATACGGGTTTGATATTCCTGTTGTTGTGCGAACCAAGCAAGAACTCCTAGAGATTCAGCAGCACGATATATTTTCAAAAGAACAAGTGTATGTCCTATTTTTAGAAAAGCACATTTCGGATGAGCAACACGCATTACTTACCGAATTAATAGATGATGAATTCACCATCGTACATCATAAAAATATCATTATCACACTATCAAAAAGCTACCATCAAACGAAATATACAAATACCTTTTTTGAAAAGAAGTTGAATATGCATTCTACTGCTCGCAATCAAAATACTGTGAATAAGATTATTGCTAAGATGGAGTAGACATTCTAGATGACAATCCCCAATGCGCTTGACTTTCGCATTGGGGATTTTTCTTTGAGCAATTGAATAAATTCAACGCTCTCACTCTAATTTACTTCATGATTGAGATAAAAATAAACATTTATATTATTCTGAAAGAAAGACCTTGTTAATCGTCAGAAGGTTTGGTATTGTGGATGAAGTGTTCTATAACAATACTATCTTTTTTCAGGAATTTTGTAACAGAATCACTGAAAAAATGTAAACGTTTTCACCTAGAGGGGGCTCAATGCGCTAGGAATCTTACTATGTAATCTTTTATTACTAAAAAAGGGGATGGGATCATGGGTCGGGCTTTGAAGAATAAAAAAGTTGCAACTAAACTCGATTATGAAAAGATTATCAACACGCCTGAATTTAAGGGTTTGGTCAAACGAAAAAACAAATTTGCTACACCGTATGTCATTTTCTTTACACTTGCATATTTCATACTTCCTATTCTAACCGGTTACACAAAAATTCTTGAAAACCGTGCGATTGGTTGGATGACCTGGACTTGGGTCTACTCATTCGGCCTATTCATTATGGTATGGCTATTTACTTCTATCTATATGAACAAAGCGAAAGACTTCGATAAAGAAGTTGAAGACATTATAAAGAAAAATGTGATGAACTAAAGGGGGAATACAATCGTGGGATTCGTATCAGTCTTAATATTTGTTTCAGTCATTGTACTTACACTCGGAATTACATACTGGGCTGCGAAACAAACAACAACTGCAAGTGACTTCTATACCGCGGGTGGTTCCTTAACCGGTTGGCAAAACGGGATGGCGATTGCCGGTGACTACTTGTCTGCCGCTTCATTTCTAGGAATTGCGGGAGCTGTCGCACTAAACGGATTTGATGGCTTTTACTATAGTGTAGGTTTCTTAGTCGCTTACTTATTCGTGTTATTTTTAATCGCCGAGCCGCTTCGTAATCTAGGGAAATTTACAATGGCGGATATGATTGGTGCTCGTTTTGGCGCTAGAAAAGTTCGGGGTGCTGCCGCTCTTAATACGATTACAATCGTGCTATTTTACATGCTTGCTCAGCTTGTAGGTGCAGGCGCACTTATTAAACTACTTCTTGGTATTCCTTATTCGATTTCTGTATTAATCGTTGGTGTGATGATGACCATCTATGTCTTATTTGGTGGAATGACTGCAACAAGTTGGGTACAAATTATTAAAGCCGTTTTACTTATGATCGGTACCATTATTATTTCGTTCCTTGTCCTTTTAAAATTCAATTTTAACTTTATCGGTATGTTCGATGCGATGAGAACAGCAACACCGCATGGCGACGCGTTCTTACATTCAGGGATCGTCTATAAAGATCCAATTGGTCTCATTTCGGTTCTTATTGCACTTGTGTTGGGGACTGCTGGTTTGCCGCATATCCTTATGCGTTTCTTTACAGTAAAAGATGCGAAAACAGCACGGTCTTCCGTCATTTACGCGGTTTGGATTATTGGTATATTCTATGTGTTGACGATTTTCCTTGGATTCGGTGCGGCGAAGTTTGTTGGTGCAGATGCCATTATCGCTGAAAACGCCGCCGGGAATATGGCTGCACCTATGCTTGCTGGTGTGTTAGGCGGCAGTGCGTTGGAGTCATTTGTTGCAGCTGTCGCGTTTGCTACAATTCTAGCCGTTGTTGCTGGACTTGTATTATCAGGTGCTTCAGCAATTGCACATGATATTTACGGCGAAATTATAAAAAAAGGAAAAGTGACAGAGAAACAACAAGTACGTGCTGCTAGAATTGCAGCCATTAGCGTTGCTGTTTTCTCTATCATTTTAGCGCTCGGCGCAGAAAAATTGAATGTTGCTTTTCTCGTTTCATTGGCATTCTGTATCGCTGCCTCGGCAAACGTTCCGACAATCCTATTCACAATCTATTGGAAGAAGTTCAATACAACAGGCGCAGTGGCTTCCATGTTAACGGGATTGATCGTTGCACTCGTTCTCGTTGCGTTAAGCCCTAGCGTTATTCATCCTGATCCTGGAGTGGCGTTCTTTGTGGGGAATCCAATCTTCCCGTATGCGAACCCGGCAATCATTTCAGTTCCAGCAGGATTCCTAGCTGCCATTATTGGGACACTTGTTTCAAGTAAAAAACACGAGGCAGAAGAAATTTCTTATGCCGAAGTTAAGTTTAAAGCCGAAACAGGTTATAGAGAGTTAGAAAGCTAATCTATCCTTTCATGCACGAGTTGCCCCCTCCCCTAGTATTTTTAGATGGAGGGGGTTTTATTATAGGCAAAGACGGTCGAGAAAAAATGGGGACGGATGACCAACAAGATATCTATAAAAAAATTCATGGCCAAACTTTATTTATAGGACTATCAGACGATAACTTTGCTGTTCTAATGAGCGAATGTAAACTGAATCATTACCGCAAGGCAGAAAAGGTCGATTATTTTAAAACGCCTGATGAGGGGCTAGGCTATTGCTTATTTTAAAAGGGATGGCTGATGTATTCATTGTCATAGAGGATGGCAAATCTACAGTTCTTGAGGTACTCCAGGAAGGAGAGGTGATTGGTTTTTCCAACATCGCTTATTACTTGGGAGAATCCAATCGTCCTTATGACCGCCATCAACTTGAAATAGAAGTTGTAGAAGATTCCTACTGCCTGCAAATCCCCTTTGCCGTTGTCAAACAAAGGTTCCACGATGAGGCTGTTCGTGATTCTATTTTAAGGAGAATGCCTACCCGACTTGCGAATGTCTACGCTTCCCTTATCGAACAGATAAAAACAGCTGATGATTGGGGGGATAGCGAGCCATATGTCCGTCGCGTGAAGGAATTCATGAATTCGCCAGCAAGGACCGTGACCGAAGATGTGACCGTGCAAGAAATCGCCCAGTTGCTAGTTGAACACTCCATCAGTTCTGTAATGGTTGTAGATGATGCACAACGGCTAACGGGTATCATTACGGAAAAAGACCTTGCTCTAAGGGTCATTGCCCAATGAACGATTGCTACACTTACCGCCAAAGACGTGATGATGAAAAGAGACCGCGGCACAATAGGTATATTAAAAACGATTGAAGAGTCGTCTTGAAGGGAAAGGAATTACAACATTGTCCGATTTACTTCGTATCAAGAATGCAAGGTCCCAACATAATCTAGTCGTGTATTAACCAATTGAAAAAAGTTATCTCATAAGCCAAGAATTCGACTGCTGAGGTAACTTTTTTTGATATTTAAACTAGGCCTTCTACGTCTTCCAAGTTCCCGAGTTTTGTTGTACCAAAAACGAGTAGTAATAGGAATACGATTAAGATGATTGTATCGAGAAACTTTACGCCATCAAAATTAGGTATTTCACTCACTTCGACTCCCCCCTGTCCCTATTCATTCGCTTCTTTATACCGTCGAATAATTCATCTATCGTCATATGACCATTCTTCTCCAAAAAATCGGACATTTCATCTACTTTTTTCCCATCTATTTTTTTAAATTCGCCTAACAAGGTAACTGCAACTACCGGTCTGTCCCGATATAATGTGACCGAATCGACTTTCAATTTACCAAGCAGAAGAAGCGATGCTGCAACAATTTCTATATCCTTGCCCTTCAAGAGATCGTTTAGCGTGTATGTAGAATTCTTATTTTGATTAAATTTATTGGAATACACGCTTAAACACATCCTTTTTGGGATAATCGGCCATCGTCTTATTCTATGTATGACAAGCGCGCTAGATGCAAAATCGTTTTTGCCACAACAAAAAAGCTTGCAACATCTGCCGAGTTTCAAGACAGACGTTGCAAGCTTCCTTTTATTAAATAAAACTGGTAAGGCGCCGAAGCCTTTTTTCACCTTAACTACTATTTGTTATTAGTCTTGAATTAGTAATTCAAGGAAGTCTTCTGAGACATACGTTTTCATATCTTTCAATTCAGGTGCTACTTCAAATTTCTGGATACTTTTGTTGTAACCATACGTTTTTTCACCACGTGTAATCGTAAATGAACTGTTTTGTAAAGTAACGATTGCGCCATTGATTTTTGGTTCGTGTTTGACATTGTATCCTAGTTGCTCAGCTACTTTACGAAGTGGAATCATTTTGACGCCATCTTTTATGTAATGGTCGTTGGCAATAATTTCATCTACACCTGTTGTATTATCCAAAGCAATAATTTTAGTTGGTGGTGTTTGTGGTGGTAGACTTCTTGTTGTAATTGAGTAGAATACCATCAATTCTTTACCCTGTAAATCTTTCATTTCGATTGCTTGCCCTTGTTGATTGAAAAGAGGCGTCTCTTCACCAATGTTCAATTTTAGTTCGCCATCTAGGCTAAGGAAGTCCTTGTCGAACTGGCTGATTTTCACTTCTCCGTATGCTTTTTCGTCTTTAACGATGACAATTTCAGGTGTCACAGTTGTTGGATAAATCAAGATCATCGGCTTGTTTTTATCGAAATAAGCTTCGACTTCCGCCCCTTTTTTCAAATCCTCTTGTTTCAACCCGTTTGTCGTCCCACTATTGAAAAGTAGGGAGTCCTTGTTGATGTTTAAAATTGTGACTATTTTTTCTTCATTTTCAATCGTTACACGAATGCCATCCTTTTGTTGTTCAATTTCTTGAATAATGCCTGTAGCTTTCATGAAATTCGTAGTATTTTGTACTTGTACCAGCTCTTTGTCGGCTGCAATTGGTGCCACATTTTCTTGTGCAAGTGCTGAATAGCCACCTACCGTGCTTCCTGCCAATAGTGCTGCCATTGCGATTGTACTGATTTTTTTCATCCTATTTCCTCCTCTTTTTCGCCGTACATTGTATTTGACGGAGTACACTGGAAGAAGTTACACATTTTTAATATTTATTTTTATTTCCGATAACTACCTGTTCTCCGTTTTCGATTCATCAAAAAAAGAGCGTAGCTGAGCAATAGAGTCAGGATAATGACAAGAAAGTGCAACCATATCTTTACGGTCATTAAGAAATTAAAGACATCTTTTTTCTCCGTCTCGCCGGCAAATGCATTATAGGGATTGTCTTTCTTATATTTGATAAGTAACTGCTCATCTAAGTAATTAAGATACGTGTTCCTTCGCACTTCTTTTGTTAGATAAAACCTCTCTCCAGATCCATCCTGGTATGTGAGCGCCAAGTAATAATACTGCTGCGGGTCTCTCCCCGAACCATGATAGTTATAATGATCGGTAATTGTCGCCACGGTTTCTATGTACTCTTTTCCGTAAAATTTTTCATAGCCGTTTTTTAGGTCAGCAGCCATTTCACGATACATGAAAAGCAGAAAGACAATCAATCCTCCCCAAAAAACCGTGTACATGATAACGCCCAAGCCGAAATCAAGACGACTGATAAACTCCTCGACTTTTTTGATTTTGAATAAGATATACATGATGTACCCTAGTGGATAAATACCCACTAGACATAAAACGATGTAAAACCACTTATCCTCATACTTGAGTTCGCTCAGTGTATAAAAGACGCCTTGAATCGAATAGCCATTGATTGTGTCACCAATTTCTAGCGCCTCGAATTCCGATTGCGAAACGGCCACCCGATAGTCCTTAGGTATTTGCAAAACCGTTTTTTCTAACAGTTCCGGCTGTAACAGGATAATATATGTTATTCCACTGAAGAGGTGCTTTTCAGCAGTCTTACCAAACACGGTAGCAGTCTCCGCATTCATTTCCTTCTCTAATTTGACATCTTCGTTCCTTTGCCAATTGACAATAATGATGTAAATCAGAAAAACGAAAAAAGCGAACGCCAATAACTCATAACCTATCCGTTTCCCATCCCGATCTTGCTGTCGCCTCGTCAAATCATTCACCTTCTTATTAGCCAGTTTTGATCCCATTCAGAAACAGGCTCACTCCGAATAATCGGCGTAAACCTACTAACCATTTCCCGTTTTTAACATCATCTGTATTACGGGATATTCACGCTTTAAGTTTCAAAAATCATCGGAATTGATTCAGACGGTGCATCCAATCAGATGTTAATGGCATAAAATACCTATTTTTTTATGGGGGATCGATCCGTAAAATTCAAAACAAACGGATCCACCAATAATGGCAGATCCGTTTGTTTTCATCTTGTTAGATAATGTTCTATTGAATGGCGTTTCACTGAACACCTTAATTCAAAACATCCTCAAGAAACCGTCGATGTATTGGTGACCAAAATTGATGCAAGAATGTCTACCGCTTGGTCCAACTCGCTAATTGTAACGGTTAGCGGTGGGAGAAGTCGGAGTACATTTGGTCCTGCTTGAACAAGCAATAAGCCCGCATCTTCCGCTTGTTGAATGAACGGCACAACCTCATCTTTACACTCAATTCCCAGTAACAAACCCGCACCGCGTATCGTAAAGTCATCTTGCGGCAACGTTTTCTGTAACTTATCTATTAGGTAGTCGGCTTTACTTTTTACTTCCTGCAAAAACTCTTCCTGAAAAACGATATCAGTAACCGTTTGTGCAACAGCTACGGCTAGTGGATTACCACCAAATGTTGTGCCATGTGTTCCAGGGCCAAATGAGTCAGCAAGCACTTTGGTCCCGAGCATTGCACCAATCGGGAATCCTCCACCTAACCCTTTAGCAAGTGTAAGGATGTCCGGATGAAGAGGGGTTTGCTCATACGCATAGCGCGTCCCCGTTCGACTAATGCCCGTCTGCACTTCATCGATGATCAATAAAATGCCCTTCTCCTGGCAAATAGCCGTAATCGCTTGAGCCACATCCGGGTCAAGCTGGTTAACTCCTCCCTCTCCTTGAATGACTTCTAGCATGATCGCAGCTACATCATCATCAATCGCGGCTTCAAGCTGTTGTTTGTCATTGTATGGAATGGTTCGAAATGTTTCTAATAAGGGACCAAACCCTTGCCGTACTTTTTCTTGCCCTGTCGCAGACATAGCGCCAAACGTCCGCCCATGAAAGGATTGTTCAAATGTAATGATGACGTTTTTCTGCGTATGTTTACGTGCTAATTTAATCGCTGCCTCATTGGCTTCTGCACCGCTATTACAAAAGAAAGCTTGACCAAAGGGTGTATCTTGCACAAGCCCAGCTGCCAACTGCTCCTGCTCGGGACTAACAAACAAATTAGAGATATGCCATAGTTTTTCACTTTGTTGCTGGAGCGCCCCAACAATTGCAGGATGCGCATGACCCAAACTGACAACCGCGATGCCGCTTGTAAAATCAAGATAATTTTTCCCTTTATCATCTGTCACAACCGTTCCCTGCCCTTTTACAATATGGACAGGTCGGCGTGCATAATTTTGAAATAACGAACTCAAGTAAAGACCCCCTCGGATTCAATTGAAGTTCCTTCCAATTCCTGACCCACGATGTGTACCGAAGGAATGCCGGCATCCAAACAATCTAGCGCGGCATTCACTTTCGGTAACATTCCCCCGTATATGTCACCTGTACCAATCCACTGAGCAATCGCAACAGGTGTCACAACTCGTTGGACTTCGTCTTGTATTTTAATACCAGGCGTATCTGTCACAAGAAGCAGACTTTCCGCTTTGATCGCGAGTGCAACCTCACTGGCAACCGTATCCGCATTAATATTAAGAGGTGCCCCTTCATCCGTTGCCCCCATACACGAAAGAACTGGAACCAGACCTGATGCAAGAATTGTTTCGAGTAATTCAGCGTGAACGTGCTGGATTTCGCCAACAGCGCCATATAATTCTTCATCTAATAGCGTACATGACAGTAACTTTCCATCATATCCACTGAGACCAATAGCTTTGATGCCCCCCTTGTTCAACTGATGCACAAGGGCAGGATTCACTTGACCAATGAGTGTGGATTGAACGATTCCCACAGCTTCTTGCGATGTTACGCGAATCCCACTTACAACAGTCGAAGTGACGCCATTTTTGGCTAGTTGTTGATTGATAGCAGGACCGCCACCATGGACAATGACAAGATCATTGCCAGCGTCTTGCAGTTGCGCGCATTTCTTAAAAAAGCTATCCTGCAACCCTTCTAGCATACTGCCGCCTAATTTAATAACGATTCGTTTACGTTCGATAGGTTGCATTGATTTGGACATAGTCATATGTTAAGTCGCACCCCCATGCTATTCCTTGGCCGTTTCCTTGATGAAGTTCGACAGTGAACTTCACTTCAGGCTGTTTCAAATAAACAAGCAATTCCTGTTCAGAAAATAATATAGGTTCCCCGTTTTCAACGACAGTTGTTGAGCCAATTTTAATCGTAATGGCATACGGGTCTAGCGTCGCCCCGCTATAGCCAATCGCCGCGATAATGCGCCCCCAGTTCGCATCACACCCAAAGACAGCCGTTTTCACAAGGGGTGAACCAACAACCGTTTTAGCAATCATTCGGGCCTCTGCTTCCGAAATCGCTCCTACCACTTCCACTTCAATTAGCTTCGTTGCACCCTCGCCATCTTTGGCAATCATTTTCGCCAAGTCTTGCGATACTGCATGCAAAGTTTCCACAAATTGTGACCAATCTGGATGTGCAGGCGTCAAGGAATTATTCCCTGCCAAGCCGTTCGCCATGATCACCACCATATCATTGGTAGAAGTATCACCATCAACAGTAATCGCGTTAAACGTTTGGTCCGTTACTTGCTTCAAAGCCTCTTGTAAATGAATGGATTCGATATTGGCATCTGTTGTCATAAAGCCAAGCATTGTGGCCATATTCGGCGCAATCATGCCGGAGCCTTTTGCAGTTCCCGCAATAATGATTTCTTTGTCATCAATCATCACGCTATATGCTGTATTTTTCGTCACCGTATCCGTCGTCAATATGGCTTGTGAAAAGTGGATAGCCCCTTCCAATTCACCGATCGGCTGTATCTTTTGGATACCTTTGACAACCGGCTCCATCTTCATGATTTCACCAATCACCCCTGTCGATGCGACGCCAACCAATTCCGGTGCAATGCCCAGCTTTTCTGCCGTCGTTTGTTGCATAACTAGTGCATCCATCAAGCCTTGTTTCCCTGTGCAGGCATTAGCATTTCCTGAATTGACAATGATCGCTTGCATCTTGCCTGTCTGTTGGACAACCTCTTTTGTGACAAGGAGTGGTGCCGCCTGTATTGCGTTTGTTGTAAAAACCCCTGCGACACTCGCTGGCACTTCACTAATCAACAGTGCTAAATCACTTTTTTTATATTTAATGCCACAATGCATACCAGCCGCTTTAAATCCAATTGGTGACACTATATTTTTACGCGAAATGCGTTTCATACTTTGATAAGTAGTTGTCAAATTACTTCCCCCTAAATTAGATAAATGCCGGGACCAAAGTGAGGCCGGTTGTCTCTTCCAAACCGAATTGGACATTCATATTTTGAATCGCTTGCCCTGCTGCCCCTTTTACTAAATTGTCGATGACTGAAACGATAGTAGCCCGGTTCGTCCGTGGATCCACTTTGACGTGCAGGTCACAATAATTGGACCCATATACTTGGTTGGTCCCAAACTTAGTTGTTTCCTGTAACACGCGGACAAATGGGTGATTCGCATAGGTTTGTTGTAAACAATCGACAAGTTGCGCTTCTGTTACCCCTTCTATGACAGGTGCATAGCTTGTAGCCAAAATTCCCCGTGTCATCGGTACAAGATGTGTAGTAAACGTGATAGGCGGTGCTTGATGTGCAAACAAGGCAAATGCCTGTTCAATTTCAGGGATATGTTGATGTTGATGGATTTTATAGATCGCTGTATTTTCATTTGTTTCACTAAAATGTGTCATTTGACTTGGTTGATTGCCTGCACCAGACACACCACTCTTTGCATCGATGATCAACCCACTCGCATCTATTAATCTATTTTTCAGTAATGGCAGTAACGACAACAAGACCGCCGTCGGATAACAGCCCGGATTGGCAATGAGCTGCGCTTCTTTAATGGACGCGTAGTTCCATTCTGTTAAACCG
The DNA here is from genome assembly GCF_044762865.1 of Sporosarcina sp. NPDC096371. NCBI lineage: Bacteria > Bacillati > Bacillota > Bacilli > Caryophanales > Caryophanaceae > Sporosarcina > Sporosarcina sp. NPDC096371. The sequence goes on from NZ_JBIWFE010000008.1 coordinate 15,520, forward strand.
TAGACACTTTGCGCAATCGCCTCTGGTGAAGCCGGTTGTTTGTTGTACCACTGTTCATATTGCGCTACATCTTTTAATCGAAAATCGCCGGACAAATCAATTAGCCTCGGTCCTTTGCCAATTAATGGTGTTAGCAAGTGGCTTGCAACGCCAGCAGGTGCACTTGAAAAAACAACATCGAACTGAGCTAATTTCTCCTGGTCTATTTTTTGGAGTGGCCGATCCACGATATTCATAAGATGTGAATACTTATGCGAAAACACAGTACCCTCTTCTGATGACGTGAATAATTCGATGTGTTCGATTTCAGGATGGTTATGCAAGAGCCGGATGAGTTCAAGCCCGCCATACCCTGAAGCGCCAATGATTCCTACTTTCATTCCAATCACTCCTACTAACAAGTTAAACTTATTATATGTATGAATATTTATAAAGTCAACTGTATTTTTAATCATTACAAACATTTCAGCATTGTATACGTTTTCATATTTTATATGTGTTGTAACACACAAGTTGATTAACTCAATACTAGAATTCATGTATATCTGCTTTGGATCGCTTTGGATTGAATGACTTCTATAACATTACCGGGATGTCTGGATGTGTATGGATATGACTTTGTCGTATCCATACACAATTTTTTCGGTAATTATATGGTGGTCCTTCACCCGTCGCTCTCCAAAATCGCAGATACACGAAGTGCTGAATTTTTTAGGGACGAAAGAATAGCCGGCTTCTTAACTAGTGAAAAGCCGCCAAAGATGCAATTTTGGCGGCTGAATCTTTTTTATATTTTTTTCTTTTACAGTAAAAAATTGTTATTTTCTATAAGGCATCACACCACAGGAGAATAAGATTTGCTTAAATTAAGAAAGGTACGCATTATACAGCGTGCCCGAAATTGTATCTTCGGGCACTTACTCTCTCTATAGAAGGTCATCTACTATTTTTTTCTTTCAAAGAAACTGCATTTTTTACTTGAACATTGTAGGTACGCGACAGGCAATTATTCACAACATGATAGCAACACCGCCCCTCGGTACATCTGTCGTAATTAATTCGCCGAAAGCGTCCAGTGAAAATAGATGTTATCGATCCCTTCTCGCGAGTATTTTTTGCACTTAAATGGTTAATCAACAGACGTGAACTAATGATTCCCTATAATCTCCAGCGAAGGCGCCTTACTGGGGTAGCCGAAGCGCCGAGCGTTGTTAGTAAGATTCTTTTTATCAACATATATAGACTGAGTAGTTACCAGACTTGAGATTAGTTAGAATCATTTGTTCATCATATCTAGTGATAGCCATACACAATTTTTCAACAGGTGTGTTATAATTCAGTTAGCATCTGGTACTAATAATAGGTATCATCTATTTTTCAGGGGGTTATTATAATGGAAGATTTATTGAAATTAAAAGGCAAAAATATAGTCGTAATGGGTGTCGCAAATGAACGAAGCCTTGCTTGGGGAGTCGCAAAATCGCTCTTTTCAGTTGGGGCAAACGTCATCTTCACATACCGAAAAGAACGTTCACTTGTGAAATTGGAGAAGTTATTAAGCGCAAACGACTTCGAGGCAAAAATGATCGTGCAATGTGATGTCAACGAAGATGAGAGTATCCATGAAGCATTTGAGAAAATCGGCGCAGAAGTTGCAACCATTCATGGGGTTGTCCACTCACTCGCATTTGCTCATGCAGAAGATCTGAAAAACGATTTTGTTGAGACGACGAGAAGCGGCTATGCATTTGCACAAGATACGAGTTCTTATTCGCTAATCGCGACTGCTAGAGAAGCACGCCGATTCATGACAGATGGTGGATCCATCGTTACAATGAGTTATCTAGGCGCGCAGCGTGTGCTTGATGGATATAATGTGATGGGTGTTGCAAAAGCGGCACTTGAAGCATCTGTGAGATACTTGGCGTTCGATTTAGGGAAAGAAAATATCCGTGTCAATGCCATTTCAGCTGGTGCAATTCGCACACTGTCTGCCAAAGGGATTGCTTCCTTCAATACAATTTTGACGCAAATTGAAGAACAAGCTCCATTAAAACGCAACGTGACACAAGAAGAAGTAGCAGACATGACACTTGTGACATTGAGCAAGCTGTCCAGCGGCGTTACAGGCGAAATCATCTATGTAGATGCTGGCTACAATATAATGGGATAATCCAACATGGAAAGGACGATTACTGTCCTTTCCATGTTTTTTCTTCCTATTGAAGAATAACAAAAGGGGGCATCCATGTTGGATACCCCCCATCACCTTAGTTCCTGACTTGCTTCATCAATTCCTTATTGCCTTTTGTGATGATATTCTCATAATCAATATACTCATAAATATCATCTGCGATATCGCCACTAAACTTCGCCAGCTCATCGATAGTCAGATCTTCAATAGCCTTCTGTTGTTCTTCGCAATAAATGATTAACTTCCCAACGATTTCATGCGCATCACGGAAAGCCGTCCCTTTGCTTACCAAGTAATCGGCAACTTCTGTAGCATTCAAGAAGCCTGCTTTAATAGCTGCTTTCATATTATCTGCATTGACCTGTAGTGTATCAATCATTCTCGACATAATTTCAATACAATCCAACACGGTATCTAACGCATCGAAAAACTGCTCTTTGTCTTCCTGCATATCTTTGTTATATGTGAGCGGCAACCCTTTCAACGTTGTCAATAAAGAGAATAGTGAACCGTATACACGCCCTGTTTTCCCACGAATCAGTTCTGCCGCATCCGGATTTTTCTTTTGCGGCATGATACTACTTCCTGTTGAATAAGCATCCGCCATATTGATGAACTTAAATTCTTGGCTGCTCCACAAAATCAACTCTTCGCTCAAACGGCTCAAGTGCATCATCACAATTGAGAAATCCGACATAAGTTCAAGTAAATAATCGCGATCGCTGACACCATCTAGGAAGTTATCGACTGGTTTCACGAAGCCCAGTAACGCTGTCGTAACACTGCGATCGATATTATGAGTCGTCCCTGCAAGTGCGCCACATCCAAGAGGATTTTCATCTAGAATTTCGATGGCATTTGCCACACGTTTTTTGTCGCGCTTAAACATTTGCGCATATGCACCCAGATGGTGGCTGAACGTAACAACCTGCGCACGTTGTAAATGTGTATAGCCCGGCATAATGACATTGTTTGCTGCGGCTTTCGTATGCAAAGAGTCGATGAGCATTTGAAGACTGTCCATCACTTCCCCTGCTTTATTCTTCGCATACAAACGCATATCGACCGCGACTTGGTCATTACGACTACGTGCTGTGTGCAATTTCTTACCCGTTTCACCAATACGTTCTGTCAAATGCATTTCCACGAATGAATGGATGTCCTCGTAATTGCCTTCAATTTTCAACTCACCTGCTTCGATATCCTGCAATATCGATTGGAGCCCACCTACAAGCAGCTCCCCCTCTTCCGGTGTCAATAAATCACATTGGACAAGCATCGTGACATGCGCTAAGCTACCCGCAATATCTTCTCGATACAATCGGTGATCGACCGGTAATGATGTATTAAACTGTTCCATAATTTCGTCTGCACGACTTGTAAAACGTCCGCCCCAAAGTTTCATTTATACGGCAACTCCCTTTTTCGTAGTTAGTTTTGATATTACCATTACTGCTAAGACTAAGAGTACAATTGTTAAAAGTAACGTCCACGCACTACCTGTAATCCCTGCGACAACAAAGCCAATAAACGCAATCGATGCGTTCAGTACGGCATACGGGAACTGTGTTTTCACGTGATCAATATGATCGGCCCCCGCCCCCGTTGACGATAAAATTGTAGTATCTGAAATAGGTGAAGAATGATCACCGAAAATACCGCCTGACAGAACCGCTCCAATACAAACCAATAAATGCGCATCGAGTGCAACAGCCATCGGTATAGCAATTGGTAGCATGATGGCGAATGTTCCCCAAGACGTCCCAGACGCGATTGACATACCCGCCGCAACTAAGAAAAGAATGGCTGGGATGATGAACGCCGGAACATTTCCTTTCATCGCTTCTACAATGAAACTGGCTGTCCCCATCTCATTAATGACTTTCCCTAACGACCACGCCAAGACGAGCGTAACCGCTACATACACCATCTTCTGCATACCCGATGTATAAATCGCAAAAATCTCATTAAATTTCTTCACTTTGTAAACGAGCATTAAAATAACTATCGTAATAGCTGCGAATAAGTAGGCTGTCGATAATGCAACCCTAAATTCATTGCCAGGTACTGGCTTGAACGGGAAGCCGAAAGAAATCAACAACCCGAATAACGTAATGAACAATACGAGTAATGGCAGCAAAATCAAACTGGCATTACTTCCTTTGGTCAAATCATCATTTTCATCAGGTTTCCGCAGAGGTGTTGAAGTTGGCCAATAAAGAGCACCAGTCTGCTGGACTCGTTTTTCCGCTTTTGCCATTGGACCAAAATCCAATTTTGTAATGGCTACAAGCGGCACCATTGCAACTGCTAAAATGGCATAAAACTGAAATGGAATGACTTGTACCAACGTGCTAAATTCAGAAGTCTTGATGCCTAGCAAATCAAACTCACTTTTTATGAGTCCCATTATGTATACACCCCAACCAATGAACGGAATGAGCACCGCCACTGGTGATGAGGTGGAGTCGATAATCCAAGCTAGCTTTTCTCTAGAAATCTTTGCTTTATCAAAAATCTTTTCAAATACTGGCCCTACAATTAAAGGGGTACCTAAATCAGAGAAAAAGATGATGATACCGCCAAACCAAGCCGATAGTTGCGCTTTCGCACGTGTATTAATGTATTTTGTTGCATTAATCGCAAGAGCCGCTCCACCACCGGATTTCTCCATCAGCGCAACAAATCCTCCTATGAAAAATAGTAACACTAAGACAGCAGCATTATAGCTATCTGCTACTTGTGGAAATATGTAATTTCCGATTGTTTCCATCGTCGCTTCAAGTGGACGACCGCCAACCAAGATTAAAACCCCAATAAATGTACCAGAAAATAGCGAAATGATGACATTTTTCGTTACAATCGCTAATATGACGGCAAGTATTGGTGGTAGTAAGGATACAATACCCATATGTTCCATTTAAATCTCCCCTTCATTCACTATTATGTATAATTATGAATTATATTTTATACTATACTATTTTGCAAGTACTAATAATGAGAAATATACGATTTATCTATTCATACTGAATACATTTATTCACACTGTATAGAAGTCACTATTTCCTGAACATGGTAACGAAATCCTCTTTATGAGTACTTATCATATTTTTGGGAGTATTAAGACTTAATCTATGTATATCAAAAACAACATCACGATGACCTTAATCTATAATTATACATAACTATGAATAATTATAGATTAAGGTCATTACTGCAATTTTAGGAGCGCAACGAATCGTTATGCTCCTACATTCATGAATCGTACTACTTACTTTAAAGTACCTGTGTTAAGAATTTCAAATTCCACATTCACCTTATATTTTGCCGATTTTATAATGTTTTGTGTCAATTCATCCGTCCATTTTCCCTTATGATACATTCTAAAATACTCACTGAAACCCACCGGATCAACCTCTGATTCTTGAAGTTTTTTTAGTATGTCTTCTATATCATTTTTCAGGTGTTTGCTGATTTTATTTTCCAGTTTTTTAATCTCCCCACTTTTACTTAAATCGCGCTTCCCTTTGTATTCAACAATCACTCCTTCTAATTTAAGAGAAATGTCCAATTTCGGGGATTCAGTATTCTTATTACTTTTCACTTTCAAATCGTTATCAATTTGCTCAATGAATAGTTGTTCATCCTGATTATTTTCCTTAAATTTAATGGCGAGTGGTGAAAGTTTTTTTATCCCCTTCAATGCCTGAATTAATAATGATTCCTGTGTATTAACGGTTTGAATCATTCTTTCGTCATTAAATAAAGCGATACTTGTGATTTTAAGGGATTCCCCCTTTTTTTCTAAATAAGGTATCATCGTATGATAAATCGGACTTTTTTGGGTGCTGATATAGTCATGAACCGAAGTAAAAGGGCTAAATGAATTATGGAGTTTCGGATGAAACAAATCATTCAAATAAGCATCCATATGTTCGTTTTCTGGATAATCAGTTTTTAAAATATCTTCCGCCTTACCTTTTACGATGACCAGACGTATTTTGTTGCCAATCGTTGCATCTCTGTAGAAATGTTCAACCACTTTCGTTACCATACCACTCTGTGCAAACTCTTCATTAAACAAAATCGTGCGTAGTTGGTTTAAAATAATCATTTTGTCTGCTTCTGAAGAGATATCGACAAGCCCTTCCTGTATCATTTCAGCGTTCACTGAATAGACTTCCGTAAGTACTGGTGATTCGCCCCTTGGTTGTGGAATCGATACGGTCATCCTTAATTCTTTGTCATTCACGTAGTCGATGCCAACACTACTTACCAACGCTAAATCTTCCACGGAAGAGCGCTGACCTTCTTGCGTACATCCCGCTGCGAAAATGGTACTCACCATGAAAAGTAGTAATATGATTTTCCTCATCTCAATCCCTCGTTCTTTTTTCGTTTAAGTACGTGGATTACACACAATACAGCTGGCCATATAAACATGGCATACATTACGTAAAAAACACGTTCAAATAACAGCTTTTGAAACTCTTGCATAAATGGAAATTGAACGACAAGGTAGATCAGCGCTGCAATGATATAGAGGTGAGCAGTCTTTGCCGTTGAACGAATAGAATCTAATCCAATCTTTGCAACCCACAAATAGGCAGCAGTCGTAGATAAAATAAGGAACACCCACAGCGTGATTCCTAACACGTCAACCCGTTCAAGAAAAGAAAGTTCCACTTCTTTAAACAAGTTTAAAACTGGATACAACACATGTTCAATTTGCCACTCTGAAAAAAACATCACACTGACGAATGTGAATACAAAAGAAAACAAAATACATAGCCATATGCCAAGGGACGCATGTTTAAATGCTTTTTTTTGATCGACGATATGTGGAAAATAAAACGATATTAATTCAAAACCACCAATCATCATTAACCCTTTTAAAGTTGCAGTGTAAAACTCCTGCTTATCGAAGTTGAAAAAAGGCATCATATGGCTAATTTCCCCAGCAACAAATCCCCATTTTAAAATATAAACGGTTCCAATCGTTGAGAAAAAAGCAATGATACAAAATCGGGCAATTGATTTAATGCCTCCGCTGACAATATAAATCAGCACAAGTAAGAATACGATCAATGGCCCCGTGATTGTTCGATCTATGAGCGCTACCACTTGTATTAGTTGTATATAACTCGAACAGACTGCTGCTAAAACGACGATAAAATACAAGAGTAAAAGTATATTAATGCTTTTTCCTAGCCATTTGCCTAGTAGCTTTTCATGAATGGCGAATAAATGATCGTCACGGTATTTTAACCCCAGCCATATCATAGGAATCAGTAAGATGTTTGCGATAATCCCAAATAACAGCGGCATCCACCACTGGCTATAGCCCATTGAACTTAATCGATTCGGTAGCGATAAGATGGAGGTTCCTACCATCACATTTTGAACGAGAAACACGACATGATAGCGATTCAGTACTTTGAATTTATTGTTTTCCAATGTTTATTCCTCCCTTTCTGCGGGAGGTACATTTTTGCTTTGCGCCCTCGAAATACCCGACTTTCGCCTCTTAAGCGATGTGGGAACCCGTAGGACACTATTCAGAAAGTCTGTCCACTTTCTCGGGATAATCGGCGACATATACGGTGTACCTAACGAAGTCAAACTTAGTAAGTGATGTCCAAGCCAAGCAAATGCAATCATCTGTCCATACAGTCCAAACATGCCTGCCGCGATTATAAATATATAGCGTATGGAACGATTCGCGTTGCTCATCACAAAGTTCGGAGATAAGAAGGATAACAACGCCGATATCGCGACAATTACGATGAGTACGTTACTGACAAGACTTGCTTCAACTGCTGCCGTTCCAATCACGATACCGCCAACAATACCAATCGTTTGACCAATTTTTGTTGGCATTCGGGTACCGGCTTCTCGTAATACTTCAATAACAAGTTCCATAAATAGTACTTCAAAGATAGGAGGAAAAGGAACCTTTCCCCTTGATTCTTGTAAGTTTAATAATGCATTAAACGGCAACATTTCCGGATGGTGGGATAACACAGATATATAAGTCGGGGTTAATATGATGGATAAGAAAAAACCGAAAAACCGCAGTCCACGAAGCAGCGTTGCCGTCGTCCAGCGATTATAATCATCTTCTGGAGAAGTAAACAGTTCGAAAAATGAAATGGGACAAATCATGACTGATCGACTATTATTCATTAAAATAGCGACGCGTCCATCTAGTAAATAGGATACGACAGCATCGGGTCTGACGGTCAAAAGGTATTGTGGGAATGGGGAATATTTATGCTCATCTATTAGCTGATTTAAAATAGAGATATCATTAAATCCTGGATGTTTTATGTCGGCAATTTTTTTTAGCACTCTATTCAAATTGTCCTTATTTACAATATGATCCATATAGACCACAGAAACTTCTGTATTTGTTTCCGTCCCTACAGTATGAACCTCACTTTTCAAATCTGTGTTTTGAATCCGTCTTTTGATTAACGAGAGATTTGTTTGCAATGATTCTGTAAAAGCATCTTGTGGACCAATAACACTCGATTCGGTATCGGAGCCAATAATTGAACTAGTGGGGGGGCTATATGTATTTACAGTCGCGAATAGATTTTTAGCATGAAAATACACAACCGTATTTCCTTCCGTGATGGAAGTCAAAATGTTTGCCAGGTTAATTTCCTTAGGTACTTCGGCTATTTTTAACAGGTCATCTTTTTGGTCTAACAGAGGTAGGGTGACGGTTCTATGCAGAGTTAGTTTTTCGATCAGTGAATTAAAGTAAATAATCGTCACAAGCTCATTGGGGGTTTGAATGTCTTTACATACAGCATCATTTATTCCTGCTAATTCGTTCTTAATCGCATCAATTGTAATGAGAACCTTGTCATTCTGATTATCCGAAAAACTCATCTCTATCACCTTCCTCTGCCGTAAACTGATATAATTACTATCTCCTAAATAATGCTGATTTATTCAAGTAAGGCTATTCGTCTAGTAAGCTGAAATCAAATAATCATGCGCAAGAAGACCAGGCATCTACGTAGATACCTGGTCTTCTTATATAAATACGCAATAATCGTATTCTTAGTGCCATAGATTTAGCTCTTACATGTACGAATATAGTGGAGTGCCGTTAAGAAGCCACAGCCATATTTTTATTCTTTTTATCGTGATTTTTGTCACGTGACATCCATTGAATCGTAAACAAAGTGGCGAATAGCACAAGGCCAACAATATCCGTTATCGTTTCCGGATAAATCAGGAGTAATCCCGTACCTACCGCTAGTAGACGTTCAATCCAGATACATTTTCGGTACCAAAAACCAATCATTCCTGCACCGATGGCCACCATACCGATTATAGCCGTGAATACGACCCAAATTATCTCCGGAATCGAAGCCCCCATCATAAGCATAGCCGGATTGAAGACAAACATATACGGAATGATAAATGCCGCAATAGCAAGTTTCGCCGACGTGACTCCGGTTTTGATAGGATCTCCTCCTGATATTCCCGCCGCTGCAAATGCAGCCAGTGCAACCGGAGGTGTAATGTCTGCAATGATCCCAAAATAAAATACAAAGAGATGCGCTGACACCGCTACAACAATTGGAACCGCTGCGCCGGCAGGCAAATCAAGCATCAAAAGCGTGATAATTGCCGGTGCAGCAATCGTTGACGTGATGACATAGTTTGCTGTTGTCGGTGAACCCATGCCTAAAACAATGGCAGCAATCATGGTAAAGAACAATGTGAGGAAAATGTTCCCCCCAGCAGCTGTAATAAGGCCCGTCGCCAAACTCAAACCAAGACCTGTCTTCACAACAACACCTACAATAATCCCCGCACATGCCGTTGCAGCCGCAACAGCTAGAGCTGTACGTGCCCCATCAACAAGTGCATCAATAATATCCTTGAAACCTAGGCGCGTTGACTTGTCAAACGCACTGACAACAAGTGTTAACACAATCCCCAAAAGTGCGGCTTTCATCGTCGGAATACCGATTAGGAGGAAGACAATGATGCCAAGAATCGGCATCAGTAAATAGATTTTCTTAAGCGTTTCTTTGCGATTGGGAATTTGGTCTTCCGACATACCTTGCAACCCTACACGCTTCGCTTCAAAGTGTGTCATTATCCAAACACCCGTGAAATAGAGAAGTGCTGGAATCGCAGCAGCTTTGGCAATATCCCAATACGAAACCCCGCCGATGAATTCAACCATCAAGAATGCAGCTGCTCCCATAATAGGCGGCATAATTTGCCCGCCTGTCGACGCGGCCGCTTCGACACCGCCTGCAAATTCTTTTTTATAACCAAGCTTTTTCATCATTGGGATTGTGTACGAACCTGACCCAACAACGTTTGATACCGAACTCCCTGAAATCGTACCTTGCAAAGCACTAGAGAAGATCGCTACCTTGGCTGGCCCGCCTATTGAACGACCTGCCAACACAACCGCAAGATCATTGAAATAGCCACCTACCCCTGTCTTCACAAGGAAAGATCCAAATAAGAGAAATACGAATATGAACGTAGCGGACACACTAATAGGTGTCCCTAATATCCCATCCGTCGTAAAGAACATCAGTTGGACGAGACTCTCTAAGTCTTGTCCTCGGTGCGCAAGGAATCCAGGAAAATGCTGGCCATAAAATGCATACACCAAAAACGTACTAGCTATAATCGCAATCGGTAAGCCAACCGCACGCCTCGATGCTTCTAACGTTAAGAGGACAGCCAAAATCCCAACGATTATATCCAGCGTCGATACCCGACCAACGCGTAATACAAGCTCGTCAATTAACAGTGGCCAATAGAGCCCAACCCCTATCGCAAGGAGCGACAAAATCACATCATAGAAGGGTACCTTGTTACGTTTAACGCCCCCCTTTTTCCTAGCAGGGAATAAAATAAAGATGAGCGCTAAGGCAAATCCTAAGTGAATGGAGCGTTGGATGAACGGCGTAAAAGGAATACCGATTGCCGTGTATAATTGAAAAATGGAGAATGCAAGTAACCCAAAAAAGACAATTCTCTTGAACACACCATTCAAATTACGGGTATTCGATTCCGGATCATACTTTTGAAGAATCGCCAACTGTTCTTCTTCTGACAGCATTTTAAACTCTTCTGTCTCATCGCGCTGCTGTTTCTTTGTTGCCATTCAAGTTTCCCCCTTTCAGCATTTGATAGTAGGATAGTTTCGTTACACGAAACGCATATGATTTACCTCGCTCCAATTGCTGTTTCAAATTTATTTCATTGCCAAGATAACGAAAAGCTAGTTCTGCATCTACATCGCCGATGAATAATACGAACGAATCGATTACCTTATCGTCATATGTAAGCGTATACACGCCATCTTTAAAAGAAAACGACTCGCCTTCCTCTTCTGCAGAACCGGGTAAACCAATAGCAAGATTTTCATATTGCATCGATAGCAGCTTGATCTTATGATCGACTGTCACTTCGTAGTTTTCAAAAACATCCGTCAAGTGAATCGAATGGACATACCTGATTTGAAATCCCCTATCACTTTTCAAGGGGATATAATACATTTCCGGATCTTCTGTCCGCTGTTCCGTAAAAGTAAACGCCTCTTTCATTGGGATGAAAAAGAGTATGAACGATGTAAAAACGACTAAAAGAATGAGCGGAACAACTACTTTCCTTTTCATCCGCCTCACCCTTTCAATCTAAAAGTAAAGAGTCGGACGCCGAGGCATAGTGCCTCACCGCCCGCCCTCCTCATCACTTACTTGTTATTCGCTTCATCAAAATATTTTTGTGCTCCTGGGTGAACCGGAATCCCGATACCATCAAGGCCTTTTTCAGCCTTGATCAATTTCCCTTTGGCATGTTGAAGTTTTGATGCATTATCGTAAATCGCTTTTGTAATCTGGTAGGCAAGCTCTTCAGGTACTTCATTTTGAATCGCAAGCATTGCACCTACGGAAACGGCTGATGTATCTTCAGTCAATCCATACGTCCCTGCTGGAATGACTTCTTTTGCATAGTAAGGATATTTTGCAATTAATGCGTCCGCTTTATCGTCTTCAACCTGCACAACAAAAACTTTCGCAACTGCGTTCAAGCCTTCAACAGCAGCCGTCGGTGTACCCGCCGTAATGAATGCGGCATCGATTTGACCGGTCTGCAAGCTTTCTTGTGACACTGCAAAATCAAGATTCTGTGGCTTAATATCATCCATCGTCAGACCATGAATTTCTAGAAGTTGTTCTGCATTTGCGTAAGTACCTGATCCAGGCGCCCCCACAGAAACTTTCTTCCCTTTTAAATCTTCAAATGTTTTAATGCCATTCTTTTCAAGAGTGATTAATTGGACCGTTTCAGGGTAAAGCGCACCAATTGCTGAAACGTTATCAACTACATCCCCTTTAAACATCAGTTCACCATTTAAAGCATAATAAGCGATATCTGTTTGGACAAATGCGATATTAGCCTTGCCGTCTTTTAAAGCAGTCATGTTTGCAGCAGATGCCTGTGAAACTTCTGCTGTTGTTTTAACGCCTGTCTCATCTGTGATGTAATTAGCAAATGATCCACCTAGCGGGTAATACGTCCCCTGTGTTCCACCTGTTAAAATACTTAGGAAATCGTATTCCTGCTCTTCCTTTTCCCCCATATCTGGTGCTTTTCCTGAGCCCGTATCCCCTCCGTCTCCCGAATTACAGGCCGACAGTACGAGTAATGCGATGATCGTCATGAATGCCAACAAACGCCATTTCTTATTCTTCATCCCAAACCCCTCCTCAAGTCTACTATATTTAATTGTTACAATATACATTCTAACATGAATAATTAATATTTTACCAATAATGTATAAATATCTAGTAACCTCAAAGTCTTTTACTAATGAAGAGCTAACGTTTGACCCTCTTAGTAGTTTTCAACTACTCTTTTTCTGTCATAACATCATTGGATAGATTAGGGTAATTCTCCACTAGTAAGCACTTTTAACAGTTCATTCGATGTATACTAAACATAAGATTGGAGGTGTAGTAGATGAAAAGACAGCCAATTTATGTAGAAGTACCCATTCACACTGAGATAGAAGCCATATGGGATGCATCGCAAAAACCAGAAATGCACGAACAATGGGATCTTCGATTCTCTTCCATTACCTATCTACCTAAAATAGATGGTAAACCACAAGAATTCGTCTACACGCGGAAAGTTGGACCTTCCCTAACAGTCGAAGGTTGGGGGCAAAGCGTTGGATCTTTCCATAAAGAAGATGGAACACGCTCATCTTCCCTTCATTTTGGAACGGATCAGTGGATTTCCCCTATCCGGGAAGGGCGGGGTTATTGGAAGTATGAACCGCAAGAAGACGGAGTGAAGTTCCTAACCCAGTATGATTATGATGTCAATTTTGGTCGTGCTGGCAAAGCCTTTGATAAACTGGCTTTCCGCCCTCTTATCGGCTGGGGAACCGCACTTAGTTTTGACGTATTGAAAAGGTGGCTGGAACAAGGGGAAGCCCCCCGTTCGCAATACATGCGCTTTTTTTCTACCTATTTAATAACGCTATTGTTTGCCTTCATTTGGATATACCAAGGTCTTGTGCCGAAAATTATCGGCATGCATCCAGAAGAGCGCGCGATGACTGGAAGCGCTTTGTCCTTATCGGAAAATGGCATTACGACAGCGGTGCTGATTATAGGGATTGCGGAAGTATTATTCGGGATGGCATGGCTTTTTTATCGTCAGAAGCGGCAGTTATTCATATTGCAGCTAATTGTATTCCCGCTCCTGACAATCGCAGCAGTCATCGCTGTTCCAGCAACGGCAATCCATCCGTTCAATCCAGTAACGTTCAATTTGTCACTCATTGTTCTTTCGATCATTGGGTTATTCGTCAGTAAAGATGTCCCATCAGCAACTAGCTGTAAGCGGAAAAGGTAGGTGTCTTCATGTCGATTTATAAACAAGTGATGGGGCACGATTTCAACCGACTGCACCCGATGCTTCAACACCGTTACAATCTGCCAATTGGTTCTGTCTTCAAAGCATCAGGCACTATGAAAGAAATTCAAGGCGGTCCTAAATGGCTGTACCCGCTTTTTCGGTTGGGCATACGATGGAAATTGTTGTTCCCTGAACATGGGAAGGACATTCCGTTTGCCATTAAAAATCGTGCATTTGTCGGTGATACGGGTGAAAGCCAAGTGCACTGGGAACGCATTTTTCAATTCGGAAAGAAAAGTCGCTACTTCAATGCACTTATGAGTCTTGATGCGGAGCGGTCAGTCATTCAGGATTATCTCGGTGAGCCGCATCTTCTTTATTCCGATTTAGCTTTACACGTGTCAGATGATGGACGTTTGACGATTAAATCATTAGGACAGCGACTTGTGCTGGGCAAACTGGAAATTCCATTACCTCGACTGTTTCAAGGGCTTGCAACAGTTACGGAAAGATATGATGAAGAACAGGCGCATTATCACATTCATGTCACTGTACGTAATCCTTTAATCGGCACAGTATTTTCTTATGAAGGGACGTTTTCTGCTGATGAAGATACATAATTTTGCGATAGTCCATGTTGTACTACTTATGGCTGTATCATTTTTCGCCGTAGCGCCATGGCCATTCCTCCTATTAACCGCTGCGCAGCTTGTCTATATGCCAATTGCTTTGAGGCTAATATGGGTGAAGGATGATTGGTTTGCTAAACGGTATACATATTTTGCAATACCGGCTTATCTAGCCGTTGCATGGTTACAAATTATGCCGGCTTCGAAGTGGGATGTTCTGTTCGCGGCGGTGTATCTATTATTTACGTTTGTCATTGCCCTTTATGGCTTATCACGTTTTCTTGGCAGAGGGTTCACCAATCTAGAAGAGTTTTCGATTGATATCGGGCTGATCTATGTAGCGCTTGGCGGCGGTTGGTTTTTCGCCTATGTGGCCGACATTGATACGGGCTTTAGCCCACTCATCACTTGGTTGACAGCTATCCATTTTCATTACTCAGCATTGTTGCTGCCAATTTTCATCGGATTATTGGGCAGACTATACAAAACCGCATTGTATCGCTTTGTCTGTGCGACTATCATTGTGGCGCCTATGGTTGTGGCAGTTGGTATAACGTTTTCCAGATGGATTGAGCTACTGTCGGTCGTGTTATATATCGCTGGTTTAAGCGGGCTAATTTTCATGGCCTGGAAAGCACCTTTCGCCAACACATTGCAGAAGTGGCTGACCCGGATGTCCTTTAGTGCACTTGGCGTGACGATTGTCTTTTCGTTGTTGTATGCGCTCGGCAACGGTTTTGGCCTAACATCTGTCAATATTGATTTCATGCTCCGTTTTCACGGGGTGCTAAATTGCATCGCCTTTGCTTTGTTCGGGATTGTCGGGTGGTCCTTGTCCGTTCCTCCTCCCTCTTTCACTGCGCCTACATTTCCTGTTAGTTCCATTCGGGCAAAATGGAAAATTGGCGAACAGATTTTGGATAAGCGGATGAAGAATAATCATGCAGGGCTCGTTGACGATATGCGTGTCCATTCACCACTAACCGTATCGTCGCGCATTATTGATTTCTATGAACATACAATGGACTATCAGCTATTCGCCACGGTGAAATGGCACACCTGGTTTAAACCACTCGCATTTCTTTACACGCTGCTGAGTAGACAAACACAGCAAATTAATTTGCCTTTCCATAATCGACAAGTTGAAATGACGGGTGATGTGCTTGCGCTTCATGATGAGGTCGATGGAAGGAGAAACGTTAGGGCTTGGTTGCGGAAAGTTGGAAAGGACACTGCGTTTGTTGCCCTGTATGCGGAACATACAAATGCAGATCGAACGTATATGAATATCGCGCTGCCGCTCCCCTTTTCAACGATGACGGGGATATTAGAATTACATCAGATGGGTAACGATTTGCAACTAACGAGTAAAAAGTCTAGCTCACCCCATTCCGATGCAGGGATATATTTAACCTGGAAAGCTAACCATCTATTTAAACTACCCATCGAAGAGAATTTCATTGTCCGTGAACTAGAAGACGGGACATTGCGTGCACAGCATGACATGTGGCTATGTTCAATTCCGTTTTTGACGATTGACTATTTGATTCGTCATAAAGAGGATCCTTCCTAATGCTTGCTGTAGCCATCTGCCAGTGTTATAATCAAAAAACGTCTTATTTGAGCGAGTGATCCGTATGATTGTAGTAAACCTAAAATTTAATGTAAACACCCCAAACCCTTGACCAAAACCAGTCAAGGGTTTTTGTTTCCCGGGGGAAAGATGTTAGAGAGAGGTCGTTTTTTATGAAAAAAGAGGATTATGCAAGTGCTTCAATCATAGCGGTATGGATTAGTTTAATCAGCAATATCCTGTTAACCATCCTCAAACTAGTCGTCGGCTTTCTCTTTAAAAGTCCCGTTCTGCTAGCAGATGGTTTCCATAACGCTGGCGACGTCATTGCAAGTGGGGCCGCATTAACTTCCATGCGGATATCGAAACGTCCTGCTGATGAAGATCACCCTTATGGCCACGGAAAGGCCGAAGTCATTAGCGCCGCGATTGTAGCCATCATTTTAGGATTAGCCGCCATTTATATTGCGTACGAGGCTGTTTCGGCATTGTTTGAGGAGCCAGCCCAAGCAAGCTTACTGGCATTACTCACTGCTTTCATCTCCCTTGTATGGAAGCAAGCCTTATACATCTATACCATTCGACTAGGAAAATTGACGAACAGCAAAGGGCTGATCGCAACCGCCTATGACCATCTTGCCGATGTCTATGCTTCCCTTGCGGCTGTTTTGGGGATTGGGCTTGCACTCATTGGGGATATATATGATCTCCACTACCTGTCATATGGTGACCCTATTGCGGGGATCATCGTATCAGTATTAGTCCTCAAACTTGCTTATGAAATGGGTAGAGAAGCTATGGATGTACTGATGGAGAAAAATATCAGCCAACCAAGATTGGATGAGTTTGCTGCTCTCATCCTCACTATTCCACAAGTGAAACGGATTGACCGCCTACGTGCCCGTGAACACGGCCATTATATCCTTGTGGATTTACGCATAGGTGTCCATGGGCAATTAACGATTCAGCAAGGACATGATGTTTCACGAACCATTCGGGATACCATAATGGAGCATCATGACGATGTAGATGAAGTATTGATCCACTTAAATCCTTGGTATGACGATGAAAACAAGTAAAAAAATGTACGTCCGTTGATTAACCGTTTTAATGAGTAAGAGACAGAAGAACTTTCTTTCTCACTTATTCATTTTCGGTTCGCTTTAGGTAAATGTTTCACGATAGTTAAAAGGAATTGAAGGGAAGTATGGCTAGGAATGACTTCGTCGTTCCTAGCCATACCCTTTTCAATCCTTTTATTGTGAACCATTACCCGTCGCGTCCCTACATTAGGTCAGTGAAAATTCCCGTTACTTGTAAAGCAAGAATAGATAACTTTCTATAAAGAGTGAAAGTACCCGAAGATACAATTTCAGGCACTTTTGCGCACTTCACAATATGCTCCTTCTTCACTTTTCACCCAGTAACACTGAATAGAAAGAGACATTTCCAAGAATAACAATAGATAAGACGATGACAGAAGAGCATAACCGCTTTTGGATGGCGACGGATGAACGAACACCATACGATTACCGAAAAAAATGCAGGCGTAAAAAAATGCGTGAGTGTCAGGGACACTCGCGCATTTTTTTAATGGACATCTTCTAATTCTGTGGATCGTCTTCTTCCAATTCCGTACTACTCACTTCATCAGATGGTAATAAAAAATCTTGTAGAGCTTTTTTGTTCTCCTCTAAATCAATGCTAAGAACCTCTCCTACGCCACTCACACGTTTATCTACAAATGAATGTTCAAGCGGTATCCGTAACGTCTCCATCTTTTTGCTTTTCCCAGCAAGCATGCCTTTGCCGATTGTCAAGATGGTTTTATTATCAACATTTGTATCAATATATGGATTTACAACACCTAATATTTTTGGTAAATTTATCAAACTATGGATGCTAACAGCTTGTTCTTTCACTTTGGACAAAACCTCTTGCTGCCGCTCTACTCGTCCAAAATCACTTTTTATATCATTACGATAACGTACATAGCCGAGTAGCTGATCTCCATGTAATATTTGTTTTCCTGGCTTTAATGTCATGCCAATTCCGTGAGACATGGTAGATTTTATATCAACTTCAATGCCATCTGGAGCTATTACGTCAATGATTTTGGGGAATCCGGCAAAGTCAACCATTGCATAGTAATGTACATCAATATCGAAATTTTCTTTAATCGTTTTCCGAACTAATTCCGGACCGCCTAAGGCAAAAGCTGTATTGATTTTTTGTTTGCTATACCCAGGGATATCTACATAGACATCTCTCATAATCGACACGAGTTTCACGTCATTTGTTGTTTGATTGTAATGGGCAATCATTAAGGAATCTGAACGTGCATCCTCATCTCCCCGTGCATCGCTCCCTAAAAGTAAGACATTAATCTCCCCAAATTGCGGGTCCTCTCCCTCAAATGGCTCGAAATCTGTTTTGTCATCTTTTAGACCATTCCCCGCAAGAGACAATCCGCTTTGGTATTGATAAATCCAATAAACAATCCCGATTACTAGAATAATTGCAGTGACTAAGAAAAATTTTCTAAGTCCCTTACGCTTCAACTTTTTTCTGTCTCTTCTCTTCATACTGACATCCACCTATCATCTAACTATTTAAGGTCAATAACACCATGGTGATTCGTCTATCTTTGTATATTCTAACACAACTATCTATTATTTCTTTTCTAATGTATTCGCTGTAAGTTGTACAGCAAATGCATCATCTAAGTAGCCAACCGCAAATAGATAATCCGGAATGGCATCAACAGGAATGATAAAATACAATAGTGCGCCGCCAATTAGCGTAAGTTCACTAGGCGACCCTTTACTCATACGAAACTTCTCGAATAAGTTCTTCATCTCATTTACAAGTGGCCCAATACTGCCCACACTTTCAAGTTTTTCCTCAAACTTCTCTAAAATACTGCTCTTACCTTCCGCCGTCTGTGAATAGAGTTCGTAATTCGCCAATTGCTGCTCCACAACTTGTACAGATGCATCTGAATTCGCTAGACCCTGAATCAAGTTCACATATGTAAGATTCACATCATCTGTTTTTTCCTGTTTCTGTTCAATCCGATAACCCGCAGCCTCAAACAAATCAATTATTGGTACTTCAAGGCAATCGGCAAACCGCTCCAAATGATGAAGGTTTGCCTTCCGTTTCCCATTAATAATCCGAGAGATGGTTGCTGTATCAATGTCGGTGAGTTCACTCAGTTTTCGCATGGACAACGAGCGCTCTTTTAATAATACCCTTAGCCTTAAACCGAGGGTAGTCTTTTTTGTCTCTTCTGCCATTAACGTCACTCCCCTCCAACTGAACTTCCCAGATTTTATTTGCTACGGGCAGTGTATAACCAATTTGACATTTCGTCAACGTTATAGTCGAAAAAATGCTGTAAAAGCAATGATTAGGATAATAATTCCACTTAGTATCGTTCCAAATTGCCCCACAGTATATGATCCAATACGCACAGTTGCCAATCTGCACCCCAGCTTGACGCCCACCCAAATACTGATGAAACTGCCGACTGCAGCCGTTAGCGCAATGGCAAGGGGCGAAAGACCGAGTAAACCAGCGCCTAATCCATTTGTTAACGCATTCGCGGATAATGCCACACCTAGAAATATCGCTTCAAACCAACCAATATGTCCAGATTTATCGACATCGGCCATCTCAGGATTTCTTAATATTTCTTTCATACTCGTATTCTCTTTTGAATGGTCTACATGATTCGGTTTTGCCAACAGAATGACACGAATACCGATGACAATTAATAAAATCGCCGCAAAAATCATTGGCATCATGCCGGGCAGGATAGTAGAGAGCCAAACACCAAACGTAATTCCCCCAATACTCATGAGAAAACAAGTGAGCGTCATTAACAAATTGGCACCTAAGCGTATGTGAATGTTACGAATTCCATAAGACATTCCGACACCCAAATTATCTATACTCGATGAAACAGCAAATGCTGTAATGATTAACCAAGTCACCATGCAACACCTCTTATTTTTCACATTATATTGGTGAAATTGACAAAGGGTGTGGGTTCGGTGAAAAACATTGACAAAAAGTCAACGTATCTAAGGTGCTATACCACCCCTGTTGATTAACTAAAAATAACCAGTATATAACTTGATTACACACTGGGCGTTACGTGTATAGATGCTTTTGAATCACTTTGGATTGAAAGACTTCTATACGATTACCGAGATGTCTGGATGTGTAGGGATGCGACTTTGTCGCATCCCTACACACTTTTTCCGGTAATCGTACGGTGATCCTTCAACCGTCGCTCTACAAAAGCGCAGGTACAAGAAGTACTGAAGCTTTTTGGGACGAAAGAATAGCTGGCTTCTAACCTGTAGATGAGCCGCCAAAGATGAAATTTTGACGGCTAAGGCCTTCTCTATTTTTTTCTTTTCTTAAATTAAAGAAGTATCTCCTTCTAAAAGGCATCACATGATTAGATTAAAGTAAATAAGAAAATCATTGTACAACGTGTCCGAGTACCCGAAATTGCATCTTCGGGCACTTACAATCTTTGTAGAAAGTCATCTATTTTTCACTTGAACATTGTAGGTACGCGACAGGCAATTATTCACAACAAGATGACTGAAAAAAGTGTGGCTAGCAATGACTACGTCATTGCTAGCCACACTTTCGTCGAAAGCGGACCAAAATGGCCCAGTGAAATGAAGGTCTTCAATCCCTGACGGTTACTCAACAAACGTAGTGCTATACGGCTTATTATGCAAAATGCCAGTTATACTGTAAGATAAGGAAATATGATTTCTCTCAAATTGAAGGAGCTGGCTTGTTTTGTTAAAAAAACAAATGGAACAATATATTGCTGATAATACCCGCGCGAACAACATTGAGTTGTTCGACATTGAAAAAGAATTTGCCGAGAAGCATCAATTGCTTCCCAAGGGTGTAACTGCTACCGAGAAAATGTTTTATGCAAACGTTCTGGAACGTTGCGATAAAGAGACCGAAGAGTTAATGGGCTCGGAAGCTCGTGGCTATTTGAAAGAGGCAGTCTCGTATTTAAAGACTCACCCTGCTGAATTCGTCTATGCAGAATCGAATATTTTCGAAGTCGTTCGCATCGATGCAGTTGCGCTTGAATTCGATGATGTCTTTCAAACGTATACAGCCTTATTCGGTTTGAAATTGCAAAAGAAATTTGGGACAGACATTAAAACTTACCTAGATAACAACTTGCACGGCGACAGCGCAAAATACAGTGTCATGTTTTCCGGCGAAGACGGACTGTGGGACGTCAATTTTGCGTTGGATTATGTGGAAGGTTTTAACGAAGTACAATCATTTGAAGAGGTCTATAGCATGATTTATCGCTTCGTCTTCAACATGCTTGAGGCAATTGATGTAGCGTAATGAAGGATGGGAATTAATTGAACAACAAAGAATTTATTTACACCTATATCCGGCATAGGGATGAGCATGATTTGTGTCGGTTGGAAATGCGGTCGTTTTTTGGATTCGATACTTCTTCGAACGTCTTGAAAAGTTCGATTGCCATTGACCCGAATCGCAGCCCGTTTATGAACGAGCGGCTTGAAGTGCTCTATGCGGGTGAACAGCTAGAAGAGATCACGAAGCAAGTTGAACAACTCGATTTAGGCGCATCTACCTTTAAAGTCGTTTGCTTGAATACGGCTGATCTGGATGCGACGAAAAAAATCGGGCATCCTGAGCGACGTAAAATCGAACGAGAAATCGGCTTGAGAATGAATGGCGAGCCTGATTTGGACCAGCCCGAAATGGTATTTGGCGTCGTCACATTGGATGGCAAATGGTATTTCGGCAAACTGGCAATTAGCGATAACATTTGGTTTCATCACCAGCAAAAACCGCATATGTATTCGACTGCTTTGAGCACGCGGGTTGCGAGAGCAGTTGCCAATATTGCAGTGCCACATCCTGAAGGGGTTCGCGCCATCGATCCTTGTTGCGGCATTGGAACAGTATTGGTGGAAGCCTTATCAATGGGCATCAACATCGTAGGTCGGGATATTAACCGACGTGTCGTGTTGGGATCTCGAAAAAACATTGCTCATTTCGGACTTGAAGGCGATGTGACTACTGGCCCTATCGCAGAGGTCAATGACGAATACGACGTCACCATCATTGATATGCCGTATAATTTATTCACCCATATTACGGCCGACGAGCAGCTTGAGATTATTAAAGAAGCACGCCGTTTCACTAAGAAAGTTGTCATTGTCACGATTGATACAATTGACCATATGATTGAAGAAGCAGGTTTTCACATAATCGATCGTTGTGTCGCGAAAAAAGGTACGTTTTCTAGGCAAATTCTTATATGTGAATAAAAAAAGCGCAGGGCGCCTGTTAGACGCGACAAGTAGGAAGGATGAAGTTCAATCCTTCCCTGCTGGAAGACTTGCTGATAAAGGCGTCCTTTGCCTTTATCAACAAGGAGGAGGGATGTACTTCAATCCCTCCCTACTGAAGCGACTCGAGCGGCTGGCGCCTGGAGTCTGGACAATAAAAAATCCCCTTACCCTTCAGATGCAAATCGCTTCTGATGGATAAGGGGATTTCTAATTTCTTGAATAAATGTTCAGAATAGTGACCCCCCCCGAAATGTTTCGTAGAATAAGTAGAGTTGAAAGGGGTGGGTAGTAAGATGTTTCAAAAATCATTCAAAAATTATATAGCCCTACTTATTATTGTGAGTTGCGTATGGATGGTGGGTTGTTCACAAACCGAGCCAGAGGATAAGAATATAGACATTGTGAAAACAGTACTAGAGCATGAGTTGAATGTCCCGAATGATGAGGTGAAAGCTATCTTAGATAACCTTGATGACTTTGATGATTATAACCGTTACATAGCGGATACTTTCAAGCCTTATTTTACAGATAGTGGTTATGAAAAATTCATTAACACTTCAACTGCGCTTATGTTCCACTGGGCAGCCGATAAAAACGATTTTCAACTAACAACCACCAAGATTGATGTGAAGCAAAACGAGGTCACACCAACGAACTATAACTTTACGGTTTATGCGGATTATGTGAAAAAAGATGGCGACAGTATGCAGATTGAAATCCCAGGCACCGCCATTTTCCGAGAGGATGGAATTGAGCAGTTCACTTATAAAAAAGGTGACAGAGATTTGATGATAGAGATGTTTGAAAATAAATAATAAAAACTAGATTTTGGTACATCAAATGCATCAGATTCCATTTTTTGACTGCTGAAGAAATAGTAATTTAATACGCTAAAAATCATCAAGCACTTGAAGAAAGTAAATAAAAACAGTGGACAGGGTACCCTAATCGTACCCTGTTCACTGTTCATTTATTTCGAAACATGTGTTGTAAAGTCAGCTAATAATCGTGCACCATAGCCAGTTGCAGATTTAGCATAGTAGCCTGAAGCGCTACTTTTACTCATCAGGCCTGCCATATCAACATGCAGCCATTTACTTTCTTTCGGAACGAAGCGGCGAAGGAATAACGCTGCAGTAATGGAGCCCGCTCCTGTTAGTGAACTAATATTGTTCATATCCGCATAGTCGCTGTCTAGCGTTTTGTCATATGCTTCAACAAGTGGCATCGGCCAGACGTAATCACCATTTTGATCGCCAATTTTTTTCATGTCAGCGGATAGTTCTTCATCTCCAAAGACGCCAGCTAGTTCCGTACCGAGTGCATTGGCGATTGCACCTGTCAGCGTTGCGATATCCACGATGTACTCCGCTTTCCACTCACCTGCGCGAAGGAGCGCATCCGCTAAAATGAGACGTCCTTCAGCATCAGTGTTGCCCACTTGGACAGTCAAACCGTTTTTATAGGTGATGACTTCACCTGGTAAGACGGATGTACGATCGATGTTATTTTCCACAATTGGAATGAGCGCAACAACGTTTACTTGTGCTTGCGATTTAGCTAGCAATGTCAACGCTCCGGAAACCGCCGCAGCGCCGCCCATATCCATCCGCATATCGCTCAAATCCTTGCCGCTTTTCAAGCTAATCCCACCTGTATCGAATGTCACACCTTTTCCGACAAGAGCAACAAGCGGCTTCGATGCGTCTCCTTTGTAGACAAGCTCAACGAAAGATGGCTTATACATACTTCCACGCCCGACGGTTAAGACTCCGTTCATCTCCAGTTGCTCTAGCTTGTCTTTATCCAGCACATTCACTTCAACGCCTGTGCCTTCAAAGTTTTTCTTCAGTACTTCTGGGAATGTCTCTGGATTTAAGACATTAGACAACTCATTCATCAAGTCACGTGAGAATGCCATTGCTTCCGCACGTATTTCACCAGCTTCTACAAATGCTTGTGCTTCATCTCCTGTTACTTGCAGCGTTGTTTGGAATGCAGTGACAGCTGATTTGTATGTAACGAACTGATAAGCTCCTAATTGCCAACCTTCAACAAACGCTGTGAGGACAGCTCCTTTATTCAAGTTCGCAAATGCATTCGTTAGCGTTGCTTCTTCTATTACCGCAGTGCCAACTTTTTGTGCGCTTACATCGCGGGCAATATTCCCTGCTGTCACGCGAACTTTCTCAAGTGACGCCTCTTTACATACTTTCACTACTATATAATGCGTTTCCCCGATAAACACGGAACTATGACCTGCCGTTTGATTGGCTGCAAATTGCTTGACCGCTCCGTTACTTGAAACGATTGCATCGTTCGCAAAAATGATTTTTACTTCAGTAGACATATAATTTCCCCCTGGACCTAATTATTTCGACTCTCAAAATAGTTTACCATAAATAGACCCATTAGAACGAATTATCTTTTTTCTGCAAGCAGTAGGCAGAAAGTCGCGAAAGGTCCTAGTACTAATGATAAAAGAAACCAGTTCAAGCCACTTCTATTTTTCCCTTGTGCTAGACCTGCGTTGATCAATGCTAGTGTTCCCCAACCTACAAAATAGCCGTTATCCATTTATATCCCTCCTTATTATGTAGACTTAAGATAACTTCCTATTTTTTCTTCTGAATTTAATCATCTTATTTTTTATTGGAATTACGACGTCTTTTAATTAAATAAATCGAACCTACGAAAATCAATATACCGCATAATTTAAACATAAATTTAGTTTGAAAAGTTGCATAATCATTTCCAATAGCTAATAAAATAGCTCCTATCATTATTCCGATAATACCTACTAGCAAATTTATAATGTTCATTCTATGAACAACCCCCTGCTATTTTATGTATCCCCCTCTCCCTTTCTTCATCTAGTTTCGACCAACCCGCCAATCTGTTCCCACTCACGAAATTCCGTAAAATGTCGCGCTAACCCATTCGCTGTTGCCGTAATACTTGCTGGATAGTTAAGTATTTCAAGAAGCCTAATGGCATTCCTAGTGATTGAAGGACCCAGATGGACTGTATAATCAAAACGGATTTCACCATCTTCAATCGATTCCCTAAAATGATAATTAGTGTAGCTATGTCCCGCCATCTTAGTCAATTCAATATCATGAGATGCAATCACGTTTATGCCTTTGTTAACGGAAAGCCATTCCATCATTGCGGCCGATGCAGCGATTCGTTCAATCGTATTCGTTCCTTTTAATATTTCATCAATGAAGGACATGCATGGCTTGCCTGCTTCAATCAATTGCGTTATCCGTTGGAGCGATTTGATTTCGGCGATAAAATAACTATCCCCATTTAACACATTGTCTTGTATGGCCATCGACGTCACGATATAGCTAGGCTTCATCGTCCATTTTTCCGCCAATGCCGTATGGATGGTCTGTGCCAAAATCGCATTAATGGCGATGGCTTTGATATACGTTGACTTGCCAGATGCGTTGGAACCAGTAATCAGTGTGTTTTTGCCAAGAGTAGACCTATTTGTAACGGGTTTATCAATAAGTGGATGAGCCATGTTTTCGAATGCAATTTCTTCTTGATCACTAAAAATAGGTGTGCAATATGTATCAAGCGTTTTACGGTAAAACGCGACAGCTATCGCTGCATCCAATTCACCAATTCGCTCCCATATTTGACGGTATTCTTCCTGATGATTGGCTATCGTTTTGATGATTTTATTATAGGAAATAAAATCTAACAAAAACAGGATCCGTATATACTCAAATACAAAATCAAATTCTCCGCTACCCTCTTTTCCAAAAGCAACGATATTAGTCAATGTCAGCACTTTTTTGACGGGCTGTACCCTTTCTTTAAGTTCGGTTGCATAGGTTGTAAACTCGGGATGCTTAACGGATGCCAAGCTTTTTGCGGCATGAATGATTGCGGCTGCATAAGAGACGGAAAAAAGCTCATTTTCTAACGCTGATTTATTTCGATAGTAAACGATGGTGTTTAGTAGAAACGATCCGAAAAACAGCGCAATCCCGTACTTTAGGCTATATAACATAAGGAATATTGACACGATTGGTACTACAGCGAGTAGCATATAAAGGGATGCATGTTTCATTTTGTTGCTTTGATTTTCGAAAAAAAAGGA
The DNA here is from genome assembly GCF_044762865.1 of Sporosarcina sp. NPDC096371. Classification (NCBI taxonomy): domain Bacteria; kingdom Bacillati; phylum Bacillota; class Bacilli; order Caryophanales; family Caryophanaceae; genus Sporosarcina; species Sporosarcina sp. NPDC096371. Next base: position 42,347 of record NZ_JBIWFE010000008.1, read on the forward strand.
AGTTGAATTTGTATAATTTCTTTTTCCTAGACTAGACAAAATTAGAAGTAGTTTTTCTCTTAATTCTTGATTATTTGCCAGTAAGGTATAAAGCTCCTCATTATTTTGCACCTGTGCAAGCGATGGATTGATATCGCGAAGCTGATTGAATAAGTATTCTGCTCCTACAGTGGACTGCGTATAATTGAGTTTCTCGAAAACTTCATGCATCGCTAAGTCATCCCACGTCAACTGATCTACGCCATCATAGTGCGATTGGCTATTTTTCTTATTCTCCCAGTAAGATGAAACCGATTGGAAATTCTCATTAAACGCGTGAAAGTTCCCCGTTTCCCACTCTTTCCGAATCCGTTTAAGTTTCTTATTATTTTTCGTTAGGAAATGATAGGCTATGAATACGATTGCGACGCCTGCGACGATACCCAAAACTGTTCCCACTTTCACCATTCCCCTCTTTACGTCTTAGTAAGTTCTACGTTTTGAAGGTTTAAAAGTTTCAATTTTTTCACTTTAGGAGGAAATGGGCATGTTCGTCATGCCACTTACATCGGAAGACAAGCGAATACACGAGCATGCAATGCAGAGGGCGAGGTCTTCTTGATAAATGATAGAGTCGGGGAAATGAAAATTTTAACAAGAAAAAAAGGAAGTGGTTTTCGCCCCGATTTCCGTTTTCATGGCGCGAACCATTTCCTTTCTATTGATTTTTTGAAATTCATTGTACCATCCAATTGTGTGAACAGATTTTGTTCGCATATCAGTACGATTTACTTGCAACAACTGTGTCCCTTACTAATTTTGGATAGAGAACTACCGGAGTACTGCTTCCTTCTAGCGTGAGTTTGTTGATTGTGAACTTGTTCCGTAAAGGGAGCCCGATATCTTCCATGATCTCATTGTACAATTCAAACAGAACAATAAATAATATTCGTTGAACAAAGAAGAACAGTAAAGCTTCCTCAGACATTTGTACAGAGAAGTTATCGGTACTGGCAAGTTCCAATTTCGGCAGTAGAAATTGTTCATTAAAAATAATCGGTCCAACCTCAATATTATTTTGATCAATATTGATAATCAGCAAACGTGATTTGTCATGTTCTGCATCACTAAAGAGATCGTAATCGACTAAGTCTACAATGACTAACTCGTATGGATGTTCTACAAGATTATTCGCATCTTGTCGAGAGAGCTTGTCTACGTCTACATAAGCCACTTGCTCCAATAGATGATATAAGTGATTGAAGCGATCTTCACCAGCGATTAAAAGTACTTTGAACTTTTCGCTTGTTGCTGCATACCTTTCGATAAACCTTTCTACCTTATTAAAATGCTTATTCGAAATAAATGCGGATCTAAAGGTAGAAAAGTTCTTCCGAATACTAATTTTTACATTCTTTTCATCCACTGTCTGACAAAAATCAAATAGTTTTGGAAACTTCTTTTTAATCGTTAAGACGTAATGATATTCCTTTGCGTGATTCGCCGAAAAATCATTCTCTGAAAAGCCGGTGTATAATATTTTTTCTAACCGCTCGAATTGAAGTTCTTCTGATTTAAATGCACAGATTACATCCCCTTCAAGTTCGTTCTTTATCGACAATATTCCCTTATTATCTACCAATACATAGTGATGTTTCAGTATATACATCTCTTTTCACCTACCCTAATAAGAATGTGTACAAAACAGCCTCGTTATTTCCAATAATTTCGCTTAGCTTGAGATCATAAAAACCACCTAATGGAAGTGATTTCAGGTTCATGTAATTCGACACTAACTGAATATTCTGACCTATATGGCCAGCCTCCTGCTGTATAAGTTTATAAGAAATGTCGGTATACTTTTCCGACACATGATGCAGATTCACTGATAGCGCGATGGCCATTTGCGCAGTCTCCACACTTGCCTTCGGAATGTACGCTTCTTGAATCTCTTCCCATTTCGTAAAATTCAGCCCGACAATCTGTTGGCTATCCATGTCCAATTGATAGACATTGTGCTTCACTAGCTTTTCACAAACCTTGGACTCATTTAATAGCAAGTAGATATTTACGTAATATTGGGCACCACCTGAAGGATATGTACGGCCCGTTTTATCATTTCCAATGAAAGCCAACTGACAGAACTTTGACAAGAAGTCTACATCAATCGTCACGTTGTTCGGAAATTTATATGGCCACGAATGCCTTGTCATTAATGCATTTTCGAAGAGATTATCCTGATCCAACGAATAATCGAGTGAGAATCTGACATCTCCAGCAATGGGTTTCGGTATTCTTTCTAAATGTTTATAGGCCTGGGTGCTTGTATAGATTGGATCATTAATAGAAGCATAATGATAATCCACGAACAATTGCTTTAGCTCGTTATTAAAATTCCAGACTTTCACTCAAACACTCCCTTTCCATTAAGAAAATGCTTGATAAGAGGTGTTCATTTTCCGGTGATATTCCCAGACGGTTATTTAACATATGAATATGCGATACCATGACATAGAATAGGTTTTCAGTTGAATAGGTTGTTTGTGATTGGCTAATATTTTCAAATTCTTGTTCTACTGCCTGCAAATATTCGACGTACACTTCAGGCACGCTGTCTTGTGCACTAATCTTTGACAGTCTTCTCGTTAAGCCTTCAATAACTGGCCCATGGGTGTCTTTTCGCTCAAATGCTTTCCATACATTGTTATAACTTCCGAAAAATGCAGCTTGCGATTGAATTAACCGCAATTTTTCCGCAGTTTTATAACTGTGATACATTAAGTCAAAAGCGATCATATATCGCTTCGGCCAATCCACTTGTTCGATAATATATCTCGCTAGATTCGAGGACTTGCTAAATATCTTTTCCGAATACTGAATGGCTGCCTCACCGCCATACCTGTCCCATTCAGCTACATAAGGTACAGTTTGAATACTAAAGTTCGGATAAATCGCCAAATCACTTACATTTTCAAGTTTAGTAATTCGATCATCATATTCCACACGCTCAAATGAGTGGTGACTATACTTATTTTTGAATGCCGTTAATCGCTCAGCCAGTTGATCTTCAAATTGTTGTTTATGGTTATCTGCAACAATTTTGTATCGTAAGCGAATATGGGGTCCCCCTTGCCAGTAACGAATATAAAACCATTCATCTAAACGGAATTCCTTCGTTAGTGGAAACAATTCGTCTTTTAAAAACTCATCTAGAAGTTGATAGTCGTGTATAAATATATGTTTTGATTCCCACATTTTTTTCCCCTCCTTATCATGCATTGTTCACTTGAACAGAGATTGAGTGATTATGATTCGGGATAATAACACTTGAGTAGCCAATCACTTCGTTATCTCCCATGAATGTTCTGGACTTAATGTACGGATCATCATAGTTTTTCAAGCAGCGAACAGCATACCCTTCTGTAGCCATAAACACCGAGATGAATTGCATAATCATACCCATTTGGATAAATTGTGGGGTGTGATTATGAACCGTATCACTGTCTTCAATCGTTAAAAATGTCCATAGATTAAACCCTTGTAAGTTTGTGTAAGTTTGATATTCCTTCATAATGTATATATGTTCGTGGCTTGTCTGTGTCTCCGACAAATACTTCAATCTGTTTTTGTGCAACATGTAATAACCTGGTTTCCAATTTTCAATATCATTCAAAACCAAATATAATTTCATTGGAATTCCTTCAAGCAACATCGCTACCTTTTCTAAAAGACGCTGAAAAACTTTTTCTGGCAGCTGCCGGTAGAAGATTACATCGCCATCCTTCCGTTGATCAGAAGAGCGACGTCTGAAACTATCCCTTTCTAGCCCCTTAAAGACGCTAGGCAATTGCGGAATGGAAGCCACTTCTACTATCTTTTCAACGAAAATAGGATCTGAAGGAGCATTTAGTTGTCGGCTCATGTTGGTACCATTCAATTGTATCTCAACAGCCACTGTGATGGACACATTAGGATCATCGGTGAAATTCCCTGAATCACTTTTCACATACACTTCTTGTTTGTAATCCCTTAATTCCTGTATATGATCTAAAGCGTATTCCACATTAAATAACGCATGACCTACATTTAGTTTCGATAGCATTTGATTAAACTCACCATAATAATATTGCGTCATTCGATTATCGGAAACGATCAGCAGCATAGGGTTATGGGATGTCTCATGAAAAAATGTGTTAGCAGTACTATAAATATTATTTGTTAATGGATGAAAAGAATAGACTTTCCCTTCATATACAATCAATACTTTTAAGGATACAATGTTTCTTGCTTTCGGAGTGAATGAATGAAAGGTATATTTACTATTAAAGTCAACGCGATGGATAGCTTCCACCATATCAAATGCATGAAAAAGCAGTTTTTCAAATGCCGTGCCTTTCCCCGATAGAATGTTCCTCTCAAGATCAACGAGATTCATTGTAACTTCTCCATCATAAAAATAGGGTTGACGTTCCACTTTTTCACCGAATTGAAAATTATCAAATCGGCTATCTGTAAATTTCCTTAAATATTTACGGTTCATAAGGTCCCCCCTTATGGAAATGGATGTGGCACATTTTCAGTCCAATTTCTATCAAGCTGGCCTCTACCTTTGGTTCTAATCGCCTTTTCAATTCTAGAGTAAACGATCCGACGATTTTGATGACCGAACGTCATTGTCAGCATTTCAGGAACAATATATTTCACGTTTACAAACCCTATCTTTTCCAAGTTCGGATTCTCTGTAACAGCACGATATGCTTTTGTTGAATTTCTGCACACGATTCTATGAAAATAATCCAATACATCACTCGTATTTCCTGCAAAATGTACATAATCCTGTTGTATTTCTCTAAAATCCATTTCGTATGCTGTCTCTAACGCAAATGAGAGATACTCACTCGCTTCTTTATTGGAGTACAGCAGCAAGTGATCTTCCAATCTACTTACTTTTAAAGGATCTTCTAATAGCTCTTTCTTTCTCACCTTATATTCCTGTTTTTGAAAGACATTCGCAAATACAGAAATGGCAGTTGTTGCTTCGATTAATGATTTTTCAATTGCATCTTCTAAGTCAAATGATGTTGCTGCGGCTGTATAAAAAGCCATATCTGCCTCGCCTGGATTGATTTTTTCAAGAAGAACCCAGATTGTCGGAATCTTTAATTCCATTGATATATCAAATAGATGGACTTTAATTCCTATTTTCTTCATGGCAATCATATAGTTTTGGATTTTTTCGGAATCAATAGAGTCACAATTAATTCTTGTTGGCGGTATTTTTCCATACCATGTACTTAAAAATGCATCTCTTTCAAATAGCTCTAACAACGCATATAGACTTGCTTCATCTACTGTCGATCCCAATGCACTACCATTTGAGCTATCAAATATGTATCGCTTCTCATTTGAAATATGATGAGAATCAAAGTATATTAACTGCTCCGGAATTAGCACTTTGTCATCACTGTGCAAAGCGTCCACTTCCCGGTAATACACTGGTGTATTTGGCGTATACTCTCCTTTATCTAGATCACTCAATTCCATAATCTCCGATAAGGTAAGATCCATCCTGTCATGTTCTGCCTCTTTGAAATGCCAAGGTGACAATTTATAGGGAAATGCTGTTGCATATCGCTCAAGTGATTCCAATATAGACGTATAGCGGGATTTTTCGTACGTACTCGTCCTGCCGTAAGATAAGAGTGATACCTTATTTTGATGGACTTCCGTCTCCACCATTGGCAGACCAAACGAATCGGCGGAACGGTTAACTCTGTTGACGATTGACAAACGACTGTTGTAAACAAGCTGCTTACGACGATCGATTTTCGCTTTTACATTTCCCCAAGATTCCTGGCGAGGATTTAACGAGTCGAATTTTTGTTCCTTTCGCCCTTCTACTGAATCGATTTGCTGCGCATCGTTTGAACATACTTCACAGTTCCCCCTTTTAAATGTCGCCATTAATTTAATTTCATTTGTTTGCCAATCGATTAAGTAGAGCAGATCCTGATCATTTTTCGTTTGTAATTCATCTACATACTGCTCGATTATTTTTTTCTCCAAAGCACTCGGAAGAAATGCAGAGTCGCCATTCAAATAATAATCACTTAACTCTATTTCTTCTAAGCGATCCCGGAAACAATTCAGGCAAAAGCCATCCTCTTTTCGAATTGGGCCGATGAAGGTGAATTGATTTTTCGCGTAGACAGATACTTCGCCATGTTTAACCGTTTTATAATCGTTTATGTCATCCAAATATCTTGCAATCACAGCTTCATCTCCTCAAGTTGATTTTCTTTTTCGGAATCGTGTGTACTTCCATTAGTCAATTCGCTAAAGGATGCCACTCTAGGCTCAACATTATTTTCTTTTGCACTAATAAATGTGTTAATCACTAACGGAATATACTTTTCGTTTGGTATTGGCATGTCGAACGTAAATGTTTTATCGCTAGAATAATCTTGGATATGGATAAAATACTGGCTTTCAGCATCCATTTCTACTTTCACATCAAGCTCTAATCCCCTACCATCCATCAACTCAAGAACAGACTCATATTCCGGGATATCATACATTTGGATAATTGTTTTCTCTTCACTCATCACTGTATTAGCTGCATCGCCATAACTTCTTTTCATGATTTCATTGAAGCCAATTTCTACTATAAAACTGCTCAAACGCTCATAACTGAAATCTGCAAAATACATATTGTCTAATCGATCATTCGCATCATAATGTTGAATCGTAAACACTTGCAGGGGCAATTGACTGTAATCCCCGTATCGCTCATCTTTGTTAAATGAAATGATTTTCGAACTATACTTTTCGACAAAGAGTTCTAGCGTATTGAGAGAATCGAAAATCCCTTCTTTGTCCATGCCAGCAACATCGATCGACGTCACTTCCAAACCTTTACTCTCTTTATCCTGATAACAAAATAGCTCTTTTCTTTTCACTTCCAATTCATCATTGATGATGAATACGTGATTTTTTTCTGCCGCAATCTTATCGATTGAACTATAGAACATGAATGTCGCTAGAAGCGCTGGTGAAATCTGACGTGGACTTACTTGCCCCTTATTCAAGTGCCCTAGGCTATTCCTTGTGAGGGCTGCGATGATGATTTCTTTATAATCGTTTAGGCTTGAATTCACAAACTCATGGTGATTATCGCAGATCAGTTGGATATCATCCCCCTGATCCGTCTCCATAATTTGATACGAAAGATGATTTTCTTGAAGCAACATAGCAAATTCATTTTTTGCCATGAAATCCGCATTGATAACAAATTTTACTTCCTTTATCTTATCTAGCGTTTCCTCCACGTTCGAAGCTTTCATTTCGACTACTTGAAAGTATGTGGATTGCTGATGCTCTCTTAACTTATCTGCATCAATTGTATAAATTACGCCCACCTTTTCGAGCAGGCGTATGATCTTATCATATCTTTCATTTCGTTCTCTAAAACCCTGTTCTTCCACACCTTCATGCATTTCTCCTAACATGCGATGAATTGCCAAGTACTCCGACTCAGACGCTTTAATCGTAAATTTGCGTTCTTTCGTTATGAAAGTGATCACATCATTGCTGAAAAAGTACCGACAATTCGAACTATACTTTATACATCTCACACCTATTCCCCTCCTAATTTTTTTCTTTTCTTACGACAATTAATAAGGAAACGAAGAAGATTGCAGTAATATACGCCAACGACAGGATAGAATCCTTATCGAGCACAAACATTTGATTCCATACATCGATGAAAATGTGGTTAATATGATAAATCGGATTGAAACTTGCAATCACTTGAACAAACTTTGGTGCCACCGCAATCGGCATTGTAAAGTCTCCAGTAAACATAACGACTTGGAACATAATGATTGAGAACACCAGGGCGCTCTTCATTTCTTTAAAGAAAGAGTAGATAGCAGATGAAACTGTTAATAGGATTGCATTTATTAAAATGAACACTACGTAAGATGATAGGAATGTTGCAAAACTTAACGATAGATCGTAAATTGCTAAACCAATCGACGTGATTGTCATAAAGCCTAGTGAAGTAATTAGAATAGATTTTAGAATGTTTGACAGTAAAATCGTACCCATATTGACCGGTGATACACTAATACGTTTTTCAATCCCGAGCGACCGATTCATCACCTGGTCAAATCCGAAAGCAAAAAATATGACTGAAAAGGTGATTAAGATAATGAACGAAGGCGTATAAAATTGAACGTAACTTAGATTGTCTCCATATACATCTTTCGAAAATAACTGGCCCATCAATAAATACGTAGCAGGGGGAATGATCACTGTGAATGCTAGATAGAAAATCTCCCTAAAAAACATCTTCAAATCAAATTTCAATTGTGTGATTAACATAGTGCTGCCTCCTTTTTTTCTACAGTTGCAAGGTAAAAATCATTAATTGATTGGTAACCACTTATTTCAAGTATATTTTCAGGCGTATCGAACACTTCGGCGATTCCGTTATTGATCAGTAATACTTTGTCGCAATAGCGTTCAACTTCATCCATATTATGTGTGGAGAGGAGAACCGTTCCGTTTTTTTCCTTGTTGTATTTAATAATGTTTTTCCAAAGTACGTCGCGCATATATGGATCCAAGCCTGTCGTCGGTTCATCTAAAATAACGAGTTTCGGTTGCGTCATAAAGGCAATCGCGAGTGCAACACGCTGTTTCCATCCCCCTGATAGTTTGTCAAAGTATGTTTTTTTATGTTCTTCCAACTCAAAGCTATTGACGACCTCATTCAAGTCTGTAGAAATGCCATGATAAGCTCTGAACAGTTCCAGCAATTCAATCACCTTTAAATTTTTATAGAAATGGGTCGGTTGAAGAACAATGGAAATCTTTTTCTTGATCTCTGCACTCTCTTTTTTCGATAAAGACTTTACTTGTTTATTGAATATAGTCACTTCTCCTTTATCGAAATCTCTAATCATCATCAGCGTTTCTAGGAAGGTTGACTTCCCTGCTCCATTTTTACCGATAACTGCAATAACTTCCCCTTGTTCTGCGGTAAAATTTAGCCCTTTCAATACGTCTCTTTTCCCGTAACTTTTTCTTAAGTTTTCAACTTTTATATTAAGCATGCTACCCTCTCCTTTACGAATGAATATTCCACTAGATATTCGTTCAGTGGAATTTGAACGTCTGGCAATACTTCTTCTAGATAGGCGCCTTCTTTTATCTCATTGACGAAAAGCCTTACCAACAACGGAACTTCAAGATCGAAAAATAACGGTTTTTCTATCATAAAACTGCCCTCTGCCCGGTGGTATTTCAAGAAGAAACTTTTTGGCAGCCCTTTTTCACTAAAGTACTCATTCAGTGCAATATATAACTCTTCTTGGTTTTCAAAGGCTTCTATCATTGCATTAATTTCCACAAAATCTAGTCCCCACTTTTTTCGGGATAAAATAACATTGCCCATTGTAAGTCTCGGGACATAGTCGTTTCCTTGTACAAGGGTTGGGATATTGAAATTCAGCCTTCCCGATTGAAACAAATGCAACATGACCGATAGAACGCCAGGTAAAAAGATAGGGACAAGAGACGATTTGTAGACAATTTTACAAACTTCATTGTGATTGTCTAGAAACTCAATCTTCTTTGTTTGATCGTTGTACTTTACCTGAATATCATTTACTTTATGGCCATCTTCATTATTGAATTGCTCGTATCCCACTTCCAACTTGGCAGTTTCAAGATCTTTCCTCTCATGTATACCGCCATTAAACCCGAATAACTCATCAATTTCGTAGTAATTATTCTCCTTGAAGGTTTTGTTCGTATACTCCGCGTATTCCTCATTTTCGTAAGCTGATTCGAAAAAGTCTTTAAACCTTGAGATGAATTTCTCGTGCCCATCGTACACATCGTTTAGAACGATGTTGTCTTCACCCGCGTATTGCATAAATAATGTATAAGAAATATCAATGTCATTTTTAATATGCTGCGGGATTTGTTCCGTATATTTCAGAATCAGCTTATTTAAGTCAAGTTGATCTGTGTTCGAATCCACCCCTGCCATCAGACTTTTAAATTCGGATATGAACGCATCTCTCAAGTCATCCAACAGGTGAATTTCTTCAGCCACTGCACCGTCATATCTATAATTTTGGTCTTGGTAGTAAGGATAAAAATGATGGATTTTACTGAAGAAAACGTTGTTCAGTAAATTGCTATTTGTTAGTTTGACGATATGTCCATCATACTCTTGTCTAAATAACTGACCAATTTCGTACTGAACACGAATATTCACATCAAAGAGTAGGATGAAGTCGGATAGTATTTTTAAAAAAGCAGGCTTTATGTTAGCTGTCACTAAGTCTTGTTGTGTGTGCTTAAAGATTACATCTTCATACAAGACTTCATTGCCAATTTTTTTGTTTTCTACATTCATCCCATCAACCAGCTCATGTATTCTGTTCCAATTTTCTAGTCGCGCAATCGCGTCTTTCTCTTCAAACGCAACAACTTCTTCATGTAAATCCTCAAGTTGCTTCCTAATCTCTTCACCGATCCCGTATTTAGCGAACATTTCATTTATCGATAGCAGGATACCTCGGTTATTGGAAATATTCACTTGTTGTCTCAGTAACTTGAGCTCAATTAATTTACTATACAGGCTTAACTCTTTTCCGCTATATCCTTCAATGCTGCTAGCGATTTCCTTAAATTGCTGAAATGTAATCACCTTTAGTTTTTTTCCCTCAAAATAACGGATGAGATCCTGTTCCAGCTTATATTCAACAAACTTATCGCTCGTTTCAAACACTTTAGTCGAGTGATCTATATCCTGTTGGCTTACATAATAGACTTTGCCGTCCCTCGATCCAAAATTCTCTACTTTTACCGGAATCTTTTCTAACGCATCTTCATTCGTTCGTAAATACTGATGAACAAGTTTTAAAATGACTGAATGATTCATTTCACAATAAGCTTGTTTTTCAAACGCTCTTTCCTCTTCACTTACAAGTCCCGTTTTTGTTAGGTAGGAAAATGGGCTTGTCTTCATTGAGCCCCTGGACAGTAGCTTCAATAAGAAGAAATCTAACTTTTTTAGTTTTTTATTATGTTCATCCGAATTTGTTTGAATGTAATTATCGAGTTTTTTATAAATCGTATTATTAAAGAAAGTAATGGATTTCTTTAATTCTTCATTTGATACTTTCTCTTGCAAAGTGCTTCTATTTGATGAATAAACGTTTGTATATTCATTTTTGTAATCGATTAGAAGGTTTTGCTTTTGTTCTTCAAGTGTCAAAACTGTCTGGAGGCTGTTGATCACTTCTTCTGTCAGGCCTTTACCTATGTGGTTTCTGGCTTTTTCCATTCTTTTATTAAATAAGTCTCTTTTTAAATTCAAGTACACTACATTTTTTGTCTGGGCAAATACATTTTCAATTTCAGTAATCGTACTTGTAATATGTCGTTCTAATTGTTCGTTAGTTGTTTTTACTTCAAAAAGTATCTGTTTCAGATGGTCTGTGTCTTCTGCCATATCTGTGTACCAGTTTTTTGAAATATCACTCCCACGAAACAGAACAATCGGATTTTTTAAAATCTCATGCTTCAACGCCAAGCTCCTTTCTCCATTTCAGGTTATATTTTTCCTCCGTAAACCGGTAGGACATATAGATTAAATGTTGTTTCTTCAAAGCACTTATTCTTAAAAATGGTAAGGATAGATAGAGGACATTTACGATAAATCGATAGGTCGTCGCATCCATATTTGATACGAAATCAGTGCTTTTATAGTACATAACAAAACGCTCGTGAAAATCGTTGGTAAAGTTTTGTTCCAATTCACTAATCGTCTTGTCGATATTGTTGTTGTACTCATTATCGACATTGTCAATAATTAGAGGCTTGTATTTCTTATAAATCAATTGCCAAGCTTCTTCCCACTTCATAATGATTTCAAAATGTTCATTCTCATTCTCTTTCATCTTTGGAAAGTGGTTAGTAAACATTTCTTCAAACGAATCTTCGGTAAAATTCAAACTTTGTTTTCCAGCCAATTCTAGAAATCCATGAACATGGGATATGTATGAAAAATATCCTTTGTTTTTAGTGCCTTCTTTATAAAGTTCCGAAACATTATGGAATAAGACAGGATAAAGGTCATATAACTGAACATCCCTTTCATTCGTATACAAATAGATTTCCTGCAAAACAGGTTGCAAATCAAACCTCATGTTATGAATGATTTCGGTCAATGCCGGATTGAAGTAACTAAACGTATTGTCACTTATTTCGATATCTCCATGGTTTTTAAATTGTTCAAATGCATTTTTCTGTTCCAATTCCGCTATCGAACGCAGACTTTTCATGTATTGTTCTTTGACTTTTACACTGTCTTCATCAGATACATGGATCTGTTTCATAACGTTTTGAATTTGACTTTTAAACGTTAATAGGAAGTTTTCATCCACGCTATCGCCAAATGTAACGACGACGCTAGGCCCACGATCCCAGGATCGCGAGATGTAAAATTCTTTTACATCTCGCATATGGGACACGATTGATTGAATTACCAAAAAGTCCTGACTTCTATCGAAATTATAAATCCTGATGTCTTTCATTAATGACCTACCCCATCCATTAATTACTTTTTAGCAAGAACCACAACAAGAAGTCGAGCCGCATGTTGAAGTTGCAGAACAGCTTGTCGAACCTGAGCTTGCTGTTGTTTCTGGAATTGCACTTACTTCATCTAAGTCTAAGAATTCTACATCTAGTTCAAATTCGTTATTTGCTTTTTCGTTTGGTGTTGTCATCGTTAGTTCCCCCATTTTTTGTTTTTAGTTTATTAGCAAGAGCCACAGCAAGATGTTGAGCCGCATGTTGAAGTTGCAGAACAGCTTGTCGAACCTGAGCTTGCTGTTGTTTCTGGAATTGCACTTACTTCATCTAAGTCTAAAAATTCTACATCTAGTTCAAATTCGTTATTTGCTTTTTCGTTTGGTGTTGTCATCGTTAGTTCCCCCATTTTTTTGTTTTTAGTTTATTAACAAGAACCACAGCAAGATGTCGAGCCGCATGTTGAAGTTGCAGAACAGCTTGTCGAACCTGAGCTTGCTGTTGTTTCTGGAATTGCGCTTACTTCATCTAAATCTAAGAATTCTACATCCAGTTCAAATTCGTTATTTGCTTTTTCGTTTGGTGTTGTCATCGTTAGTTCCCCCATTTTTTTATTTTTAGTTTATTAGCAAGAACCACAGCAAGATGTTGAGCCGCATGTTGAAGTTGCAGAACAGCTTGTCGAACCTGAGCTTGCTGTTGTTTCTGGGATTGCACTTACTTCATCTAGATCTAAGAATTCTACATCCAGTTCAAATTCATGATTTACGCTTTCCTTATTTGGCATTGTTGTCACCTCCCTTCAAGGTATTTGAAGTCTATTCAAACTTTTTCTTTAATCCATTGAAGAAAAAGTAAAGGTATTTCAAGGTCTTTCAATTGAAATGTCGTTTCTAGTAAACCTTGCAACTCTCCATGGAGGTCCAAAACCTTATCTAAAGCTAATGCGAGATTTTCGCTTTCTTCAATAATCTGTTTGGACAATGTTTCGTTACCCAAGTGTTGGATAGACATATCGTCTAAAACGTAACCAATGGCAAGCAATGGTTTATTTTCTCCGACTGCTTCTTTCAACTTTTCGACGTTAATATGTTTGAGTAACAGGAAGCTGTCGTTTTGTAGATCCAGTGCATATGCCCCGGCCATTTCAGCCCCCTCTACAAGTTTAGGTTCAAAGATGAAAAGCAATGGAATTGGGTTGTCTTTCATTTGCGTCTTTTCATAGAAAGCAATATAGAGCATTTGAGCTAGCGTATTGATATGGACAAGTGGTACAGATTCTTTATCTATATCTTGCACTTCATTCGATTTAAAGATTTTGCATTTAACAACATCTGTTCCTTTGAAATTTGTAAGGGCAATTCGGTTTTGAATTTTTTCGTTGTTATTCATTAAGAAGTTTACATTTCTCATTACATCTTTCTGTATCGATTCTTTGTTCATACGTTATTTCTCCTTTCTATTTCATTTTGTACCTTTATCGTAGTTCGAATTTGAAGTAAACAGCAATTAGTAAAGTTGGATGATTATTCACCCGCTTTTCTTTAATTTTTCGACCAATAACTTTACTAACTCTTCATTGGCAAGCTGTTTTCCTTTTTCGCGTTATTTTGTACCTTTATCGTAGTTCGGATCGGGAGTAAACAGCAATTAGTAAAGTTGGACGAAATACTTCTTCACTTTTCACCATCTTTTCGCTCGATGACTTTACATCCCTTTGATCGGTAAGTTGTTTTCCTTTTTGTGTTATTTTGTACCTTTATCGTAATTCGGATTGGGAGTAAACAACAATTAGTAAAGTTGGATGAAATACTTCTTCACTTTTCACCAACTTTTCGCTCGATGACTTTACATCCCCTTGATCGGTAAGTTGTTTTCCATTTCGTGTTATTTTGTACCCTTATCGTAATTCGGATTTGAAGTAAACAGCAATTAGTAAAGTCAGACTACTTTCTCTTCCCTTTTCACCCCGCCTTTGCCCAATGACTTAACTTAATTCCGCAAATCCACTTGGACTGCAAGCGAAGCATCGGCTATATATAACCACTACATCTATAGAAGAGAAGTTAAGTTCCATTTCTCTTTAGTGGCTGGATGAATGCTAAAAAACGCCTATAGATCAATAGGGGTTCGCCCCTCTGCTGAAGAGTCGGATAAATAAGCGGCTGCCCGCCAGCCACCCCTCGGATTGAACAACACTCTCTCCACTGCATGACCTATAAGGAAGGATGCAGTTCAATCTTTACCTACTGTTGGCCGAAATTTCGCAAAGGCGTAATTGTTATGTAGTTTCACGCCGAGAAATTTCTTGTATGCGTGCGAAATGAGTGATAAAAGTTCCATATATAGAAGAAAACCGATTTTTTGTTTAAATTCACAGTTAATTTTATTGATTTCTTCACTTTTTAATAGCTAATCTTTACTCGTTCTAATTTACCTACAGATTCATATACTATTAAGTTACAAAGAAAAACCAAGGGGGAATAAAATTATGAAAACAATCAAACAAGCAATGAAAGTACTAGTGCTACTATTGGTAATGGGAGCTGGCTTCAATGGATTTGGATTTCAAGATGTTCAAGCAGAAGGAAATATCCCCCTACCTTCCGACGAAGTAACACCAACTAATGAAAACGATGACTTTTACGAATAATAATTAGCTACCTATAAATAAAAGGCCATTCCTACAGCGGAATGGCCTTTTACTTTATATAGTCACGTCTGTTGATTAACCATTTTCTTGCATAATGTCCTGATGAGAAGGGCTTGGAAACCTCTATTTTCACTGGATCATTTCCTGTTCGCTTTCGGCAAATTAATCATGACAGATTTACCGAGGGGCGCTGTGTCTATTCTTTCTTCCCCAAGAGCTTTAGCACTTCGTGTATCTGTGCTTTTGGAGAGCGGCGGATGAAGGACCACCATACGATTATCGAAAAAATTGTGCAGGGATTTCGGTAATTGTATAGTAGTCATTCAATCCAAAGCGTTCCAACTACACCTATACGCGTAGTAGTCTGTTAATGATTTGAAAGGTGATTCCAACATCTTTAGACAATTTATGTATTATTTACGTAAATTTAAAGGGATTTTATAAGATATCTCGAATGAAGATACATCATGTACTATTTAGGTAAGGGATGTGCTGCGATTGAAAATCGGAGAAAGGCTTCGCCAAATTCGAATACATAGGGAACTTACTCAGGCTGATCTTGTTGATGGTATTTGCTCAATGACTTACATAAGCCGCATCGAAAATGGAAAGATTAAACCATCCATTTCTTTTTTGAGAAAGGTTGCGAGCCGACTGGAAGTGGAATTAAGTTTCCTCCTCGATTCAGATAATGACAAGAGTGACGATGATATAGAGCGGATTTTCCTGGATTATCAAACTGAGAAAAATTTGGATCAGCAAGATCTCTCCTTACTAAGGTTGACTGCTCTGGAAAATCATTCATCTGCAACGCTAGCCAAAATCTACTATATGTTAATATCATATTTTACAAATAGGGATATCGAACTTGCAGATTTATACGTCGCCCAGGCGGGTAAGTTAATTTCTAATACGATTTCTCCTCCTGTAGATGAAGCATTGATTTCGTATTTTGAATCCCTTTCCCATTATCATTATGTGAAACAAAACTATTCTGAAGCATACTTTTTTGTCAATATAGTCAGTAGAATCCTTCCTGCCGATTGTCCAGGTGTACGTAGAGCTAAAAACCATTATAATCTTTCACTCATACGGCAACATATCGACGAGGATCTTGAACTGGCCCGATTTCACAGTAAAGAGGCCTTAGCCATTTTTAAAGAAATAGATGATTCGCGTGGAATCACCGCATCCCTCGTTAATTTGGCTGTTCAATCTCATCGTAATGGTCTTTACGAGGATTCCTTAGCTTATTTGGATGAATTAGCATCACTCACGGAATCCAATCCTTCCAACCATTACAATTCGATTCTGAACTATAATTACGGTCGGGTGTATCAGCATTTGAAACAGTACGACAAGGCATATACTTATTTTAATGCGAGCATTGACAACAATATTCAAGCAGGAAAAGAACAGGGATCTATTCATGCATTGAAGTGTCTAATTGAAATGAATATCGAATTAAAAAGTTGGGACGAGGTTCATAACCATTTGACACGTGCATTCAATTTAACCGAAAGCTATCACCTTCCCTATCCTTACATTGAGTTGTTACATTACAAAGCAAAGCTTTTCAAAGTAAGGGCAGATGAGCCTGCCTATGAAAAAGAAATGCAAAATGCGGTGAATCTCGCGCAGGAGGGTACGTATTCACTGCTGATCAGGCGACTAAGTGGTGAACTCGCTGATCATTACAATGACTTGCGAGCTTATAAAATGGCCGCAAAATATTATAAAATTGCTTTGGAGCATGTTCAATAACTAAACAGTTTATACCATTCCTATACAAAAAAGAGCCATCTCGTACGCTGGAAGTGACTACATTCCTTTGTACAAGATGGCTCTTTCATAAATAAAAATACTGCGCAGCACCTATTCAAAGCTGCTTGATGATTGAGCACTTTTTTTATTGATTTGATTTTACTTTCTTTCCTCTTCCACATTCGTATCACTATAGGCTGTTGTTCCTTCCCGTCCCCTTTTAGCGAGTATTGCTTTTACCTCATTATAGGTCAGACCGGAGTTTGCATTTTGTCTCTTCACTTCCATGATATCTGTACCTGCTTCTGTGAACTTTTTCTGATTATTATTTGTCATTTAAAAGCCTCCACTTCTTTGTAGTCTTATGGTCTCACAATTGAAGTTTTTTACTCAGGAATTTAATACCTTTAATGCATACAAAAACCCCGAATCACGGATCTTTTTCAAAGAGTCCGAAATACGGGGCATCGTTCTTGGTATTATGAAAAACTTTAAGGAATCACTTTAATTCAGCAAGCATTGTGGAAAGTGTCTTAATACTTTCATGTTCCTCATCGACAGATGTCTTAAGGAGTTGTTTTTGATTTTCTAATGCTTTAGTCAATGTGTCAATTTCTTCGGTCACATTGGCATTCGTTTGATCGCGTTTTTCTAAAAGGGTATTTATTGTGTCATATAGATCTTCATGACCTACAATTCTTCCTGCACCCCATAGAAGTCTGTCCGCAGGTTGCTTTAACACATAGTCTGTGAAATAACGGTTAACCTCTTTGTCAAAATCATAGGTGTACCAATTATTATCAACGGCAAATAAATATTCATCAAGAGGAGTATTTACATCTCCTTTTTTCAAAGCTTCAATAGAAAGTGCTAAATTCTCAATGTTATTTTGTGCGTGTTCATGAGGGAAAATCGGCTCGTCTTCCCACGTAAGTTTGACGAAATGGTCTTGGGCAAACTTGAATGTTTCCAATAGCCCAGCATTAAGCTGTCTGCTTTCATCGTAGAGCTTTTTGGCAGTTTTAGCATCGCCTTTATTCAAAGCTTTGAGGTAGTTATCATTGATTTCGTTAACTTTCTTATTCGTCTTTTCAGCAGCGGCAATTGCTGTGTCTATATCCCCAATCATCTCTTTTGAAGATACATCCGCAACGTCAAAAATCTCTTGGTTAATGCTTTCTTTTAACGCTTTCATTCTAACCGTAAAGTCAAGCGGTGTAACGGCAGTTTGATCATAATACATTGTTAATAAACCGTATAGATTTTGGTGAAACAAAAGTGCTTTTTCATTATAAATTTCTTCATTATCGAACTGTGAGTGATAATGCGTATTCATAAATTCGCTATCTTGAAAATCATTTCTAAGTGCTGGAACGCCTGCGATGGAGAAGGAAAAGTCATCAGACCACGTTCTAAGTGGTGAAACGACTGATATTCCGTCTTTATAAACACCTTCAATTCTTGGGACAGTAGTAGCAAAGTTTTCAAGATAGTTTTTTAGCTCGTATACTGCACGTATTTCATCGCTCGACGTGTGCTCATATGCAGGAAGCTCAAAGTTGATATTTGCAACAGCTTTTCCGACCCACTCTGGATGAACCCTAAAAATTTGATTATAGGCACCAGTCGACCAATCATAGCGAGTATTTGAAGTTCCCCATTCTTCCGCAGCTAGTGCATTGAAGATAATTGTTTTCTCAGGCTTATAGCCACTATCGATTAGACCCTTTGCAATGCTCATCATAAGCCCAATTGCAGCATTATCATCTTGAAATCCTAAAAAATAAGAATCATAATGGGCTGATAAAATAATGTAAGACTCGGGATCTTTACCGATTATTTTTCCATAGTAGTTGTAGGTCTTTCCATCAAACTCAACAACTGATTTTGCATCAAAATGTACTTTCATTGTAGCGTTTCCGCTTGCAGTAATCGATTTTTTCAATATTTCAGCATCAGCTTGTGACATTGAAAATGCCGGGGCATAATCAGGACCAATAATATCCTGCGTGTTCAAAGCTGTTGGGTCGACCTCGGCATAGCCACCTTGTTGTACAGCGATGACTGCAGCGGCGCCTTTTAAGTAAGCTTGGTAGGCAGGATAGTTTATCCACCAGTCTTCACGTTGATTATTATCGATTAATACGAGTTTATCCTTTACATCAAGTTCTGCAAGGTCATTTTTTGTAGCTTTTCCAGCATAAATAACTTCAAACTCTTTCACATCTTTCGTGTCAAAGTTCGTTTGATAACTAGCTAAAACAGCAAGATGTTCTTGTCCATTTTCATCTGTAAAGGTGAGGTCCGCTTTTTCAAACTCCCATGTATCTACAGTAATCTCATCCCTTGTTACTTCGGATAGTCCTATTTTTTTCATTTCATTAAAGATATTATTACCTGTTAGAATTTCTGCTTGTGAGCCGGCAGTACGATACCCTAACTTTTCATTCGTTTTAAATTCTTCTAGACTTTTTGTGAAGTTATAAGCATAATCAACATCCACTTTTGCTAGATAATCGCTTTTTGCAACTTCAATAGGCTCACTTTTAGGTTCGTTAAGCTTCTCTTTTTTCATACAAGCAGATAATAATAATGCCAAAATAAGTAACAAAGTGATTGCATTCAATTGCTTTTTCATTTACTAATCTCCATTCAATATTTTTTCACATTTGTTAATTAAACAACATTCATCTCACAATAGCAAGACATCTCTTGATGCATCGTTTATGAACAAGTGATATCACTAGTGTTGCGTAACTAAGGACGGAATATTCAGTGCAAATATTCTTCTGATTATGAATGGCCCTTTCACTTTGAGTAAGCGAAAGGCGTTTTCTGCACGATTTTGAGTGGTGCCAGTTCTCGACCTTACAATGAAATACAAAATCGAGAACTGGCATCTACTTATTTACCGTCCCTCCCACAAGGTGGCATTCCCGGAACATCCCCACTCGAGGGTTCTAGTCTTTTTTGCCTACATTGGTTGTAAAGGATTTTTTCCAATCTACGTTGGATTATGGCCGACTCTTCTGTGGCCAATGATGGATCGGCTAAATTTATTTCTTCTAACGGATCCTTTGTTAGATTGTACAATTCGAATTGCTCCGGTACCGGTTCTGTTTTTATCGCTGTCACACAGCTACCATCGTGATCTGTTATGACGGTATCACTCACGCCCGGCTCACTCCAAAATTGTGGATTATCATAATAACGAGCAAACTTCCAAATTTCTTGTGTATGCGAAATGCCTGTTTCAAGCTTTGTAATGACGGCTTCGATGTGACTTGGTTGGACGACCGATTCGTACGTCTTGCCTGTGACCTGGTTCGTCTGATGCAATCCTTTTGAAATATCGTCATCCGTCATGAAATAGAGCGGTTCATTTGCTCTGCAAAATTTATCCTCTCCATGTAGTAACGGTTTTAAATTTCTACCTACTAATGGATGGACTTCATTGTGATCTTTTGAAAGCTTTTTTTGAATTTTATCTTCATAGACGCCTGTTAAGCCTAACAATGTTGGTAGAATATCGACATGACTTGTTAACATATCTGTAGACTTGTTCCTTGGAAATAAACGTGGGTTATGAATGATTAACGGCACATGAATGGATTCTTCATACATCGTGTACCATTTTTGATACAGTCCGCCGTGTGCACCCAATTGCTCGCCATGATCCGCAGTAAATACAACGATAGTATCTTCATAAAAACTGGATTGTTGAAGGGCTTTTAAAACAGTGAGCATTTCCTCATCTGCTTTTTTCATTAAGCTGTAATACAATTGCCGATAAAAATTGTTGTCGATGATGGGCTGTAATATTTTAGGATATGCTTTGCGATAACTTTCATGAACAGTCGGTTTCGTTACTAGCGATTCCCCTACTGTCGTAGCAGACTGAATGAATGGCAAAGTTGGATCGACGCGAAAGCTGAAATTAGGAGAATGTGCCGCATAAATACCATACAAGGCAATATCATGAGGATTGACCAGAGAACACATGATAAACCAAGGCGTCTCCTCGCAATCGCACTTTGCTTTTTCATCCAAAGACTTGATCAGCTCTACCACTTCAGCCGCGTACACCTCGTCACGACCACTTGTACCCTTACCGGCAGACGAGCCAGAATTTCGCGAATTTGCACCATGGGGTTCGGGACCAATCCAATCGGAAAATCCAAAAGAATCTAGCCGATTCGCTTTTTCATACAACTTTTCTTTCGCATGATCAGGAATACCCGTTGTAGGATTATAGCTTGGATATGCATTTTTCGTACCCGGTATTAGCAGATCTTCATCCGATGCATGCCACTTCCCTTTCCAGAAAGTATCATAGCCTGCCGCCCGGAAATAATCGCCCATCGTCGGGACCGTGTTGGGATCTAGCCAAAATACATCCGGATCAAAGGATTGCTTGGCAGCTCCCGGGGTTTGGGTCACTCCGTGAAGCGAAGGATACTGCCCTGTATACAATGTCGTTCGACTTGGTGAACAAGCCGTACTCCCCGCATAATGATTGATAAATTCCAAACCATTTTTCCGTAATAATTCATGTGCGACTAAATTCTTTTTTCGCCATTCCAGTAATTCCTTCGTTTCATAGACTGTCGGAAATCGTTCTTGGTCGACCATGACAAAAAGAATATTAGGTCGACTTTTTCGATGGTGATGGTTAAAGTTATTCCCCTTCTTATGCGAATGCATCTTTATTACCACCCCTTAATAGATTTCGTACCTCTATACTATGCAGGCAGTAATACTTTGAACAAAACAGCTGGCGCAAGCCCAGTGATATTTCCCATCACTTTTCAATATGAAAATCGTCCTCTTAAAATTAATTTCACAAATGTGTATCCGATTGCATGATTTCCTTCTATCTAAAGAATAAAGGGGATTATAATCATGACCACTTACCTAACAAACTACGCACACTTCACAAACAAGCACGATATGGACGAAGCAGTCAATCGACACCTGACAGCCAACTGGAATGATCTTAACAAAACTGACCGTGCTGTGCTCGATATGATCCGTCGCTACTCCGTTAAATACGGTGCCGCCCATTTGAAACACGACACCATCGCCACAACTGTGGACAAGTCCAACGTCACCGTCCGCCGCGCCATTCGTAAGTTAGAAAAGCTTGGTATCATTGAACGCATCCATTACATTCGTCCCGTCATGAACGGTCTAGGCGCTAATATTTATGCTATTTTACCCTTCCATGACCAGTCGAAAATGACCACACCAGAGGAAGCTGAAAAGCCTTGTAACAGTAAGCTGCAAGAGGACAAGCCTAAAACTGAACCGTTATTTTCTAAATCTATAACTACTAAAGATCTTAAGAGAACGTCTCCTGCGGAACAGTCTCCGACAACGCTATTCGGGAAAATGAAGGCACTTCTTTCTACAACCATCGGAGAAGATTCACTAGCACGCCGACTATTCGGCGTCTATCGTGCTCAGTCCCTTCGCCTATTGAAGTTCAGTATCTACGAGGATCAGACTGAGTTATTTGAGGATTTAGCTATTCAAGCCCTTCACATTTCTGTTCAAGCAACGAAGCGTAAGAACATCCAGAATATCCCCGGCTATTTCGATGGTGTCTTACGTGAACTGATTGACAAGGCGTTATTTGGAGAGATTTTTAAGGAGTATAATACGCCGATAGAGGGGGTTTTCTGTAGATAATTGGTTGCACATGTAAACTGTCATCGACTAACCTAATTAGGGGTTCCATCTGAAGCAGGTCCTTCCCGCTCATTCGATTGTTATGATACACTTTTCTAAATCGAACCTTCTGGAGGAGACTGCATTGAAAAAAACATGGGATCACAAAGGGATTATCGAGAAATTCGAAGCGAATCGTAATGAGGAGCTGGCTGGACCAATGGCCGCGTATATGAAAGGTCACTTCCCCTTTCTCGGCATCAAAAGTCCCCTACGTAAACAATTATTGAAAGAGCATTTCGCAGAATATGCATTGCCTAATTCTGAACAACTTTTTGACGAAGTGTGGAAGCTCTATAACCTGCCGGAGCGCGAATATCAATATGCAGCGATTGCATTGATAGAGAAAATGAAAAAACAGTTAACCATAGATGATTTTCCAGTTGTGCAGCAGTTGATCGAAACGAAGTCATGGTGGGATAGCGTGGATTCCATTGCACCTCATTTTGTTGGACAACTCGTGAAAATGGATCGCGAATACGGTGATCAAGTCATGCTAAAATGGTCGCAATCAGACAATATGTGGACAAACCGTTCAGCGATTATTCACCAATTAAAATTCAAACAACAGACAGATACGGCATTGTTATTCAAGATCATTAATCAACATACAGATTCTAAGGAGTTTTTCATCCAGAAAGCAATCGGCTGGGCATTGCGGGAATATGCAAAGACGAATCCGGAGGTTGTGAAAGGTTTTGTGGAGGAGCATTCGTTAAAGCCGCTTAGTAAGAGAGAGGCTTTAAAGCATTTCTGAAGATGATTGAAGTCGAATAGAGGAACACGCAAATCTAGGTACAAGGCGTAGCGGGTGGCATCCCCGAGGAAGGATATCGTTCAATCCTTCCCGAGCGCCGAAGCGGTTAATGGCATTCCTTTGTACGTGGTGATGGTCTTGTCATTCTGTATAGGAAGCCTTTATTCCCTATATTTATAAGCTAATCCTTTTAAGAAATTCCGAGCGTATCGATCCCCGCACTCTTTATAATTCTTATGTCCTTCTTTTCGTAAAACAGCGCCTAATTCGCCTTTTGTTATCGAAACTCTTGCCTCTTCCAAAATATCCAGCATATCCTCACTTGTTAAGGCCAGTGCTATTTTCAACTTCTTTAATAGGATATTATTCACATTTTCATTGTTCTTGATCGCCAATGCTGGTTTTTCAGATTGTCCTGGTTTTGGCTCTTGTTTACCTCTTTTATAAATAATAAAACCATTTAAAAATGAATCGAGCATATGATTACTACATCTACTAACTGCTTCGTCGTCTTCTAATTTGGTAAGTAAATTCTTCACTTCTTCTATCGAAACTTCAATGCCGCCCAGTTTAAATATCTCGACCATCGCTGCATTTTTAATGTCCAAAGCATATCGTAGTCTAATTAAAATATCATTGTTATTCATGCATAAACCTCCAAAAAATTGTTGTATTTTCACACTAGCAATATCATATTTATGAATTGATTTCAACCTAATAATAGCACATATAATTAAGTTTACCCTTTTTTCGTTAGTTCAGACTTTGTATCGCCCGTCATTCATATACTTTAAAACAGTACCTTGCAATGAACAATACCATCTGATATATTGGTGTTAGCAAGTACTTTATATGGGTTAGTACTATTCATTAACTACTAGCGAAAGGAGTGTGCGTGATATGAATGTACAATTTAAAAAAGGTGTCCTGAATTTGTGTGTGCTCGTTCTTCTTGATAAGCAAGATCGGTACGGCTATGAGCTTGTGCAGAAGATTTCCGATCAAATCTCCATTTCCGAAGGCTCGGTGTATCCCCTCCTTCGACGCTTGACGAAGGAAGGCTATTTCACGACGTATTTGCAGGAATCGTCGGAAGGTCCTCCTCGGAAATATTACAAACTAACAGATGCTGGTCGTATGTATCTTCATGAGCAGTTAGCAGAGTGGAAAAACTTCACGGATGGCGTGAATACATTAATCGAGGAGGGTGTACAAAATGACTGAAAACCAATTTATCTTAGAACTTGAAACGGCTTTGAAACAGCTACCTGCTGAAGAACGGAATGATATTATTCAAGATATTCGGGAATATTTTACTGATGGGCGTGAGGATGGCAAATCAGACAGTGAGATTGCTGCTTCTCTAGGATCTCCAGCAAAAATTGCTGAGGAATTGCTCGGGTCCTACTCGTTCTCGGAAAATAAAGTGCACATCGCATCGACCGATGAAGTCATTACGATCCAAGATAATCAATTTACCAATGTCGCGATCAATGCCCAGCACGGTGCGCTTAATGTGAGACCATCTCATAATTCCGTCACGACCGTTGAACTGATTGGTTCTAATGAAAAATTACAGCTAACCGCCGAAGTTGTTGGTGATACCTTGTTTGTACGACTGAAAAGCATAAGTCGCTGGTTATTTTTGTTCAATTTTAATATGAAGCCGGTGACACTTAACGTGTTTATTCCCAAGAAGCTCTACCAATCCATTGTGATGAAAACAGATAATGGGCGCATCTCTGCCGAGAAACTACTAGGGAAAAAGATCAACGCTAATACGGACAATGGCAAGATCCAACTAAGTGAAATTGCCGCTACGGCGTTGGTTGCAGAAACGGATAATGGGCTGATAGAAATCGAGAGGGTTCAAGTCGATCATGCAAGAGTAAAAACGGATAACGGACGCATTGAAATGCGTACTGTTGATACAGATAGCATTGGCGTCGAGTCCGATAATGGACGCATCGAACTTGAACACGTCACAGGTTCCATTGTCGGCACTACGGACAATGGGCGCATTACGCTTCAGACAGATCATTTGGACCGTAATATCGATTTTCGGACAGATAATGGTAGCATTGTTGTCCAATCAAAGCTTACGCCTACAAACGTTTCCATCCATACAAAAACAGGTCACGGAAAAATAGATGTCTTTGGCGAAAGCAATTCACGCACAGTCATTGGTGCAGGTGAACATACCATCCGCTTAAAATCGGATAATGGACGCATTACGGTCTCTCAGTCTTAATCGTTTAGTGACCAGTAAGACAGAGCAGTTCCAGTAGAAAGGAGCATTCAATTGAATAAAGAGAACTTTTTAACACAACTACATGCTTTTTTAAAGAAAATCCCAAACAGTGAACGACAGGATATTATACAGGATTATGATGAGTACTTCACCATTGGCCTGTTAGACGGAAAATCCGAAGAGCAAATTGCTGCTTCCCTTGGTTCTCCAAAAACACTAGGAAAAGAGTTATCAGCCGCGTACCATCTTGAACAAGCAGAAACGACTGTCACTACAGGGAATCTAATGCGGGCGTTGTGGGCGGTTATCGGTTTAGGGTTCTTTAACCTGATTATCGTTCTTGGACCTTTTTTAACATTCGTCGGATTAATTGTTGCTGGTTGGATCGCGGGCATCGGATTCACTGCTGCACCTCTTCTTATTTTGTTAAATCCCATACTAGCCCCTGGCACATTTGAGTTGTTCGATTTATTTAACTCACTAGCCTTGTGCGGACTCGGTCTCTTCATCACAATTGGGATGTTATACGCTACGAAGGCCTTTAGGAATGGGTTCATTCGCTATATGAAATTTAACAAGAAACTCGTCAAGGGAGGCTTAGCATATGACGAACATTAAAAAACTAGCGATTGCCGCTTCTCTCCTTTTGCTAGTTGGCGTGATTGGGAGCGTTGTAACTTATCAGCTAATCGAAAAACCCAAATGGATTACCCAAGAAATCGACATTCAAGATAACGACTTTACGAGCATTGATATTGTCATGAATGATGGCCATGTTGAAGTGATTCCAACACATACATCAGGTGCTTTTATTGAAATTTCGGGACACGATGTAACAGACGATGTGTCAGTGACAGTGAAGGATGACAGTTTATCAATTGTTCATAAAGACAAGATACAGAAGCTTGTTTCAGTTAACTTCGGGACGAAACCAACTATCGTGAAAGTACACGTACCACAAAAAAACTATAACAACCTGCACATTCAAAGTGATAATGGAACGATTGACGTGAAAGACCTAAACACGGACACCATGACGCTTGAATCGGATAACGGGAAAATAAAAGCAGCAAGTTTAATAAGTACAACGCTCAAAATACAAGCGAATAATGGCCTAATTACGCTAAAAGATACAACCGCCGATTCGATCTCAATCCACTCGGATAACGGAAGGACGGAGCTGGAAGACGTAAAAGGGAAACTCGTTGCAAAAGCAAATAACGGACGTATCGATTTTCGGACAGATTCACTCGATGACCCTATCGAACTGACTACTAATAATGGACGCATCGATGTTCAAACGGCCAACAAGCCTACAAATGCAACAATCATTGCACAAGCCGCTAACGGTAGTAGCACCATTTTCGATGAAGAAAAGTCACATGCCGTGTTTGGCTTAGGTGAACATTCCATCACCCTTTCTTCCCATAACGGGAAAATAACTGTAGGAAATCAGTAACACCAACCACACCTATACAAAAGAAAAAGGGAGCCGTTTTTGATAATTATCAAAAACAGCTCCCTTTTGCATATCATTTCGATTTCGCTAATACTGGAGCTTTAAGCTTATGGACAATTGCCCCCACTATCACACCTACAATAGCCGGTAGTATCCAACCTACCCCTTCTTGATAAAGTGGGAAATACCCTAATAGCCCATCTAACGCATCCCCTAAAAACGTATGATTGATCGTTTCCATCAAGCTAAAGACTCCTGTAAAGATCACTGCCGTTAAATAAATAGAATGGTTGACATATTTGTTCAATAACCCAAGTGCAATGAGCACAACAGCTAATGGATAAATCATACCCAATATCGGAACAGATACAGCTAAAATTTGATTCAATCCTAAATTAGCTACCGTCAAACTGACAAGCGCAATTACCGTCGCCCATCCTTTATAAGCAAGTACAGGAAAGATGCTAGAAAAATATTGACTGCATGAAATGATCAAGCCAATCGATACACATAAACAAGCTAGCGTAAATAATACCCCTAACAACACAATCCCAATGGGTCCAAACAATACATTCATCACAATCGTTAATACTTGTGCCCCATTTTCTGCTTGCCCAACTGAAGAGCTAGAAGCACCAAGATAGCCTAAAATACTATAAATCACCGCAAGTAAAATACCCGCTCCAAGTCCTGCCAACATTGTATATTTGGCAATTAAGGAAGAATCGCTAATTCCTTTTGCACGAATCGTATTGGCAACAACAATTCCGTAGACAAGTGCCGCCAGTGCATCCATTGTTAAATAGCCATCTAAGAAGCCTTGAAAGAATGGACTTTCCTCATAGATATCGGTCGGAGACATAAATGCTCCCATCGGTGTAATGATGCCCTTGATGAAAATAACACCTATCAAAATCAATAGAAGAGGGGTCAATATTTTACCAAATCGATCCACAAGTTTAGAGGGCGATAGGCTTAACCATAAAACAATAGTGAAAAATACCACCGTATATCCGAACAGGAACATTGGTTTATCAGATAAAAAAACCGGTAAAAAAGGTTTCATCCCCATCTCATAAGCAATTGTACCGGCTCTTGGAATCGCTAATCCCGGTCCAACTGAAACGTAGATTAGAAAAGGAAATAACAATGCAAACCATGGATGAACACGTGTAGAAAGTATTTGTAAACTACCAGCCTTCCCAACAGCAATCACCCCTAGGATAGGTATACCGACGGCCGTCACAATAAAACCACCGAGTGACAACCACATTTCTAGCCCCGCGGAACGACCTAGAAATGCAGGGAAGATAAGGTTTCCAGCCCCGAAAAACATCGAAAACAACATGAAACTAATGAAAACAAGTTCTTTAAAACTAAGATTGTTCATCCGTTTCTCCTTTCAAAGAGAATTAGATGAATTATAGCAACAATAAAATGTAAAAACTACACGCTTATTAAAATATCAATATTTGATTTTTTCAGAATAAAAATTAGTTCTAATGAACTGTGGTGAACTTGTAGGAGGAATCGGATTTTTGGGGGATGAAAGAAAAACGTATACATTTATTGTTCAAACTATCCGAATAATTCAGGAGGAAAAATAGTTTTATTACTCCCCCTTTTATTATCCATTTATTTGAAAGGCGAAAGAGTCAAAGGGCACTAAATTCCACTTTCCCTTTGTTCATTTACGGTTTACTTTCGATAATTGATTCACGATCGTTAAAAGAATTGAAGGCAAAAGTAGCTAGGAATGACTCCGTCATTCCTAGCTACTCTTCTCAATACTTTTAATGTGAATCATTACCTGCCGCCCTCCTACAATAAGTCAGTGAAAAGTGCAGTTGCTGGAAAAGTAAAGAATAGATCACTTTCTATAGGGATTAGAAGTGCCCGAAGATACAATTTCGGGCACTTTTGCAAATTGTACAATGTGTTCCGATCTTATTTTGTACTATAGTAACACTGTGTAGAAGTGACATTTTCGGTGGATGTCAGAAGAAAAGACCATGATAGAGTTATCAGTGGCCAAAATTGTATCTTTGGCCACCCATCACCAAGTAAGAAATCCTCTTATTCCCTTGTTCCCAAAAAGCATTTGTGATCTGTGTATGCATGTTTTTGGACAGCGACGGATGAACGAAAACCTTACGATTACAGAAAAAAATGTAGGGGTGCGACAAAGTTGCACCCCTACATTTCAAATCATCTTAGTAATCGTATAGAAAGCGTTCCATCCAAAGCTGTCCAAAAAGAACGAAACACAAAACACCTGAATTTTGGTTTTTCGGGTTAATCAACAGGCATGTTTATATCCACAACTCCCCAGCATCTACAGATGACGCTAGAAAGGTATGAGTCGATTCTTTTTACTGTGGAGCCACTCCGCCAAACTCCGCCCATTCTTCCCTTGACGGTCCATAGACACCTGGCACACGCAGGCCTGCTTGACGCATGAGAACAGTCATTTGACCACGATGATGCGTTTGGTGAGATGTTAAGATACTAAGGATGGTGGCAACCGACCACTGTTCCCCGTACATATCTTTTGTGTCATTCAACACTTCATCCGTCCATTGCTCTTTCATAGCTACAACCATTGCCGCGCTTGACGAACGGTAGGCAGCTGCAATTTCAGCAGCAGATGTTGGAACGGGTTCTTCATGGCTTGCCGCTTCAAACTGAAGTCCTGTTTGTGAAATCATTTCGTCGAGCGTCGTCACGATATGCCAGGCAATTCGGCCGAGCGTGCGATCTTCCGGAGAGACTTCCTGAGCAAGTGACGCATCAGTTAGTGCGTCTAGAACTTTTTGTGTCGATCCGCTTTCATGACCCCAGTTCATCAAAAATTCTTCAATAGTTCTAAACATAGTTAGATCCTCCATATCATCGGTTAGGTACACTACTTATTTCGACAGTCCCATGCCATTCTCCTCCCATCAGCTATTCAGCGAAGACATAGTTGACCCATTATGGGACATCCCAACGCCCCCTTTTCAAAAGCATTACCTTCACTATCCCCTTTAGCAATTGTCATAAAACTACACCTCACTGTGATATAATTCCATATATCGAATGGAGGGATTTTGTGCATCGCAAAAGATTGTTAATGACATGCCTTTTCATCATTTCTATACTGACGACGGCTTGCGCACCCAACACTCAGGTCGTGGATGGCCCCGGACCGACTGATACCAGTCAAGTAATCATAAATCAACTGGACGTGGAGAACATCTACGCAACGGCCGAGGAACTTGCAAAAGAACCGCGAGTTGCGGGAACCGAATCGGAGAAGCAAGCTGCTGATTTTCTAACCAAACAGCTGGAGATGTACGGTTATGAAGTTGATAGGCAACCATTTACTTTCGAGCGCTATGTCATGCCAAATAAAACCCTGTTGCAAGTAGCTGGTTCAGATAGCACCTTCTCGCCTGCCCCCTTTCAATACTCCGTTTCGGGCACTGTCACTGGAGAATTAATTGACGCGGGATCTGGACTGGAACGGGACTATGAAAAGATCAATGT
The DNA here is from genome assembly GCF_044762865.1 of Sporosarcina sp. NPDC096371. Classification (NCBI taxonomy): domain Bacteria; kingdom Bacillati; phylum Bacillota; class Bacilli; order Caryophanales; family Caryophanaceae; genus Sporosarcina; species Sporosarcina sp. NPDC096371. The sequence goes on from NZ_JBIWFE010000008.1 coordinate 73,083, forward strand.
ACAAGGAAAAATTGCAGTTGTTGCAGTTGATTACACTTATTTTTCCGAATTGGTATTAAATGCTTCTAAAGCTGGTGCCTCTGCTATCCTGATTTACTTTCCTAAAGGGTCCCCTACAGGAAACGCGACGCTTGGACAACATTCTGAAGACTTTATTCCAGCACTGGCAATTTCACATGAAGAGGGTACTGGGCTCCTTAAACTTATGGAAGGAAAAACGATTCAGGCAACCATGACAGTCGAAGGTTCCCGGGTAGAACAGGCGGAATCGCAAAATATAGTGGTCATAAAGCAGCCCACAGCCGAAAAAGTTACATCCGATGACATTGTCATCATTGGGGCGCATTACGATTCGGTCGACCTAGCCCCTGGTGCAAGTGACAACGCAAGTGGAACATCCGTTGTGCTCGAACTAGCCCGGATGTTCAAAGATGTCACAACAACGAAAGAACTTCGCATCCTCTTTTTCGGTGCTGAAGAAGAAGGCTTAAACGGTTCCGAAAAATATGTCAGTTCCATGACAAAGGATGAAATCAAGCGCTCTGTTGCGATGTTCAACTTGGATATGGTCGGCAGTGCCGATGCCGGAGAATTGGCAATCCAGACGGTCGATGGGATGGACAACAATGTAACAGTTCCAGCCAGCAAAGCCTATGAGGAATTAAACGGCGATGCGATTTTCACCGATATTGGTGGCAGAAGTGATCACGTACCGTTCCATGAAGCAGGAATCGCCTCTGCGTTGTTTGCGTATTCCCCTTTGGAGGAATGGTATCATCTACCCGAGGATACCATCGATAAATTGAGTAAGGAACGCATGCTACACGTCGCAAAAATCGTTGCAAAATCAACATTGGAACTAACAGCACCCACTAGCAATGTAGAGTGAGTTCTAGTATTTCAAAATCTAACATAAGACGTATAAAGGGAGGGTTGCTGATTGGCGACAATTCTTATCGATGCAGACGCTTGTCCAGTTGTGAATGAAACAATTCAAATCGCTAAAAAGTTCGGATTCCGCTGTATACTCATTTGCGATACAACACATGAAATGCACCGGGATGGAGCCGAAACGATCATCGTCTCGAAAGGGGCCGATGCGGTTGATTTCGTGCTTGTCAATCGGGTGCAAAAAGATGATATCGTTGTGACACAGGATTACGGTTTAGCCGCAATGGTCCTTGCGAAAAAAGGGCATCCGATTGATCAAAATGGGCGGTTGTATACGGAAGATAACATTGACCAGCTCTTGTATGCTCGTCATACGGCACAAAAAGTGAGAATGGCTGGCGGACGATTACGCGGCCCCAAAAAGCGCTCCAAGGAAAGCGATTTGAAGTTTGTAGAGAGTTTGAAACAGTTATGTGCACAGCTCGTAGATGAATAATACGGATATGAGAACGCCAAGGGATGTTATTTTCCTTTGGCGTTTTAAAAAACTTCATTCCTTGACATTCAAGTGGCCATCTACATGATAGCGCTTACAAATTAAATTGAATATATTGAATTTAATAAATTATCAAACTATACGTTGTTAAAATAAATAAAGCGTGCTAGAATATGAAATCAGCAGAACGAAGTTATTTTTTTGCTTTTCGTGGGACCTACAACGTACCCAAGGGACATTGATCGTCCCTAAAATTCCACTTATTCATTCTGCGCCAATCCAACTAGTCAAAAGGGGGAATCATGTATGGTATCGAATACTTTGACGCTACTAGCCAGTGAGCTTTATATAAACGGGGAATGGAAAAAAAGTAAGTCCGAACAAACAATTGAAATCACTTCACCTTATCTGTACAAAGGAATTGGAAAAGTGCAAGCCATTACGCAACAAGAGGTAGACGAAGCGATTAGCTTTGCACAAGTCGCACAAAAGGAATGGGCACAAGCCTCCCTCCAACAACGGGCTAGCCATTTATATAAATGGGCTGATGCCTTATTGGCTAACAAGGATGAAATCGCCACAGTCATCATGCTAGAGGTTGGAAAAAGCCTAAATGATGCCAAAAGTGAAGTGTCACGCACAGTGGATTTTATTCGCTATGTTGTAGAAGAAGCACTTCATATGCACGGGGAAAGTATGAGAGGAGATAGTTTTCCAGGTGGGTCCAAATCCAAGGTTGCCATCGTTGAACGTGTTCCACTCGGTGTCGTATTGGCGATTTCTCCTTTCAATTATCCAGTTAACCTGGCTGCCGCAAAGCTTGCGCCTGCATTAATGGCGGGCAATGCTGTTATTTTTAAACCCGCGACACAAGGTGCACTAAGTGGTACAAAAATGATCGAAGCCCTTCATCTAGCAGAATTCCCGAAAGGTCTTGTGAATTTGGTGACGGGACGCGGTTCGGAGATTGGTGATTACTTAGTAGAACATAAAGGAATCGATATGATTTCCTTTACGGGCGGAACTGACACAGGTCTTCACTTGGCTAAAAAGTCTGCAATGATTCCACTTGTCCTTGAGCTCGGTGGCAAAGATCCAGGTATCGTGCGCCAAGATGCCGATTTACAAGAAGCAGCCAAGCAGATCATCAGCGGTGCATTTTCTTACTCTGGACAACGTTGCACCGCTATTAAACGTGTACTCGTTCATGACAGTGTGGCAGACGAACTTGTTGACCTACTAAAGAGAGAAATTGACCAGTTGGTTGTTGGTTCACCGGTAAACGGAAGCACGGTCGTTCCATTAATTGATGAGCAAGCTGCCGACTTCGTTCAGGGCTTAATTGATGATGCGATTGATAAAGGTGCCGTCGTTGTGACGGGTAATAAGCGAGATCGTAATTTACTTCATCCAACACTGCTAGATCATGTGAAAGAAGATATGCGCCTCGCATGGGAAGAACCATTCGGCCCAGCACTGCCAATTATCAGGGTATCTTCCGATGAACAAACAATTGCTTTGGCAAACGCATCCGAATTTGGCCTACAAGCAAGCATTTTTACCAAAGATATCAACAAAGCGTTTGCGATTGCCAATCAAATCGAAGCAGGGGCTGTCCAAATCAACGGGCGTACAGAGCGTGGCCCTGACCACTTCCCCTTTATCGGTGTTAAGAAGTCTGGCATGGGCGTACAAGGCATTCGGAAAAGTATCGAATCGATGACACGAGAAAAAGTAACGGTCTTAAATCTTTCTGTATAACCATTTCTTCATAGAAAGGCATCCCAAGGTTATCTGGGATGCCTTTGTCATCTTTTGTACAAGTTCTGCGTACGTTGGTATAGGAACTCTTTACAACAATGAATACGGAGGGTACTCATGCCAAAAATCCTTGCTGTTAGTACATTTAAACCGCCCCATCAGGTCTATCAAGAACAAGCTACTGAGTTGACTCGCTCTCTTTTTAGTGAAAAGTATCAGGATATTGAACGGCTGTTAAAAGTTTTTCAAAATGGCGATATTGAAACGCGTAATGTGTGTATGCCGCTTGATTGGTACGGAAAAAAGCATGACTTTGAAGAACGCAATGATTTGTATATTCAACAGGCTGTCGAATTTGGGGTCCAAGCCGTGCAGTCCTGTCTCCAAGGGGACGGAATGCTCGATACTCCGATTGCCCCCTCTATGATTGATGCCATATTCTTTGTTTCTAGCAGTGGTATTTCGACGCCTAGTATCGATGCACGCATTATGAATCGAATGGATTTCCGGGATGATACGAAACGCATTCCCATATGGGGACTTGGCTGTGCAGGAGGTGCCGCAGGGATTAGCAGAGCCCATGAATATTGTCTCGCTTTTCCAGATGCAAATGTCCTCGTTCTGTCCGTTGAATTATGTAGCTTAACCTTTCAAAAAGATGACTATTCCAAAAGCAATTTAGTAGGTGTATCGTTATTTTCCGATGGAATTGCATGTGCATTGGTCACCGGGGATCAGTCTTTGGTGAAGGCGAAAAAAGCAATGCCAACCGTAATTGCGACAACTTCGAAACTGATGCCAGATTCCGAGGATGTCATGGGCTGGGACGTGAAAAACAGTGGGCTGTACGTTGTCTTTTCGAAAAGCATTCCTGCGATTATTACACAGTGGCTCGGACCATTCGTTCATGAATTTCTTGGTAACCATGGACTGACTAAGGATGAGATTACGCATTTCGTCGCGCATCCTGGCGGTAAAAAAGTACTCGAAGCGTATGAAGAGGCATTAGGGTTTGATTCAACCAAAACGGATATTTCACGGCAAGTATTGCGTGAAAATGGCAATATGTCTTCCCCTACGATACTTTATGTGTTGGAACAATACATGAATCGTGAGCCCGTTGCAGGTGACTACGGACTAATGGCGGCACTGGGGCCAGGCTTTTGCGGTGAATTGCTGTTATTGAAATGGGATTGAGGTGTCTGAGGAATGCTGTTTACCATTATTATTTCAATCGTCATCTTGCAACGACTAATTGAACTTCTTGTTGCGAAACGCAATGAAAATTGGATGCGTAGTCAAGGGGCGTATGAAGCGGGTGCCACCCATTATCCTATTATGGTCACCATGCACATCGCGTTTTTCATTTCCTTCCTATTAGAAGTGGTGGTTCTTGAGCGTGCACTTTCTCCTTTTTGGATTGTGCTACTTGTTCTTTTCCTGTTAGCCCAAATTGCACGCATCTGGTGCCTTGCTTCACTCGGAAAGTTTTGGAATACGAAAATCATCATTTTACCTGGCGCAGATGTCGTACGTAAGGGTCCCTATAAATGGTTGCGGCATCCGAATTATTTAATTGTCACTACTGAATTACTCGTCCTTCCCCTCCTGTTTGACGCCTACTTCACTGCCATTCTTTACTCCCTGCTGAATGTCTGGATGCTGTCTGTACGCATTCCAGCAGAGGAAAAGGCGTTGAAGGAAGCGACGAATTATCAGGAAACGTTTTCATTAGACTGATGGAACTGTAAATGCTAGCAAAAAAGCTTCCCCGTCACATGTGACAGAGAAGCTTCTTCTTTATTCAACGTTTTGCCGACCGACCATCCGTATACGTCAATGTTTTCCCTAAAAATCCGAACAAGACCGTCAAGATTGGGGACAACAAACAAAAGAATGCAAATGGTAAATACTCTACTACGGAAACGCCGAGCATGTCTGCGATAAAGATCCCGCAAACGCTCCATGGCACTAACGGATTCACAACCGTTCCCGCATCTTCCATTACCCTACTTAAGTTCTTATTTGCTAATCCTACTTTTTCATACTGCGATTGAAAAGCTTGCCCTGTCAACAAAATGGATAAGTACTGTTCCCCAATCAACACATTAATGCTGATTGCCGTTAACGCAGATGCCGCAATGACCGAGGACACTTTCTTCAAGAGTCCTTCAATTGTTGCCAACAAACATTGCACAATGCCAAGAGTAAATAGCAAGCCACCCATACTTAGCGCCAGCAGTACTAAACCAATCGTGAACATCATACTTTCCATGCCGCCCCGCGTGAGCAAGGCATCAATGTCTTCAATGCCAGTTGTTGACACGAAGCCTTTGAATAAAATACTAAATACTTCTGCAGCGCTAAAGCTATGATGAAAATAAGAAATTGCGACTGCACTGGCAGAGCTTAACGCCAATGTCATAAGTGCAGGGACTTTCAAAATCGTCAACACGAATAGCAGGATAAGTGGAATGATTGTATACCAATGGATCATCCCTGTTGCCAACAATCCCTCTTGGAATACGTTGATTTTATCGACTTCGCCTAACGTCACACTCGGTGACAAAATGCCAAAGAAAATCAATGACAAGAAAAACGCTGGAAATGTTGTCCAGCTCATATTGCGAATATGTTCGAATAAATCGACCCCAACAAGCGAGGAAGCCAAGTTGGTTGTATCCGACAGCGGCGACATCTTATCGCCGAAAAACGCCCCAGAAACAATGGCTCCAGCTGTTATCGCCAACGATAAATCAAGCACAGTTGCCATCCCAATAAACGCGACACCTACCGTCGCCACCGTTGTCAATGAGCTTCCAATTGAAACCCCAACAATCGCCGTAACGACAAACACAATGGCAAAGAAGAAGGTCGGTGTAATCAAATTAAAACCTGCATAAATTAACGTCGGAATCGTCCCAGCCATAATCCAACTACTTACTAAAATACCGATAAAGAAAAACAAGAATACTGCACTCATACCTGACCCAGCCCCTTCGACTAGGCCACCTTCTAACTTACGGTACGGAACTTTCTTGACCAAACCAAAACAAATCAATAACAAGATGGAAAACAAAATCGGTAAATGCGGTACCGAACCGAACCCAATAATACTAACACTAATCATCACAATAATCGCTGCTACGATCGTGATGGCCTCCATCAACGTGGGTGCCATAATTGCTTTTATTTTAAACATGATGTCTTCCTCCTCGATGATTATAAAAAGCGACTGGCGCCTAAAAATGAATACAAAAAAGCCCCTACCATCCCTTGGAAAGGGACGAAGGAGCTCTCCGCGTTACCACCCTAATTGATGAACCGATTCTAGGTCGGTCATCCACTTCATGTCAATTTGAGAAAAACGGATGGCGTACTTCGTTCGGATTGCTGCCTGAATTTACACCTACCATTCAGTCTCTTGTTGCTGCTCACAATCTAACTACTGGACCATCTCTCATATCTATGTAATTGGATACTTCTACGTTAAATGTAATTGCTTGAATCTTACCATGTTCATGCTAGAAGTCAAGTTTTTTATCAATTTAGACGCTCTCTATATGCTACAGAGACCGGTGAGTAGTGATTGGGTAAATCCCTCCGTTTATCGCAAAGGATACCCTTCCCGTCTCCTCAGATACTACGAGTACGAGAGCATCACTGTGTTCCGTTAACCCTAATGCAGCGCGATGTCGTGTCCCCATTTTTTTATCACCCGTAACGATATCTGAAAGCGGCAGGACATTTGCTGCGGACACAATCAGATTACGATTTACCAAGACAGCGCCATCGTGGAGTGGGTTCCCGGGATAAAAGATCGATTCCAACAAAGAATGAGTCAGTTCTGCTCCAATTGAAATACCCGGTTTCAACAAAGATTCAAGGGAATCATCTCGCTGAATTACGATTAAACCGCCATGTCTCTGTCTCGACATATGTTGTACGCAAAGTGACAATTCCGGATACTTTTCCGTGAATGGAGACAAATAACAGTTTAAATAAAATGTCGCAGCTTTCATCTCTATGGACGAAAACTCTTCTTTAATCTTCTCGAAATTGCCAAGCAGACAATTATTTTCATCGCCTATTACTTCTAAACTTTTTTGTAAGTCGAGTATGACTTGGCGAATACCCTCTTGCAATGTTTCTTTCATCGGTGAAAAATCACATCTCACATTAGCCACGAAAATGCACCTCCCCTTTGAATTCCACTTATAACTTAAAGTGTGTCCACAAGGGAATGATTTATTCATTTCATGTAAGAGCCATCATACTTACTATTTAGGCTGACAGATTCCACTATTTCCAACACCCGCTATCACAAAACAAACTCCATTCCTTCCTCTGCAATATGAAAGCCCTTCAGTTCCATCTCCTTACGAATTGTTTTATCCGTATCAATGACGGGATTTGAATGATTGAGATGAATGAAATAAATCTCAGTTTGTTCAACTAAATCTTGTAATCGATCCATTGTTTCTGTCATGAGCGGGTGAGGGATTTCTCGATAATCTCGTCCAATCTTTTCAAGATCTTCAGCGGAATGGAATGTGCCATCCAGTAAGCAGATGTCAGCTTCTTTGCACGCATCGTAAATATCGGTGTCCCATTGTTCCCATCGATCGATATCCGGAATGTACAGCACTTTCTTCTTCTCCCCTTGAATCCAAAAACCAAATGTCTCAGAAAACTCATTTCTGTGAGGGACATCAACAGGTGTGACTGTAGCATGTGCTGAAACAGTAATTGCTTGTCCATCACTTATTTCTTGAACATCAATATTTTGAAGTTTTGTTAGCTGGCTCCAAGGTGCTTGTTCTTCTAACATGTTCTTCATTTTCGCACCTGCCATGACAGGCACCTTATTTGCACCAATCGCTTCTCTTCCTAAAAACAATAACCCTGGGTAATGACCTAAATGAGCATGGGTCAAAAAGATGCTCGACATTAACTGACCTTGCATATTGTGCTTAATTTGTAGGTTCGCCATCTGCTCTTTTAAATCTGGTGTTGCGTCAATCATATGCCAAGTCTTCTCTTCAGGTAGCACAATGGCTAATGACGCCGCAGTGCGCCTATACTTCGGATTACTGATTGCCTCCGCACAGTTTTCACAAAAACAATTCGGATGCGGAAGACCAGCATCTTGTGCTGTTCCTAACACATGTAAAATGACTTCGCTCATAACGCTATGTCCCCTTTTGTTTTAATTTCAGTTTCATCACTATACTTTTTCTTGGTAATGGTCCAGCCCGTGAAACCAAAAATGATATTAATAAGTGGAACAAGAAATGCGAAGAAAGCATAAGGAATGAACTCACCTGGACTGACCCCCAGAATGCCCACCGCAAAAACGACCGGAACACTCCATGGTACGAGGTTAATGCCTACCGTACCTGCGGCTTCCACACATCTCGAAAGATTTTTGGTATCGATTCCCATCTCCTTATACTTATGGACAAATGTCCTTGCTGGTAAAATAATCGCTAAAAATTGTGCACCGCTCGCAAATGCCACGACAAAAGTGGAAAAAATAGTCGTGCTGATTAGTGTTCCCGTTGAATGAACACTTGCCAGCATTTTTCTTGTAACCACTTCAAAAGAGCCTGTTTCTTCTAAAATCCCACCAAGAGCAGTCGCAATGACTAACAATCCAACTGTCCCCAGCATAGACATCAGACCGCCTTTGTTTAACAACGAATCTACCGCAGCTACACCGGTATCCACTGAAAATCCACTCGTCATTACTTGAACAATCGCGGAAACGGAGGACCCTTGCACAATCACTGCAAGTACAGCACCTAAGAGTCCTACAATGGTCAACGCCGGAATTGCTGGCACACGCTTCATCATCAAAATGATCGTGAATACTGGCATTAGCAGTAGGAGTGGATGAATGGTAAAGACCCCCTCCAACCCGGTTTTGATGAGATCAATACCATTCGTATCAGCCGCTTGGGTTACTGCTCCTGAATTCCCTACAAACCAATATAAAATAAGTGCAATGACAAACGCAGGAATCGTGTCCCAGAGCATGTGCTTAATATGACTAAACAAATCTGTTTCAGCCATAACTGGAGCAATGTTTGTCGTATCGGATAATGGCGATAGTTTATCACCAAAATAAGCCCCTGAAATGACTGCCCCAGCTACCAGCCCCGGAGCAAAGCCTAATCCCTCTCCAATCGCCATAAAAGCAATCCCGATCGTCGCAATGGAAGTGAATGAGCTGCCTAATGTGATTGAAACAATACCCGTAATCAGTGCAACGAGTGGTACAAACAGGGAGGGTTCAATGATCGATAATCCATAGTAAATCATCGTTGGAATCACGCCCCCCGCAATCCATGTACCCACAATAATGCCGATAATGAGTAAGATAAACACTGCGGGCAATGCTCGTGATACCCCATTGACCATCATTTTCTCTACTTCAGGCCAAGTCCAACCACATGTTTTCGCAATGACCGCGGCAGCAAGCACCCCAATCATTAATGGAATATGCATCCCAGCCTTCCAAATGAAAATCGATGAGGCTGCCGCTGATATTAATGCCAATATTGGGATAATTGACATTACAAATGTTAGTTCTTTTTTCATTTATGACATCTCCTTCTGTGTTGTCGATTTAACTTTATTTTTTTGAACACTTTATTTGTTGATATAAAGAATCCTACTAACAACGCTTGGCGCTTAAGGAAGGATTGAACTGCATCCTTCCCCGGATGCCTCCCGCAATAAGCCGGACAGAAGACCGCTGTCAGTCTTATTGCTCCGGCTACCCCAGTAAGGCGCCTTCGCTAGAGATTATATAGAATCAATAGTTCAACATATATGGTCGAAAAATGAATACAAAAAAACCCCTACCATCCCTTGGAAAGGGACGAAGGAGTTCTCCGCGTTACCACCCTAAATTGATGAACCGGTTTTGACCGGTCATCCACTTCATTAGAAATTGAGAAAATCGGATGGCGTACTTCATACATATTGCTGCCTGAATTCACATCTACCATTCAGTCTCTGATTACTGCTCACAATATGATTACTGGACCATCTCTCAAATATATTTAATTTTTTTATAGTTGACTATTAGCTTTTGCGCAAAAAGTAATTGATTTGAATCTTATCACGTTCAAACAGGAAGTCAAGCCTTTTTTATAAATCCAAAATCAAAATTTAATAGATTTCAACATTCTCTTCTTCTTGCTATCGATCTCACAAAACAAACTCCATACCTTCTTCAGCAATACGAAAGCCCCTATTTCCAATCAAATTACGAATCATTTCGTCTATGAGCTTAGTGGAATTTGAGTGATTTAGATGAGTGAAATACATCTCAGTTCGTTCGACTAAATCTTGTAGTTGATCCATATTTTACATCTTGAGCAGATGAGTAATTTTCAGATAATAATGACTTGACACAAAAGTGTATTAAGTATAAAATACGAATCACAGGTGTATTAACCGATTAATACATTAGGGTTGAAGGACAGGGAATGTATTCGGTGGCTTTTATTTGCACTTACTGTATCAACACCTTAATACACATCATTACTTTTTCTAGGTGCATTTTTTTAGCGTGACTGTATTACAGACTTAATACACCTATCACTACTGAAGTTTCACCCATTATTTTTTGCCCACCCTGTATCAACCACTTAATACAGGGTATGAACACCATTATGTTTTTTAGGAGTTGAGTCTATGGATGTAAAGTTTAATAATCGGGATCCTGTTTATGTGCAAGTGATTCGGCATTTTAAAGAACAAATCGCAACAGGTATCTTTGAGCCGGGTCAGGAGATTCCATCGAGAAGGGAACTCGCCAATCAGCTGAAGATTAATCCAAATACTGCGCAGCGAGCGTATAAAGAAATGGAGGAACAAGGGTTGATTTTTACGGAGGGGAATTTGCCAAGTCGCATTTCGAAGGATGAGCAGGTGCTCAAAATGGTAAGAGAAGAATTGATTGTAGAGGCAGTTAATACGTTTGTTCATTCGATTCGGTCCATCAATGTTCCTGTACACGACGCTTTGGATTTAGTGAAGGATACGTATGAAAGGGAAAATAATTAATTGGGGGGATCTTTGTGATTGAAATAAAAAATGTAACCAAAAAGTTCGGTCGAAAGAAAGTGTTAAAAGGCGTTTCTTTCACTGCTGAAAAGGGGCAAATTACTTGTCTCATTGGCCTTAATGGTGTTGGGAAAACAACCATTATGAAAGCAATTATGGCATTAACCCCTATGAATAGCGGTGAAATCCTCATTGATGGTGAAAAAATTCATGAAGGGAGCTATGAAAAAATTACCTTTATCCCCGATGCCATAACAATGCCGCCGCAAATGCGCATACAAGATACTTTTGTGTTTATGGCTGATTTTTACGACAGTTGGAACCAGGCACGTGCCACTGAATTGCTCCAGTTTTTCAAATTAAACGACACGGATCGAATTGCTGATCTTTCCAAAGGCAATACCGCAAAAGTGAACCTCATCCTCGGTTTAGCAATCGATGTAGACTATGTCTTAATGGACGAACCTTTTTCAGGAATTGACATTTTTAGTCGCGAACAAATTGCCGAGGTATTTACGAGTCATTTAATCGAAAATCGCGGCGTCATTATCACGACACATGAAATTAATGATATCGAACATTTAATTGATAAAGTCGTTTTACTCGATGACGGCGTCGTTTTAAAAGAATTCGATACAGAAGAAGTACGAGAAACAGAAGGCAAATCGGTCATTGATGTCATGAGAGAGGTGTATCGAGCATGAAACGTTATTTGAAGTTAGTCAATTTCGAGGTAAATCGTTTTTTTAAGCTCTATCTTGTTTTACTTGGCATTACGATTCTTTCGCAAATCTTTGGGCTGATTGTTGAATCACAAGTGTATGTAAACCGTGTAAATAAATTCATAAACAAAGATTCAATGCCGAATAGTGAGGTTATCGAACACTACGGGACGATGTCTTTCTTAAATTTTTCTCAGACAGCTTGGTTTCTGGGACCCATTATGGTTTCTGGTGTAGTCTTAATCATCTACGTCTTTTTTATTTGGTATCGTGATTGGTTTGGAAAAAACACATTCAGTTATCGTTTGCTCATGTTACCAACAGCGCGCATTAATATCTATTTGGCAAAAGCTACAACGATTTTACTCTTTGTCTTAGGTCTCGTTGCCTTACAACTATTATTATTACCCGTTGAAATGCAAATTTTACAGTGGATGGTACCTAGTGAGTTTCGTACCGATCTTTCGATTTTTGCAATTATCAATTCCAACAATTACTACGATTTAAGTATACTTTTCCCGAATACTTTTATAGATTTTGTGCTTTATTATGCCGGAGGAATGGCAGCGGTATTTATTGTATTTACGGTGATTTTATTTGAACGCTCTTTCCGCATAAAGGGGATTATTTACGGCATTCTCTATTGTGTTGCTTCTCTTTTAATTTTCTTTGCACCCCTATTCGTGAATGAAGTCCTGTTAAGCAATTATTTTTATCCTATGGAACTATTTTTCCTAGAGTTACTAGCAGGTCTTGTTGTTGTAGCTTGTACGATTTGGATAGGTCATTTTCTACTAAAGAACAAAATAAGAGTTTAAGGGAGGTTACATAAGTGAAACGCTATTGGAAAATCATGTCGATTTGTTTGGTTACGATACTTGTGATTGGAACTTTTTATATCCAATCAAGCTTAGCTACAGATAATCATGTGAAAATTGAATTTGAAAAAGTAAGTGGCAATGAGGATGAGTTGCAAGATATAATGCTATACGGTGATTTTTCACTAAATGATCCATACCTACGTCAACCTTTACAAATTACAAATGGGGAAACAATCAATCCAACTAATATATCTTTCTCACAAAAAATCACTAGATTGGGAGTTCCGTATGGTCTTGAAGATTTGGTAGAAAAGCATAAGCATTTTATGCGAAGTAAGGATTTAAGCTCTAATCATTTTTTTGAAGATGACAAGGTAGTGGCATATGCCCATATTAAGAATCCAAATGAGCGAGATTTTAGCTTTGAGCTTGAAGTATTAATTAAAACAACCGACGAAATTACATCAATCCGTTTAGATGTGCCCCAAAAAGAAGATTACGGTTGGATGAGTGTGTTGGACGTCCAAGGAATAAATGATGAATTAAAGGTCATTACACGGGGTTTTCATCTAGGTAGTAAACAACAAGAATTGCGTGTCTATACATTTGATATGAATAAGCAACAACTTGTAAGTGATGTCGTGATTGCTTCTATTCCTGAGGTAGAGAATGGCTGGTCTGATGTAAACATTCTAAATGATGCCTACTCGATTCAACGACAAAAATATCTTCTCATTAAAAGTGAGTCTTTTGAAAATGAAGAGAGAGATAGCAACGGTGAATCGAATGTAGCCGTGAATGAATTCATCGTGTACGATATCGAAAATAATCAATCTAAAAAAATTGTTGGTCCTAATGAAATCCTTGCATCTATAGCTGATTCATCCATAATCTATAACTCTACACTCTTTATTCCATCAGAGACTGCGAACGGTGTAGATGTCAACCAGTATGATATTGAAAACGACAAATGGGGCGAAACACTGTCATTTGGTTTATCAGATACGAAGGATGAGGAGAGTAGCTCACATACCCAGTTAATGAATGGGAAACTATATACCATTCATTCAACAACTAGTGGGCATACCATTGTGATAGGCGATTTACAAACAGGAGAATCCTTATACGAAGGTACACTAACCGTGACAAACCAAGGAGAAGAGCAAAAGGATTATCAACTTTTTTTCCATGAAATCGAGTCTGTTCAATAAAATTAAAAGGTTCGTTCGGTCAACTACCTTTGAATAAAAAAGAGATGAGAATAGCAGCATGATCGCTACATTCTCATCTCTTTTATTTTGAGTATTGGGTCCTAACACAATTCAGGATTATTTTGGTGAATAAACGACTTGACCATCTTCATCGATAATCAATAATGATTTCCCTGGTATTGTCTCGCCTTCATAGCTAAATTTTACTTCCGAAAAGTTTGCGACTACACGTAATGATTTACCATATTCAGTCATTTGAACTAATCGATCATCTGAAAGAATTTGAAAATCGGTCATTTCTTCCGTTATCGCCTTTTTGCTGAAGTTTGACCATACTTTGGAATGATTCACGATTGTTTCTTTATGTTTTTCCCACTCGAATTTATCGATATGATACAAAGGGGGCACATTATAAAGGATCTCATACAACATTCTATTGGCTATTTCATCTTCTAGCTTCAACGTTCCCCATCCCCACCAATGCGTGGTAATCACTGAATCATTATAAACCAGCTTGTACAAGGGAATCGTGTAGGTGGAATCCAAAAATAGTTTCTTGTATTTATCCTTTAGAGGTATTTGTTTAGAAAACATTTCCGGCACGCCGCCAGTACTTGAATAGTATCTTCCTACATAGTACTCACTTTCCTTATTTTTGCCCATATCCGCATCCATCCAAGAAAATGATGGTGTTTCGATTCCATGTGCAAAGGCAACCGTTTTGTTAGCAAAATCATTGCCGCCCTCCGTTCCAACTACCATATCCCATTCTTTTTGCAAATATTCCATTCTCTCAATTCTTGCTTGAATATCTTCCTCTTCAGTCGTCACATGTTCTGGCGAATAGTCATCAAAGATTTCCCCAGTACCATCTGTGTCTAAAAACCAAGAGTTAAATGCTAAGCCAGTATTTAAAATTGACGTCACTCTTTCTTTTACACTAGGCATTGCAAGCGTCGGATTCAACTTTCTACCTTGACCTTGGAATCCTTCAATTTTGTTCCCATCTTTATTGGTTACAGTTGCATTCTCATAAAGTGAAGTATCCTTAAACTTAGCGGTTTCCCACTGCTCTTCACCTGGTTTATGAATGGAATGATAGGAATCATAGGTGCCAATCAGATAACCCATTTCCTCCGCTTCTTTGACTAACGCTGGTTTAATAAACCCTCCCTGCCAATCATCCAAACCAATCCACATATTGTCTAACCCTGAATCCTTCATATCCTTTAGTACATCTACCGTATTTGCATCTGCCCACTTCTCTATCGGGTCTACAATATCTCCAAGTACGCTTTTTAATAATCGCTTATTTAGGTCAATTAATTCAACAGGATTTAAATTTTCAATTCCCTTGTTTACTAGCTTCTGCGTTTTTTTATCTGTTTCAGTAAATAGTTCAGGATTATAAAATTCTTTTAGTTGTACGACAGCACTTAAGCCTTTTACAATTCTATTTTTAGTGTATTTGTCAACATAATCTACGCTAGTTAACTCTTCAAAAGCTGATGAAAGCTCTGCTCCATCTTCAACTTTAGTCGTTAATAATTCCTGGATCCATACTCTCAGCTTTTCAGGAAAGCTGTCCCTCAATATGGCCCATTCTATATTTTCCTCTGAAATCACCGTTTTGTCCCAAAAATAAGCATGAGGGGCACCATAGAGCTTCTCAATATTACGATTTTCTTCCGCCTTTTCTTCCAAGGTTTTGAAGTCCCCATGTTCAATCAAATAATTTTTATAGGTCTTTGCAACATCTACTGGATCTTTTTTCGTTACATAGATTCTAAAACCATATTCCTTCTGTTCATTTATCGTTGGAAACTCATGGTTAAAAGTAAACGCAATATCATTTTCTGTTTGAAAAGCAATTTCGTTGTTATACGGATTTTTTATAATATAGACGACCGAATAAGCGCTTTTGTCGACTGCAAAAAACTGCATAGAGAAAGCCTCAATCACCTTCATTTTTTCTTCACTTAAATAATCCTTCCAAACAGAATCATTGCTCGGAATATACTTTCCTTGATTGATTGGGAGCATATATCCATCGCCTTTGACACTCGGCCAAGAAAACATGTTTTCTTCATCTTTATTGGATCTGATGGTGACATCCACATACTCCGCTTTCTTTTCAATAGCAACATCTATTTCCTGTTCTGCGTAGGACCAGCTAATGTGGTCTCCACTATCTTTTAAATTCGAGACTTTCATGTCAGCCAACGGTTCTGATACACTCTCCGTAATGCCATTGGACTCCACCTCAAACGCCAAGGTGGCTGGATCCACACTAAAATTAAAATCTAAGTTGGTTGGCTGTGAATAGACCTCTTTAATCGGACTATTTTTGTCTTTCACACAACCTGATAGAACACTACTTGCAATTGTAACGATTAACATGATTGGTATGATTTTTTTCATGTAGTACACCTCCATAACTACTGTAACTCCGGTGCGTTACATGAATGTTACAAAAAATTCCAGCCTGTTATTTTTCAATTCAAATCCAAAATCCAATTCATGATTGTCCAAGATGGTCTTGATAATCGGTAAACCTAAACCTGTACCAGAAAGCTCCTTACTTCTTGATTTTTCTACTACATAAAAGGGTCTCCATATACTGTCTACATCACTTTCTTCCATTTTGCCAACCCCGTTAGCGATCTTAAACTTCACGATATCAGCCTCTCTGGTTAACGTCATGACGATACGCTTATCACTGGAATATTTAATAGCATTTGTAATCAAATTATCCAGAACAACATCTATTCCTTCTTTGTCTGCATGAATGAAATACTCCCGGCCCGCATCAAAATGTAATAGAAAATCAATATCATTTTCCTTTAGAATCAACATATATTTCTCCATAATATTTACGATTCTTTTCCCCAAATCAAATGTAGATTTGTGATAGGCTCTATTTTCTAATTCTGTCCAAAACAACAACTTTTCAATTAAGGTTTCCATTTTCTCAATCTGCTCTTCA
The DNA here is from genome assembly GCF_044762865.1 of Sporosarcina sp. NPDC096371. Lineage (NCBI taxonomy): Bacteria > Bacillati > Bacillota > Bacilli > Caryophanales > Caryophanaceae > Sporosarcina > Sporosarcina sp. NPDC096371. Next base: position 90,050 of record NZ_JBIWFE010000008.1, read on the forward strand.
ATGATATCCCTAAATGTTCCGTCATCCAAACCGTCCACTATTCCTTGTTCATACACCTTCACGATGGAGAGTGGCGTTTTTAACTCATGGGACACATCTGCCATTAATTCTTTCAATCGCTTATTTTGACCATTGATTTCTGCGTGGGCTTGCTCTAATTTCTCACTCATCCTGTTGATACTTTTCGCAAGATCGCCTACCTCATCATTTGTGTGAATCTGTTCTTTTCTGAATTTCAAATTGGCTATATCATGAGACAAAACTTTTAAGGTTTCTAAAGGCCTTGTAATTTTTTTAGACAGGATGACAACAAACATAATAATGAGGACTACTGAAATCATCATCAAAAATAGATTAAACCGATTGATGATAAGGATAGCTTCTTCCATATGTGGCAACGGCATCCCTATCGCAATAATAAAATGATCAATTTTTATAAACTTTGTTAACACTTTAAATTTGCTTGCGCCTTGGTCATATATTTTATTCACACTGCTATCCTGCAATGTATGTAACGTATTTTCCGTAATCCAAAACTTGTTGAGCTTTATTTTCTTCATTTCAAATGCTGATATTATTCTTTCATTCAGTTTATCCAAACTGCCACCCATCTCTGAATACACAATGGTTACGGCGTATTCCTCTTCAATGCGTGTCAACGCGTCCACAAAATTATTGTCAGATACACCCTGCATTTCGTTCGCTACCTTGTCTAAAATCTTTCTTTGCTCATAGATGTAATATCTGTCTACCAGAAAAATATTTGCTATGATCGCAATGATAAACGTGCAAATGACAATGGATGACACGCCAATGGAAAACTTGCTTCTGATGTTAATCTGCCTTCACCTCCAGACAATAGCCCATCCCCCTGTAGGTTTTGATGACATCCGTGCCAATTTTGGTTCTGAGTCTGCGAATATGCGTATCGACTGTCCGAGGATCGCCATCATAATCCAACCCCCAAACGACGTCTATCAGCTTGTCCCTCGATAAAATAACACCTTTATTTCTACTGAAAAACAGCAACAAATCATATTCAATTTTGGTGAGCTGTAAGGGTTCTTCATGCTTGTATACTTTTTTTTCGTGCTCCATTATCCTAATATCACTGATTTTAATTTCCTCGCTATGATTCATCAGTTTTTTTGCTCTTAATAATAATATTTGTGGATCAAATGGCTTCCTGACATAGTCATCAGCCCCACTATGTAATGCCTTTATTTCATCTTCCGTTTGACCTTTGGCCGTTAATATCAGAACTTTAGTATCGCTATTGTCCTTGATATATGTACAGACCTCTATGCCATCTATTTTCGGCATCATCCAATCTAAAATCGCTAATTCAATCTTGGTCGATTCAAATATATCCAATGCTTCCTGTCCATCATTAGCCGTCAGGACGTTGAAGCCTTCCTTTTTGAAATAGGCTGAAAGTATCTTAACCATTTGCGGCTCATCATCTGCGATTAAAATTGCCAATTCCCATTCCTCCTTCAGTATTGCATTTTATGAATAAATCTTACCAACACCACTTGACGCTTAAGGAAGGATTGGACTTCATCCCTCCTTTGTCTTATCGCTTCGGCTACACCAGTAGGCGCGTTCGCTGGAGATTAGATAAAATCTTTAGTGCAACTTATATCGCTAACTCAAACACCGATAATTCCGGAGGATTCCAAAATCTAATAGCTATCTTCGTCGTGCCGATTCCACTATTCACATACAAAGAAGTGTCGGTCGTTAGCTGGTACATCCCTTTTGTGTAAATCTTCGCCATAGGTGGCGTCACCAATGGGCCAAGTAGCGGGACAACGACCTGTCCACCATGACTGTGGCCCGCCAACGCCAAATCAAAATGATCAGCCTCTATTTTGTCCACAAGATCCGGCTCATGCAGCAGTAGTAATTTAGCCCCCTGACTCCCAACACCCGCAATTGACTTCTCAATATCCGGGTGTCCAAGCATCGCATCATCTAACCCTATCATCGTTATTTTTTGTCCACTATCAAGCTCGATGACGCTATTTTGATTTCTAAGTAGCGTAAATCCTGATTTTATCATAATGTCTTCATAAAACCTGACCCCGCTACCTCCGTAATCATGGTTTCCCCAAATAGCATATTTGCCATATTTACTAGTTAGTTTACCCAATATGCCACTTATTTCTGACCTTCCTTCAAAAGCAGAGGGTACATCTATGAGATCGCCCGTAAAAGAGATAATATCCGGTTCAAGCTCATTTATTCTTTCGACCAATTTCTCTAGCTGCTGCAATGAATAATCAGGACCCAAATGCGTATCTGAAAACTGAACAACTCTGATAGATTCACGACTTTCCGATGATAATTCCACGTCAAATTCCCTTGTCACCAAACGTTTTGGCTCTATTTTAAAAGCATAAACAATGATTCCTATTACGACTATGCATAGGATGAACAAGAATTTGATAACTCTCCAAATGATTCTTTTCATAGTCACACTCCCTCTCCTACGTATGAAGAATATCTACACCATACATTTTTAGTGTGACAGCAACGTTACAAGCAAAAAATGCCACAACCTCAAAGGCTGTGGCGATTCGATCTTCTAAGTGTTTATTATCTACGTATCGCAATCAAAGACGTACATGGATTCCCCACTTAGAATAGGCTTCTGCTTTTCTACTGTAATCCTTCAATTGTTTTCACAATTTTCTCCGTATTAGCAGCAAATATATTATTAATAAATAATACTTCTTTTACCTCTTCTTGATTTACTAATTTCATTAAACTACTTTTGTAATACCTAGAATCTACTACATATATCTCGTCATAATGAGGTATTAAAAATGGCACAAATGCATTTCCATAAGACTCTTTTACAACGACTAGTTTCTTCCCTGTTTTACTATCATTATTTTGAATTTTAATCATCGGAAAATCTCCATGTAAAAATACAGAGTAAGCATTTCCGCCATTTACATAATCAGCATATAGTGTTGAAGGAATTGCTGTATCTTCTTTCCCTTTTTCATATCGAAATACTTCGTAATCAACTGGAATCTTATAATAATCAACTACATCTTTATTCTCTTTTAGTTTAGTATCTTGCGTTTGTGTAAAAAGTGTACCTAAAAAATCTTTCTTAGAATATTTTTCGTATTCATCTAATGATTTCGCTATAAATCCTGCTTCTTTCGCGAATTGTTCGTAAGCATAATATGCACCTAGCGATGTCCAATGGTGATCCGTATTAAAATATAGATACTCATTTTTATGTTTTTCTAATGCTTTATACGCGTCAACTATCTTAACTCCGCTATCAAGATTGTCGTAAATTTTATCAATGACAGGCTTTTGCGGTGTAGACATTTGTTGATATTTTTTCGGTAGGGCAAATTCTACACCTGTTGGAACTACCATATTATATACTTCTACTTGCTCTCCTAGAGCTTGTTTCATACTTGAAATAGTATCGGAGTATCGCTTTGCATTTTCTTCATTTCCGTAAAAAATTTCGACTGCTCGATTGCCTAGTGTAATAATGGAACCGGATTTTTCTGCAGTGGTATTCTCTGAAACTTCTTGTTTAGTTTCTTCAACAAAACTCTCTTTACTTTCTTCCTTTACAGAACTTCCATTTTCATTTTCTATGTCTTTAGAAGCACACCCTGCAACTAGTAGGGTCGCAATTGCTGAAATGATTATCATTTTTTTCATTGTATTTAAATCCCCTTATGTTTATTTCTGTGTATTGTATATTTGTATCTCATCTGTTCCTGATCGTATTCCTTTTGCATTACTGTAGAGGGAACTCAACTCAATGAGCTGCTCACGAAACGGAAATGCATCATTCACATATAAATCTATTTGTTTGGAATAACTTTTATTCAAAAAATTTTCCGCTGAAAAAGTAGGAAAAGATGTTAATTGACGTTTTTCATCTTCAGAAATGTTATCTTTCGGTAATAGAATGAATAATGAAAAGCCCACTATTACAATTCCAACCATAATGCCGATATGAATTATCTCGAATATATTATCATTTTTCATGCATTACTCTCCTTAAAATCTAAAATAGAGAAATGGATTATAACTTTCGCTAACCAAAACAGCTGTACACAGAGTTAAAATCATGACATTCAAAATAATCAAGCAACCCTTATACATAGCACCTTTACAAACTTTTTCCCCAATGACTTTGAGTAGTGGTGTACATAATAAAATAGCGATCACTATCCAAAAAACATTATTAGTTACAATAATAGTTAACTCAGTACTAGCGAAGCCTTGATTAGCAAAGCCAAAGAGAACTTTTAAATAAGAGAAAGCTTCATTCATGTTTGTAAAGTAGAAGAAGGTCCAACCTATAATTACAACTACTAGTAAATAGCAGTGTGAAATAATTCTCGGCAGTTTGTCTAAAATTCTTCCTATTATTTTTTTCTCTAAGTAAATTAAAATCCCGAAATATAGTCCCCAAACAACAAAATTCCAGCTAGCACCATGCCAAATTCCAGTTAGAAACCATACAATCATCAAATTAGAAAATTGATTCTTTCGGTTTCCGCCAAGTGGGATATACACATAGTCTCGAAAGAAGCTACCTAAAGATATATGCCAACGTCTCCAAAATTCTGTAGCAGATCGTGAAATATATGGATAGTTAAAATTCTCTTTAAATTCGAAGCCAAATATTTTCCCTAATCCTACAGCCATATCTGAATACCCCGAGAAGTCAAAGTATATCTGCAGCGAGAACATCGCAATACCAAACCATGCTTCTGTTACGCTTAAGCTTTCCGAAGAACGCTCCATAAACATCGTGGCAAAACTACCAGCTGTATTCGCTAGCAATACTTTTTTTCCTAATCCAACTAAAAATCGATTCACACCATCACTGATTTGGCTAAAATTTGTAGTTCGATGCTCTATTTGTTTAGCAATATCCGCATATCTAACGATTGGTCCTGCAACTAGCTGTGGAAATAATGACACATACAAAAGGAAAGTAGAGTACTTTCTTTGTGCTTGTACTTTTCCTCGATACACATCCACTGTATAAGAGATTGTTTGGAAGGTATAAAAAGATATACCAATTGGTAATGCAACATCGGGTACTTGGAACGACGTATTAAAAACCAGATTTACATTTTCATAGATGAAAGCACTATACTTAAATGCAATTAACAAAGATAGATTTAATATAATGGAAGAAATGACACCATATTTAGCCCACTTTGTTCCATGAAACCTTTCAATAAACAATCCATGACAATAATCAATACTGCCACTAATAAGTAATAGGACAATCCATACTGGCTCACCCCAAGCATAAAAACACAATGAAATCATTAGCAAAATAATGTTTTTAAACTTTCTTTTTCTCACTGAGTAATAAAGAATTATGCTGATAGGTAAAAACAAGTAAATGAACAAAAGACTTGAAAAAACCATCTTATCCTCCTTTCATTTTCATAACAATAATTAAAAATTCTCGTTCGTGTAACTACTTAGGTACATGATTTGTTTCAAAACTTTCTATATGGGTATCTATTACTACCCAAATTTATATAGAAAGGAGTAAATCCCGATGAAACACCAGCCAAACAAGTAGAAGAGATTAGTCAGTGAGAATCACCTGAAATTGCATTGTTTATCACGAATCATCTTCTCTATATTGAAAAGTTGAAAACCCATATTGTTAAACTAGGGACGCGAGTAATGAACTAGAACGACACATTCGTCTAACAATCCACTTCCATAACTAGAGTAAACCGGGTGTGTTACACGAATGTTACCAAAAATGCTCACCTACTATTTATTAATTCAAACCTAAAATCCAATTTGTCATTATCCAAAATGATTTGATAATAGGTAAGCCCAAACCCATACCAAAAAGCTCCTTATTTTTTGATCTCTTCAGTCGACAAAAACTGTTGTAAAGCTTGTTTGTTTTTCTCGAAATCGATACTAAGAACTGCCCCTGCTGCTACGCGCTTATCTTCAAATGAGTTTTCAATAGGGATACGTAACGTCTCTATATTTCCAGCCTTCCCAAAGAACAAATCTTTACCGATTGTAAGGATTGTTCGATTATCAACGTTTGTATTAATATAAGGTTCAACAACGCCAAGTAACTTAGGGAAATTTAGTATACTGTGGATGCTGACAGCTTCATCCTTTAATTTCGACAACGCTTCCTGCTGCCGTTCCACTCGCCCAAAATCATTATGACTATCGTGGCGGAAACGAACATACCCAAGTAACTGTTCGCCATTTAAAACTTGGTTTCCGGGCTGTAATGTCATTCCGATTCCATGAGACATGGCATATGGAATATCAACTTTAATTCCATTAGGAGCTATAACATCTACAATTTTTGAAAATCCAGTAAAGTCAACAATTGCATAGGAATCAATATCGACATCGAAATTCTCCTTTATCGTTTTTCTAACAAGCTCCGGACCTCCAAGAGAAAAGGCGGTATTCATTTTGTGGTATCCGTAATCCGGGATAAACACATATGTATCTCTCATAATTGATACGAGTTTCATCTGATGAGTCGTTTGATTATAATGAGCAATCATTAACGTATCAGCCCGTGCAACTTCCTCTCCCCGAGAGTCACTACCTAATAACAGAACATTAATTTCACCAAATTGTGGATCTGCACCTTCAAATTCATCAAACAACGTTTCGTCTTTTTTAACCATTCCTTCGTTTGCCATAGCTAATCCGCTATTGTATTGGACTACACCATATATAATTCCCGCTGACAAAATCAATGTCGTCACGATAAAGAAATTCCTTACTCCTTTACGCTTCTTGTTTCTTCATTCGCTTTTTCCCATCCATAAATCCACCTATCATTAAATTTCAGGTCATATTTTACTGTAACTACTTAAGTACATGAATTGTTTCAAAACTCTTCAAATGATTCTTTTCAACGTCCCCCCCCTCTCCTATGTATGAAGACTAACGACTACCGTACATTCTTAGTGTGACAACAACGTTACAAACCGTGGCATTCTGCTGTATCAAAAATAAATAAAAATAACGTGTATACTATTTTCACATCACTGCGTCTTATGTCTGTTAACAACCAAAAGTAGGTGGCCGCTTGCAAATACAAACAATTGAAGACTTGTACCGGGAGAAGTCCCGTGTCATATTTCGATACTTAATAAAAATGGGATGCCCGAGAGAGGATGCTGAGGATATCGTACAAACTACGTTCTCGAAAGCCTTTGAGCATATGATCCATTTGAATGTGGACAATCCTTCCGCGTGGCTATTTAAGGTGTCCATAAACAATTATTACGATCTATGTCGGAAACAGCAGCGATACCCGCATGCGCAAATCGATGAAAGTTTCTTGGAGAATATGCACCAGATGGATGAGGACGGGGAACAACTTGTGCTGAGAAAAGAACATAAACTTGAAATTGAAGCAATTTTGAATCAATTATCACCTGCACAATCGAACTTGCTCCTCTTGAAATATGAGCTCGATTTATCGTACGAAGAAATAAGTGTCCTTTTAAATATGAAAGTAGACACAATCCGAACGACGCTTTATCGCTCACGGAATACATTCAAAAAGAAATGGAGTGAGTTTGTTGAAAGACAATCATGAATTAGATAATTTTTTCAGTTTTGAAAATAACGAGAAAAACCTCATTATGGAAGCGAAAAGAAAAAGTACAATCCGAATGGCCTGTATCAGCGGGCTTGTCTCTCTATTGGTGCTGACACTCATCGTAGTCGTAAAACTGCAAGTGACGCCTTGGCTACTGAATAAGGAATTGATAGCGCAAGAAACGTACTATGATGTGCACGGTGCCAATTTATTTATTGGCCCTTGGGAAGAGTCTATCCAGGTTATCGGAAGTAAAGCGACAGCCCCACAATATAAATTAGTGGATGGACGACCTGTATACCGTGGAGAAATCTCGAATGACTCCAATCCATTAGAAGTGCATCTCTCACCGCAAGAATATGAGACATACAGCTATCTTGGTGGCAAAGTGATGCATTTCATTCATCCAGAAGTGACAGTCAACCAGGTACCGGACGAATTAAAGAATATCGATGTATTTCAAAATCACCAAGTGATTGAAATGGGCCTATCGTTTGATCGTGCTTATACATTGGATGAAGTGAGAGACATTTTACCGAAAGACCTCCCCCTACAGTGGGCCTGGATGGATGCTTATTCTGACGAGGAAGTTGACTCGTTGCAAACTTCGGAGTCACCGGCAAATCATTTTACAGAAAACGAAGTCATTGGGTTTTCAATGGTGGACGAAACAGGAGTTACATTGGAGCATCCCGTCAAGGACTTCATGGAATCTGTGAGGTATGGAAAAAATCACAGAGGACCCTATAAAAAAGATATGCAAACACTTTATGAAATACTGACGAAGCAAGGCGAAGTGGATGAAACGACTGTCAAAATCATCGGAGCAGTCGTAGGAGGTAAAAAAGAAGTGCTTCAACAACTCCAGAACGAACCAAGAGTTCGGGCATCGAGTATAGGAGCAGTCGTCGATTCATTTAAATAAAAGGAGAAGATTACTATGAATAAAACAATACAATGGATCATTTGGGCATTAGCATTGGTTGCTATCAACATTCCAACAATTTTGATGGCATCATTTTCACTCTTTGGCACAGCAGAAGGAACAAGCATTTTCTCGGTCGATTACTTAATCGCAGCAGGAATCCTTCTGTTAGGGAATATCATCATCCTTCAACTATTTCTAGCTATTCACAAAGGCCATTACCAAGGATTTGTCATTGGTTTATGCGCTGCAGTCGCACAGACAATCGGTTTATACTTAATGGGTACAGTATCTTTTACAGCTGGGTTCAGCATTTTAGTTGGCAGTATCCTTGTAGCCATCGGTTTGTTATTCTGGGAAATAAAATCACCGTAATCATAAAATAAGCGGCGGCGCCGCCTTACACTTCAATCAACGAAAGTAGCAAGTTAAAGACTTTCACTCATTAGAAAATAGCGTACCAAAATGGCCACAACCTCATTGGTTGTGGCCATTCTATCTTCCCGATACGTCTTGCTGACAAATCCACACTCTGTTAGAAATGGATCTATTCCTTCTAACCACTCCATTGATGTTGTTCTTAAATAGGTATTAAATTACAGTTTCCCCAAAACTAATTCAAGTAAAGATAGGATTTAGAGTGATTTTTAATCAAACTTTATTCTAAAGCTTCATCTGTAGAAACTTCTCTAAAATACCGCGTCTGTTGATTAACCATTATCTTGCATAAAACACTGGTGAGAAGGGCTTGAAAACTTCTATTTTCACTGGACGATTTCCGGTACGCTTTCGGCAAATTAATCATGACAGAATTTCCGGGGGCGGTGTGTCTAGAAATGACTCCGTCATTTCTAGACACACTTTTTTCGGTTATCCTGTTGTGATGAATTGCCTGTCGCGTACCTACAATGTTCAAGTGAAAAATGCAGCTGCTTTGAAAGAAAAGAATAGATGACCTTCTATAAAGATAAAAAGTACCCGAAGATACAATTTCGGGTACTCTAGCACGTTGAAGAATGCGTCCTTTTCTACTATTATTCTTCTAATGGCGTGAAGCTTTATAGAAAGTGACACTTGTTTAAAATAAAAGTAGAAAAAACCATAGAGAAAGCTTTAACCGCCAAAATTGCATCTTTGGCGGCTCTTCTCCCGGTAAGAAGCATGCTATTCTTTCGTCCCAAAAAGTTTTAGCACATCGTTTACTTGTGCTTTTGGAGAGCGGCGGATGAAAGAGCACCATACACATTCAGACATCCCGGTAATCGTATAGAATTCATTCAATCCAAAGCGCTTCAAATGCAACTACACACGTAGTGCCTAGTGTTTCATCAAGTTATGTGCTAGTTGATTTTGGTTAATCAACAGACGTGTTTCATCATTACATTACGTTCTGCTTCTTTAGGTCGTATTCTTGCATCAGGTCTTGCCAGCCAGCGTTCAAATACCGGGGGTCAATCCACGTACTAAAGGGATATTCTTTAAGAGGCATATTTTCGATGCTACTTCTAATAGTAAATGTATTTTTTATATGTAAAGATTTCGGCAAAAGTACATTGAATGTATCAGTGGGTATTTCTGTATTCGCCAAAACGAAATCTTCTTCTTTGATAAGCTTTCCATTAACCGCATGAGTAAATATTCTTATTTTTTCTTCGAGATTGTTTATAACTAATTGTTGATTTGCAATCATTTCTTTGCTCCTTCCGATTAAATACAGCGCGCGCTCTTTTTTATTATAGGAGCCATTCCATTATAATAAAACATTGTTCACAGTTTTATATCCTCCCGTAATTTTCAGCAAACTTAGAAGGTGCTTGCTTATTTACTCCACAATCTGGCTGATTGTTGAAAGAATGACTCGCATTCTTTCAACAACTTTATTATTTTTCAAACGACTTCATTGTAAATTTGCGACAACAATGAAGCAGAATGAAAATCTAGGGTCTTAACATTTCTCCCTTGTCCCATGAAACAATTAATCGATTCAATCTTCTTAGCTGAGTTTCTTCTTTTTTAGCACTCATTACCCACCAAATAGAATCTCTTCTGTACGAAGGTGGAAGCTGATTAAAAAACCCCCAAGAACTTGGATGTTTTCTAATTTCATCCTCATATTCTTTCTTTAAAGTAACGTTCCTATGAACGGAAGAATAACCTGTTTGTTCATTTCTTTGATTGAAAATAGTCAATCCCTCAGGCCTCATTTGATTGTGTTCTATCAGTTTATGCACCTTTTGCACATTAACTTTACTCCAGAGGCTATTAGGCTTACGTGGAGTAAAGCGAATTTTATAGCAATCTTCATCAACTGTTTTTCGTATCCCATCAATCCAACCAAATGACAGTACACAATCTACTGATTCGGACCAAGTGAGACTTGCTTTATTGGTCTTTTTCTTTAAAAAAACTATCCAAATTTCACTAGCTGTTTGGTGATGAATATCCAACCAATCAATAAATTCTGTTTGATTACCAAAAAATAGCACTTCACTCATTTTCCTAGCCATTCTAAAATCATTTGATTAAGCTCTTCAGGTCTTTCTTCTTGAATCCAATGACCAGTGTTTAAACTCTTAATGTCTATATTAGGTACAAAATCTTTTATATTTGGAAGCGGCGGAATAATATCTTTCTCACCATAAATCATCAATGTTGGCTGATAAAGAATAGGAGATACGAAACCTAATAAATGCCAATTACGATTTAAATTTCTGTACCAATTGATGCTTGGAGTGAAACCTGTCTTATTGAAGGCTGTGATATAAACAGAAAGTTCATCATCGCTCATAACAGGTTCACCTAACGGCTGGGTTGCTTTAGCTAGATTAATCATTTCCATTCCTTCAACAGAGCCTTGTGATGGAACATTCTTTCGATATAAGTTACGAAGAAATTGGGCTGCATTTTCGTCTAATACAGCATCTGCAACACCTGGTTGGTTGTTAAAGTGAACAAAATAGTAATCATCGCCAAAAGCTTCTTCCATAAAATCAATCCAAGGTCTCTCTCCTCGAACTTGGTAGGGCAAGCATAAGTTAATCATTTTATTAACACGTTCTGGATGCAGCAAAGCCATACTCCAAACAACACTTGCGCCCCAATCATGGCCCATAAAAATGGCATCTTTGTATTGGTAGTGATCCAAAAGAGCAACAAGATCACCCGTTAAATGTTCAATATCATATTTTGTGACTTCTTTTGGACAAGAAGACTCTCCATACCCTCGTTGATTAGGAATAATAACGTGATAACCTGCTTCTACAAGAGGAGTCACTTGATGTCTCCAAGAAAAGGCATGCTCTGGCCATCCGTGGCAGAGAACGATAGGTTGCCCCCCATTTTTTTGTCCAGCTTCAAAAACCTCTAGCTCCACACCGTTACCTGAGATAAGTGTTGGTGTCGGAAACTCATAATTGTTTGTCATTTAACATCCTCCAAATTAAAAAAAGTATCTTACAATGACAAGATTATCATGGACGTTTGACAACGGTCTGTCAGCTTTGAGAAACTCACTTAATGATATTTGTCAGCCATCAATCTGAGTTTAGAAGCAATTTTTTTGCGCATTTCTTTTGGAGCTAAGACCTCTATATGCTCTCCAAAACTAAATATGAGAGAGAACAACCATTCTTTTTCGGGGAATGTAGCTGTAACAAGAAGTTCACCTGTTTCTAACACCGCAATATCTTCTTTATTAAAAACATCCTTCACACGAGACTTCATTTGAGGGGAAACTTTTAAGACAATTGTTGTCATTGTTGTTTGTTCATTTAATAATGCCATCATCTCGTGATAGGATTTTTCTCGACGTTCAAATGATTGATTTTCAATGTGAAAATCACTTATTCGGGAAACTCTAAATATCCTGAAGTCTCCTTTTAAAAGACAATAAGCAAATAAATACCAAGTATAATTTTTAAATATGAGCGACATAGGCTCAACTTGTCTTTTGCTGACGATATTATCATAATTTCTGTAGTCAATAGTCAGTAAATTAGTCTGTGTAATAGCTTTCCTTAGCGTCTTAACTAATGCTTTTTGATTTGGAGAGTCTCCATAAGGATGTAAATCAATGATGATTTGTTCCATATGCAGCTTTAGATAATCTACCTTGTTTTTAGGAATGATATTTTGTAGTTTTTCTATGGATGATTCTAACTCAATGTCGTCAACTGTGAAATTAATATCCTTGAGAACAGAAAGAAGGGAAGTCAGGTTATTAAGAGTTAGTACTTGATGATTTAATTTATAACTCTCATAAATGCTGAATCCACCATTGTTTCCAGAATGGGAAATGATAGGAATACCAGCTAGATTGATTGTTTCAATATCTCGGTAAATAGTCCGGACCGATACTTCAAATTTCTCAGCCAATTCATTTGCTGTTACACGATTTCTATTAAGTAACATCACAATAATGGTTAACATACGTTCTACTTTCATCTTGTTCTCCTTAAAAATATATTTTTTATTATGTAGTAGAATCAATTTCATAATGCGCACTTTTAAAAAATCATAAAGAAACAGAATTTCGATGATTCCTTAAAAAAACGAATGAAATAGCTAATTATGCTACAGAAAGTTGTAGTGTAGTTGGGAAAGCCGATCAACTGCCAGTTTGCATGCGTTATACGCAAGATGAACCAAATCAAAATGGACTTTAGCTTTCTTGTCGTATAATGGACATAGGGGTATCTCTCCAGTCTGTTAATGTGTGTGTCGTAACTCTCATTATACAGGATTTGGGGAGATCCCTATTTTTTATCATTTTAAACTTAGAGCCCCAAGGGCTCAATTGATTCAGTTGTCAAATCAAACTAAATTTATTCTTTTTTTGAACTCAATCTTTCTAACAGTTCTTTATTAATGATGAAATATTTCCTTCCTCTCTTTTCCAATAATCCATCTTCAAGGAATTGGTTAAGTGTGTATAATAAATGTCGATAGCTTACCCCCACGTATTCTGCTGTTTCGGTATGCTTCTCTTGAAAGCATCCATCGTTTTCTATTTGAAGAATATATTTCGCCAATCGATTTTTGAATTCATAATCCTGCATATCTGTGTAGTGATCGGTTCTTTTAAGTAATTTATCACCTAAATATTTGGATAAATTAAAGAAGAAAAGTTTATCATTTAACAGATGCTCTTTCGATGAAGCCAATGGAATCGCCAAGCAAGTACAGTCATTTATAGCCACAACATCTTTTAAATTCTTTTCCACCTCAATCAAGGATAATTCACCAATAAAATCATCTTTCTTTAGAAACTGAATCAGCGCACGTTTTCCATTTTCGTGTACTTGATATATTTTTGCCCGCCCATCCAATAATAAAAATAAGTACTCAATATCTTCATCAAAGCGCACTATATATTCATTAGAAGAAAACTTACAAATAAAAGCCTGATGTAAAACCGCTTTCGGAAAAGTTTCTTTAATTCCATTATATATGTCTACAAAACTTTCTGCGTAAACCTTCAAATTGATTTTCTCCATTTTATCACCTCAATATGAGATATCTCCTATCATTATATTCTTACTTTCGATATATTCCTATCAAGAGGTGGATAGGAATGAACAAATACAAACATATTATTTTTGACTTAGATGATACGATACTTGATTTTCAAGATTCAGAAGAAAAGGCTTTAAAACAAATTATTTCGCAATACGAGTTGCCCTATAACAAGCAAACCATTGCATGTTATAAGCGCATTAATGATGGATTATGGTATCAATTAGAGGCAGGCTTGATATCTCGTGAGGACGTGCTGACAACGCGCTTTTTACTTTTTTTGAAAGAATTTCAAATAGATGAAAATGGAGCAAAAGTTGAAGCAATTTACCGTGAGTATTTAAACCAAGGACATAAGGCCATTACTCATGCACATGAATTACTGAATGCTTTAAGTAAGCAAGATTATAAATTATATATTGGAACAAACGGTGTAGGAAAGACTCAAAGAAAAAGATTAGGAGATGCCAAGCTACAAGGATATTTTGAGCATCTTTTTATCTCCGAAGAAATTGGTTACGAAAAACCAAATCCCCATTTCTTTTACTATATTTTTGATGCCCTGCATATAAGCCGGAAAGAAGAATTATTAATGATAGGTGATCGTTTAACATCGGATATTCAGGGAGCTATCAATGTCGGAATTGATTGTGTATGGTTTAACTCTAAGAGAAGCATGCCTAAATCAGGTTCACCTAAGAGTACATATACGATACAAAATTTAATGCAAGTAATGGACTTATTAGAGGAATATTCATGAAAAAAGTAATTCAATCTATTCTACTCTATATAATGAGTGCTGTTGGCGTTAGTCTTACATTAAAAGCAGATGTTGGAGTAAGCAGCTTTAATGCAATGAATTTATCCATATCTGAATGTACTTCCATCAAAGTTGGCACAATTACATTCATTGCAAATCTCATTTTCCTAATCGGTTATATCTGCCTATGCGAAAAAAAGGACTTCAAAAAATTTACTTTGATGTTTATTTCCATCTTGTTCTTTGGAATAGTTATTAATTTTTTTCTCTATACTATTTTCGGTTCGATTCACATTGAGTATTATTTAGTAAGAATGGGACTATTTATTTTCGGTACAATATTAGCCGGTGGATCAATAGGCATTATTCCTTTTCCTATTGAAGGTCTATGTTTACGAATAGCCGAAATAACAAAACCTACTTTCTCTCAATACAGATATTGTGTCGATTTTTTCTCCATTATTCTATCAATAACAATATCACTACTATACATTTTGCCAATCAATATTCGGGAAGGAACGATTATCAGCTTTTTCTTATTGTCTGGCATTATTTCTTATACACGATTGAAATTTGAAAACTATCAGCTGAAACCAAAAGCACAATAAAAAGCATAACTAAAAATAACCTCACAATGGGGTGAGATATCCAATCCGATTTTTCATATTCCAACCCATGGTTTTGCGATTTATAGCTCACTCCTACAACTAGCGCATGAACATCACTTAGAAGTTGATGAAATAAGCTACGATGCTATCTCACCTACCGAGCTTGAACAAGTGTTACGAGAAGCTAATATTAATACAGCTATAAAATATATCGAATCAGAAACGATAGATTTACAGCAATTGATCGACTTTCATTATCGTTGTTACAAAAAAGGCTATACGAAAGCTGCTATTACATGCCATCCAATTCAAGAACAATTACAGCTGCTCGGCATACCAGCCTACCGACTATTCCCGACCCAAAACTCTGTTGATTCTGTCGTAATGGAAATCCGTAGAGTATACGAAATGCTTCATTTTAAAAGAGCTCAGATTGCTGTACAAATTATTGAATATGATGCTGCCTTTATAGGTTTTCAAAATATCGCATTTACAACTGAGAAACTTCACGAAATTGAACTTGAATTTTTGAAAAACTTACGTATATATACAAAAAAATTCAAGGATCTCTTCTTACAATTGGTCCAGGCCGTTATATAATCTTTTCAACAAGGGGTTTTTCACAAGATATTACGCACAACTTTACGCGGTTAGTAGAATTCGATTCGTCTATAGAATTGAAAGATGAAGTGGGGACTTGCGGAATTGGGTTTGTCATTCAGCTTACGAAGCTGAAATCAATGCATGGAACGCTTTATTACAAAGCAGAGAATGAGGTAAAGGTTCGTGGGCGGTTTGCTTTGATGATAAGAAAATTACAGGTCCACTTGGTCAAGAAGAACAACTTACATATTCATACATATCTGACGAAATACAAGCAATTAGAGAAAATCATCTCTCAGTGTAGCTACACTGCATAAATTGAAATCTATTATTAAAAAGCGTGCCCGCGAAGAAATAAGTGCCAGTGAGCTTGCCCAATTTATGCAAATAACTACGCGTAGTGCCCGTCGTATATTGAGTGAACTAGAGGGAGATGGGCTTGCTCATGTTATGGCCGAGGAAAGTCCACTTATGGCAGGTCGCCCAAGAAAAGTTTATAAATTATTATTAGACTCAACATCAAAGCATGTGCATGATGATTTTTAACACCTAGTCATTTCTCATTACATTCTAGTAAAATCCGTTGTCAATACCATTAAGTTATGATTGATATACAATAAGTCACGCGTGTTGATGAACCGAAAATGCCACAGTGAAAATGGAGGTTTTCAAGCCTTTGCTTACCTTCACTTTTTGTGACAAATTGCTTAATCAACACGTGTGACTCATTTATTCAATTGGTAACAGGAGTCGAAATATCGTTTCTTGTGGTGTGGATGATACTAAGACCAACTCACAATGATTAGCTTCCGCCAGTAATCGACTTAAGGGTAACCCGAGTCCTAACCCCTGCTTCATCTTCTTTTTACTGTCCCCACGATAATAGCGTTCAAAAATATAAGGTATTTCTTGTTCCGGAATCCCTTTGCCATTATCTACGATATCGAGGTGTATCTTTTTATTTTCGAAAGTGATACTTAACATGATTGTAGTAGCCCCTGCTCTAGCACTATTCATGAAGAGGTTAAGCAGAATTTGCTTGATATGACCCCTATCTGCTACTATTTTCAATGGTTTGATGGCAGATGAGACATCGATCTCAATATCCTTAAAACCTTCAATGGCATGAACCTGTTGAATGGCCTCTTCTACTACCTCTGAAAGGGATAATAATATGAAATCCCCATGAACCGCACTGGATTCTAATGACGCAAAATCCAATAAATCTTCCACCATTTTCTGCATTCTTTTTGCTTCTTCTAATGATGTGATTAAAAACTGATCTGCTGTATCCCCTGTAACAATGCCCCCTTGGACGGCCTGAATCATACCGCGTATTGAAGTAACTGGGGTCCTTAATTCATGAGATACGCCTGCAAGTAAGTCCGTTCTCATTTGTTCAAGTTGTTGCAAACGACTTGACATTACCTCGAAAGATGAAAAGAGTTGTTGCAATTCGGCTTCTTTTACATTGGTTGTTGCTGGTAGACTAGGCGCGTAATTCCCTTCTGAGACCTGTTTCGCAGCTTCCGTTAATTGATGTAGGGGAAGCGTTAATTTTCTAGATAGGTGATAGATGACCAACCAACCGCCAAATCCGATACCAAAAATAATAAGTAAAAGAAGTCCATAAGTTTCAATGTTCTCTACAAGTATTTCGGGTGCAGGCGTGCTTAAATATAAAGCGCCCATCACTTCCCCCCGATCATGTAGAGGGATACCCACACGGAGCCAAGTACTTTTTTTCATTTTGATTTTTTCTTTCGTGGTTTTACCGTTAAGTACATCTTCTATAGTAGAAGGTGTTTCAACAAGGGTCTCGAATAATGATAGATCTAGACTTGAAAAATTAACAAGAACCTGACCTTTTTCATCAAAGAGTTGCATGAAATCTTGAGCAATAGGACGCACAATTTCGGCTGGCGTAGCAATTGTAGCAGGTGTAACGGTCGTGGCGGGTGTAGAAGATGAACCATATGACCCACTTTGGCTAGAACTTAGTGGTGATTGTAATACTTCCATTGAGCGTATATACGATGCACTCAGTTGCTCAGCCCTCGCCTGCAGTATTTGGAAACTTTGTCGTTCTCCATTTACTTTTAGCCATACACCGGCGCCAACACCCAAAAAGAGTAAAATAGCGATTAATACGCCCGTATATCTGCGCGTCCAAAAACGCAGTAAAGGAATGCCGTTAGCACGCTGTGAGCTAGTTGACATGTAGCATATACCCCGTTCCACGTACGGTTTTAATTTCACCTTCATCCGTTGACCACTCACGCAAGTGTTGACGAATTCTTTTAATCGAAGCATCTACAGCTCGATCTCCCCCCTCATAATTCATACCCCATACAGAATCTAATAGTTGGTCGCGCGAAAAGCATTGATTGGGATGTTGTCCTAAAAAGGCAAGGACCCCCCAATCACGTGGTGACATGGGAATTAGCTCATCATAAACAGAGGCTGTATGCGTAGTGAAATTTATGACAAGATGACCTAATTTAATCGTTTCGTTATCTTCTATATGTGAGGATCGGCGTAATACGGCTTGTACGCGGGCCACAACCTCCTCAGGATCAAATGGCTTCGTGATATAATCATCGGCCCCTAGTCCAAGCCCAGCTAGACGTTCGGGCACACTTCCTTTAGCGGTTAGGATGATAACAGGACAACTGCCATATTGACGGATTTGCTGTAAAATCTCTAGCCCATCATTTTGAGGCAACATCAAATCTAACAATACCAATGAAGGATTAACGTCTAAATAAGTTTGAATGACATTCCCTTCCCCTAAATGATGAGTAACTAAAAAGTCGTTTTTCTCCAAGTATGCTTTTAAAATCTGCGCGATTGGCAATTCATCCTCAATCAATAGGATGTGCTTCACTATAAATCACCCTTTCGACAATGCTTTGTCATTAACTTACCACAATAAGACTTCAGCTGTTAGTTTAGCATTTGAATATGTCAATGAAATGACAACCCATTCGTTTTTTTCGTATATAAAGGGAATCCAGCCTATTTTTTACGTCGTCATATTGCAGTCACATTCATTGGATATAGTAGATTTGTGGGAAAGAACATCCCAACAATCGATCGCAAAGCGATTAACTATCAGGAGGAAATTAAAATGAAAAAAGCTTTATTAATTGGTGCAGCATCGTTAGCAGTTACAGTAATGGTAGGTTCGGGAATGGGATTTGCTTCTGCTGCTTCACAGGATGAAAAAGAGAAATCAGTACTTGCAACAAGCTCAACAGAAGCGGTTCAAGTAACAGCTGAAGAAAGAGTAGCGCTTGAAAAAGAAGCACTTAAAGTGAAAGGAACACCGACAGTAAAGGCAACGGATGCAGTAAAATCAACACCTGCTGCAAAAGTAACTCCTGCTAAAAAAGCTACTGCTGAAGAAATCGCAAAATTCCAAGCAGAATCAACACCAGCAGTAAAGTCGACAGAAGCAAAAAAAGCAACGGCTGAAGAAATTGCAGCATTTGAAAAAGAAGCAAAAGCAGCAACGTCAGCAGGAGAAATGACATCATCAACAGAAGCAGCAAAAAAATAAGTAGATTATACGCAAACATGAAATCGTGAGCTAAATTTAGTCAACCAGTCGGATAAAGCCATTACAAAACATGTTTGTAGTAAATGTCTGAGTGAGCGTCAAATATAACATTCCTTCTAACGAATTTTGTGCTAGGTGATCATCATAGGACAATCATTCGTTAGAAGGTTTTCCATAACAATCTAAACGACAAGCGATTAGATTGTTATGGAAAGCGTCGTATTTGGAAAGTGCTTAAGAATAATAGATGGGAGAAAGCAAATGTTTGAAATTAAGAACGTATCAAAAAAATACAATGGCGCATCCGCTTTGAATGATATTTCTTTGACAGTGGGAAAAGGACTGCACTTTATAGTGGGTGCCTCGGGTAGCGGTAAGACAACACTGTTGAAAATCATGAGCGGCATGGTACAAGATTTTGATGGAGAGGTTTACTATTGCGGTAAGAGTATTAAAGGATTATCCTCCAATGAAAAAAGCTATTTTTACAACAATATCTTCGGATTTGTTTGGCAGGATTTTAATTTACTTGAAGATTCATCAGTTTTAGAGAACGTATTGTTGCCACAGTACATAAAAAACAACAAGAATCAAAAGGATGCTAACAAGGTTTTAAGAGAACTTAATATCGGTAACCTTGGACATCAAAAAGTGAACGATCTCTCGGGTGGTCAAAAACAGCGGGTCGCGATTGCAAGAGAACTGATGAAAAATCCGCAAGTTATTTTTGCGGATGAGCCAACTAGTGCCTTGGATGAAAAAACTTCAAAAATGATCATGGATATTCTGAAAACGATTTCTAAAAATAGGACAGTTATCATTGTAACCCACGATACCAGTTTGATTGATCATACATCAAACGTTATAGACTTGGATATGGGAGAAACGGTTGCATTCCCACAAAAAACAAGTACTACAACAGAAAAACTCACATACGGTGAAAGTCATCACTTATCGATGAAAAATGCTTTCGCCATCACCAAATCAAATGTGAAACGTAAATGTAATCGATTTTTAGTTTCTGCCCTTTCTCTAATGGTTGCAGGTACATTTTTGCTGACAACTGTAAGTGGGGCGATTGGGGGTAGCAGTCAGGGCGAATTTGACGAGCTGATCGATACTTACGGCGAAGGACTTACAGATATTAGTGTGGTCGGTAGTTTTATGAGTGCGGGAGGAGCAGACGGTACTGAAGAAGATAAGCCAAATGCGAATGTCACACAAGATATTGGCGGCTTATATGATGACTATGTAGACGATAAGCGTGTTGACTTCACTGTTTTTTCACAAGCGTTTACTGATATCAAGGTAACTGTTAATGGCACAGAACACACCATACAAAGCACGGGTAGCGTGCCGGTAATCAATAAGTTGGTTGCAGGAAAAATGGCAACAGGCAAGGGCAACGAGATCGTCGTCCCAGAAAGTTTTGTTGAAGCATTGGGCATATCAAACGAGCAAGCAATCGGCAAAGAAGTTGATTTTAGCAGCTCCATCTACAACTGGGATACAGGTGAGCCTGTATTGCAAGAGGCATCCATCACCGTAACAATCGTAGGCGTTGCAGATACAACCGCCCGTTATGAGTATGAAGGAGAAATGGTCGAATATAGCGTTGATGACTCATTCTTTTTCAGTAAAGTTGCACTTGACGATTTGAGAAAACAAGCAGGAATTGAAAATGAAGCCATGAATTTTATTGTTCGTGCTAAGACTCCTGCGGGTATGATTGCCATTAAAGACGAGCTTAACGAACAAGGCATTGTACCTCTTGGCCAATTTGAGCTTGTTGAGGATATTGTTAGATTAAATGAGCAAACAACCGAACAGTCAGGTTCTGCAAGTGGACTCATCGGGATTTTGTCTGTCGTTATGGTTATGGCTATCTCCCTCATTACAGGTGTTATGAGAAAAAGAGAATATGCCATTTATAAAATCAGCGGCTTTACAAATGGTCATTTGAGTCTACTGAACTTAACGGAGAAGTTAACAGAAACCGTTGCGGCTATTCTGTTACTGCTTGTTACATCACCACTTATCAACAAAGCGACTCAAAGCTTGTTCGGTGCAAATATTATGAATACGAAGATGTTGTTTACGGGCATGCTGATGATTGCTTTAGTAGCCGTCGTGGCTTACGTTATAACCGCTATTACCTTCATGAAGACCAATACAACCGCAGCTTTAAAGACGGGTGACAGATAATGATTCAAATAAAAAACCTTGTGAAAAAATATGATCGTTCACTTATTTTTCACGATACAAGTTTTACCTTTCCAAACCAAGGACTTGTTTGCCTGTTAGGTGCATCGGGGTGCGGTAAAAGCACCCTGCTTAATATGGTTGCAGGCTTCGACAGTGATTACAGTGGTGATATTTCAGTTTTGGGCACTTCTATCAGCAACATGAACGCTGACGAATTGTGTGCGTATCGCAGAGATACGATAGGATTTGTCTTTCAAAACTACCATCTGTTAAGCGGATATACAGTGCTTGAAAACCTTCTACTTGCTTGTGAATTAAATACGTTAAGTGAAAAGGAAAATAGAGAAAGTGCCCAGGAACTATTAACTAAACTGGGCTTAGCACAAAAGATCGAGGAAAAAATCGAAAATCTTTCGGGCGGTCAAAAGCAGAGAGTTGCCATTGCAAGAGCGTTAATGGGAAATCCTCGAATGATCTTGGCGGATGAGCCTACAGGTGCTTTAGACCGCAGCAACTCCATTGAAATTATGGAACTGTTAAAAGAGATTTCAAAAGACCGTTTGGTGATTGTGATTACGCATGACCAAAAGATTTGTAGCTATGCAGATGAAGTCATTCATATTGAGAACGGAAAAATTATTGCAAAAGAGTCCGACACTCAAAAAGAGATTTTAACTGATAATAAACCCAGCTTAAATAAGGCTGTCAAAGTATCTGCGTTCAAGCGTGGACTTAAAAACTTCAACGTGCATAGGATACGCTATATGGCCGTCAGTCTGGCCATCTCCATCGGTATCCTTGCATTTATGTTGTCTTTATCTTCCGGGAACGTTATGGACAAGTCCATCTCAGATTTTAAGGATAAAAACACCGCCTTTAACAACGGTTATATTCAAGGCGAGGATCATGACAGCATTTTTAACATGCTAAATTCCGATGAACGTATCGAAAATGTTTATTATCAATACAAAATAACGGATGTTACGTTAAAGCTAGGTGATAAAACCGAAGCGATGGCAGAGAAATACCCAATGGCAAAGGCTACTGAAAAGATGTCATACGGTTCTATGCCGAAAACAGGTGAAAAGGAAATAGCATTGAGCCCAAGCCTCGCTAAAAAGTTTGGCAATGATATTAGTAACTTGCTTGGACAAGAACTTACTTTACAATATGATGAAAAAGAATACACGTTGACGATAAGCGGTATTTATAATACAGGCCACGATGATTTCTTTGTCAGCTCCGATATTGAACAGGCGTTTTATAAAGAAATGAAAGGTGAAAAATACTACTCACTTAGCTACGATGTAAAAGACTTTGAAGATATTGTTTCAGTCAGTCAAATGCTAGCTGACAAAAAAATTGTCAGTAAAACTGCAGCCAAAGAGGTAGAAGCGTTGCAGAGTACGTTCAACAATCTTAGCCGTTTGTTCTTGATCGTATCCATTTTAGTGTTAGCAATTGGTTTGTTTATCAGTATCGTATTGCTTATGAAACTGCAAAATTCAAGATACAAGGAAATAGGGTTGCTGTCCGCTTTGGGCTACAATAAAGGCACCATTCGTAAAATGATTACTAACGAAAATTTGCTATTATCGGGCATGTCAGCTGTGTTTCAAGCTATCCTTATGGGCTTTGTTTATGTAGTCGGTATGATGTTCGATTTAGCAATACTTATCACCCCGCTACAAATCTTACTATCCATCCTTTCCACAGGTGTTGTTGTGATTATCATAGGCACAATAACTAGCTACAAGTTAATTCATACAGAGCCAGCTGTAGCATTGAGAAAGTAGAGCTTCTAAACACGACTGTTGATTAACAAAAAACAACTAAATGTTTTGGATTGAACGCATTCCATACAATCACCGGGATGCCTTGAACTGTAGGGGTGCGACTTCGTCGCACCCCTACAGTTTTTCCGGTCATCTTATGGTATTTGTTCATCCGTCGCCAACCCAAAACATGCATACATGAAGTACAAATGCTTTATGGGAACAAGGGAAAAGAGGGTTACTCACATGGTGAAGGGAAGCCAAAGATACAATTTTGGCCGCTGGAACTTCTATCATGGTCTTTTCTTTCTTTATTTCTAAGAAAATCCCGCTTTAAACATGATAAACAGTATGGAAGGAACACATTGTACAATATGCAACACTACCATTCCTTATAGAATGTCATCAATTCATTACTTTACAAGTAACGGCATTTCTCACTGACTTATTGTAGAATCGCGATAGGTACTGACTCACAATAAAAGGATTGAAAAGAGTAGCTAGGAATGACGAAGTCATTCCTAGCTACTCTTTTCTTCAATTCCTCTTAACTATTGTGAATCAATTACCGAAAGCGAACCGAAAATAAACAAGTAAAAAAGGTGAAGGCTGCTTAGAATTATGTTTATTGCTTCACTTCAAGACCGATCAGATGTAAAAAGCATTAAGGAGTGATTCCTAATTCCTTTTTAATGGTCTCAATCGTTTTACCGTTTACTTGACGTTCAGGAGTTGGTGTATCTAGTACAAAATCATTTTCTGTTAAATAGTATTTTCCAAGGAATTTAAAGTCCTTTGCATCTGTCGTCCCATCGAAATTGATATCCGTATTTCGATTATCTGTTCCCCAATGTGTTTGTAGTAAAATGGCATCGTGGATATCAATTTTATGATCTTTGTTAATATCACCTGGTTTAGATACAGGTGGAGCATAGGTAATAAACTCTCCAACATCAACGCCATTCACATTGCGACCTACCTCTAGGGGGGTATATGTCGTATAATGTCCCGGAATATCAATCATCACTGTATAGTTCTTTTCTGTTGCAGGCAAACTGCCCATGTCAATTATCCCGTTCTTTTGGAGAGTAGCTGGATGAATAATCCCTTTCGAATCTTCTAACTGGACCGTTACCCCCGCCGTTGTGTAATCGATGTTAAAATTCATGCCACCATTTGCTGTCAATAGTCCTTCCCCACTTAAAAATCCTGCACTGACATTTGATAGTTGAGAATAAATAGGGTGAAGTCCCATTTCCGTAGAAATCCGGGCTTCATTATTCACCTTCATTGGACTGTAACCGAACAATTGTGGATACATATTTACGAACTCATTGGCATTCGTGTCTACTACCATTTCAAACAATGCAACATCTCCCGATACCCCTTCACCTGGTACTGTTATATCTATCGTCGTTCTTGTTGTACCTGGCGTAATTGTCGTTTCCACTAATTTAGACCCTTCCGGCATGCCCGCGCCTAATTGAAAATCAAGCGACTCAAAAAACTTCTTTTGGTAATCGAAACTCATCGATAGATCATGTGCATGATCCAAATTCCGCGCATAGAACGTATAAGTGATGATGTCTCCCATTGTGTACGATTCTTTATCCGGTTTTGCAAAGATAAACTGTTGTCCCTCTCTTACATAATAGACAACTTTTGGTACTGCTGCATTCCCAGCAAAATCCGCTCCTAAGTATTGGATTACATTAACGCTAGAAGCATTCACATTAATTTCCTTGGAAAACTTTCCGTTTTCGTCGGCGGTAATACCGATAAAACGACCACCTGCTCCATACCATACTTGGTTATTAGATTGGGTGAGTCGAATGTTCGCCGCTTGTGTATCATTTATTTCATGATCCAGTAAAGTTCCGGATAACGTTACAGTCTTTTTACCTTCTGGCAATTCAACAATTGGAAGATCACCTGTAGGGATGGCATCCGTCTCATCATAGCCAATAGTTGGTGCGTTATTGTCAAGACTTATAGTCGACGTTTCAACGTATTGGTTTCCATCTTTTGTCGTTCCAATCATTTTGACTTCATATATTCCATCTTGGGCTCTTACTTTGGTATAGCTGATTGGTTTTTTTTCATTTCCCGTAAACGGATAATAAAAACCTGCAAATCCTTTCTCTATGAAGTAATCTGTATCGAGCGCTGCTCCTGTTGCGTTAACGGATAGAATCCAACCTAAATCTTCTTTCGTATTAGGATCTGTCAACACCCAATCAATTCTTTCCAGTGGTGAATTTAATTTAAAGTCTAAATCTGTTGTCTTTCGGCTAAAAATATTTCTTGTACGATCTGTCGAGATACTTGGTGTAAAGACCTCAAAATAGCCGATGCCTTCTACAACCAATTTCGCCCCAAATGGGATACTGTAACTTTCTTCTGGATCTTTGCTATTTTCAAGATGAATATACCCTTCATACGTACCTTTCTCTGCCGTTTTCGGGATTGTAAGAAAAGCATTAAAGCTCTCTTCTTTATTCTTTTTGACAGTAATGGAGCTAGGCACATTTAGTTTCACACCATTTTTCTCTGCATCCAGTGAATCTGATGCAGATGCTCCAACATTATATTTTACCGAAACAGTATAGTTCTTATCTTCAGTACTCGTATTTGAGATGGATAGCTTGGTCGTTTTAAGAATGTTTTTATTCGACATAGGAACGAAGCCATAACTGAGTCCACCGGTTGGTTCGGGTATAATTCTTTCCTTGCCGTTTTCAATATACGGCGTCTTATCAAGTACCGAGATGACCGTGTCAGAATGGACGGCTTGCATAGGGTCCACTCTACCTGCGCCAACTTCAAATACGCTATATTGCTTTTTCAATGGATCGGCCGTATTCATCAATACAGATTTAATATCACTCGGCGTATAGTCCGGATGCGCTTGAAGTAACAACGCAGCGATTCCAGCTACTTGAGGTGCTGCCATCGATGTGCCTGACAGTCGTTGGTAGGCTTGAGAATAATCCGAATGATCTACTTTGTTTTGGATATAAGCGGGTACTGTTGAGAGAATACTAACCCCAGGCGCCGTCACCTCTGGCTTGATATCATACAAAGTCCCTGATGGTCCTTTCGAACTGAATGGAGCCAGCTCATCACCACTAATTTCGGCATTTCCTATTTCGCCAAGTGTGAGGGAAAGAGGCCCTTTTTCCAATAGGCTTTTAACAGCTAAGCCATCTTTGTTCGACAATGAAAAGGTTGGGATATTGTCTTTACTTTCACCTAAGTAATGAGGGATATGTCCTTCTTCTGCATTTGTATTATACACAACGCCCCCGATTGCACCGTTCTTCTCTGCATTCTCCATTTTTTCAATCAGCGCATTAGATCCACGAGCAACAAAGGCTACTTTTCCATTGACGTCTTTATCCTTGTAATCAGCTGGCACGCCTTCTCCGACTTCGACTATTTCAAAACGTTGACCTGTTAGATGTTGAAATTCAACTGTCCATTTGTTAGTCATTAACTGCAAGGTTCCATCATAGTCTTGACCCTCAGCAGAAAATGCGCCTTCATAAGTCGTCACAAAAGATGAAGCAGAACTTGCACCAACCGTTAATGCCAGTGCGGCAGCTCCAGGAGATCCGAGTGTACTATTTGCCAAATCTCCAGTATTTCCAGCTGCAACGACTGCAGTCACACCGCTTAACACGGCATTATCAATCGCTAAGCTCGATGCATCAAGCGGGTTATTTGTAGAAGCCCCCAAAGATAGGTTTATAATATCCATGCCATCTGCAACGGCACGGTCAATTCCAGCAAGTACCGCACTATTTGCTCCGCTTCCGTAAGGTCCTAATACACGGTAGACATTCAATTCCGCATCAGGTGCCACTCCAGTCACTTTGTAATCCGAATCATTTGCAGCTTGACCTACAATGGTTCCGGATACATGTGTACCATGTTCTGTGTAATATGTTTTCCCTTTATTAATTTCAGGATAACCTGTAGCCGCTTTCCAATCCTTATAAGTCGTTTCCATTGGATCATTATCATGATCGACGAAATCATATCCACCTTTATAAGCATCTTTTAAATCTGGATGGTTATAATCTATTCCAGTGTCAATGACTCCAATTCGAATCCCTTTTCCTGTAAAACCATCTTCATGCAATTTATCGATTTTCAGAAAAGGAATACTGTCTACTCTCGTGGCAGATCCTGTTTCCTCGTTCACTACCGGTAACGGAATTTGTACTTCCAGTTCACTGTAAACTGCTTTTACTACTTCTAAGTCTACTAATTTTTCTATTTCATTGGCTGGTAACGTTATGGCTACTCCATTGAAAGCTGTTTTATACGTGTACTTAATTTCATATTTTGCTTTTCCTGATTTAGCGTTTTTACCTACTATAGCTTTTAATTCATTCGTAAAACTTTCGTGAGATGCTTCTGCCTTTTTCTTAGCTGTTTCAAGGGAGACTTTTTCGCCCATGAGAGACTTTTGCTTTTGTTCCGCCTTTGCTGGCAGTTGATCAAATTCGACAATAACTGTTACTTGTTCTTCACTCGTCAAATCAATATCTCTTGATAATTGAAGTCCCCTGATCGATTGGCTGGCTTCTAAGTTTTGCAGAGCCTCACGTTGCTCTTTTGATAAGTTGGCTAAAATACTCCTTGCATCTGACTGATTTGCTGCATGTCCAACGGGTACATGGCTCAAAGGCGCCACTGTCCCCATAAGTAGGCCTACACTTAAAGCCACTTTTAAACAGTTCTTATTCTTCATTATCTCATCCTCTTTTCTACTGTACTCATCATTTCCCATTCAC
Source organism: Sporosarcina sp. NPDC096371 (assembly GCF_044762865.1). Taxonomy (NCBI): domain Bacteria; kingdom Bacillati; phylum Bacillota; class Bacilli; order Caryophanales; family Caryophanaceae; genus Sporosarcina; species Sporosarcina sp. NPDC096371. The sequence continues at coordinate 118,428 of NZ_JBIWFE010000008.1, forward strand.
AAATTCATGTTTCTTCTAAACAAGCATTTTCCAGTGAATAGAATGTAAACTAGTTAAGTTGTCCTCATCAATTATCCACCATTTGTATTAACATGAATATAAAGTTAAAGGTGTAATTTTTGAAGACTTTAGTTTTACATCGGTTAAAACAAAAGCACTAGTATAAAAGCAAAATAATAAAGTACGGTACATTTGCTTACGACCTATCATCTGATTTATCGATATAAACGTTCCACAAAATAGTAAAACAGCCTTAGCTCCCAAGAATGCAGGGCTAAGGCTGATTGATCGCAACTTTTAACTATTTATTCCTTCACTTCAAGACCAATCAGGCGTAGGAAGTATTCCAGCCCTTTATTACCAATCTTCTCCTTCGGCTGTTTATCGGCAGTCGCATCAGGTCCCTTCATTAAGAAGTTTTTCTCAATAAAACGAACATCCGTTTCGTCGACCACACCATCTTGATTAAGGTCTTGCGGCACAATGGATGAATCCTTCGTACCATAGGCATCCACGACACTCTGGATATCGAGGATATCAATCACTTTGTCGCCATTCACATCCCCTGCAAGACTTCTCAGATTCATTGTTATAGATTGCCCACGTAGCTCACCTTTTGCATGATATCCAGGAATGAACTTTGTCATCTCTTTAAGATGCCCCGGAACATCGATAACAGCTGTATATACTTGATCGGAAGCCGGGATATTATCGATCGTGAAAGTTCCATTCCCATTCATTGTTCCTTTGTACTTTTTACCGCTTCTGGAGAGAGCGTATACTTGTGCACCTATTTTTGTATAATCCGCTTGTTTCAAAAATGATGTCCCTGATGGTTCATATATCAAAAATGCTTCCGGCAAGCTATATCCTTTCAACCGTGTATCTTTAGGAATTACTTTAAAATATTCAGTGCCGTAAAAAGGAATAGCAGTGTCAGCAAGTTGTCCCGATTTCTTATAAGAACCTTTCGGCACATCAAAAGTAACATAATCATATACTTCATCATTCACTACTTTAAACGTTACATCGAGGAACGGTATATCTCCGTTCAATCCTTTGAATGCCTTTCCAGTAATGGAAGCACCAACGTTCAAACTATTCCTGAAACTACCTTCCTTCACAACAGGCTCATGGAGTGATACTTGTAAGCCTTTTTCCTTTGCATATTTTTTCACTTCATTGTTCAGCTTCACATTCGCAAGCTTGAACAAATATTTCTCGAACTCTACATTAAATTCTCCGGATACGAGCTGCTTCACATTATTAAGACTGAGTGTCATCGTAAAGTTATCGCCTACTATCAACTCTTTCTTATCATAACTGGTGGTCGTATATTCCGTCCCTTCCTTCATGAAGAAATATTTTTGGCCAATTTCTGCCGTGGCAATATCAGACGCTCTCAAACTTAACCTCAAAGGTCCTGTTGCAATATCACTTTTCTCAATTCCAAATTTGAAATCCCCATTCGCTTGAATCGGGAAGTACCCACGTATAAATCCAGAGTCACCTGAATAGTAAGCCATTTTGTTGGACGATTGATCGACGTCCAACCCTTTAGATTGTAATAGATCCACTGTCGTATCCTTAGTTGTTCCATGCATCCACACTGCTTTTTGTCCATCTTCTACTGTAAACATAGAATCATCTATTTCGATTACATGCGATTTAATATTCATGTTCACTTCTGGTGCTGTATTGTCCACGATAAGCGGATTGTCATAAACATAGGATTTCCCATCCTCATCGTGTGCAATCAGTTCCAGTATATAATCGCCTTCTGACAGCTTTATTGGAGTATCACTGATTGGCTGGGATGGATCATTTGTAAATGGTAAGACCGTACCGCTGAATGCACCAACGAGGTACACTTCTCTATCTATTTGTAAATTACTCGCATTTACTGTTCCTATGAACCCTACAGCATTTCCTGTTTTACTGTCTTTTACAAGCACATCCATGGTTTTCATTGGGCTATTCAATTTCATGACGCCATGGATCATCGGGTCAAGATTTTGCCAGAAAGGCGTCGTATTTGTTACAGATGGTCTAGACGTTTTGACATAAGCCAAACCTTTTTCCGTCACCCTGACAGCAAATGGAATTTGATAGGTTTCGGCTGGATTGTCGGCATTGGTCACATGAATATACCCTTCATATCTGCCGTCCGCAGCGCTGGCTGGTATTGTCATTTTAGGCTGAAGCTCTTGTACTTGGCCGCCCCCCACTGTAATCGATGAAGGAACATCCACTGTAACACCGTTACTCACCGCATCTTGAATCCCTGTACGCTCACCGTGATACTCCACTTCTAGGCTAAACGTTTTTTCTTCCTGGCTGTTGTTTTGAACTGTCACCTTTTTACTTGCTTCAATGGGCTGATCTTCTTTTTTATTATATCTGCCGAATACAATGGAACCTGTTTCTTCATCAATTTCTACGACTTTTCCATCCTCGATATTTTGTGTCTTATCCCACACTTTGATGGATGTATCTGCATGAACCGCTTGATAGGCATCGATTCGACCGGCACCCACTTCGTATACAGAATGATCCCCTTGTAAATCATCTGACGTATTCATGAGTGCCAATTTCACATCGAAAGGCGTGTATTCCGGATGCTCCTGTAAAATCAAAGCGGCTGTACCTGCCACGTGTGGCGTGGCCATCGATGTTCCCGACATACGTACATAGGCATTGTCGTAATGAATGCCGTCCTGTGGATCATTGATGTATTCCGGAGTCGTGGAGAATATGGACACGCCCGGAGCGACGACATCCGGCTTGATATCGTCATTGCCATTTACCGGTCCGCGTGAACTGAAATCTGCTAAATAATCGCCTTCTGTTTGTGTATTCCGTAACGTTTCAAATGTGAAAGAACCTTCGCCCAGCTCCTTTAACCGCTCACCATCCGCTTTTGACAGGCGGAAGGACGGGATGACATCGACGATTTCGCCGAGGTAGCTAGGTATTTGCCCGTCTTCATTGTTGTACACAATCACAGCTTTAGCCCCAGCGTTTTTGGCATTTTTTATCTTTTGATCAAATCCTAATACCCCACGCTCCATTAAGGCGATTTTCCCACCGACTTCTTTTCCTGCAAAATCCTCCACTGAACCCAGTCCCGCAAATACAATGGGTAACGTTTGTCCTTGTAAATCTTCTATTTGGTCAGAAAAATCTTTGACGAGTAGTTGCAAATCATCAAATTGATTATCGAAAGCGCTTCCACTAAATGTAGGAATCGCCATGGAAGCGTTGCTCGCCCCGACTGAAATACCAAGAGCCGCTGTTCCTGGAGAACCAAGCGTTTTTTCTCCCGGTCCGGCGTTCCCTGCCGCAACGACGGCCACCACGCCTGAAAGCATGGCATTATTTATCGCGACAGAAGTGGCATATAAAGGATCGTTCGTCGCGGCGCCAAGTGACAAGTTAATGACGTCCATGCCATCTGTAATCGCTTGATCGATTCCAGCAAGGATTCCTGCCGTGGATCCAGAACCCCAAGCTCCCAATACGCGATAAGCATATAAATCTACTTCCGGTGCTACCCCTTTCACCGCATAGTCCACATTGTTTTTCTGTTGGGCTGCAATCGTCCCTGCGACATGTGTTCCATGATTCGTGTAATACACACGATCCGGACGCACTGGCTTGCCAACGTTGATCCATTCCTGATAGGTCGTTTCCATGGGATCTGCATCATTATCTACAAAATCATATCCGCCTTTAAACGCATTTTTTAAGTCTGGATGATTATAGTCAATCCCTGTATCCAGCACTCCGACTTTAATGCCTTTACCCTTAATGTCCTCGGCATGAAGCTTGTCCACGCCAATTTGTGGAATACTATCTGCCATTTTCGGTTCAATGGATTCTTGCGTTTCTACCGATGGTTCCACTTTTACCTCGTAATCTTTAAAGATATGTTTAACGACGCCGGATTGCAGCAAATCTTGTACGGCCGTACCAGGCAACGTCATCGCTACACCGTTGATGGCCTTTTTATATTCTCTAGTAATGGTTACGTCTTCCGATTTGTATTCGCTTGAGTTCTTCTGCATTTTCAATGACTGCACATGCGCTTTAAAAGCTTTGTGAGATTGTTCCACTTTTTCGTTTGCAGCAGAAGACGATAGTTTTTTTCCTTTCGCCGCTTGTTTCATCACTTCAATTTGTGCTGGTGCCTGATCGAATTCCACAATGACGTTGACTAATTCAAGGCTATTCGTTTCAACATCCGGAGAAATGGTAAAGGTTGTACTTGTCTCTAATTGCTCTAATGCCTTTCTTTGTTCCACAGTCAGGTTCTTTAGAATTTCTACCGCATTATCAACCGATGTCAGCTCATATGGACTTTCTGCCAATACATTATATGGAGCACCTTGAGTTAATAACAGTCCAACCGCTAACGATCCTGTCATGATTTTTCTGAATTTATTCCTCATCATACCCATCCCCTTTTTCAAATGGTATTGTCATTCTCCACTTCCAAACTAGTGTTTTTTTTAAACAAGCATTATCTAGCAAATTTTATGTAAACTAGTACTTGCCCATCCTTATTATCCATCATTTAGAATTTTGTGAATATATGATAAAAGAATCTAATTTGGAATATAATGGTTCTACAACCATTAAAACTAAAGCATTAGTCCAATCACTAGTATGAGAGCGTAATAATACAGTTCAGGACAGGACATTTTCATTCAAGAAAAGGGAACAAGTTGTTGTCGAACAGTATAAATTAAGGCTTTTACATTCAGCTTTTTGAAGATTTTATTGTTGTGAATCTTAACAGTCTTGTCACTGATAAGTGCATTAAACATTATATTTATCCAACAAATCCATAATTTGTTAAGAACTATTAACGAGACTCACCCGTCTAACTTTCTATAAACATAAAAGGAGTCTTTAACATGAAAAAAACGCACAGAAAACGTCGTTCCTTCTGGATTGATGTTACATTTTCAATTGTTATCATCGCACTAACCGTATCCGCTATCAGTTTAATTTCACTGTCTACTAAAGGGAAGGATACTTTGCTCCCTGAAAATAAACATGCTGTAGATCAGACTAATGTTGTAGTCGATACTACTGACTCACAATATACAGATATTAAAATTATTACTGAAACTTCGAATGACTTATATACACCATTTTCCATTCAATATCCGCAAAGTTTACATAGTCCTTTCAATAAAGCTATTGCTAGTTACATAAATGATGCAAAGCAAGGTTACTTGACTAAACATAACGGTAGTAAATTAAAACGAAAAATGAACATCTCTTTAGAAATTCTTTCCCATCGTTCAGGAAACTATTCTTTTGTTCTGGTTGACAGCCGTACAACTGGAAAGTCTAACGGACAGACTAGGATTCGATCATTCCATTTGAATCCTGAAACAGGAGAAAGTTTTACAATCTCGGATGTACTCGGCCACAATTCAAAACACCTTAAAATTCTTTCTACTCTAGTACGTGAAGCAATATACAATGATCCATTAATCGCAGACAACCTTTTCCCAGAAGAAGTTCATATCCAGACGGAACCAACCTGGGCCAACTTCGAAAATTTCGCAATCACAGATGAATCTCTGATTTTTTATTTTGATGAGAATGAACTGGCAGCAGGAAAAGTCGGTCCTCCGGTTGTAGCAATTCCGTTAAATGATATAAACAACTTACTTTCGGAGAAATTCAAATTGGTAATTGAAGATACTGCTACCCCTCCTAATCAAGACGATAGCAATCGGGATGCTACGGAAAACGAAGGAACTAAAGACGAGCATGACAGCGGCAGTAAGAAAGTTGCCCTCACATTCGACGATGGACCCCATCCAAAAGTGACGATGCAAATTCTTGAGACATTGAAGAAATACGATGCAAAAGCAACATTTTTCATGCTTGGTAACATGGTTGAAAAATACCCGGAAATCGCAAAAAAAGTACAAGAAGCTGGCCATGAGCTTGGGAACCATACGTGGAATCACCTTGAATTGACAAAGTTAAGCGGAGAAAAGGTGCGGAATGAAATCTACAAAACATCTGACATTATTGAAAATGTTACTGGTCAGAAAGTAACTGAGTTCAGACCCCCTTATGGAGCAGTAAACGGTACTGTTCGCAGCGAAACAAACTTACCTATTATCTTATGGAATGTCGATACACTTGACTGGAAAGACCGTGATCCAAACCGGCTTCTCGCTAATGTTAAAAATGCGACAAAAGACGGAAGCACCATCCTTATGCATGATATCCATCAATCGACAGCAGACGGCCTCGACGCAGTTTTAGCCTACTTGCAAAGTGAAGGCTATACCTTCGTCAAAGTTTCAGATTTAAAATGATCAGTTACTACACGTCCCTGAACTAAATGTTCAGGGTTTTTTATTTTCAGAAGTACTAAAGACATCTGTCACACCAACATCCGAAATAAAATGGATTGCTGAACCTTCTTGTATAGTCCATACATACCTGGTTGGCACATTCGCTTTGATTTTTGATAGAAAAAGAATAATGCATGATAATTAGCGAACTTCTATTTTTACAAAGTCACAATAGAATGCAAAAATCCACCTAGGCAGTTAAACTCAAAAGGTGGATTTTTTGCGTTATGACACAATAAGACTACATAGATGTTCTTTTATTTAATGAATAAGCACTTATTAATTAATGTCTACATGAGAGGGGATGTCCTTTCGATAAGGTACATGCTACTCTTTAAGTCCTGTCTTTTCATGAATATCCCTGCTAGGATACTATTTATTGCTTCACTTCAAGACCAATCAAGCGTAGGAAGTATTCCAGCCCTTTGTTACCAATTTTTTCTTTCGGCTGTTTATCGGCAGGTGCGTCAGGTCCCTTCGTTAAGAAGTTTTTCTCGATTAATCGAACATCCGCTTCGTCTACCACACCATCCTGGTTAATATCTTGCTTCACGATGGAAGTATCCTTCGTCCCATATGCGTCCACGACACTCTGGATATCAAGGATATCAATCACTTTGTCGCCGTTCACATCTCCTGCAATACTTTGTTTGCTAAAGAAGAAAGATTGCCCACGTAGCTCACCTTTCGCATCATATCCAGGAATGAACTTTTGCATCGCGTTAAGGTGCCCAGGAACATCGAAAACAGCTGTATATTCTTGATCTGAAGCCGGGATACCATTGATTGTGTAAGTTCCAGTCTTAGAGATTGTTCCTTTATACTTTTTACCGCTCCTGGAGAGAGCATATACTTGTGCACCTATTTTTGTATAATCCGCCTTTTTCAAAGTTGGTACTTGCCCTTCCCGATAAATTAAAAATGCTTCCGGCTTGATGGAACCTTGCAACTGTGTATGTTTAGAAATTATTTTAAGGAATTCAATGTTGTAAAATGGAATAGCAGTGCCCGCAAGCTGTCCTGATTTCTTATAAGACCCCTTCAGTACATTAAATCCAGGTAACTCACTGTAATATTCATCATTCACTACTTTAAACGTTACATCGAGGAACGGCATATCTCCATCCAGTCCTTTGTACACATTTCCAGTAATGGAAGCACTGATGTTCAAACTATTATAGAATGAGCCTTCCTTCACAACAGGCTCGTGTAGGGATACTTGTAAGCCTTTTTCCTTTGCATATTTTTTCACTTCATTGGTCAGTTTCACATTCGCAAACTTGAAGTAGTCTTTCATGTACTCTACATTAAATTCTCCGGAGACAAGCTGTTTCACATTATTAAGACTGAGTGTCATCGTAACGTTGTCGCCAAGTTTCAACTCTGTCTTATCATAACTGGATGTCGTATATTCCGTCCCTTCTTTCAAGAAGACATAGTTTTGGCTATTGTCAGCCGTGGCAATATCAAACGTTCTTAATTTAAACTTTAAAGGTTGTGTTGCAATATCACTTTCCTCAATTCCGAATTTCACATTTCCATTTGCTTGAATCGGGAAGGCCCCACCTATGAATGAAGAGTTTGCATAGTACGCCATCGTGTTGGACGATTGATCGAAGTCCAACCCTTTGGCTTGTAATAGATCCACTGTTGTATCCTTAGCAGTTCCATGCAGCCACACCGCTTTTTGGCCATCTTCTACAGTAAACATAGAATCATTGATTTCTATTACACCTGGTTTGATATCCATATTCACTTCCGGCGCTGTATTGTCCACGATAAGCGGATTATCAATAACATATGATCCACCTTCCTCATCGTGTGCAATCATTTCCAGTATATAATCGCCTTCCGGAAGCATTACAGGTAGATCATTGATCGGGTTGGAAGAATCATTTGTAAATGGATAAACCGAACCGCCGAACGCAGTAAGTAAAAGATCTACATCTATTTGTGCATTGCTCATATTCACTGTCCCTATGAACCCAACAGCTTCTCCCGTTTTACTGTCTTTCACAAGCACATCCATGGTTTTCATTGGGCTATTTAACTTCATGATGCTATAAATGTATGGGTCTGAATATTGCCAGTAGGGCGTCGTATTTGCCACAGATATCCTAGACGTATTGACATATTCAAATCCTTTTTCCGTCACCATCACAGCAAATGGAATTTGATAGGTTTCCTCTGGATTGTTGGCATTGGTCACATGAATATACCCCTCATACCTGCCTCCCGCAGCGCTGGTTGGTACCGTTATGGTAGGCTGGAGCTCTTGCACTTGGCCCGCTCCTACTGTAATCGAGGAAGGTACATCCACTTTAATACCGTTTTTTACTCCATCTTGAATCCCCGTACGCTCACCGTGATACTCCACTTCTAGTGTAAACGTTTTTTCTTCCTCGCCGTCGTTTTGAACCGTCATTTTTTTACTCGCTTCAATAGGTTGATCTTCTTTTTTATAATATCTGCCGAATACAATGGAGCCTGTTTCTTCATCAATTTCTACGACTTGTCCATTTTCAATATTTTGCGTCTTATCCCATACTTTGATGGATGTATCTGCATGAACCGCTTGATAGGCATCGATTCGTCCCGCACCCACTTCGTATACAGAATGATCCCCTTGTAAATCATCTGACGTATTCATGAGTGCCAATTTCACATCGAAAGGCGTATATTCTGGATGCTCCTGTAAGATCAATGCGGCTGCACCTGCCACATGTGGCGTAGCCATCGATGTCCCCGACATACGTACATAGGCATTGTCGTAATGAATGCCGTCCTGCGGATCATTGATGAATTCCGGTGTCGTGGAGAATACGGACACACCTGGTGCGACGACATCTGGCTTAATATCATAATTGCCATTTACCGGTCCACGTGAACTGAAATCTGCTAAATGATCGCCTTCTGTTTTTATATTCCCAAGCGTTTCAAATGTGAAAGAACCTTCTCCTAGCTCCTTTAACTGCTCCCCATCTTCTTTTGACAGGCGGAAGGACGGGATTAAACCGACGATCTCGCCCAAGTAGCTAGGTATCTGCCCATCGTCATTGTTGTAGACAATCACAGCATTAGCTCCAGCGTTTTTGGCATTTTTGATTTTTTCATCAAAGGTTAGTTCTCCTCGCTGAATCAAAGCGATTTTCCCGCTAACGTCTTTTCCTGTAAAATCACTCACTTTACCAAGTCCTGCAAATACAATTGGGAATGATTGTCCTTGTAAGTCTTCTAACCGATCAGAAAAGTCTTTACCCAGAAGTTGCAAATCCTCAAATTCGTGAGATAGTCCTTTATTAAGACTCTTCGGCTCTTCTAGTTGAGGGGACAAATCTTTTTCCGGGAGTTGCAACTCATCTAATTGGGGAGAAAGGTCCTCGCCGATAAGCTTCGAATCTTCTAGTTGATGAAAAAGATCTTTATCGAGACGCTTCAAACTATCAGATTCATTCGTGTAAACACTTCCACTAAATGTAGGAATGGTCATGGAAACATCGCTCGCCCCCACTGAAATACCAAGAGCTGCCGTTCCTGGAGAGCCAACTGTCTTTTCGTTCGGTCCACCGTTCCCGGCAGCAACGACGGCCACTACGCCTGAAAGCATGGCATTATTTATCGCGACAGAAGTGGCATATAAAGGATCATTCGTAGTATTACCGAGCGATAAATTAATGACGTCCATGCCATCTGCAATCGCTTGATCAATTCCAGCAAGGACTCCTGCCGTGGACCCTGAACCCCAAGCTCCCAATACACGATAAGCATATAAATCGACTTCCGGTGCTACTCCTTTCACCGCATAATCCACATCGTTTTTCTGTTGGGCTGCAATCGTCCCTGCGACATGTGTTCCATGATTCGTGTAATACACACGATCCGGACGCGCAGGCTTGCCAGCATTGATCCAGTCCTGATAGGACGTTTCCATCGGATCTGCATCGTTGTCTACAAAATCATATCCTCCTTTAAAAACATCTTTTAAGTCTGGATGGTTATAGTCAATCCCTGTATCCAAAACACCGACTTTAATGCCTTTACCTGTAATGTTCTCAGCATGCAGCTTGTCCACGCCAATTTGTGGAATACTATCTGCCATTTTCGGCTCAATGGATTCTTGCGTTTCTACCGATGGTTCCACTTTTACCTCGTAATCTTTAAAGACATGTTTAACGACGCCAGATTGCAGCAAATCTTCTACAGCCGTACCAGGCAACGTCATCGCGACACCGTTAATGGCCTTTTTATATTCTCTTGTAATGGCGATATCTTCTACTTTATATTCAGTCGAGTTCTTCTGCACTTTCAATGATTGCACATGCGCTTTAAAAGCTTTATGTGATTGTTCCACTTTTTCGTTTGCAGCAGAAGAAGATAGTTTCTTTCCTTTCGCCGCTTGCTTCATCACTTCAATTTGCGCTGGTGCCTGATCGAATTCCACAATGACGTTGACTAATTCAGGGCTATTCGTTTCAACATCCGGAGAAATGGTAAAGGTTGTACTCATCTCTAATTGCTCTAATGCCTTTCTTTGTTCGTCTGTTAGGCTTTTTAGAATTTCTTCCGCATTATCAACCGATTTCAGCTCAAATGGGCTTTCTGCCAATACGTTATATGGAGCCCCTTGCGTTAATAACAGTCCAACCGCTAACGATCCTGTCATGATTTTTCTGAATTTATTCTTCATCATACCCATCCCCTTTTTCTACTATGATTGTCTTTTTCCGTTCCACAACTAACGTTTCTTATAAACAAGTATTTTTCAAAGGAGTTTATGTAGACTAGTGAACATGTCCACCCTTATTATCACCCATTTCAAATTCGATGAATATATAGTGAAAGATGTAAAAATTATAGCCATTGGTTTTACTTCCGTTAAAACAAAGGCACTAGTATGAAAGAGGAATGATAAAGTACAGGACATTTTTTACGTTCAGTCAGGCAGTTTATCAATACAAACGATTCTACAAATTAGCAAATAGCCTTAGCCCTTAAGAATACAGGGCTAAGGCTACTTATAATTATGTTTATTGCATCATCTCAAAACCGATTAGACGTAGGAAGTCTTCTAACCTTTATTACGTCTTTGCCTATGCCAAAGAGAAGCATGTCATACGATATTCCCGTTAATTCTTAGGCTGTAGACCAATTGCACGCAAGAAATCAGCTAATCCTTTTTTCCCTGATTTTTCTTGCGGCTTCTTATTTTTCGGTGTATCCGGGCCAACTTTCAAGAAGTTCTTTTCGATCAAGCGAATATCCGCTTCGTTTACAATACCATCCCGGTTAATATCTGCCTGCTTATTTTCCTTACCATAAAAAGCGACAGCCTGTAGGACATCTTTAATATCAATCATTCCGTCCTGATTCACATCACCGGCTACTGCAGTTGGTTGAGCACCTTGTTTTTGTATATACTCACCGACTTCTTCGCCCCACGGTGATTTCGTACCTAGTGTCACTTGCTGAATGCTCTTCAGATGTCCGGGTGCTTCAACGACAATATCGATTGGATCTTTCGATAAAGGAATATGCTCGATATCTACAAAGCCTTGTTTGTTAATCGTTCCTTGTACTTTTGTCCCGTCTTTCAATTGCGCGTATGCTTTTGTTCCAATGTTAGATAAATCCATCGTCCAGTTGTCAGAGAACGCTTCAAGACGGGTATAAGATACCACATACGAGCTCTTTGGTACGATTTTATATTGGTTAATATGGTTGAATGATTCGATGACAACCGGCTCTTGCTCACCGTACTGTGTATACGTGAATGGCACTGTATTATCTTCGCCGTTCATCGTGTCATAGTAGATACCATGCATACCGTCATTGTACAGTTTAAATGTCACGTCTAGGAATGGCGTATCACCGTTGATTCCTTTGAAATCTTCACCGCCACTGATATGAGCGCCCACATTCACCTCGTCTTTAATACCTGGATAGACAGGGTGCTCCTTCACAGTGGGTTCATCGATACTTACTGTTAATCCGTTTGCCTCCGCATACTGCTGGAATGCGGGGTTCACTTTTACGCTTTCGAGCTGGAAGAGCCAATCATAGAATCCGACATCGTAGTTTCCAGCCATCAAATCCTTTACGTTATGGAGATTCAATGTCATCGTCAACGTGTCATCTAGATAGACTGTTTCCTTATCGTAAGTGGGTATCACATAAGGTGTACCTTTTTTGACGAAAGCATAGTAATTGAATTCATTTGTTAGTTCCGCATTTCTTGCCAAATCCATAGGCATTAGTTTGATTGTTGCTGGTCCATTCTCAATATCAGATGGTTCAATACCGATTTTTGTATCCCCTTTTACATCAAGGGGGAAATCGCCGTCCACAGTAGCTTTTTGATTCAAGTAATAAAATAGCTTATTTTCAGACTGTGTGTAGCCTAAAGATGCTAATTTTGCCGTTCCTTCATCCCACAGATTGGCATGAACCCAATGCGCACGATGCATATTTCCGTCTAGCCCTTTTTCTTCTGTAAAGTCCGAATCACTTAGCTCATAAACGCCAGGTTTATGGTCTTTTAGCGTCAACTTCGGTAATGTGTTATCGATGATAAACTTTTGATTTGCGACCTCGTATCTCACTTCATCTGCATCTGTTGCACGAAGTTTGATTGTATAATCACCTTCTGGCAGTGTCGCCATTGGCTGATTGATGTCTGTTTTTTCATCTTTCGGATCACCGATAAACGGATAATACGATGGCGAAAATAGTGTTTTTAGGTCCATACCAAGAGGCGCACCGTTTAGGCTAAATGGTTTTAATGAACTTGCTCCAAGTGCCTTGCCGTCTTTATCATAGATAATCGGCCATAAATCTGTCATCGGGCTATTTAATCTGAAATTGATATAGCGCGATGGAGATACAACAAATGGATGAATCCATTTTAGGGTTGTGATTGCTGGATTAGAGATTGCAACGTCCCCGAATCCTTTTTCAACGAAGCGCGTCGCGAACGGAATGCGATAATGTTCATTTGGATTGTCTTGGTTGACAATGTTCACATAGCCTTCATATAGTCCCATCTCTGCGCTCGCAGGTATGTTCACTGTTGCCGTTACATTTGTTTCCTGCCCTGCAGCGACCGTCACAGATGCCGAAGAAGTCGTTACGGTTACATTGTTCGCTGCAGCGTCTTTTACCTGTGCACTTACCGTATCCATCGGTTTACTATACTCTGCCGTAACGTCGAATGTTTTTGCTTGGGTACCGCGGTTTTTAAAGATAACCATGCGGTTTGCTGTGTTTGCGCTATCGTCTTTTTTGTAAACTGTGCCAAACGTCAATGCACCTTTTTCATAGGCGTTCTCTATAAAGCCACCATTTCCATCACCAATTATCGTGGTATCTTGTACCTTGAATGCCATGTCGTTATGAACGGCTTCTGCTACATCTACTTGACCTGCACCTACTTCGTACACGGAATAGTCGCCATTTAGTTTGTCCGCACTATTCATCAACGCCGCTTTGACATCAGCCGGTTTGTAATCTGGGTGCGCTTGTAAAATCAGTGCAGCCATCCCTGCTACGTGTGGAGAAGCCATCGATGTACCCGAGATACGAGCATACGCTTGTGAGTAGTCAATTCCTGCGTCTGGACTGTTGACAAATTCTGGGTACGTCGAGTACACCGATACCCCAGGAGCCACAACGTCCGGTTTAATGTCATAGGTTGACGTAACCGGTCCTCTTGAACTGAAATCGGCCAACTTGTTTCCTTCTGTTACAATCGACCCAATATCGGTAAACGTAATTGAATCCGTTTCAGCCGCTGCTTTTAAACGCTCGCCGTCTGCTTTTGACATGCGGAATGTCGGGATAAAACCAACACCACTTGCCATATAGTTATCGATATCGCCGTCGACATTGTTATACATAATCGCCGCCACTGCGCCTGCTTTTTGTGCATTCACGATTTTCTCACTAAGCGCATGCGTTCCGCGTTCTATCAATGCGATTTTCCCTTGCAAATCAACCTCTTTGAAATCATCCTCACCAGCTAAGCCTACAAACTCAACTGGATATGTGTTATTCGCAAGTGTTTCCACTTTGTCATTGAACCCTTTTCCAAGCAGTTTAAAGTCGGTGAACGTTTCGTCTCCAACTGTCGCCGTTGCGGTTGGAATCGATATCGCGAAGTCACTTGCCCCAACCGTAATCGGAAGTGCTGCTGCTCCAGGTGTGCCAAGTGTATAGGCATAATTACCATCATTTCCTGCTGAAATAACGCATGTTACACCCGCTAATGTCGCATTGTTAACCGCGATGGCTTCTGCTGATAGTGGATTGTTACTCGCTGCCCCAAGAGACATGTTAATGACTTGCATGCCGTCACTCACGGACTTATCAATTCCTGCAACAATTCCACTCGAATAACCAGAACCGTACGGACCTAATACGCGGTAGACATATAAATCAACACCAGGGGCAACCCCTTGTGCCGGATAGTCAACATCGGCATTCGATTGTGCTGCGATGGTTCCGGATACGTGCGTACCGTGGGCCGTCGTGTATTCACGGCCTGGTACTACTGGTTTACCTTTATCCACCCATTCATCGTATGTTGTTTCCATCGGATCTGCATCGTTGTCGACGAAATCCCATCCTTTAACCGAACTCGGGTCAATCTTCGTTGGATCAACGCCTTCTTGTTTTCGGTAGCCTTTATATACATCCGTTAAATCAGGATGATTGTAATCGATTCCTGTATCTAAAACGCCGACTTTGATGCCGTTGCCTTTAATGCCTTCGTCATGAATCGCGTCAATACCAGGAAGTGGGATACTATTTTCTTCTAGTCCTTCCACGCCTTTTTGTGACACAGCTGGTGGTTTAATCGGCTCGATTGTGACCTTTTCGTCCTCAAGGACATGTTTAACAAGACCAGATTCCAACAGCCTCTCGACCATTGTGCCTGGAAGTGTCATCGCTACCCCGTTCAACGCGTGCTGAAACTCATGCGTAATTTGGATAGTAGATGATGTTCCGGCTGCATTGACACTTGCTTGATGCGTAGATAACCCTTCGATAAATGAACGAAATTGTTTATGCGCATCACTTACTGCTTGTTTCTCTTCTTTTAAGGTTGTCTTATCTCCAGCTGCTTGTGCCTGTAACACAGCTACTTGTGCCGGTGCTTGCTTGAATTCAACAATGACGCGGACAGGTTCCGCACTCGATGTATTGATATTCGGCGAAATTTCCGGACCACCTATGCTGATTTGATTCAATGCCGCAATCTGTTCTTCCGTCAACTGTGGAGCACTCGAATCCTGATAATCCTGACGAAGAGTATCATTAGGCGTTGGTGATTCCGCTAGCACGTTATATGGAATGGCAGATGATAGTAATAAAGCACTCATCGTCGTTGTTGCTAATATGTTCTTTACCTTACGGTTTACCAATTCAAATTCCCCCATTTTTGTTCTACTGGATTCAGTTCACACAAACTTTCTGCTATTTATGTACAAAATATTACTTTTTTCTCCTCCTCTTCATTGCCTGTCTACTATCATTTTTCTCTCCTAAACGATTGTTTTTTACAAACAAGTCATCAAAAATAATTCACAAAACTAGTAAACTAGATTCTATCGTTATCATCCCACATTTCCACTTCTTTGAATATTCAACATAGGTAGTAACCTTCATAACAATTGGTACTACACCTAATAACACAAAAGTATTATTCCAATCATTATTAAAGTGGATGTATAAAATACAGGTCAGTTCGTTTCGACATTTTCATTCAAGATAAAGTTAAATAGCCTTAGCCCACAAACATACAGGGCTAAGGCTACTTAATAAATTCTTTTAAGAAATACTGTTTAATTGCTTCAGCTCAAGATCAGTCAGGCGTAGGAAGTATTCCAGCCCTATTATCAACAATCTGAGGTAGTCTTGCAAAAGACTGACTTTCCCCAATAAAACAGATACGAATCGTTTTAGTATTGGGCACCGTCATCCGTTTGTTTGGCGTTGACCTTGATTGTCGCACTGTATTTTGCCCCTTGATAGTCATTACCTGCGTCTTCACCTAGTTTGATCCCTAGCATCATATCAATATACTGGCCTTCATTTAATGACCAGAACGGATCGCCTTCGCCGCCTTCACCAATCAAAAATTCTCCTGATTGACCCGCAGTAGCCATCATTGCTTTGGCCTGGTCGCCTTTCAGTATACCGCTAACAAGCTCAACGCCTGCTGGTAATGGAGTGGAAAGAGATCTTTCATTTGTCGTTCCTTTAAACAAATTAGCCAATTGGATTTTACTGTCTTCATAAATATCCTTATCTGGTGTGGTTGTATATTTCATCGCAACATATCCCACTTCGTATTCCTCTAATGATGCTTTATCGACAGAGTGAGAATACGTTGCCTTTAAATGAGTATCTAAATCACCACTGTTACTCAGCGTAATCCAATCTCCATATTGTAACTGTGAGGGTGTGAATTTCTCCCCGGAGAAGATGGGTGTGTCGATATCACTACCATTATTGATTTGTAATGTACCATTCACCATTTCCCCATGCGCTTGTGTTTCGGACGTGAACCAAGAATAAGTACCAAATCCAACTGATACGATCAATGCACCAGCTAATGTTGTTCCTAATAGAAATGACTTTGTCTTTTTCAAAGTATTCAATCCTTCCTTTTAAATAATATTCATTCTGTAGTCGGGGTTGTACAACATACATGATCTGTGCACAATCCCCTATGTTTTATAAATGCATGCAATACGATATTCCCGTTAATTCTTAGGCTGTAGACCAATTGCACGCAAGAAATCAGCTAATCCTTTTTTCCCTGACTTTTCTTGCGGTTTCTTATTTTTCGGTGTATCCGGCCCAACTTTCAAGAAGTTCTTTTCGATAAAGCGAATATCCGCTTCGTTCACAATGCCATCCTGGTTAATATCTGCCTGTTTATTTTCCTTGCCGTAAAAGGCGACAGCCTGTATGACATCTTTAATATCAATCATCCCGTCCTGATTCACATCACCGGCTACTGCAGTTGGTTGAGCACCTTGTTTTTGTATATACTGACCGACGTCTTCGCCCCACGGTGTTTTTTTGGTACCAACCGTCACTTGCTGAATGCTCTTCAGATGTCCAGGGGCTTCAACGACAATATCCATATCGATTGGACCTTTCGATACAGAAATATTCTCGATATCCACAAAGCCTTTGTTGTCAATCGTCCCCGGAACTTTTGTCCCATCTTTCAATTGCGCGTATGCTTTTGCTCCTATGCTGGAATAATCTAATGTCCAGTTTGCATAGAACGCTTCAAGATGAGTAAAAGATACCAAATGAGAAGTCCCTGGTATGACTTTATATTGGTTAATATGGTTGAATGATTGGATGACAACCGGTTCTTCCACACCGTATTGTGTATACGTGAATGGCACTGTATTATCTTCGACGTTCATCGTGTCATAGTAGGCATCGTACATACCGTCATTGAAGAGTTTAAATGTCACATCAAGGAATGGCGTATCACCGTCGATTCCTTTGAAATCCGCACCACCGCTGATATGAGCGCCCACATTCACCTCGTCTTTAATACCTGGAATCAAAGGGTGTTCCTTCACAATTGGTTCATCGACACTTACTGTTAATCCGTTTGCATCCGCATACTGCTGGAATGCTGGGTTCACTTTTACGCTTTCGAACTGGAAGAGCCAATCATAGAATGCAACATCGTAGTTTCCAGCCATCAAATCCTTTACGTTATGTAGATTTAATGTCATCGTCAACGTGTCATTTAGATAGACTTTTTCCTTATCGTAAGTGGGTATCACATAAGGTGTCCCTTTTTTGACGAATGCATAGAAATTGGATTCATTTAAAATTTCCCCATTTTTCGCCATATCAATTGGGAATAATTTGATTGTTGCTGGGCCATTCTCAATATCAGATGGTTCAATACCGAATTTTGTATCCCCATTTTCATCAAGTGGGAAATCACCGTTCGCAACAGCTTTTTGATTTAAGTAATAATATAGCTTATTTTCAGACTGTGTGTAGCCTGAAGAAGCTAATGTTGCCGTTCCTTCATCCCACAGGTTGGCATAAATCCAATGCGCATGATGCATATTCCCGTCTGGCCCTAGTTCATCTGTAAAGTCCGAATCACTTAGCTCATAGACACCAGGTTTATGGTCTTTTACCGTCAACTTCGGTAACGTGTTATCGATGATAAACTTTTGATTACCGACCTCGTATCTCACAGCATCTGCATCTGTTGCACGAAGTTTGATTGTATACTCACCTTCTGGCAGTAGCGCCATTGGCTGCTTACTGTCTGTTTTTTCATCTTTCGGATCCCCAATAAACGGAAAATACGATGCCGCGAATGTTGCTCTTATTTCCTTATCAAGAGGCGCACCGTTTAAGCTAAATGGTTTTAACGAACTGGCTCCAAGTGCTTTGCCGTTTTTATCATAGATAATCGGCCATAAATCTTTCATCGGGCTGTTTAGCTTGAAAACGATATAGCGACTTTGAGATGCCATATATGGATGCCTCCAAGACAGCGTTGTGATTGCTGGACCCGGGATTTCAACGTCTGCGATTCCTTTTTCAACGAAGCGAGTCGCGAACGGAATGCGATAGTGTTCATTTGGATTGTCTTGGTTGACAATGTTCACATAGCCTTCATATAGTCCCATCTCTGCACTTGCAGGTAGGTTAACGTTTGCCGTTACATTTGTTGCCTCCCCTGCAGCGACCGTCACAGATGCTGAAGAAGTCGTTACGGTTACATTGTTCGCTACTGCGTCACTTACATATGCACTTACAGTATCAATCGGTTTACTATATTCTACTGAAACGTCGAATGTTTTCCCTTGGGTACCGCGATTTTCAAAGACAATCGTACGGTTTGCTGTGTTTGCGCTATCGTCTTTTTTGTAAACCGTACCAAACGTCAATGCGCCTTTTTCATACGTGTTCTCTATAAAGCCACCATTTCCATCACCGATGATCGTGGTGTCTTGTACCTTGAATGCCATGTCGTTATGCACAGCTTCTGCTACATCTACTTGCCCTGCACCTACTTCGTACACGGAATAATCGCCATTTAGTTTGTCCGCACTATTCATCAACGCTGCTTTGACATCTGCCGGTTTGTACTCTGGATGTGCTTGTAAAATCAGTGCAGCCATCCCTGCTACGTGCGGAGAAGCCATTGATGTACCCGAGATACGAGCATATGCTTCCGAGTAATCAATTCCTGCTTCTGGACTGTTGACAAATTCTGGATACGCCGAGTACACCGATACCCCAGGAGCTACAACATCTGGTTTAATGTCATAGGTTGACATAACCGGTCCTCTTGAACTGAAAGCGGCCATTTTGTTTCCTTCTGTTACAATCGAATCGATAGCGGTAAACGTAATGGAATCCGTTTCAGCAGCTGCTTTTAAGCGTTCGCCGTCTGCTTTTGACATGCGGAATGTTGGGATAAAACCAGCACCACTTGCTAAGTAGCTATCGAAGTCGCCGTCGACATTGTTATACATGATTGCCGCCACTGCACCTGCTTTTTGGGCATTCACGATTTTCTCAACAAGCGCAACCGAACCGCGCTCTATCAACGCTACTTTCCCTTGCAAATCAACACCTTTGAAATCATCCTCGCCAGCTAAGCCAACAAACACAACTGGATACGTTTGATTCGCAAGTGTTTCCACGTGGTCATTGAACCCTTTTCCAAGCAATTTAAAGTCGGTGAACGTTTCGTTTCCAACTGTCGCTGTTGCGGTTGGAATCGACATCGCGAAGTCACTTGCACCAACCGTAATCGGCAGCGCAGCTGCGCCAGGTGTGCCTAGTGTATAGGCATAATTCCCATCGTTTCCTGCTGCAATGACGCATGTTACACCCGCTAATGTTGCATTGTTAACCGCGATGGCTTCTGCTGATAGTGGATTGTTACTATTTGCCCCAAGAGACAAGTTAATGACTTGCATGCCGTCACTCACTGACTTGTCAATCCCTGCAACAATCCCACTCGTATAACCAGAACCGTACGGACCTAGTACACGGTAAACATATAAATCAACGCCAGGGGCAACCCCTTGTGCCGGGTAGTCGACATCCGCTTTCGTTTGGGCTGCGATGGTTCCAGATACGTGTGTACCGTGGGACGTCTGGTATTGACGGCCGTCTGGTCTTACTGGCTTACCTACATTCACCCATTCATCATAGGTTGTTTCCATTGGATCTGCATCGTTATCGACGAAATCCCATCCTTTAACCGATTTTGGGTCAATCTTCGTTGGATCAACGCCGTCTTGTTTTCGATAGCCTTTATACGCATCCGTCAAATCCGGATGGTTGTAATCAATTCCTGTATCTAAAACGCCGACTTTGATGCCGTCCCCTTTAATGCCTTCGTCATGAATCGCATCAATACCAGGAAGTGGGATACTATTTTCTTCTAATCCTTCCACGCCTTTTGGTGACACGGCCGGTGGTTCAATCGGCTCGATTGTGACTTTTTCGTCCGCAAGGATATGTTTGACAAGACCGGAATCCAACAGGCTCTCGACCATTGTGCCTGGAAGTGTCAGCGCTACCCCGTTCAACGCATGCTGAAACTCATGCGTAATTTGGATATCAGCTGTTGTGCCGTCTGCATTTTTTGCAGTGACCGCATTGCCGCTCGCTTGATGCGTAGATAGCCCTTCGATAAATGAACGGAATTGTTTGTGCGCATCATTTACGGCTTGTTTCTCTTCTTTTAAGGTTGTCTTATCTCCAGCTAGTTGTGCCTGTAACACCGCTACTTGTGCCGGTGCTTGCTTGAATTCGACAATGACGCGAACAGGTTCCGCACTTGATGTGTCGATGTTCGGTGAAATTTCAGGACCACCTATACTGATTTGATTCAATGCCGCAATCTGTTCTTCCGTTAACTGCGGAGCGCTCGAATCTTGATGAAAAGGATCGTTTGGTGCTGGTGATTCCGCTAGCACGTTGTACGGAATGGCAGATGACAGTAATAATGCACTCATCGTTGTCGTTGCCAACATGTTCTTTAACTTACGTTTTCCCAATTTAAATTCCCCCTATTTTTGTTCAACTGGATTCAGCTCATACGGGCTTTTCGCCAATAAGTCATATGGAGCGCCTTGACTTAACGACAAACCAATAGCTGGTTTGTCTGTAAAAGCCATACTACCTTTCCCCCTTGTCTACTATAATTTTTGCCCTCCTAAACCATTGTTTGTTTACAAACAAGTCATTTAAAAAAGAACTCAGAAAATAGCAAACTATGTTCTTTCCTTATCATCCCACATTTCTATTTTTTAGAATATTCAACATTAGTGTTAACTTTTGTAACCATTGGTCCTATTCCTACATAACACAAAAGTATTATTCCGATCATTATTAAAGCGGAATAATAAGATACAGGACAGTTTGTTTTATCATTTTTATTCAAGAAAATGGAACAAGTTGATTTCGAACGGCATAAATATGACAATCCTCCAATCACAAACAATTCCAAAAAGGTTAAATAGCCTTAACCCTCAAGAATACAGGGCTAAGGCTACTTGATTACCGCTCTTAAACTATTTTTCTACTTGATTTACTTTGAGTCCTCTCCTGTTGCCTACATCCCTAATAGGATACTGTTATTGCTTCACTTCGAGACCGATCAGGCGGAGGAAGTATTCCAGCCCTTTGTTGCCTATTTTTTCTTTCGGCTGTTTATCGGCAGGTGCGTCAGGTCCCTTCGTTAAGAAGTTTTTCTCAATTAAACGAACATCCGCTTCGTCTACCACTCCATCTTGATTGAGATCTTGTGGCACGATGGATGAATCCTTCGTACCGTATGCATCTACGACACTTTGGATATCACGGATATCAATCATTTTGTCACCATTTACATCTCCTGCAAGACTTCTCTGACCCATTCTGATAAATTGCCCACGTAGCTCACCTTTTGCATCATGATATCCAGGAATGAACTTCTTCATCACTTTAAGATGCCCCGGAACCTCGAAAACTGCTGTATATTCTTGATCGGAAGCCGGAATACCATTAATCTCGAAAGATCCATTTTTATTAATTGTTCCTGGATACTTTTTACCGCCTCTAGAAAGAGCGTAGACTTGCGCCCCTATTTTTGAATAATCCGCTTTCTTCAGATATTCTGTTGACGACCCTGGTTCCTTTAACATAAATGCTTCCGGCGTGATGGATCCTATCAATTGTGTATGTGCAGGAATTACTTTCAGATCTTCAGTGCCGTAAAAAGGAATGGCCGTTTTTACTTTTTGTCCCGATTTCATATAAGATCCATTCTGTACATTAAATCCAGAAACAACATCGTAAACTTCATCATTCATTACTTTAAACGTTACATCGAGGAAAGGCATATCTCCGTTCAGTCCACTGAATGCATTTCCAGTAATGTCAGCACCGAATTTCAAATTATTATTCCATGTACTTTCCGTCACACTAGGCTCATGTAGCGTTACCTGTAAGCCTTTTTCCTTTGCATATTGTTTGACTGCTTTGTTCAGCTTCACATTCGCAAACTTGAACAAATCTTTGGAGTATTCTACATTAAATTCTCCGGATACAAGCTGTTTCACATTATTAAGACTAAGTGTCATCGTAAAGTTATCGCCGAGTCTCAACTCTTGCTTGTCATAACTGGTAGTCGTATATTCCGTTCCTTCTTTCATGAAAACATACTTTTGGGAACCAACTGCCGTTGCAATATCCCACGTGCTCAATCTAAAGTTTAAAGGTTTTCTTGCAATATCACTCTCCTCAATTCCAAATTTCACATCCCCATTCGCTTGAATCGGGAAGTACCCCGTTATATATCCAGAGTCGTTTCCATAGTAAGCCATCTTGTTGGACGATTGATCGACGTCCAACCCTTTAGATTGTAATAAATTCACTGTCGCATCCTTAGCTGTTCCATGCAGCCACACTGCTTTTTCACCATCTTCTATTGTAAACATAGAATCATTGATCTCGATGACACCTGGTTTTATATCCATGTTCACTTCTACTGCCGTATTGTCCACGATAAGCGGATTGTCAAAAACATATGATTTCCCATCCTCATCGTGTGCAATCATTTCCAGTATATAATCGCCTGCTGGAAGCTTTATAGGAATATCACTGATTGGTTGGGACGGATTATTTGTAAATGGTAAGACCGTACCGCTGAACGCACCAGTAATGTATACTTCTCTATCTATTTGTAAGTTACTCATATTCGCCGTTCCTATGAACCCTACGGCTTTTCCAGTCTTACTGTCTTTTACAAGTACATCCATAGTTTTCATTGGGCTATTCAGTTTCGTGATGATATGAACATTTGGCTCTAAAAATTGCCAGAAAGGCGTCGTATTCGTCACGGATGGCTTAGTCGTTTGAAGATAAGCAAATCCTTTTTCCGTCACCATCACTGCAAATGGAATTTGATAGGTTTCGTCTGGATTGTCGGCATTGGTCACATGAATATACCCTTCATATCTTCCACCCGCAGCGCTGTTTGGTACCGTTATGGTAGGCTGGAGCTCCTGCACTTGGCCGGCTCCCACTGTAATCGAGGAAGGTACATCCACTGTCACACCGTTACGCACTCCATCTTGAATCCCTGTACGCTCACCGTGAAATTCCACTTCTAGTGTATAAGATTTTTCTTCCTCGCTGTTGTTTTGAACGGTTACCTTTTTACTTGCTTCAATGGGTTGATCATCTTTTTTATAATATTTGCCGAATACAATGGAACCTGTTTCTTCATCAATTTCTATGACTTTACCATTCTCGATATTTTGTGTCTTATCCCATACTTTGATGGATGTATCCGCATGAACCGCTTGATAGGCATCGATTCTTCCTGCGCCCACTTCATATACGGAATTTTCACCTTGTAAATCATCTGATGTATTCATGAGTGCCAATTTCACATCGAATGACGTGTATTCTGGATGTTCCTGTAAGATCAATGCGGCTGCACCTGCCACATGTGGCGTAGCCATCGATGTCCCCGACATACGTACATAGGCATTGTCATAGTTAATACCCTCCTGCGGATCATTGATGAATTCTGGTGTCGTGGAGAATACAGCCACACCTGGGGCGACGACATCCGGCTTGATATCCAAATTGCCATTTACCGGTCCGCGTGAACTGAAATCCGCTAAATGATCGCCTTCTGTTTTTGTATTTCCTAATGTTTCAAATGTGAAAGAACCTCCACCTAGCTCCTTTAACCGCTCCCCATCTGCTTTTGACAGGCGGAAAGATGGTATTAAACCAACGACCTCGCCCAAGTAGCTAGGGATTTGCCCGTCGATATGGTTATACACAATTACAGCTTTAGCTCCAGCGTTTTTGGCATTTTTGATTTTTTCATCAAAGGCTAGATCCCCTCGCTGAATTAGAGCGATTTTCCCACTGACGTCTTCCCCCGCAAAATCGGCTACTTTACCAAGTCCAGCAAATACAATTGGGAAAGTTTGTCCTTGTAAATCTTCTAATTGGTCAGAGAAATCTTTGCCCAGAAGTTGCAGGTCTTCTAATTTGTGAGATAAGCCCGTCTTCTTATTTTCTAATTTAGAAGATAAGTCCTTGTCTAGGCGCTTCGAATCCTCTGCTTGTGGAGAAAGGTCCTCGCTGCCAAGCTTTGAATCTTCTGTTTGAGAAGAGAGGTCTTCACCGACAGGCTTTGAATCTTCTATTTGATGAAAAAGATCTTTATCGAGACGTTTCGAATTATCAAATTCACTCGTGTAAACACTTCCACTAAATGTAGGAATGTTCATAGAGACATCGCTTGCCCCTACTGTAATACCTAGAGCCGCTGCCCCTGGAGAACCAAGTGTTTTTTCATTCGGTCCGTCGTTCCCTGCAGCAACGACGGCCACTACGCCTGAGAGCATAGCATTATTTATGGCGACAGAAGTGGCGTATAAAGGATCGTTCGTCTTAGCACCGAGAGACAAGTTTATGACGTCCATGCCATCCGTAATCGCTTGTTCGATTCCAGCAAGGACTCCTTCCGTGTATCCTCCACCCCAAGGTCCCAATACGCGATAAGCATATAAATCTACTTCCGGTGCTACTCCTTTTACCGCATAATCTACTTCGTTTTTCTGTTGAGCTGCAATCGTCCCTGCAACATGCGTTCCATGATTTGTGTAATACACATAGCCCGGGTCTACTGGCTTACCAGCATCAATCCAATCCTTATAGGTCGTTTCCATCGGATCTGCATCATTATCTACAAAATCATATCCACCTTTAAAAACATCTTTTAAATCTGGATGATTATAGTCAATTCCGGTATCCAGCACACCAACTTTAATGCCTTTCCCCGTAATATTCTCGGCATGTAGCTTGTCCACACCAATTTGCGGAATACTATCTACCATTTTCGGATCAATGGCTACTTGCGTTTCTTTCGATGGTTCCACTTTTACCTCGTAATCTTTAAAGACATGTTTAACGACGCCAGATTGCAGCAAATCTTCTACAGCCGTACCAGGCAACGTCATCGCGACACCGTTAATGGCCTTTTTATATTCTCTTGTAATGGCTACGTCTTCCGTTTTATATTCGGTTGAGTTCTTTTGTACTTTCAATGATTGCACATGTGCTTTAAAAGCTTTATGTGATTGTTCCACTTTTTCATTTGCGACAGAAGAAGATAGTTTTTTTCCTTTCGCCGCTTGCTTCATCACTTCAATTTGCGCTGGCGCCTGATTGAATTCCACGATGACTTTGACTAATTCAGGGCTATTCGCATCAATATCCGGTGAAATGACAAAGGTCGTATTCGTCTCTAATTGCTCTAATGCCTTTCTTTGTTCCGCTGTCAGGTTCTGTAGAATTTCTTCCGCATTATCCACCGATTTCAGCTCAAATGGGCTTTCTGCCAATACGTTATATGGAGCCCCTTGCGTTAATAACAGACCAACAGCTAACGATCCTGTCATGATTTTTCTGAATTTGTTCCTCATCATACCGCATCCCCTTTTTCGAATGGTATTGTCATTTCCTTTTCCCAAACTAGCGTTTCTTACAAACAAGTATTTTCCCGTGAATTTTATGTGAACTAGGTAACTTGCTTATACTCATCATCCCACATGTGTAATTTTATGAATATATAGTAAAGGATGTAAATTTGGCAGCTATTAGTTTTACACCCGCTAAAACAAAAGCACTAGTCCATTCACTCGTTAAAAGTGGTCCAAATATAAACAAGTAAAAAAGCCTTAGCCCCAACAATACAGGGCTAAGACTGCTTAAATTATTTTTATTGCTTCACTTCGAGACCGATCAGGCGTAGGAAGTATTCCAGCCCTTTGTTGCCTATTTTTTCTTTCGGCTGTTTATCGGCAGGTGCGTCAGGTCCCTTCGTTAAGAAGTTTTTCTCAATTAAACGAACATCCGCTTCGTCTACCACTCCATCTTGATTGAGATCTTGTGGCACGATGGATGAATCCTTCGTACCGTATGCATCTACGACACTTTGGATATCACGGATATCAATCATTTTGTCACCATTTACATCTCCTGCAAGACTTCTCTGACCCATTCTGATAAATTGCCCACGTAGCTCACCTTTTGCATCATGATATCCAGGAATGAACTTCTTCATCGCTTTAAGATGCCCCGGAACATCGAAAACAGCTGTATATTCTTGATCGGAAGCCGGAATACCATTGATCTCGAAAGATCCATTTTTATTAATTTTTCCTGGATACTTTTTACCACTTCTGGAAAGAGCGTATACTTGTGCACCTATTTTTGAGTAATCCCCTGGCTTCAAATAGGCTGCCCCTGATTCATATAGCAAAAATGCTTCCGGCGTGATAGATCCTATCAACTGTGTATGTGTAGGAATTACTCTAAGGTCTTCAGTGTTGTAAAACGGAATCGCAGTGCCTGCTGTTTGTCCCGATTTCTTATAAGAGCCCCTCTTGACTTCAAATCCAGGAACATCTTCGTAAACTTCACCTTTCGTTACTTTAAACGTTACATCGAGGAACGGCATGTCTCCGTTCAGTCCTTTGAATACATTTCCAGTAATAGAAGCACCGATTTTCACAGTATTATTAAATGTACTTTCCGTCACAACAGGCTCATCTAGTGATACTTGTAAGCCTTTTTCCTTTGCATATTGTTTGACTGCTTTGTTCAGCTTCACATTCGAGAACTTGAAGTAGTCTTTTAAGAACTCTACATTAAATTCTCCGGATACAAGCTGTTCCACATTATTAAGGCTGAGTGTCATCGTAAAGGTGTCGCCAAGTTTCAACTCATTCTTGTCATAACTGGTAGTTGTATATTCCGTCCCTTCTTTCAAGAAGTAATACTTTTCGTAACCAGTTGCCGTTGCAATATCCCACGGTCTCAACCAAAATCTTAAAGGTTGTTCCGCAATATCACTTTCCTCAATTCCGAATTTCACATCACCATTCGCTTGAACTGGGAAGAACCCAGCTAAATAATAAGAGTCACCTGCATAGTAACCCAGCGTATTGGACGATTGATCGACGTCCACGCCTTTAGATTTCAATAAATCCACGGTCGCATCCTTAGTTGTTCCATGAAGCCAGAATGCTTTTTGGCCATCTTCTACTGTAAACATAGAGTCATTGATTTCGATTACACCCGATTTAATATCCATGTTAACTTCCGGTGCTTCATTGTCCACGATAAGCGGATTGTCAAAAACATATGATTTCCCATCCTCATCGTGTGCAATCAATTCCAGTATATAATCGCCTGCTGGAAGCTTTATAGGAAGATCACTGATTGGCTGGGACGGATCATTTGTAAATGGTAAGACTGTACCGCTGAACGCACCTGTAAGATAAACTTCTCTGTCTAGGGCTAATCTGCTAATATCCGCTGTTCCAATAAACCCAACAGCTTTTCCTGTTTTACTGTCTTTTACAACCACATCCATGGTTTTCATCGGGCTATTAACTTTCATAATGATATGAACATTTGGGTCTAAATATTGCCAGAAAGGCGTCGCATTTGTCACGGATGGTTTAGTCGTTTTGACATACTCAAATCCTTTTTCCGTCGCCATCACAGCATATGGAATTTGATAGGTTTCTTCTGGATTGTTGGTATTGGTCACATGAATATACCCTTCATATCTGCCACCCGCAGCGCTGGTCGGTACCGTTATGGTAGGCTGGAGCTCCTGCACTTGGCCCGCTCCCACTGTAATCGATGAAGGAACATCCACTTTAACACCATTACTTACTCCATCTTGAATCCCTGTACGCTCACCATGATACTCCACTTCTAGTGTGAACGTTTTTTCTTCCTGGCCGTTGTTTTGAACTGTTACCTTTTTACTTGCTTCAATGGGTTGATCATCTTTTTTATAATATTTGCCGAATACAATAGAACCTGTTTCTTCATCAATTTCTACGACTTTACCATTGTCGATATTTTGTGTCTTATCCCATACCGTGATGGATGTATCTGCATGAACCGCTTGATAGGCATCGATTCGACCCGCGCCCACTTCGTACACAGAATTTTCTCCTTGTAAATCATCCGACGTATTCATGAGTGCCAATTTCACATCGAAAGGCGTGTATTCCGGATTCTCCTGTAAAATCAATGCGGCTGCACCTGCCACGTGTGGCGTAGCCATTGATGTTCCCGACATACGGACATAGGCATTGTCATAGTTAATACCCTCCTGCGGATCATTGATGAATTCTGGTGTCGTGGAGAATACAGCCACACCTGGAGCGACTACATCTGGCTTGATATCATAATTGCCATTTACCGGTCCGCGTGAACTGAAATCTGCTAAATGATCGCCTTCTGTTTTTGTATTACGTAACGTTTCAAATGTGAACGAAACTTCGCCTAGCTCCTTTAACTTCTCGCCGTCTTCTTTTGACAGTCGGAAAGATGGGATTAAACCAACGACCTCGCCCAAGTAGCTAGGTATTTGTCCGTCGACATTGTTGTACACGATCACAGCTTTAGCCCCAGCGTTTTTGGCATTCATGATTTTTTCATCAAAGGCTAATTCCCCACGCTGAATTAGGGCGATTTTTCCGCTGACGTCTTTTCCTGTAAAATCACTTACTTTACCAAGTCCCGCAAATACAATTGGGAATGATTGTCCTTGTAAGTCTTCTAATTGGTCAGAAAAGTCTTTAGCCAGAAGCTGCAAATCTTCTAATGGGAGAGACAAGCCCATCTTCTTATCCTCTAATTTAGTAGATAAGTCTTTGTCGAGACTTTTTGGATCTTTTAATTGTGGAGCAAGATCATCGCTGACAAGCTTTGATTCTTCTTGTTGTGAAGAAAGGTCATCACCGACGGGCTTTGAATCTTCTAATTGATGAAAAAGATCTTTATCGAGACGTTTCACATTATTAAATTCATTGGTGTAAATACTTCCACTAAATGTAGGAATGTTCATAGAGACATCGCTTGCTCCTACTGAAATACCAAGAGCCGCTGTTCCTGGAGAGCCTAGCGTTTTTTCTCCCGGTCCGTTGTTGCCCGCAGCAACGACGGCCACTACACCTGAAAGCATAGCATTATTTATGGCGACAGAAGTGGCGTATAAAGGATCGTTCGTCTTAGCGCCAAGTGACAAGTTTATGACGTCCATGCCATCTGTAATCGCTCGATCGATTCCAGCAAGGACCCCTTCCGTTGATCCTCCACCCCAAGGTCCCAATACGCGATAAGCATATAAATCTACTTCAGGGGCTACCCCTTTCACCGCATAATCCACATCATTTTTCTGTTGGGCTGCAATTGTACCTGCAACATGCGTTCCATGATTCGTGTAATATACATAACCTGGTTCTACCGGCTTGCCGACATTTTCCCAATCCTTATAGGTCGTTTCCATCGGATCTGCATCATTATCTACAAAATCATATCCGCCTTTAAAAACATCTTTTAAGTCTGGATGATTGTAGTCAATCCCTGTATCCAGTACACCGACTTTAATGCCTTTCCCCTTTATGTTCTCAGCATGTAGCTTGTCCACACCAATTTGCGGAATACTATCTACCATTTTCGGATCAATGGCTACTTGCGTTTCTTTCGATGGTTCCACTTTTACCTCATAATCTTTAAAGACATGTTTAACGACACCGGATTGTAGCAAATCTTCTACAGCTGTACCAGGTAACGTCATCGCGACACCATTGATGGCCTTTTTATATTCTCTTGTAATGGTTATGTCTTCCACTTTATATTCACTTAAGTTCTTCTGTATTTTCAATGATTGCACATGTGCTTTAAAAGCTTTATGTGATTGTTCCACTTTTTCGTTTGCAGCAGAAGAAGACAGTTTTTTTCCTTTCGCCGCTTGCTTCATCACTTCAATTTGCGCTGGTGCCTGATTGAATTCCACGATGACTTTGACTAATTCAGGGCTATTCGCATCAATATCCGGTGATATGACAAAACCTGTATTAGTATCTAATTGCTCTAACGCCTTTCTTTGTTCCGCTGTCAGGTTCTGTAAAATCTCTTCCGCATTATCAATCGCTTTCAGTTCAAATGGACTTTCTGCCAATACGTTATATGGAGCCCCTTGCGTTAACAATAATCCAACAGCTAACGATCCTGTCATGATTTTTCTGAATTTATTTCTCATCATACCGCATCCCCTTTTTCGAATGTAATTGTCATTTCCCATTCCACAACTACTTTTTCTTCTAAACAAGCAATCTTCAGAAAACGTTATGTAAACTAGTTAACTTGTCCGCTCTTATCATCCCACATTAAAAATTTTATGAACATATAGTGAAAGATGTAAATTTCGTTGCTATTGGTATTACACTCAATAAAACTAAGGTTCTATTCCAATCACTAGCATTCAAGCGTTAAAATCAAGTGCAAGACATTTTTTATTCACGAAAAGGGCACAAGTTGATGTCGAACGGCATAAATGATTGTTTGTGTACGACTTTTCACATTCAACTTTTTGAAGATTTTATTGATGTGAATTTTAACCGTCTTGTCACTGATACATAAGACTTCTGCAATTTCTTTATTACTTAGACCCTTGACCAGTTCAATTAGGACTTCTTTTTCACGCTTTGTCAGCTTATTTATGAGTGGCTCTTGGTGATGATACGTTACCAGCTTTTTCGTCATGCGAGGATGAATAACAGCCTCTCCTTGAGCGATCATTCGAATAGCCGCCACTACTTGGTCAGACGAAGAATCTTTCAATAAGTAGCCGTCTGCACCTGCCCGAAGTGCCTCTAGCAAGTACTCTTCATCTTCAAACATCGTTAATATGAGGACACGGCAATTCGGATATTCCCTTTTCACGAGTGATGTGACCTCAATTCCATTTTTTCCTGGAAGATTGATATCCATCAAAACACAATCCGGCTGCAACTCCTCTACTTTCTTCAACACCTCATCCCCGGAAACAGCTTCTCCTACAACGCGGATGTCGGGTTCAAGCGCTAATATACTCCGGATTCCATCTCGCAAGAACGTATGATCATCGACTACTAATATTTGAATCATGATAATCCTCCCATGACAAACGATTCCAGTATTAAAATAGCCTTAGCCCCCAGGAATACAGGGCTAAGGCTGTTGAATAACCACTTTGTAATGACTCTCTACTTGGGAGGGATAAGTCCAGCATACAGAAACCATCTTCTTGTTGCGGTTTACCCCTTTTTTATTTTATGAACATGCTAAAAAGAATACTATTTATTGCTTCAGTTCAAGACCAATCAGGCGTAGGAAGTATTCCAGCCCTTTCTTGCCAATCTTTTCTTTCGGCTGTTTGTTGGCAGGGGCGTCAGGGCCCTTCGTTAAGAAGTTTTTCTCAATCAAACGAACATCCGCTTCGTCTACCACACCATCTTGATTGATATCTTGCGGCACAATGGATGAATCCTTCGTACCGTATGCATCGACGACACTCTGGACGTCAAGAATATCAACCACTTTGTCGCCGTTCACATCCCCTGCAATACTTCTCTGAGAAAATCTTATAGCTTGCCCAAGTAGCACACCTTTTTCATTATAGCCAGGAATGATCTTCTTCATCACGTTAAGATGCCCCGGAATATCGAAAACGATTGAATATTCTTGATCGCTAGCCGGGATATCATTGATCTTGTAAGTTCCATTCTTTTCAATTGTTCCTGGATACTTTTTACCGCTTCTTGAAAGAGCATATACTTGTGCGCCTATTTTTGAGTAATCCGCTTTTTTCAAGTATTCTCCTTGCCCTGGTCCTCCAGGAATCAGAAATGCTTGTGGCGAGATGTTTCCATACACCTGTGTATTTTTAGAAATCATCTTAAGCTGTACAGTGTTGTAATAAGGAATATTTGTGTCTGCTGTTTGACCCGACTTCTTATAAGTCGACTTCTGCACCATAAATCCAGGTAGGTCATTGTAGTATTCATCATTCATAACTTTAAATGTTACATTAAGGAATGGCATATCTCCGTCCAGTCCGTTGAATACATTTCCAGTAATGGAAGCACCGATATTCACAGTATTACTAGTTGCACCTTCCGTCACAACAGGCTCCCGAAGTGTTACCTGTAAACCTTTATCCTTTCCATATTTTTTCACTTCATTGGTCAACTTCACATTCGCAAACTTGAACAATTCTTTGTTGAACCCAACATTAAATTCTCCGGAGACAAGCTGCTTCACATTATTAAGGCTGAGTGTCATCGTAACATTATCGCCAACTTTCAACTCTGTCTTATCATAACTGGAAGTAGCAAATTCCGTCCCTTCTTTTAGGAAGAAATAGGTTTGTGTATCAACTGCAGTTGCAAGATCAGACGCTCTCAATCTCAAATTCAAAGGTTGTTTTGCAAAATCACTCGCTTCAATTCCGATTTTCACATTTCCATTTGACTCGATCGGGAAGAACCCGCTTACCATTCCAGAGTTTGCGTAGTAAGCCATCAAGTTGGATGATTGGTCGATGTCCACCCCTTTAGCTTGCAATAGATCCACTGTCGCATCCTTAGCTGTTCCATGTAGCCACACTGCTCTTTGGCCATCTTCTTCTGTAAACATAGAATCATTGACTTCGATTACACCCGGTTTGATATTCATGTTCACTACTGGTGCTGTATTATCCACGATCAGCGGATTATCAAAAGCATATGTTCCACCTTCCGCATCGTGCGCAATCAGTTCCAGTAAATAATCGCCTGCTGGGAGCTTTACAGTATAATCACTGATTGGGTTAGAAGGATCATTTGTAAATGGATAGACCAAACCGCCAAACGCAGCCGGAATAAAAGTTTCCGCATCTGTAAGTAATCGGCTCACATCCGCTGTTCCTAAGAACCCAACAGCTTTTCCTGTTTTACTGTCTTTTACAAGTACATCCATGGTTTTCATTGGGCTATTCATCTTCATGATGACATGAACGAATGTGTCATTGAGCTCCCAGAAAGGCGTCATATTTGTGACGGATGGTCTAGACGTTTTGACATAATCAAATCCTTTTTCCGTCACCATCACAGCAAATGGAATTTGATAGGTTTCGTCTGGATTGTTGGTATTGGTCACATGAATGTACCCTTCATATCTTCCGTCCGCAGCGTTAGTTGGTATCGTAATTTTTGGCTGAAGTTCTTGTACCTGGCCGCCTCCCACCGTTATCGATGAAGACACATCCACTGTAACACCGTTCTTCACCGCATCTTGAATACCTTTACGCTCACCGTGATACTCCACTTCAAGTGTATAAGATTTTTCTTCCTCACCGTTGTTTTGAACTGTCATCTTTTTACTTGCTTCAATGGGTTGATCGTCTTTTTTATAATGTTTGCCGAATACAATGGAGCCCGTTAGTTCATCAATTTCTACGATGTTTCCATTCTCGATATTTTGAGTCTTATCCCATACTTTGATGGATGTATCTGTATGAACTGCTTGATGGGCATCGATTCGTCCCGCGCCCACTTCGTATACAGAATTATCCCCTTGTAAATCATCCGACGTATTCATAAGTGCCGATTTCACATCGAAAGGCGTGTATTCTGGGTTCTCTTGTAAAATCAATGCGGCTACACCTGCCACATGTGGCGAGGCCATCGATGTCCCCGACATACGGACATAGGCATTGTCATAATTAATGCCTTCTTGCGGATCATTGATAAATTCCGGTGTCGTGGAGAATACGGACACACCTGGTGCAACTACATCCGGCTTGATATCATAATTGCCTTCTACCGGCCCACGTGAACTGAAATCTGCTAAATGATCGCCTTCTGTTTTCGTATTCCTTAACGTATCAAATGTGAAAGAACCATTTTCTAGCTCTTTTAGCCGCTCACCATCTGTTTTTGACAGGCGGAAAGATGGAATTAATCCGACGACCTCACCCAAGTAGGATGGTATTTGCCCATCGGCATTGTTGTACACAATTACAGCCTTAGCTCCAGCGTTTTTGGCATTTATGATTTTTTCATCAAAGGTGATTTCCCCGCGCTGAATTAAGGCGATTTTCCCGCTGATGTCTTTTCCTTTGAAATCACTTGCTTTACCAAGTCCCGCAAATACAATCGGTATAGATTGTCCTTGTAACTTTTCTAATTGGTCTGAAAAGTCCTTGCCCAGCAGTTGCAAGTCTTCAAATTTATGAGACAAGCCTTTTTTCTTATCTTCTAATTTAGAGGATAAATCTTTGTCGAATCCTTTCAAACTATCTATTTGAGGAGAAAGATCATCACTGACAAGCTTTGAATCTTCTCCTTGAGAAGAAAGGTCATCGCCAACAGGCTTTGAATCTTCTAATTTATGAGCTGGTTCTTCGCCGAGACGTTGCAAATTATCATTTTCATCCGTAAACACACTCCCGCTAAATGTAGGTATGGTCATGGAAACATCGCTTGCTCCTACTGAAATACCGAGAGCCGCTGTCCCTGGAGAACCAAGCGTTTTTTCACCCGGTCCGTTGTTGCCTGCAGCAACGACAGTCACCACACCTGAAAGCATGGCATTATTTACTCCGACAGAAGTGGCGTATAACGGATTGTTGGTCGCGGCGCCAAGAGACAAGTTAATGACGTCCATGCCATCTGTAATCGCTTGATCGATTCCCGCAAGGATTCCCGCTGAATCTCCTCCACCCCATTCTCCCAATACTCGATACGCATATAAATCTACTTCAGGTGCTACCCCTTTTACCGCATAGTCCACATTGTTTTTCTGCTGGGCTGCAATCGTCCCTGCGACATGTGTTCCATGATTCGTGTAGTACACACGACCTGGGACTACTGGCTTGCCAGCATCAAGCCAATCCTGATAGGTCGTTTCCATCGGATCTGCATCATCATCTACAAAATCATAGCCGCCTTTATAAGCATCCTTTAAGTCTGGGTGATTGTAGTCAATGCCTGTATCCAGTACACCGACTTTAATCCCTTTCCCCTTAATATTCTCGCCATGTAGCTTGTCCACGCCAATTTGTGGAATACTATCGGCCATTTTAGGATCAACAGCTTCTTTCGTTTCTACCGGCGGGTCCACTTTTACCTCGTAATCTTTAAAGACATGTTTGACGACACCGGATTGCAGCAAATCTTGGACAGCTGTACCAGGCAACGTCATGGCTACACCATTGATGGCCTTTTTATATTCTCTAGTAATGTTGATGTCTTCGGCTTTGTATGTAGCCAAGTCCTTCTGCACTTTCAATGATTGCACATGCGTTTTAAATGCTTTTTGTGACTGTTCCACTTTTTCATTTGCAGCAGCAGAAGATAGTTTTTTTCCTTTCGCCGCTTGCTTCATCACTTCAATTTGCGCTGGCGCCTGATCGAATTCCACGATGACTTTGACTAATTGAGGGCTGTTCGTATCAATATCCGGTGATATGGTAAAAGTTGTACTGGTTTCTAGTTGCTCTAACGCCTTTCTTTGTTCGTCTGTTAGGCTTTTTAGAATTTCTTCCGCATTTTCAACCGATTTCAGCTCATATGGACTTTCTGCCAAAACATTATACGGAGTACCTTGCGTTAATAATAGTCCAACAGCTAACGATCCTGTTATAATTTTACTGAACTTTTTCTTCATCATACCGCATCCCCTTTTTCGAATGTAATTGTCATTTCTCTTTCCCAAACTAACGTCCCTTATAAACAAGAAACTTTCAGAAAAAATTATGTGAACTAGCTAACTTGTCTCTCCTTATCATTCCACATTTTTAATCTTACGAATATATAATGAAGGATGTAAATTTAGCGACTATTGGTTGTACACTTGTTAAAACAAAAGTACTAGTGAAAAAGCAGTATCATCATATGTAAGCCATTCTTTCGTTAAGAAATGGGAACAAGTTGATGTTGAACGGCATAAATGATTGTTTGTGTACGGCTTTTCACATTCAGCTTTTTGAAAATTTTATTGATATGGATCTTAACAGTCTTGTCGCTGATAAATAAAGCTTCAGCAATTTCTTTATTACTAAGACCTTTAACCAGTTCAATTAGCACTTCTCTTTCACGCTTTGTTAGCTTATTTATGGTTGGTTCCTGGCGATGAAACGTTACCAGCTTTTTCGTCATGCGAGGATGAATGACAGAATCTCCTTGTGCAATCATTCGTATGGCTGCCACTATTTGGTCAGATGATGAGTCTTTCAATAAATAGCCGTCTGCCCCCGCCCGAAGCGCTTCCAACAAGTATTCTTCATCCTCAAACAAAGTTAAAACGAGAACGCGACAGTTCGGATACTCTTTTTTCACGGTAGATGTGACCTCAATTCCATTTCTACCAGGCAGATTGATGTCCATCAAAATACAATCCGGTCGAAATTCCCCTACTTTCTTCATCACCTCATCCCCAGAAACAGCTTCTCCTACAACTTGGATGTCAGATTCAAGAGCCAATATACTCCGAATGCCATCACGCAAGATTTTATGATCATCCACTACTAATATTCGAATCATGATAGCCCTCCAATAACAAATGAGCCTAAAAATAAAAACAGTCTTAGCCCTCAAGAATTCAGGGCTATGACTGCTGAATCACGACTTTTTAATTACCGTCTACTTGAGATATGAACATGCCTGATGAAATTAAGTTTACTGTTTATTGCTTCAGCTCGAGACCCCTTGAGTTAATAACAGCCCGACCGCTAACGATCCATTCAGAATTATACTGAATTTCTTCCTCATCATACCGCATCCCCTCTTTCTTATGTAATTGCTATTTTCCTTGCCTAAAACAAGCCACATTCAGAAAAATTTATGTGAACTCGTTAACCTTTACTGTTCTTATCATCGCATAGTCCAATTTTTCTGGATATAGAACACAGGAAGTAACTTTGCCAGCTGTTAGTTCTAGGCGCGATACAACTAAAGTTCTAGTCTGATTACTAGTACTGAAGTAGAATCATAAGGTACAGGACATTACTAATTTAGGCTATATATAGTGAACTTATGATTTTCACCTAATCTCCAGCGAAGGTGCCTTACTGGGGTAGCCGAAGCGATAAGACTTAGGAGGGATGCAGTTCAATCCTTCCTTAAGCGCCGAGCGTTGTAGATAGGATTCTTTCAATAAACATATATATGTTTATTCTTAATGTTGTTTTTGCCCCCAAAAGAAAAACGCCCTATGAAAAGGCGATTAATTTAACTATCGTTTCTAGTTAGCTCAATAACAAATTTAAGTTACGTTTTTTATAGTTAAGATGTCGAAAAGGGTATCTCGAAAATCAACATCTGAACTACATGCCAATAAACATATTTCTGCTAAGGGGAGCCCAGTTTTCTCCCCTAAACCCAGACATCCCCTCTAAGTTAACAAAACAAGGAAGCACTGTATACATTGCACCAGAGATTGCATTAACCCTAAAAGTCATGAAGTATCTCATCATAGAATTGTCAGCAGGTGTTATCACTGCCATATCAGGGCGGATTGCGTTCTCTGCCGTTAGAGCATCCTTCATTCCTACGCTCGCAAAACCAACAGGCATATTACTTCTAATCCAATAATTCTCAACGTTTGTGGCTGAAGCTAAGTCAGTCCGCTTATCATACGTCATTAAAATTTGATTTAAGGCAGTTTGTCTTGCCTCTAAAAGAATGGGATGAGGCGTCATCTCTGGCTCTGCTTTAAAATTCAACAGTTTATCCTCCTCATTTATTGAAATAGTCTATTGCACTATTTCAAAGTATGAAGGTTCACTCAATTATGTTCGCAATAAACAGTTAGCAAGAAGAAGCCGTTCGTCGAAGTTTATTGTTTGTCTCATTTACAATAAACTGGAACAAGCGGGCCAACATATTTTTCTTATTCGACGATATTTAGCTGTGTTGCCGCGTAACATAGCCTAAATTTAAGAAAAGGGGACCAGCTGATTCCGAACGGCATAAATGACTGCTTGTGTACGACTTTTCACATTCAGCTTTTTGAAAATTTTATTGACGTGTATTTTTACAGTATTGTCACTGATAAATAAGGCTTCAGCAATTTCATTATTACTAAGACCTTTAACCAATTCCAATAGAACTTCTTTTTCGCGATCCGACAGTATCGTTTCCGTTGGTTCTTGATGATAGGTGACTAGCTTTTTCGTCATACGAGGATGAATCACAGAATCTCCTTGTGCAATCATTCGAATGGCCGCCACTACCTGTTCAGATGATGAATCTTTTAACAAATAGCCATCTGCCCCCGCTCGAAGTGCTTCTATCAAGTATTCATCATGTTCAAACATCGTTAACATGAGTACTCGACAGTTCGGGTACTGGCTTTTCACCAGTGCTGTGACCTCAATGCCATTTTTACCTGGTAGATTGATATCCATCAAAATACAATTCGGTTTGAACTCCTTTACTTTCTCCAACACTTCATCCCCAGAAACAGCCTCCCCTACAACTTTGATGTCAGTTTCAGGTTCCAATATACTCCGAATTCCATCACGCAAGACTGTATGATCATCTACTAATAATATTTGAATCATAATATTCCTCCCCTGTTTCTGAATCTGGAATTAACAAT
This sequence comes from Sporosarcina sp. NPDC096371, assembly GCF_044762865.1. Taxonomy (NCBI): domain Bacteria; kingdom Bacillati; phylum Bacillota; class Bacilli; order Caryophanales; family Caryophanaceae; genus Sporosarcina; species Sporosarcina sp. NPDC096371. The sequence continues at coordinate 157,838 of NZ_JBIWFE010000008.1, forward strand.
GTAATGACTGTCCCTTTCCCTACGGAACTATCAATCTGTAGGGTTGCACCTAGCTGTTCAGCCTGCTCATTCATATGCAGGATGCCATAATGGGGCTCATGCTTCGTTTTGATCATCGATTCAAACAAGGAAAAGCCAATTCCGTTGTCCTTCACCTTTAACAGCACGTGTTCACGTTGGTAACTTAAAAGAACGTCGACCTTATCTGCTTTCGCATGTTTTGTAATATTCTGTAAGGTTTCCTGTACAGTATCGAAAATAGCTCTTTCTATTGAAATATTGAGTGTTCGAGAACGACCTTTTTCATGATAGGTAATATCCAGATCATATTCTTGTTTAACAGTTTGAACTTTATCTGCAATAGCTTGTTTTAGCCCTAACCTTTGGGTAGGATACGGTTTTAAAGCATAAATAGAATATCGAACATCCCCAAGACTTTCCCTTAATTTTTTTATACTTTTGTCTACCACTTGATTCAAGTTTCCTGATGGATTGGCGGACTGCTTCTGGGCTGATTCCATTTGAAATATGACCCCTGCTAATACTTGTGCGATTCCGTCGTGTATTTCACGCGCAAGTCGATTTCTCTCTTCTAGAATGATTCGTTTTTCCTGTTCGAAGATGAGAGACTGTGTTTTGAGTAAACCGCCCAATTGATTGGAAAACGTAGCTAATGACTGGATATCTTCAGGAATAAAACTCGCCGCCCTGCTTTTCCCTGCAACAAACATGCCAACCAACTCATGATTGACGATCAGGGGTAAGTAAACGAGTGAGCGTATAACATTTTCAAATACTTCATCCCCCGGAGCCATCCCCGTTTTCCAATCAGGGATCACAAAGTTTTTGGATATACTTTCAAAATCCGGTTGTGCCCCAGACGCACTTGGGCAATTGGGATATACCGCCCCATCCTTCAGCAGAAGGCTCCAATCCCCCTCATCATTTGTCCATAAAGCATATGCCTGAATGCCTAAGAATCCATTGAGTGTTTGTTTCATCTGCTGTAAGTTTCCAGCAGACAATCCCTGGCTAAACTCCGTTGTAATGGAAAAAAGTTCATATAATCGCTCTTTTTCAATCCGGATTTGCCGAGAAAAAGAACTCAAAATACAAATGGCTACCAGCGGAAAAAAGAAGAACAAAGTGGCAATTCCACCCATTTTACCATCATATTGATGTTCTAAAAGATAGATAAGCGCGGCATAGAGCAAACAAAAACTTGTACTGAAAAATGCGATCATATTTTTCATATGCCACTGTTCAAGTGGATAGGGCTGTGGTAGAAGCACCATTAATAGATCGAAAAAAAGTGCGTTGAACAAGCAAAAAAATACACTGAATACAAACAAACTTATTAATCCCTCATATAAAAATGGCAGATTCATCCCAAACATAAACAGCGTTTTATTGGCAAACCAATCAGCCAAAACAAGACAAATGGCAAACTGGCCAGCATTAAAAAGTGTCCTTTGCATGGCCAAACGGCGAAGGGAATGAGTAATTACCATTGCACATACACAAGCAATAACCGCTAGATGTATACCGAACTCCCAAATAATTGGATATACAAGTGTAAGGCTAAGCGTAATCCCTCCCCTACTAATACGGATAGGAAAATACTCAACAACCCCCATAAATAGAGCTAATAGCACGAAGACTAGGGGGATTGAAGGTACTTCGCTCATAACTAAAGAGGCGATAAAAGCAAGCAAACCAAGAAAACAAATAGAATATATATAAAAACTGGATACGCGTTCCCTCATCGAAATAGATTTACTATTTTTCAAATGGCACCTTCCTTACTCTTCAAGAATCAATGATCAGACGATTATTGTCTGGCAAAATAGAACATGTACCACTAACTAATCACCCGCTGCACACTAACCTAAAAAGGTAAGTTGCAATAGTAGGGTTGCATCAACTTCATAACCTGCTACATAAGGTTTTACAAGAATAAAAAAAGGAGTAACTATCAAAAGTCGTAATAAGCAAGTAATTAAATACAAACTTTTCTGACTAGATGTGGGACTCCCTTTGTCCATTATACGACACCAATCGCTATTTTACATGTTAGTTTCATAATCTTTAGAACATTATACGCGTAATAATTTTTTTACGCATTGATATCTAGCCAATTCTCGTTAGGATTCGTCACTTACAAACCGTGTTTGACGAACTAGCAAATGGAGATAAATTAAAAATCGCCACAACCTAAAAGGCCGCGGCAATTCCATTTTCTATTTCTCTTCCGGATACGTCTTACTATCAAATCCGCGCTCTGTTACATAGTCATCCAACGTCCAAATGCCAATGCCCGCTTTTTTCGCCTTCTCTTGTGCTTTTTCAAACACATCGAGATGGCGCGTATTTGGTGGGTACACATAACCTACACGTGCCAGTCCTTCCTCTAACAACTTCACTTGAACACTCACACCATCCACGTAAATGTATACTTGTAATCTACCGTATTTATCAAACCGTTCGCCAATTACAAACACAATTTCAAGTTTGCCACCCCTGAACTTCTGGTCTCGGGGGGGGAGTAACCGCTTATTTTAAATCTGAAAATTTAACGAAGGTATAGCCTTCACTTTGTAAGTAAGCTAGAACTGCATCAAGTCCGTCTGCTGTTGATTGATGGATATCATGCATAAGGATGGTGCTGCCGTCTTTCGTCGTACTTTTCACGTTAGTAAGAAGCTGGTTTGGATCACGGTGTTGCCAGTCAAGTGTATCAACGTCCCATAGAATGACAGGTAAGTTTGTTTGACCGCGAACAGTATCGTTAACTGCACCATAAGGAGGTCTGAACACAGTTGCTTTCTGGCCAGTAATGGTTTCAATAATAGCAGATGTCGCATTGATTTCACTCTGTATCTTTTCTGCGCTCGCTTTTGTCAAATTTGGATGGGTCCAAGAATGATTCCCAAGCTCATGGCCAGCTTCCTGCACTTTTTTTGCGATTTCCGGATAGTATTCGACCCGATTACCGAGCATGAAAAATGTTGCTTTTGCATCGTATTTAGCCAACGTTGCAAGAACTTGCATAGTCACTATAGGGTCGGGTCCATCATCGAATGTGAGAGCGACTCGCTTAATGTCTTCGCCTTGATTGGCAGAGGACTCTATTTCTTGAGGTGGTGTGGGTGTTTCTTCCTCCTCTGTCTCAACTACAACCGTGGGTGAAGCAGCCTCGTTTGTAGTTGAGAATGAAGTTAAATAAATGACTGATACAGTTAGTGCGATGAAAGCGATTGAATATGTAACATCCCTCCAGGAGGAACGCCGTTTTCGGTGCGTTTTAGTCATGCTAAAGACTCCTTTACTGTTTTGAGAAAGTTAGATGGGTGGATATCGTTTATGCAAAAATAGTAGGAATTAATATTATTTAGACAGATACTCAATTACGCCCTCCACTATTGCTATAGATGCCTTTGTTTGAAATGCTTGTGAAATTATTCGCTTTTCATCCTCTTTATTTGAGATAAATCCAAGTTCGAGTAAAATAGATGGTTGTGTATTTTCTCTAAGTACAAAATAATCACCAAGTTTTACACCTCTATCTCTAGTTCCCATATCTTGATTAAATAAATAGCTATGGATTAATGTAGCTAAACGCAAATCTTCTTCCTTATTGTAATAGGTTGTAATTCCTTCCACATCGTTTGAAGTAAAAGCATCAAAATGAATACTTATAAAGAGATCGGCATTTTCCTTATTTGCAAGCTCCACTCGATTTCCCAAGGTCACAGAATCATCCTGATCACGTGTCAGAATCACTGTAGCGTCACTCTTTTTTGCAAATTCTCGTTGAATCTCCTTTGCCATTTTAAGCGTTACATCTTTTTCTAGGGTCCCTCTTTGTCCACTAGACCCGTCATCTTTTCCACCATGTCCAGCGTCAATAATAATTGTTTTCCCTTTTAACACCTTTTCTGTTGTTAATCCTTTTATGTCTTTGTGTATCCCCTCCGCGTATGCTGTCTTTCCTTCAACTTTTATGAATTTACTATCGTTCATTTTAATTAATAAAAAAGTTGAAACAGTAAAAACTACAACTAACAAAAGGTACAATTTCTTTTTTTTCATTATTGATTTCTCCTCACTATCAAACTCAAACTCGCTTACATTAGTTATATTAAACGACTTAAATAAAGACGAAATGATAGTGGGATAAAGATAATATAAAGATATTTTAGTTTGTTAAATTCAGCCTCTATAAAATAGACAAAACAAAAAGAGGCCCTCTTATGTGGCCTCTCAAATAGATGCTCTTTTAGATTTTCTTATTAGTTCCAAGGTATTTCAGTTTTGTGCTCAATTATTTTTGTGCTCAATTACTGACAATGTTTTCACTTCAATATCTTTTGAATGTCCTTCTCCAGATTCTCCATCTGCAATCTGCACCTCAATCTGTGCTTTCGCAATGACCTCAATCACTTGTTGTGTAGAAACATTCTTAGACGATGCAATTTCATCAACCGATTTACCAGTTGCTAATTCTTGTTTTAATTCTGTTGCATTCATATTTAATAAAGAAAATAGATCTTTATTATTTAAAAATTCATTAGCAAAGTAATCAGGCTGACCACTCGTTGTGAAAAAAGCCTCATCAGTAACATTAAATTGAGTTGGTAGTTCTTTACTTTCTTGTGTTGTAGTTTCATTCGTTTGTTTGTTAACTATTTGTACAGGTTTTACTGACTCGTCTATCTGAATTTGTTTAGCATAGGCATTTCCACCTCCTACTAATAATACTGTTGAAATACTAAGTGCAGTGATTAAATTCCTTTTACCCATCTTAATCCCTCATTTCATTTTTTTTCTTACAAAACCAAATATAATCGAACAATGTAAAGATGAAATGAAGATTATATAAATTTGAAATCATTTTTTTGTTTTTTTAAAAATACTTTACCAAGCTTGAAAACTGATATTAAGTGAAATCGTGTAGTAAAACTGTAACTAAAAGACCGATTAAACTAGGCATATCACCTGAAAAGTCTAAGGTGATAAACTTTTAATATAATCTGAATTGCTCGGGTACAAGATTAAGGTTGGAATAAAATATAAAACATTTGAGAGGCCATCTTAACTGGCCTCTCAAATGTTTATCCTTTTAGATTTTTTTATTTATATAAAAGAAAAATAATACCCCATCCTCCGTATTACTGACTCCATATTCCATCCCATGAAGCTCTAAAATATTTTTAGAAATTGCAAGCCCTAAACCTGTTCCCCCTTCTGAACGGTGTCGAGACATATCTCCTCGGTAAAAACGATCCCATATTTTATCAATTTGATCACTTGAGATAGAGGTACCTTTATTCTCAATACATATTTTCACCTGTTTATCTTCCTCAATTGTCGTGATAAAAATAGCTTCCTTTTCCGGAGTATAACGTATGGCATTTATAACAAAGTTTGTAATCACTTGTTTAATACGCTGCTGATTAGCAATCACTTCAACATTAGAGAGTTCCATGTAAACTTGAAGTTGTTTTTTGGTTATCTCCATTAATAATCCTTCATAGATTTGTTTAATAGCCTCATCTATATAAAACGTTTCCATTTTCATTTTGTAGGTGCCTGATTCAAATTTCGCCAATTCGAGCATATCAACAATCATATGATCCATTTTGTCGACTTCTTTATCCAATGCTTCAAAATAATAATCCTTCTTATGACTGGCAACCCCATCATTTAGTATTGAAATACAGCTTTTCATAATACTAAGCGGTGTTTTTAGCTCATGTGAAACCCCTGAAATAAATTCTTTTCTTGTATATTCTAGTTGCTTTTCTTTCTCGATGTCTTTGTTTAATTGTTCAATGTGTGCATGAAGCGTATTAGAAAGAAGGTTTATATTTTTCGATAAATCGCCGATTTCATCGTTGGAATGATATTCAATTCGTTCCGTAAAGTCTAAGTTTGCAATCTTTTTTGTTGTGTTATTTATTTTCAATAATGGTCTGGCAATCTTAATTGAAAAATAAAAAGAGGCTAGCAGTGTGAGCAATAAAACAAATACAATTATATATACATAATAGTCCTTTACCATTTGCACAGCTTCGTCCACTGGTTGGAGTGACGCCATTGCAAAGATATAGTTTGTTTCGCCATTTCGATCTGTTATCGTATCAATAAAAATCTTATACTTAATATCATTTTGCTGAAAGTCGAGTGTTTTGATCGTTCCAGGCTTTTCATCATTACGATTGAATAATAAGTTCGTCTGAAATTCATTAATGCGATCCATGAACAAACTATTGTTATAAATAGTACTTGATACATTATTGATATCAGGTAATTGAACATTTATCACATTTCCTATTATCCGGTTTATTTGAATATCCGAATTTTTTTCTTCTAAATAATTATATTTAGCAAGATAATCCTCCAAAATTGATATTTCTTTTTGAATTTGAAAGAAATCTCTTAATTTTGACCAAGTAGGCTGATTTATCCAAACAGCCTTTTCCTGATTCTGTTTCAAATAAAATGGAACTACATTATTAGTTTTTTCAATAGTATAAAGCTCTACAATATCACCTATCGAAAGTGTAGGCTCATTTTTCAGAGCATCTTCTACTTTGACTAAGTGATAAAGTGGAATGGTAATGGTTTGATCGGTTAAGGGCATTAACGTACTTTCTATACTAAGTTCTACGTAAAAGTCATTCGCTGTTTTTATAGCCCCATTGTGATCTAATAGTGTTATCCATGCATTATGATTCCGATAAAACTCTTGCTCTAATTGTTGAGTGACTTGAATGTTGCCATCACTTTCTTCATACTTTTTTATAAAGGATTGAATATTTGTTGTCAGGTCATCTACCTTACGATTCGCATAATATTGCTTAAAGAAGATTGTTTGACCAATATATATTGTGCCTGTAATTAACAAACATAAAGCAGTGGTTAGGAGAAATAACTTGAAGACAATCCGACTTTTCATAGGCTTTTCTCGAATTTATAACCTGTGCGTATAATCGTTGTAATCAGTTTAGACTTACGGCCTAATTTCGTGCGTAAATTACGCATATGTGTATTAATTGTTCGATCGTCACCGTTGTATTCATAACCCCAAATCTTTACTAATAGTTGTTCTCTTGTTATAACAATACCTTGATTTTGCATTAAGTACGTTAAGATCTCAAATTCGGTATGCGTCAAATTGATATTCTCTCCATCAACCGTCACTGTTCGTGAGGTAAAGTCTACAAAAACCCCATTTGTTGTTAATGTATCTTTTGCTGACTCATTCAATTGATACCGATTTTTCAGAAGGCGTTTTACTCTAGCTAATAAAACGAGAGGACTGTATGGTTTCGCAACATAATCGTCTGCGCCTAATTCAAACCCCAGTAACGTATCGTCCTCATCCACTCGGGCCGTAAGCATGATGATTGGGACGGTTGAGTCCTTACGAATTCTTCGGCAAACAGACCATCCATCGACTTTCGGCAACATAATATCAAGAATGATTAAATGAAACGCATGTTCACTGAATAAAGATAATGCCTGTTCTCCATCGATTGCTTCAAAAACTTCATAGCCTTCGTTTAATAAGTAATCTTTAATAATTTCGCGCAAAATGGCTTCATCTTCCACTATTAATATTTTTGGTTGCATGATCTTTATCCCTCACCCTCTTTAGAAGCTTTACCCTTTTTTTATCTTACCCAATCAGACGTTTCATTTACTAACTCGGTTTTCGCAATTTTTTCGTGTTCCTTTACTTCAGGATATGAATCCCTTACAAACGTCACACCCCTACTATCTTCTTCATGTAGAATAATCTTTATAGATGAAGATAGGATGATGATGAAATAAAGATGAAGTAAAGATTGCATGATAAAAGTGAAGTATTTATAGATACCGCAAAAAATCGAATAGGCACATGAATAAGTTCATGTGCCTTCCACGGACCCTTACAAGCGGCTCCTCCATATTGATCGCTCTTCTATTTCCCCTCCGGATACGTCTTACTATCAAACCCACGCTCTGTTACATAGTCTTCCAACGTCCAAATGCCAATGCCCGCTGTCTTCGCCTTCTCTTGTGCTTTTTCAAATGCATCAAGATGGCGCGTATTTGGTGGGTACACATAGCCTACCCGTGCCAATCCTTCCTCCAACAACTTCTCTTGAACACTCACGCCATCAATATAAATATAGGCTAGTAATCGACCATATTTATCAACTCGTTCTCCGATATCAAATTCGATTTCGAGTTTTCCACTATTCATCAGCTCTGTATTACGTTCTTTCGCTTTCTGACCAAAAGGCTGTTTGCCAAGCTGCGGATGATTCGTTTCAGGCGTGTCAATGAGCAAGTAACGAACATTTTGTTCCTTGCCCTCGTACTTAATTCTAATCGTATCCCCGTCAATCGTCTTGACCAGCTCCACTGGTATTAAATCGGACTGACTAGGTGTCTCTTCCTCTTCCGCAAATAACTCTGGGAAAAAGATGGCTGCAATTGCAACGACAACAATTACTACTAGTGATTTTATGATGTTGCTTATATTATTTTTCTTTTCTCTTTTTGCCATTCTCATTCATCCTTTTTTGATTAAATCAAATCCATTTTGTAGGGGTCCATGCCATGGAGGCACCTACTTATTTAGCGATTACATACCCGAGCGCCGCCAGCATGATGCCCACGCCATAGGTCACCAACAAATAGCATACAGCATGAGCCTTTTTACCATTTCTCCACAATTCTATAAGTTCTTTATTCAACGTCGAAAATGTCGTGAGTGCGCCGGCAAATCCCAAAGCCAACAATAATGTCCAGCCCCTTGATAATTCCATACCAAAGACGAACCCAATCAATAGCGCGCCGGTGAGATTGACAGCTAATGTGCCAACAGGAATACTGGCGGAATGATTCATCTTTGTTGCAATAACATACCGGATAACAGCACCCAAAAAGCCGCCAATACCAACCATGACCAAATCCAAAAACATCATGTCCGCACCTTCTTGTCACCGAGATAAAACCCGAATGCCCCAGCAGCAAGTCCGCCAATGATACTGAAGACTATGTATGCGATAGCCATTATAACTTGTCCACTTTCCACCAATAAAACAGTCTCCATACTCAATGCTGAAAACGTGGTAAATGACCCAAGAAACCCAGTCGTGACCGCAGTTTGTAGCTGTTGATTGGCACCGAGCTTACGACAAGCTCCAGTAACGATAAAACATAATACGAACGTCCCCACTAGATTGATCAGCAGTGTTGCCATTGGAAATCCTGAATCACTATGAACAAACTGTCCTAGCAATACCCGCGCAATTGCCCCCGCCATGCCAGCCAAACCAATCCACAGGATATTTTTCATATGGACACCTTTTCAAGTAGCCGTAGGGAAAGTACCGTTTCAAGATCGAGACGCTTGTCGATTTCACCAAATTGAATATGAATTTCATTACCATCACGCACTGTAATTTCACCTTGTCCAAAGACGCGATGTTTGACGATTGTTCCGACGGTGAGGTCCTCGCGTCGTTGAATACCGTCTGGATTGAGCGGGACAGCCGCTTTCGAAACTTTTACCGATGTCTGGGCATTGCTCACTTTACTTGGTTTCAGGAGGAGACCCCGCACTTCATTTAAAAACCTGGAATCTTCTTTTGGTTTCCCTTCGTCCTGACCGTATGACAGCAACTCAAGCCGCTCTTTCGCCCGCGTCATACCCACGTAAAAGAGACGACGCGCTTCTTCTAACATCGCCGCGTCATTTTCATCTTCCTCAGAAGGAATCATCCCTTTTAACAAATCAATCATGAAAACGCGACGGAATTCGAGCCCTTTGGCACTATGTAACGTCGATAACGTGACCGCGTTTTCTGCCGGATTAAACTTGGCATTTTGAACAGCTTGTTCGAGCTCTTTCAATCGCGTCGCAAATTCCACCATCGTCCGTAGTTGGGAGGCGATTCCTTCGAGCGTATCGAGAATGCTTAGGAGATGATCGATCCGATAGCCAAACTTTTCAGCCCTACTTTTCAGCGCCGCCTCATAACCCAAATCGTTCCGAATCAGCTGGATCACGCGTCCTGGCCGCATATCTGGAATAACAGCGTAGCCTTTTTTATAATCCTTCATCTTTGCCACTTGGCTGTCCTTCAAATCAACCGTTTGAATAAAAGCATCAAAGACATTCCCTGTTGTAGCTGTATTTTCAAATTGCGTCAGCATACTCCGTGAGATAAAAAGATTCATTTTCATCACAATTTTGGCGAAGATGTCTTTCCGTTCCGTATTGAAACTAAGTCGCATAAAATTCAAGATGTCTTCCACAATCCAGTGGGAGAAAAACTTGTCATCCGCGTCTTTCATATAAAACGGGATACCACGTCGATGCAGTTCATTGACATACATGGTCGAAGAAGAATTATTGCGAAACAGAATGGCAACCTCATTCAAATTCGTTTCCCCTAGCAATTCATAGGTCACGTAATCAAGCTGACTCTTCGGATTATCCAGTTGTCGAATATAAATCGGCACCATCGCCTCATTTTCCGTATGCATGTCTTTCGGATACCGCTTCTGGTTTCGCTTAATGAAATTCGAGGTCAACTCGACAATTTCTTTTGACGAACGATAATTGCGTTCCATCATGAGCACTTGTGCATCAGGATAGACCTTCTTAAAATCCAACAGATAATCCGGTTCGGCACCACGCCATGTATAGATGGATTGGTCATCGTCAGCCACGACGCAAAGATTTCCATGATGCGCCACAAGATGTTCCACAATCTTATGCTGAACAAGTGACGTATCCTGGCTTTCGTCGGTCAATAAATAATCATAGAGATTACGGAAACGTTCACTCAGCTGCTCATCATCTCTCAACGCCTGTTCTGCAATCGTTAGCATATCGTCAAAATCGAGCAACAGATGCCCTGGTGTCCTCGACTTATATTGCTCATACTTGCGCGCCATACGTCCCGCCTTATCGACTGGACCTTTCAACGCCTCCCATTGTTCGAGGGGAACCATTCTGTTTTTTATGGAACTAATAAAAGTAGATAATGACGCCAACTCATCGTCTGTACAATCCTCTTTTAGTACTTCTTTATAAATTCCTTTCAATAAAAAGGCCTTATTAACTGGCTGCCGTCCTTTTCCCCCACCTTCAATCAAATCAAAAGTCGTACCGCTTGCCGTCAAATAGCTACGCGCAATGGTAAATGCCAAACTATGAATGGTGGAAAAATCGACCGGTTCACTATCAGGGAAAAATCGACTAAAACGCTCTGTCATATCGCGCGCAGATGCCCGGCTAAATGTAATAGCCTTAATGCGTTTCGGATCCACATGCTTTTCCTCAATTAAATAACCAATTCGCATAATCATCGTCGTTGTTTTCCCAGAACCCGGGCATGCCAATAGAAGAAGCGGCCCTTCCGTTTGCAGCACCGCCTTCTTTTGCACATCGTTTAACACTATATTTAATTGTTGCTTTTTTCGTTCAAAAAAATCTGTCATCACGCTGAAACTCCTTTTACTTGCACTGCTCTTAATTTACCATACGAATGCTCGTTTGTAGACTAATCTGGTCAAAAAGTGAGCGTGGCCTGAACCAGTTAGTGGTTATCACCGCCTTAGCAGTTCTACGCATGCCAAAAACCCCCACATGAATGTAGAGGTTCTTTATGATTTCCCTATTCAGTTAGCCTGCCATTCCTCACGTAACAGCGAAAACACCAACGCATCATGAGAGTGTCCGTTCTGAAACAGATAGCTTCGCAACTTGCCTTCTTCAAGAAATCCTTGTTTCTTCAAAAGTCCCGTAGATGCATCATTTGCAGGAAATGTAACGGCTCCGATTCGATGAAGACCCAGTTCTTCAAATGAATACCCTAAAACCGCCCGCAATGCCTCAGACGTTATCCCACTTCTCCAAAAGTCAGGATGAATTTCAAATCCAACTTCCGCCTTTTTCATGCCTAAGGCTAAGTTATTCAGGCCAATTGTACCGACAAAGCGATTGTCATTCTTACTGATAATCGCCCAACGGATACCTCTTTTTGTTTCAAAGCTAGTCTTAAAATGCTGGACGATCTTTTCAGCTTGCACCAACTCTTGAAATGGGTCCATCCCATAATATTTCACCACTTCAGGGTTCGAGAAGATTTCGAACATTGCGGGGGCATGCTCCACTTGCACTTCAGTCAAACGAAGTCGTGGCGTCGTTAACTTCGGAAATTCCAAAATACTCGCTCCTTCACTTGATGATCTACTGCATCTGCCAACGCTAACGGATTGCATTGCGCTATATACATGTCTTCTGCCGGAAAATACCGCTTGTTATACTTTCGGACAATTTCCTCGCTACTTCCAATATACGTATCCCTGTTGATAACACGCTTGAGCCTCGTCCCCCGATCCACATCAAGATAGATGACGCGATCGAAGTAGGCCCTTAATTCCGGGCGTTGTAGAAAGACTCCTTCCACAATTACAGTCGTTCCCACTGGAATTTCAATTTCCTGCATGATATAGCTGTCCATTTCTTTATCATATAATTCAATTTTTTCATGTATCGCTAAACCATTTTTCAAAGGCGCAAGCAGTTTGTCAATCAAATAATCGTATCGCCATTGCAAATAATAATAGCCATACCACTCTTCAAAGTCTTCATTATAACGAACCTTCTCCATATGAATAAAATCATCTAGATGAACGACAATTGAATGCTTGAGCTGTTGCTGCAATTGATGCGCATATGTCGTTTTCCCAGATCCACCAAGACCGTCAATGCCGAGAAGTAAAGAACGCTGATTCATCACTTCGGAATCCCAATCTCACGAAACGGATAGAATCTGAATGCTACAGAGCCAACAACTGACTTTTCATCAATGACGCCTAGTTCCCGACTATCCGTACTATGTCTTCTATTATCACCAAGGACATATAAGTATCCCTCCGGCACTTCAACTTCAAAATCTTGTGTTAATTTTTGACCTTCAAAAACCTTCTCTTTATTCGCTTGGATATAGTCTTCTTCGTATTCCTTGCCGTTAATATAAAGCTTGTCATCTTTCATGACAACGACATCTCCTGGAAGCCCTATGACTCTTTTTATGTAATCTTCCGTTGAATGAGGGGCATGGAACACAATCATGTCAAAACGATTGATTTTATGAATTTTCGATATGACAATTTTATTTTCATTTTCAAAAGTTGGCTCCATTGATTGACCCGAAACGATGACCGGTGTAAATAAAAATTGGCGAATCCCAATCGCGATGATAAATGCAATAGCAAGCGATTGTATCCACGAAATCAGTTCGCGTTTGCTTGTTTCCTTCAATTGATTTCCTCCGTCCGAATATATTTACACTATTTTATCCTATACATTGTATTCTATTCCTACTCATATGACTCCTGCTAAACTAAAAAAGTTTCCTAGAAAAATAAACCGCCCTCCATTTCCAGAAAGACGGTTTAGCTACAATTAATTTTCACGCTCTAGATGCTTTGTACAATTAAACAAACTACAAAGATTTTCATGTTCTTGAAGTTCGACAACTGTCACCGATGTATTATCAAGCTTGTTCTCGAGCTCCTCGTCAGGAACAAGTGCCCCAACCAATCGTTTGATAAACCCTCCGTGGCTGACAACCAACACCCGCTGACCAGGATGCGCTGTTTTCATATCTTCTATAAATGCCATGCCACGTGAAATAATTTCATCATTCGGTTCAACGCCAAGCTCTAGGTCCCGCCAAGACTCTCCCCATTTTTCAAGCCTTTCTACCTCGGTCGTCCCTTCGATCAAGCCCCCACCAAATTCACGTAGGCGATTGTCTTCAAGTAGTGAAACACCCGGCTTACGCTCTAGAATAATTTCTGCCGTCTTTTTCGCACGGATCAAAGGACTCGTATAAACGACATCCCATTGTTCCTCAGCAAGCCTTTTCGCAACATACTCCGCCATTGCAATGCCTTCATCATCTAATGGAATATCTGAACTCCCCTGCGCTCGTCCTTCTTTATTCCAAGCCGTTACACCGTGTCGTACAAATCCAATTGTCGTCAAATAAAACACTCCCTTAGTTCGAAAATAAAAGATTCCTTTATATCCGCTTGGTTTATCCAATATAAAAATAGAAACGCCGTGCACTGGCGTTTCTTATACGATATATCCAAGTGACCGCAACACGTTATTCATAAATGATTCCGTATAGAGATACACTTCTTCACGCTCAGGTTCTTGAAACACATCATGATAGAGGTGTTTCCATTCTTTATATTGACATTCTGAAAGGTTTTGTTGCATCAACCATTTTTTTGTCTGTGCAGAATTTGCGATTTTATCGTTCCCTGCAGTATGGACAAGTAACGGCACGTCAGGAATCGTCCCTTCATACTGGGCTACGGACTTCATAAAAGCCTGCAATTCCTTAAACCAGCTACCTGTCGCAACAGGGTTATACTGTCGATCTTGGTGCGCGTCTACATATAAATCAACGTTCCGCGTCAATAGCTCAATGCTAATGTCATGATTGACTTTCATTGAGGGCGTCAATTTTGACAGTAACCCCGAAAACTTCGCAGGTTGCTGCTTCAGTGTTAACCATGGCGAGCTAAAAATAAATCCAGCACATTCAAATTTCTTCGCTCGTATCATACGCATCACAATCGTTGCGCCCAGTCCATGTCCCATAATGAATAATGGCAAATTGTCATGCAAAGCGACTTCCACTAGTTTCTTCACATAGGTAACATATGCATCGAACCGCTCATCGTGGATCTTTTTCCCTGCTGCCCCGTGCCCTGGTAAATCACCCGTGACCACATGAAAACCGGCACTTCGAAGTTTTTGTATAAGCCATGCGTATCGACTATGGTGTTCATACGCATTATGAACGATAGCTACAACAGCTTTTGGCTGCCCTTCTGCTTCCCATTTCCACATGGATATCCACTCCTTATCGGTTCTCTTAAAACATGAAGTTTGTTAAGATAATTATACACGATATCGAGAAAAGAGGAGAACACTATGATTTATCCATTTAACGGTAAAACACCTGTGATTGATCCATCCGTTTTCATCGCAGATTATACAACCATTTCAGGCGACGTCACGATTGGTCCCGAATCGACGATTTGGTTCAATACGGTGATTCGCGGTGACGTTTCACCCGTAATTATCGGACGTAAAGTGAATATCCAAGATTTATGTTGTCTTCACCAAAGTCCACAAGTTCCACTCATTCTGGAGGACGAAGTTACAATCGGTCACAATGTTACACTACATAGTTGTACGGTCAAAAAAGGAGCGCTCATCGGGATGGGATCCATTATTTTAGACGGCGCTGAAATCGGAGAAGGGGCTTTCATCGGAGCAGGCAGTTTGGTTCCGCCAGGCAAAAAGATTCCAGCCAACTCACTCGCATTCGGTTCACCTGTTAAAGTCGTGCGCGAGCTAAACGAAGAAGATCGCAAGGACATGGAACGAATTGTGCGCGAGTATGCTGAAAAAGGGCAGTATTATAAAGGGCTCCAAAAATAACAACAGAGCCTTCTGTTAAAAACCATCTCACCTCTATAGATTTCTTGAGGTGAGATGGTTTTTATTAATTGCAGATATAAAGAGTCTGTAATATACTTATTTAAACTAAAACATAAAGGTGAGAGATATATGACGGAATTCTGGGAATCCAGTTTTATAGAAAAACAAACGATGTGGGGATTTGAACCAACAGACTCTGCAATCGTGACAAAGGACTTTTTCCTTGAAA
The DNA here is from genome assembly GCF_044762865.1 of Sporosarcina sp. NPDC096371. Classification (NCBI taxonomy): domain Bacteria; kingdom Bacillati; phylum Bacillota; class Bacilli; order Caryophanales; family Caryophanaceae; genus Sporosarcina; species Sporosarcina sp. NPDC096371. The sequence continues at coordinate 173,608 of NZ_JBIWFE010000008.1, forward strand.
ATAATATTAAGGATATACTAATACCAGGTATTGGATATGGTAGAAACGCAAAGGTTTTTATAGACAATGGAATAAACGTAACAGGTATTGAGATTTCAAAAACAGCGATTGATTTGGCGAGACAAAACGGGCTTGATATGGGTATTTTTCATGGCTCAGTCACTGACATGCCATTTGACAATAAACGCTATGACGCTATATTTTGCCATGCACTTCTTCACTTATTGAATAAGCGTGAAAGAGATCAGTTTATTCAAGACTGCTACAATCAGTTAAAGCCCAATGGATATATGATTTTTACAACCGTTTCAAAAAAAGCTCCCATGTTTGGAAAAGGAAAAGAATTGGATACAGACTATTTCGAGGTCATGGAAGGCTTGAAAATGTTTTTTTATGATTCCGACTCCATAAAACAGGATTTCGAAAAATATGGCCTAGTAGAGTCTACAGGGATTGACGAACCCAATAAGCACATGAAAAATACACCTTCCATAAATTTCATACTTGTGAAATGTAAGAAAAAAGTATAAAAAAGAAAGCTATCGTTTTGATCTTTATTCAAAACGATAGCTTTCTATATGTAGTAAAATCAATGATTTAGAGTGATTGATGATCAAACTTCATTCTAAACTAGCAACAGCTCTTACTTTTTTATTAATAAAAAGATGACTAAACCAACTAACACAATAAAACCAACGACTCCCAATAACAATACCAATCCAATAATACCCAAAGGCATGATAGTTATCCTCCTCAAACAGACTTTTATCATTTTTAGAATTCACGAAGACATCACCTTACACACGTATGATTTTATCCACTTTAGACGACCTCTTTCATACTATTGTAGGCTAGCGATTATCAATCAGGTCATTATACGATAAACTCATTCCATAGGCGCGTCATAAACAGTATCGAAAATACCTTTATAATTCATCTTCAAGTCATCAATATTCTTTGGCTCTGTAGAAAGTGTGTTGATGACGTCTCCACTCCCCCCGAAATGGATTAGATACTTACTCGTAACAATAATAAATAAAGCTCTGGAGGCGCGATCATTTTTCCAGAGAAGTACATCTGTTGTATATAACATCAAATCATTTACTAAAACATCTTTTATGAAAGCAACTTTGCCAAAGCCCTTTTCAAAATCAACTTCTTCACTCGTGACTTTGTATTCCTTCCAATTCTTTAACCGTAAGCGATTGGATAAATTATTTGTGATATATTTATTTCTTCTATTATATTCCAGAGAAATGAACAAATCGACAGTTGGCTCATTCACTGTAAGGTAATTGATAAAGGATTGGATTCCTTTTACTCGAATTTCTCTAAAATATTCTGTTGCGAATCTAACTCGATTTTCCATCGGTGAATTAAAATACATGGAAGAACCCCACGGCTCCGTTAGTACAACTCCAGACTTAGTCATAATGGATTTTGTCGCCGATACGGTTATGGTCTTTATCATATGTACCACTCCTCGTTGATTTCGAACAGATATTTCGGGGTAACTAGGTGATCTTAGAATTCTTCAAATCAACCCCACACCTGTATTTTATCAATTATAAAATGCTTTTAAAGTTCAATTAAATCCAATGAATCACTTGTATCCATTTTCGAACTTACTATATTCAATAATTCTTTCATTCCTTCATTCACGCCCAGCAGTTGATAATTTTCTTTAATCGCAAAAATATAGGTCGTATTCTTTTCTTTTGGGGAATAACTGTAACTATATGATCTTATCCCCGACGGATTATAGTTGGATAGGATAGCCTTATGTTCATCTTTCAATTCATAAATACCTACTGAAAATCGAACCTCATTATTTGTTAAATACTCGACCAATAGGATTGGTTCTCCTTTCAATAACTTTCTTTCCGACCACTTCAAATCAATGATAGGCAACTCATAAATTTCTGCCATACTGGGAGAGAAAGAAGTCCCTGCGTTCGTTAAAGTTAAAACTTCTTCTTCTTTTGTTTTGCCATCCTTTACCACAATGGAATCAATATCCGGGATACTATTTAATGTATTACCCGTAACTTTTAAATTTCTCTCCTCAAGCCATGTGATGAACATAGCTCCACCTAGGACAATAACGATGATTAAGATGACCCATTTCCGCAAAATAAATCCCTCCCAGTATGTAGTACACGAAATGTAATCGGAATAGTTTCATTATATAGTTCTATACTGTTTTTTTGGTATTCACAAAGAAAGCATTATACGCAGGATTATCCCCACTAGCAATGCCCTTTCTGAATAAAGCCATAAGAATGGACAACTCGTTGCGAATAAGTTTACTTAAAGGTTAGCGTCAAAAAAGTACAAATTTACAGCATTAAGGATTTTGAAAGAGAAAAAAGCCTAACTCCTTCGTATCTTAAACAAGGAATTAGGCTTATGATATCCCACAACTAGAGCGTCTCATCCAGTTTCCGAATCTTTGAGTGGGAAATTAAATACACATTGCCAAAAATGTCGATTTCGTCGCCCTTTACACGAACTGCACAATCTTTGTTCGACGCATAAATATTCATTTCTTCCGATAAGGGGGACAGTTCACGTTGAACCAGCTCCATGTTATTTTCTAGATCAAAATGAGACAAGACGGAAAAATCGTCAAGGCCGATTCCGTCGTAAACAGAGCTTACTTCAACTTTATCTCCAAAGTTTTTCGAGCATAACCATTTTGAGGACATGTTGATCGCACCAGCACTTGCTCCCATTACAACAGCTCTGCTTTTTTTAATGGAATCCGATAATTCATACTCCATCAAAAAACCATTTTGTTTAAGAATATTTCCACCCAACAAGAAAACGACTGAAGCATTTTGAATGAACGCTTGGGCATCTTCCTTCTGTACGCGATAATTAATTAAATGATATTCATCAAACATAATGCCAGCCTGGTCAAGCCACGAGCGTTCAAAAGCACCGTCATCTTCATTAATAGATGGATTCGAGCTAATCATAGCAAGCGATTTTCTATCAGTTATGTCCTCCTGTAACACCTTGCCCAGACTCTCTGGAAAAAAGTTGCTAAACCAACCTAAATAATAGTGAGTTTTCATAAGTACCCCCGTAGCAAAGTGTAATTATCAGATATAAGTCGAAAATTTTCACGTCTAAATACGTTGAATGAAAGAATCCTATCTACAACGCTTGGGGATGCTTATCGCTTCGGCTACCCCAGGCGCCTTCACTGGAGATCAGGCGAGTATCATAAGTTCAACATATATAATTGAAAACAGACTTCACATTACCTGAAGTTCCTCCATGAACAACAGAAAAATATAGCCACCCACGAAGACAAAACCTATAATAAACCAAATCAATAGTAACCAACAAGTAGTCAAAAACATCTTTTCAAACCATTTACTACTGAGTATCCCCAATCTTTTATACCTCCCAAGAGATTCAAACTATATTCTAGCCCGTTAAATAACCTGTAGTTATTGTGCTAACGTTACCTTTTCATTTGGGAATTAAATTTATTCTCTATTTCTCTGAACTCTTTGCTATCAATATCTGGTGGTTCTTTGTCATTTTCTCTTAATGTCCAATTAAAATAACCAGAAATCAGTGCAAATATGAGTGATCCTTGCAGAGCAATCTCAATATTCACCATAAAGGTATCGATTAACTCTATTAACACAAAAGTGAGACTGGTATTCAAAATAAATGACAACCAACCCTTACTTGATTGAATCATACCAACAGATTTCAAAGCTTTTGGTATCGCATTTGTAATGAGAGAAAGAGGTATTTCAAGGAATACATACAGTACAAAGAATAACACTATAGCACTGATTGAATTATATTGTAATCCAAGTAACCTTAAAAATAGGTATTCAAAAAAAGTAATACCAAACAATATTAGTAGTACGATAGTTGAACAAATAACTATGGATTTAATTTTATTCATGTATTCGCCTCTTTCTATAGCCTTTTCACAAATCCAAGTGCAAAAGTCATTTATCGATAATCACTGTGATTAGGTTGAAACAGATCATCATTTGTATTTCTAACCACTGAGAAATTATCGACATTGTAATGGCCATGAAGGATTTCATTATGATGGGCTATAATCTTCTCAGCAGTTAGAGACTGGGAATCCGTTGTTGAATGACCATCCCCTACTAAGGTGACATCGAAGCCATTTACTGTCGCTGTCCTAACAGCGGTATCGATACAATGTTCTGTCTTGCATCCCATAACAACAAGATGTTCAACCATGTTCTCTTGTAAAAAATCCAATAATGGAGTACCGTAAAACGAATTTGTCGCCTCTTTATCAAAGATTTTGGCATCTTGGGGGATATCAATTTTTTGATGAATGTCGAATCCTACACCACTGCCTTCTGCAACATCTTTGTCTCGTATGAAAATGACTAAGCTATCTGAGACCAATGCCTTTTTCACCGCTGAATTTATATTATCCAGCAGAGTAGTCTTATTAAAAACACTTTTTTCTTTATCATTACCGTCCATTAATTCTTGTTGTGCATCGATGATTAGTAAAGCTTGTTTCATTAAAAAAACTCCCTTTCGCTTAAATTTCTCCCGTTATTCTTCCGACAATCTAACCCAATTCTAGAGGACGTGACCGATTTTTGATTAACGTGCTCGCTAACCGTAAAGAATTAGTTGATGTATAAATAGTCTATTATTAATTTCCGTGCTTTTTCATTATTTAAATATACTTCATAAAACGTTGGATATTCAGCTGCTCTTCCTTCTAAAAATCTATATTGAGGAAAAATATCAAAAAAAGATAAATGAAGCCATTCAATCTGGCCATGTGGGATTTCTTTTGAATTTCCTCTAAGAACATAACTTAAACTTCCTGCAATATTCATCCAATATGTGTTTAAATCGCCCGTTAGACAATCCTCTTCGGTTAACTCTTTAATAAAATCTTCCTGTATCTTATCGGTAGCTCTATAAGGAAAAGTAGTGTATAAGCTTTCCTTTACTATTTTCAATTCCCCAAGGACTTCCATTTTATCTATTTGAACCAGCTCCATTAAATGTATAATATTAAAATGCCGCCCCCTTTACTCGAAGAAGAATTAATAGGATACCTTGTCTCATCCAATAAAATTAGCTGGGATTGGACTTAATTCTAATTCTCTTGCCCTAACAATTTGTTATTTGGGTAAAGCGTCCGATTGCTGAACAACTAATTATAATTTTGAACCACACCACGGACAAAATTCAATTCCTATACTCGAAGAACCACCATCATGAATAATCAAACCGTAGTCATTATCTTTAGTAGAAAAAATGATTATTTTATCAGGACATTCAAATGGATCAATATGCAACTCACATTTGAAATTTGCATGGTAATCCATAGTCTCACAACAATGTTTCTCCGTAATTAACCTCTCCTTCTGAAGCAAATGGTCCGATTGTAGTACACATCAATATCGCTTTCACTCCGCTAGTTCATTTCTTATCCGTTCAAAATTTACCCCGTTGCTATCTGAATGTAAAAGGTATATGTCAGGATTACTAAGGGTTGCCCATTCATCAAATCCGAACTGTTTATTATAATGATTTAGAAGCAATGCCATTAAATTCCCGTGTGTCACAATTATACTATTTTCAAACTCGCTTTTGAAAACACCTTCTACAACTTCCCCAATTCGATTTGCAGCTTCTTCACTAGACTCTCCACCTTCAAATTTCAAGTCAGGATTATCGAATGTTTTTCTTAACTTTTCAAGCCAATCTGGGAACGATTCTGTACTGAGTACACGTTCTTCTAATTGGCTATTCATTTCAATTTCAACATTTAACCGTTCTGCAAGTGGTTGTATGGTTTGAACGGCACGCTTGTAGGGACTCGAAATAATTCGTTCAACGTTAACATTCTCAAAAAATGTAGCTAATTCACTTGCCTGTCTATAGCCTCTTGCAGTGAGTGGAGATTCGGATGACTGACCCTCCGCTTCACAATGCCGTATCACATAGATTTTCTTCAACTGAATCACTCCAAAAATAGATTATAAAATATTCTGTAGCATTTTCTCTGCTAGTTTAATGTTATTCTTTAGATATGCAGGCATATCCGCTTGGGCAAGAATTTCTGAAGTAGTCATCCAAATAACCTCATCAACCTCTTCTGTGCTTTTAGCGTATGGTTCTCCTGATTCAAGATGACATAAGAAAACGATATCAATTACATTTATCCCGGATTCAGTAACAAAAGAAGAACTATTTACATACCTGAGAGCTGTTACTTCAATGCCTACTTCTTCTAACACTTCCCGTTTTAAAGTCCGTTCAAGAATATCAGATGAATTTCCTTCGATTTCACATTTCCCACCAACTAGTGAAAGAGAACCTCCAGCATGCTCCTCCTTCTCACTTCTTCGAATTAAAAGCCATTTACCATTACATTGGATAGCTCCTTCTACATTTACAACGAACATACAACATCCTCCTAAAGTTCATACTTCATTTTCCCACAATCCGGAATAATTTTGGCATAGCTGTATCACGCGAACATTTGTTAAAGTGCCAGAAATTTATTTTTTAGCTTTCTTATAAAGTTTAATCAACGATTCCACAGAAAAAAATATAAACAATGCAATGCTTGTAAGCACAATATTCTCACCCCAACGAATTTCTGGTCGGAATAACCACTGTAAAACCGTTAGCGTAAGGATAAACAATAAAAAATTAATTAGAGCTCTCTTGAACATCTATTCAGCCCCCTCTTGTTCCACAATCTGACCTACTGGCGGAAGACTGATTTTATTGAAAAGCAGTCAGATTTATATAACAAGTATAACATTTACTCCCCCTTAAAATATGGTTTACTATCCACTATCATCCACGGAATCTGAAGTCGTATAAACTATGTCAACGATGGGACATTTCATTAATAAATTTATTTCACCGTAAAATGAAATAATGATGTTTTCAAGATACATCTGTTATATTATAGTGAGTGAAGATACAGCTAAAATTACTTCCGAAAGACAATGGTACAACCCTAACTTTGATTCTAAATAACGGAGTGATTATTTGAAAAGACCACTATTTATGTTGATTTTATCTGTCATATTATTAGTTTCAACGGTAATGAAATTTATCAATTCCGAAACTCTAAGTACGTTTACATGGGTTGCTTACCTCGGCGTCTGTTTAATAGCGATACTATCGATTGTTAAGCACACCATGATATTAAAGAATAAAAGTAAATCGGATGTTTGAATCCACCAAAAAAGCACAGCAAGCGGGATAGCCCCACTTACTGTGCTTTTCCTATTATAAAGTCACTCAAACAAACACTTCATTGGATGAGTGACTGTGTCACCAGATTAATTTATTTTGAGATAGGAGAGGAATCTAAATTTCCAAGTTCCCCAATTTGTTCTGTAATAGGATTAACAGAAAAGAACCTTTTTTCTCCATCTACATAGCCAATGATCAGATAAAGATCAGTTCCTTTTTCACTCCACAAGACAGGCATATGCGTCTTTTCGGGAACTATTTGATACTGTTCGCCGACAAGTCTTTGTGCTTCCTCGTAGGTTAATGGGGGTAGCATATAATTCTGAATAACCACCAAACTGATGATAAAGCCTGTGAATGCCGCATTCACCCAAAATGGTTTATATGTCCGAAACCAACGCCAGGATATGAATGCAAAAATCATCAAAATGTAACAGTAGAACCTTATCTTATTAATTGCTTCGTACGGTGTAGCATTGGTGAATAAATAGATTTCAAAGACTGCCGTCAAAATAATCAAATAGATATATGGAATATTCTTTTTATATTTTTTAACGGTTTGATTCATATACTCACCAACTTCTTTAGTAGTTAAAATTGGTTATGCTTAAATGGCGTTGATCTTAAGCCTTCTTTTAAAGTTAGACGGGTCAAATCCTCTTAATGTTTCAAAACTTATTCTATTATAACAAGTGTTAAATCTTATACCGATTTTTATTAAATATCAACAATCCTTACGAAAACAACCTAAAAAAAAGCACAGCAAGCGGGATAGCCCCACTTGCTGTGCTTTCTTTAATTCTATTACTGTCCTGCTTGTTCTTTCAACGCAGCAGCTCTATCAGTCTGCTCCCATGGTAAATCGATGTCTGTACGACCGAAGTGACCATACGCAGCAGTTTGTTTGTAAATTGGACGACGTAGGTCAAGCATTTTAATGATGCCGGCTGGACGTAGATCGAATAATCCACGTACAAGCTCAACTAATTTGCTTTCCGCTACTGTGCCTGTTCCGAATGTATCGATTGAAATCGATACAGGTTGCGCTACGCCAATTGCATAGGCAAGTTGCACTTCACAACGGTCTGCAAGTTCTGCAGCCACGATGTTTTTTGCAACATAACGAGCTGCATAAGAAGCCGAACGGTCGACTTTTGTTGCATCTTTCCCAGAGAACGCGCCGCCACCATGACGTGCGTAGCCACCGTATGTGTCAACGATGATCTTGCGGCCTGTTAGACCCGCATCCCCTTGTGGTCCACCGATTACAAAGCGGCCTGTCGGGTTAATGAAGTATTTTGTATTGTCGTCAATCAATTCGGCTGGTACAACCGCGCCAATGACAACTTCTTTTATATCACGCTGAATTTGCTCAAGCGTCACTTCTGGATGATGTTGCGTTGAAATGACGATTGTATCAATTCGTACTGGATTATTGTCGTCATCGTACTCTACTGTTACTTGCGTTTTCCCATCAGGGCGTAAGTAATCTAGCGTCTCGTCTTTACGTACTTGTGCAAGACGGCGTGAAAGTTTGTGCGCTAGGCTAATTGGAAGTGGCATAAGTTCTGGTGTTTCATTACAAGCATAACCGAACATCAAACCTTGGTCACCTGCACCAATTGCTTCAAGTTCATCGTCTGTCATAGAACCTTCGCGCGCTTCAAGTGCTTGGTCAACGCCCGCAGCAATGTCAGCTGATTGTTCGTCAATCGCAGTAAGGACTGCAGATGTCTCCCAATCGAAACCAAATTTAGCACGTGTGTAACCAATTTCTTTAACCGTTTCACGAACTACTTTTGGAATATCCACATACGTTGACGTTGTAATTTCCCCCGCAACAAGGACAAGTCCTGTTGTAATGGTAGTTTCACATGCCACACGTGCATTTGGATCTTCTGCAATAATCGCATCTAAAATGGCATCCGAGATCTGGTCACACATTTTATCCGGATGTCCCTCTGTTACTGATTCTGATGTAAATAGTCGACGATTTGTCATGTTAGTTCCTCCTTATATCCTACGAGATTGATACGGTACTCATATGTCCCATGTAGAGTCCCATTCCTATAGGAAATGAAACTACAAGCCACTGCGAGCTCTATACACGAGGATAAAGGGCGATATCATATAAAAAGCCCTTCACTCACGTATTAACTACATGAGTGAAGGGCATGATTTCAAAAGCACCTTTCACTCTTATCATACAAGACATCCGCCGGAGGCATTATCTGAATTCAGATAAACGTCTTGCTACAGGTTTGGCACCTTCGCGCAGACACCATGTCTATGCAGGTTGCCGGGTTTCATAGGGCCTGACCCCTCCACCAGCTCGGGATAAGAGTATCCGTTCAAGTATCCATATTACGAAAAACAGCGATATTTGTCAATTCTTTTTAGCTTTTCGCATATAATTAGTTGCAGTTTGAATTAGTATAGACTATTATTCTTAATGTGTTATACTAATTCAAAGAATGTGATGTCACCCAAACTGATTGGGACTATACGCAAAGGATGGTACATAATTATGATATCAGCGAAAATTGGCGACGAATTGAAGGATCTTCTTTTAGGAAAAAACGTGAACGTACAGCTTTCTGTTCCACAACTTGTTGAAAAAGCAACAGCACGCGGGGAGGCACAACTTACCGCGGATGGTGCAGTCACGGCTCAAACAGGCAAGTATACAGGGCGCTCTCCTAAAGATAAGTATATCGTCGAGGAAGCGTCTTCTAAAGACAAGATCGATTGGGGTAGCGTCAATCGTCCAATCTCTTCCGAAATTTTCGATTCATTATATAGCAAGGTCATTAATCATTTAAAAGGCAATGACGAATTATTCGTTTTCAAAGGATTTGCTGGTGCAGACCCGGCTTCACGTCTTGCGATTCAAGTTGTCAATGAGTTTGCATGGCATAACTTGTTCGTTCATAACCTATTCATCCGTCCATCGGAAGAGGAATTGAAGAATCACGAAGCTCAATTTACAATCCTATCAGCTCCTTCTTTCAAAGCAGATCCAGCTGTTGACGGTACCAATTCTGAGACTTTCATCATCGTGTCGATGGAAAAACGTATTGTCTTGATTGGCGGAACTGAATATGCGGGAGAAATGAAAAAATCCATCTTCTCCATCATGAACTACTTGCTTCCTGAAAACGGTATTATGCCGATGCACTGTTCAGCTAACGTTGGAGAAGACGGCGATGTTGCCTTATTCTTCGGTCTTTCTGGTACAGGTAAAACAACGCTTTCTGCTGATGCAGACCGTAAACTAATCGGTGACGATGAGCACGGTTGGTCTGATACGGGTGTGTTCAATATTGAAGGTGGTTGCTACGCTAAATGTATTAATTTATCGCAGGAAAAAGAACCTGAAATCTTTGGCGCCATCCGTTTTGGTTCAGTTTTAGAAAACGTTGTTGTCGATCCTAACACACGTATTCCTAATTACGATGATGGTTCACTGACTGAAAATACGCGTGCAGCTTACCCAATTCAAGCAATCGATAATATTGTTGATCCTTCTGTTGCGGGTCATCCGAAAACAATCGTGTTCTTAACAGCAGACGCGTTCGGTGTATTGCCTCCGATCTCGAAGTTGACGAAAGAACAAGCGATGTACCACTTCCTAAGCGGTTTCACATCGAAACTTGCAGGAACTGAGCGTGGTATTACATCACCAGAAGCTACTTTCTCAACATGCTTCGGTTCACCTTTCTTACCACTCCATGCAACAGTCTATGCTGAAATGCTTGGTAAGAAAATCGATGAGCATGATGCACAAGTATTCCTAGTCAACACTGGCTGGACTGGCGGCGTATATGGCGTTGGTAAACGTATGGATCTGAAACACACACGCGCAATGGTACGTGCAGCACTTGCAGGGACATTAAACAACGTCGAAACAACAACAAACGATGTATTCGGCCTTGAAATGCCAACAGCTATCGACGGCGTTCCAACAGAAGTGTTGAACCCACGCAATGCTTGGACTGATGGTGCTGCTTATGACCAAAAAGCAAATGAATTAGCGGATCTGTTCCGTGAAAACTTCAAAAAGTTCGGTACGGTTTCTGAGGATATTTCTCTCAAAGGTGGACCTACTGCTTAATAATGTAAAACAGTGTAGCACATTTCACGTGTGCTACACTGTTTTTTGTTTATTCCAATATATCCACACTGGCATTTCCATCAAAAAAGCCCTTTATTTCTGCATTAAAAACGATATTCCCTCAATAGTGTCATACTATTAACAATAATCCATCTAGAGTGCTAATCGTTTACATTGTACTATGAACCTGCTTTTTCATTGCCCTTTCCCTCGCATCCATTTACATAAGTCACGAACTAGCATTGTATTCATAACAGGAGGGATGAAATGCGTGTACTCCGGAAAATACCAAGTTCCATAGTCTTTGTCATGTTGCCGAAGAGCATCTTCAAGCAAAACGGCTTGTTGGAAGGATACATTGGTATCTAGCATCCCATGAATGATGAGGATGGGCGCTTCGATATTATTGACACGGAACAGTGCTGTTCGTTCCCGGTATGCATCAGGCATGCTATTCGGTGTACCGCCGATAACCCGCTTCATCATGCGGCGCATATCTTTTCGTTCATTATATGTAAATACGATATCAGAGACCCCTGCCCATGTAACGACTGACGTAATATCATCCCGTAAAATGGCTGTCCAAAGCGCCATAATACCGCCGCGTGAAAAGGCAAATAAGTGAATCCTTTCCGAATTGGTCTTTGGTTGCTGCTTGAGCACATCGACCGCATTCACTGCATCTTGCCGATCGGCACCCGCGAATTCGTCTCGACCCTCGCCTCCACGATTGCCGCGGTAATAAGGGGCAAACACAACAAATCCTTGCGATGCGAATTGGGCAATACGCGCAGGACGTACCATGCCAACATGCTGCATGCCGCCTCGTAAGTATAGGATTCCTTCATAATTTCCTTCTGCAATAGGTTCCGCTAACAGCCCTTTGACCTTCAAACCATCCGACCAATAGGTGATTTCCTCCAGCGCAATGGAAGGGTTTGGTGAAGGATAAGGCCTGCGATGAAAGATGATGCCATCATGATTCATGCCTTTCAACCCACTCTCTAATCGTTTCCATACCCGTCCCTTTCATATGAAAACTCAATTCCTCACACTGATCCAACTCATCGCTTGTCAGCCACATTGCGCCTTCCGTTTCATGAAGTGTTGGCTGTTCATCAATCTGGGCAACTTTCGCTGTAAACACCGCCTTACAAAATGTACTGTCACTTTGCACAATATATTCAGCTACTTTAACCAAATCCTGAATCGTTACGCCCGTTTCCTCAATCGTCTCACGGATGGCTGCTTCCTCGATGGACTCTCCTGGTTCCGCCTTCCCACCAGGAAACTCCACCCCTCGGATGGAATGTCGTGTAAGTAACCATTTTCCACTTTGTTTCAATACAACAAGTACATGCCGAGCTTCCATTCCAAGATGATTATCCCCGAATGTTAGCTCCACACGTCCTCCGTTCACATCACTAAATGTAAGAATTCCCATCACATCCTTTCGTTTAGTTTAACGAAAGTACGGTAATTTCTCAATGAACTGTTTCGACTTGGTATCCGTAAACTCATGGATGAGCGCATAGATCTTCATCATCCGATTATCCACATCCTCACTACCACTAGCATCCTGAAAACGTAAGAGCGGCAAATGGCTCTTCAGAAAGTTTCGATATTCAATTTGATCGACCTGTATGAAAAGGCGATCAAAAATAGGCACGTACTCCCTTGCCACCTCTACCTCGTACTCCCACGGTGAATCATCTGGATGATGATACACTTGCTGGTTGACAACTGAAACGTACATTTTATATTTCTCCATACAAAACCATCCTTTTTTCTTTTTAGGATGTTCAATCAAAACAAAAACATGCATCCCCATTTTCTAGAGATGCACGTCTATGTTTCGATTTACGCTGTTACGTCTATCGAAGCGCCTTTGGTAGGATGTGCTACTGCAGGTTGGTCAGGTAGTATTTCTAGCATTTCTGTTGCTGTATTCGTGTTCATTGTAAGTGTTTTGTTTAAAACGCTCATCTGTACAAGCGATTGCAAACTTCTTAGTTGGCTCGCCATGATTGAATTCATTTCCATCTGCCCTCACTCCTTCACTACCTTAGTATCGGTAATTTAGGTTTATTTTTAAGGGCAATCGATTATTTATGGCCATCACCAAGAAATGCACGAAGCATCCATTGGTGCTTCTCAATCGTTTGGTACGTGGCATTCAATACGTCTTCTGTCATGTCATCTCCTGCCTGTGCGGCCAATTCCATTCCTTTTTTCAATGATTGCATGATTTCACCGTAGTCGGATGCGATATTTTTTACCATACCATCCGCCTGCTCTTTACCTGTTGCCTCTTTTACAACAGATTGTTCTAGATGTTCTTTCAATGTAGCGGCCGGATTCCCGCCTAGTGTCAAAATACGTTCAGCGATTTCATCCATATGCAATGTCGCTTCGTTATAGAGTTCCTCAAATTTTGTATGCAGTGTGAAAAACTGATTGCCTTTGACGTACCAGTGATAATTATGCAATTTTGCATACATCACTGACCATGAGGATACTTGAATGTTCAATTCCTGAATAAGTTCTTTCGACATAACAAAACCTCTCCTTGTAATTCATCTCCCTGTTAATTTACCTCTATAGCCAGTAGAATAAACATAACAGCATGAATAGGGAGCTATGAACTTGAAAACAATCTTAATGGGTATCATCAAATTGTATCAAAAAGCAATTTCACCGTTAATGCCGCCTACGTGTCGTTTCTATCCGACCTGTTCACATTATGGGCTCGAGGCTATCGAAAAACATGGCGCGGTCAAAGGTTCTTGGCTGGCGGCGCGCCGTATTTCCAAATGCCATCCATTTCATGAAGGCGGATTTGATCCAGTACCGGAAAAAAATATAGTGAAAAAGTAGAAGCGGTTCGGCATGATTGCCGAGCCGTTTTTTATTTACATTAAATTGCAATGACCGCCCCTTTTGCTACAATGTTTTCTTTCTAGTTGCCAAATCCCCAACTCTCTTGTATGATGATAAAGCTAGTTACCTAAATCGTAACGATTACTATTAACTTAACGGAGGATACATAATAATGAACAAAAAAATCATTGTCATCATTTCATTGCTTACCATGCTGCTACTTGCTGCATGTGGCAATAAGGACGTAACTAAAGAACAGGTAGCAATTGAAGATGGTAAACTGTCCGTTTATACAACCGTCTATCCTCTGCAATATTTCACGGAACGAATCGGCGGCGAGCATGTCGATGTTAAATCAATCTACCCACCGGGTGCTGATGAACACACATTCGACCCTACACAAAAAGATATGATTGCACTCGCAGATTCCGATCTATTCTTCTATATCGGACTTGGTCTTGAAGGTTTTGTAGAAAAAGCAGAAAAGACGCTGAAAAACGAACATGTCAACATGATTGCGACTGCAGAAGGTATTTCTGAGGAAATGCTTGAAGAAGGACATGACCACGAGGATGAGGGACATGACGAAGAAGGTCATAACCATGGCGCACTTGATCCCCACGTTTGGATTTCGCCAAAACTTAGTGTAGAACTTGCAACGTCCATCAAAAATGAACTGATTGAAAAAGCACCTGACATGAAAGACGAATTCGAGAAAAACTTTGAGCAACTTAATAAAGACCTAGTCGAACTCGACGCGAAGTTTCAAGAGATGGCATCCAATGCTCCATCCAAAACGTTCTTTGTCTCCCATGCGGCATTTGGTTACATTGCCGATCCATATGGCCTTGAGCAAGTCGCCATCGCCGGCTTGAACTCGCAAAGTGAGCCTTCACAAAAACAATTGGCGACACTTGTTCAACAGGCCAAAGAACAAAACGTACACTATATCCTGTTCGAACAAAATGTTTCATCCAAACCAACAGAAGTTGTGCGCAAAGAAATCGGCGCTGAAGCTCTTACACTGCATAATCTTGGTGTATTGACAGTCGATGACATCAAAAATAACGAAGACTATTTGTCCTTGATGGAACGGAATATCGAAACGTTAAGGAAAGCATTGAGTGGAAAATGATTAAATAATGGCTGTTCTGCAACTCGGTATGAATCCGGTAAGCAGGACAGCTTTTTTGATTAAACAGGTTGTTTCAGCTATCGCTATGATCAAGTCAGCATCAAAATGGGACAAGGTTGTCAGTAAAAGGAATACTATTTATTGACTATTGTTTTAATAAAGATTACTATGATAGGAACATACATTCTTGACAGGAGGAATTAAAGTGCAAAAAACCATTATTTTTGTCTTATTAAACGAATTTGCTGATTGGGAGTTTAGTTATCTAGCCGCCAAACTAAATGACGGTTCTTCTGAGGGCAAATATGAAGTTAAAACTTTAAGTCTAACTACAGACCCCATTAAATCGATTGGCGGGTTAAGGGTTATTCCAGATTACTCAATCACTAATTTCCCTTTGGACTTTTCCGGATTGGTCTTAATTGGTGGTAATTCCTGGCGTAAGGACGAAAGTAAACGCATAACAAAAATTATTGATACAGGATTAGAAAACAGTGTACCCATTGGTGCGATTTGTGATGCCACAACATTTTTGGGGAAAAATCGATACTTAAACCGCGTCAGTCATACGAGTAATCGACTAGAAGACTTACAGTCATATGCTGAAGGTAATTATACAAATGAGGAAGCATATAGGATGGAGCAGGCAGTGAGTGATCAAAATATCATTACCGCTAATGGAACAGCAGCACTTGAATTTGCGAAGCAGTATTATTTAGCACTAGAGCCAGAAGCACAGAATGAGATGGAGCAGTGGTACAATTTCCACAAGTTTGGCTTCTATGAAGCACTAAAAAGAAATATGGACTAACGGTCCCGTTCTTCTCATTCCATACTACAGTCTCTTCGACATTCAAACATTGTCCTCATAGGAAAATGGCTATGCTAAAAAAAATATCGGTTATATCTCAATATGAATAACAAAACAAAGCTTTAAATTAATAAAACTCAAACCTACATTTCTCCATGCTACTCGGTTTGAGTTTCATTAATTTTCTATTCTTCTTTAATAACAACGAACATTTCAAAGCTCAGTATATCCTGTTCCAACGCCTCTACTCCTGCTCCACCCATTCCCTCAGTTCCCGCCGCAACAACTTATTCGAAGCATTGCGCGGTAGCTTATCGACGAAACGGAATTCTTTTGGTACTTTATAGCGCGCTAATCGCTGCTCACAAAACAATCGTAATTCCTCCACCGGCACATTCCCCGTCACTACGACAAACGCCACCGGTACACTTCCCCATTCGGAATGTTCCCGTCCACAGACTCCCGCTTCGCTTACACCTGGATGCGCGACGAGCGCGTTTTCAATTTCTGCAGGATAAATATTCTCCCCGCCTGAAATGATCAAATCCGAACGGCGATCGACAATGTACAAATAGCCTTCTTCATCGAAATAACCAATATCCCCCGTTGGTAACCAGCCTTCCTCTAATGGATGCACGGCTGAAAATCGACCGATATACCCCGGTGTCACATGCGGACCACGTATGAATACTTCCCCTTTGTCGTACGGATTTTTCATATCTTTAATCTTGATCTGATTAAAGAATAACGGCTTACCTGCTGAACCCATCTTACGCATCGCATCGCCCGCCGCCAATGTCGCCGTCTGCGAACTCGTTTCCGTCATGCCGTACGTTTGAAGGACCGGGATGTTACGCTGTACCGCCCGTTCCAAATAATCAACAGGAACAGATCCACCGCCTGCAAGCATCGTTTGGAAGGATGGATGAGCCATTGCATTGTCCTTTTCAAGCTCACGAAGGATTTTATCCAGCGTAAGGGAGACAACAGACATCCTGGTTACCGAGCCATCTCGAATTTCTTGCGCCGTCTGAATAGGATCAAATTTCTCGTATAACCTGACTTCCATTCCGTACAAAACGGACCGAACAAGGATGGAGAAGCCACTGATATGGAACAATGGCATAGCGCAAAGCCAGACATCCTTGTCGTTCAACCCGAGATTCAAGACGGAGGACAGCGCACTAGAAACATGATTTCCGACTGTTTGACGGACACCTTTTGGAAAGCCAGTCGTACCTGATGTATACATAATCGTGATGGTCCGGTCCGCTGTCCACAAATCTTGAACAACAAACGGCTGCCCTTCACTCTGTTCAATCGTTGAATAAGGCAATAGACGAACAGCCGAATTGGCGATAACAGCACTCATGTCATCCGCAACAATCACCGCGTCAGCACCTGAATCCTCCAATTGCCACTCCAATTCTTTTGTCGTCAGCCGACTATTCAACATGACGATTTCAAGTCCCGTCAGCATGCAAGCATGAATGATAAATACCATATCCGCATTGGACGGGCCAAGTAATGCAATTCGCTGTCCTTCCTGCAAACCATTGGCTGCCAATTTCTCAGCAAGTTGCATGGACTTATGTTTCAACTGGGCAAACGTCCATGTGTCATCTCCAAAAGATAGCGCCGCCTTTTCCGGAGTCAAATAAGCGCGCTGCATAAGCCAATTTGGAATCATTTTTTCACTCTCCATTCAGAATAAAAGAACTGCGAAGGGCGCCCGAAGCTAGACAAAAAGCTGCCCGGTAAGAGGCAGCTTTCTTGTATATCATCCAGCTTCAGCGCCTAGGGGCTCGGGGTCATAAGCAAGCCCAGCAGGGAGGGATTGAACTGCATCCCTCCTATGTGCGGCAAAAAAACGCCGCTTCGCCGGTCTTTCTTATGCCTGTCGCCCCTATTCAAGGCGCTTACGCTTTTGTCTATTAAGGGAAACGTGGGAATTGACCGAAGTCCGGTTGACGTTTTTCTTTGAACGCATCGCGTCCTTCTTTCGCTTCATCCGTTGTGTAATATAGAAGTGTTGCATCACCAGCAAATTGTTGAAGGCCAGCAAGTCCATCTGTATCTGCGTTCATTGCCGCTTTTACAAAACGAAGTGCAGTAGGACTCATTGTAAGCATTTCCTCACACCATTGAACGGTTTCATCTTCCAGTTGCTCATAAGGAACGACTGTATTGACAAGGCCCATGTCCAACGCTTCCTGTGCATCGTATTGACGGCATAGGAACCAGATTTCACGTGCTTTCTTATGGCCAATGATACGTGCCAAGTAACCCGAACCATAACCTGCGTCGAATGAACCGACTTTTGGTCCTGTTTGTCCGAATCGCGCGTTGTCTGCCGCAATTGTCAAGTCACAAACAACATGTAGTACGTGTCCACCGCCGATTGCAAAACCTGCGACCATTGCCACAACTGGCTTAGGAATTACACGGATTAGACGTTGTAGGTCAAGTACGTTCAAACGTGGAATTTCGTCATCTCCAACATAGCCACCATGACCACGTACAGATTGATCTCCACCTGAACAGAATGCTTTCTCGCCTTCACCTGTCAATACAATAACGCCAATACTTGCGTCATCACGCGCACGTGAGAATGCATCGATGAGTTCCGTTACTGTTTTCGGTCGGAATGCGTTACGCACTTCCGGACGGTTGATTGTTATTTTTGCGATACCACTATACTTTTCGTATTTGATATCTTCGTATGTACGAATTGTTTCCCATTGACGTGTCATATAGATCCTCCTCGATTTTCACTCTATCAATTTCGCCTCGGCGTAATTGTGCCCGCAGGATGCGGGCATGCAGTCGTTGCTGCAGGACGCAGCGAACTTAGACTGCCTTCCTCAACTTAAAATATGTTCCTCTACTATTGTAGCAAATAAAGCGGGATTTTCCACATGAATTGCATGTCCGACATTTGCTATCGTTTCATGACGAACATTTGAGAAATATTTCATCATTTCCCGGGCAATATTTCCGAACTTCGTGTCGAGTTCCCCCGTAATGAGCAAAACAGCAAGATTTAACGTGTGCAGTTCCTGCCAGTACGAAGGCTGACTTCCTGTCCCTATGCCCCGTAAACTGCTCGCTAATCCTGCTTCCCGCTGACTCAGTCGTTCTTTTCTGACCGCCAGCTTCTTTTCTTCCGACAATATTTGCTGCGTTGCAAATAAAGGGATATTTTCCCAAAAATTAATAAATGCCGGCAAACCTTCCGACTGAATTTTATCCGCTAATCGACCGTCCGCCGCCTTCCGATCCGTACGCTCTTCTAGCGTCTTCAAGCCTGGTGACGAACTTTCAAGAACCAATGACGAAACCCTATCCGGATAATTGGCCACATAAGCAAGCGCAATACGCCCTCCCATGGAATAACCAACCAATGTGAACCGATCTAACGACAGCGTTGCAAAAAGCGCTTCAAGGTCCTCCACTTGCTGTTCCATCGAGTAACGACTGATCTCCTCTGGTGCCGTTGTTTTCCCGTGACCTGTTAAATCAATCGTGACTGTTCGAAATGTCCCCTTGAACAAATCGACGATTTCCCGCCAACTTGCCGTGGTTCCCGTAAACCCATGTAACATGACAACAGTCGGCAAGTCCTCTTCGCCATTGATGTCCACATGGATGTCTATCCCACGAACGTGGACAATTCTTTCACTCATTACGTTCAAGCCTTTCTGTAATACATGCCCATAGTTCACGGTGCGCCTTCACATTTACCTGACGATCCGAAAATACTTCAATAATACGCAAAGGCTTGTCTTTCACTCGTGCAAGTTCCGCTTCGAACTCTTCAACCGTCTTCACAGTGGCATATTGTGCATCATACATCGCTGCAATATGATTGAATGTCAAACCCGTCGGTGTGCCAAACAACTCCTCAAAATGGTTGCTAACACCGCCTTGGGGAAGATAAGAGAATATCCCACCACCATCGTTATTCATAATGACAATCGTCAAGTCCATGTCATGAAAACGACTGACAATCAAACCGTTGACATCATGTAAAAACGATAAATCACCAATATATAGCCAGGTTGGTCGCTGTCGTGCTATCTGAATACCGAGCGCTGTCGACACAACGCCATCAATACCATTCGTTCCCCTATTGGCAAAAAGTGTGATGTCTTTAGTCGTTTTCCTGAAAAATGTATCGATATCACGGATTGGCATACTGCTTCCACTGACGAGATCGCTTCCAGTTGGCAAAAACTCCACTAGTTTTTTGATAAATATTCCCTCATCTCCAGCAACGCCCTTATAACTGTTCGTCACTGCAGATGCCATGTCATTTGCAGCAGTCCATAATTCAGTGTAAGATGTGATCGGTTTTTCGATCATCAACTGTAAAATATTCTCCACCGAAGTCTGGATATGATGCGTGACAATCCCCAGCGAATCCCGAAATTCTGGCGATTCATCCACTGCAATAAACGTTGACGGCCGCACCTTTTTCAGAAAAAGCGATAGAGGTTTTGACACGGGTTGTGTGCCAAATCGGATGACTGTATCCGGAATAGCCTCGTCACCGAATGCAACACTTTTTAACAGTGCATCATAGTGATCAATACAAAGCGTGGCACAGTGTTCAGGCACCTCCGAACGAAGGTTCGATATCGGGTCACATAGCACAGGCCATTGCAAAGCTTCCGCAAATCTCCAAAATGCTTGTTTATCCAACCCGACAGGCATTTCTCCAGCAACAATCAACCCTTTGTCTGACCCAGAAAGAATTTCCATCATCCATTTTGCTGTCGCCGGATCCAAAGCATTGACACCCGCAAAACGTTTACTGAACGTCGATGTCGGGGTTTCTCGATCAAAATCAATCAAAAGCGGTTCCCGGAACGGTACATTCAAGTGAATCGGTCCATGGGGTGCTGTTGTCGCAACAGACATTGCCCGGCTTACATGCCGATCGATAAAATCATTCATATCTGGATTATTTTCAGCCAAAGGCATGTCTACACTGTACTTCACATGCTCACCATACATCCGAATCTGATCAATCGCCTGTGGTGCTCCCACTTCTCTTAATTCATGCGGACGGTCCGCCGTGATTACAATCAGCGGAACGCGCGCATAATAAGCCTCTGTAATGGCTGGGTGGTAATTCGATGCCGCTGTACCCGATGTGCATAACAAGACGACAGGCTGACCAGATGCTTTCGCCAGACCTAGTGCAAAATAAGCTGCGGAGCGTTCGTCAATTTGCCGATAGACATCGAGACCATCAGTGGAAGCAAATGCGTATGCAAGAGGTGTCGAACGTGAGCCGGGACTTACCACTGCTGCTGTTACACCTGCATTCATCAAAGCTCCAGTCATTCGACGGACATAATCCGTCAATACGATGCGATTATCCATTCAATTTTCCTCCAAGCGCCCGCATAACCGGTCTGAATTTAACCCATGTTTCATCATATTCTTCGGCTGGGTCGGAATCTGCCACAATGCCACCGCCTGCATACAAATAAGCACGGTCCCCGTCAAGTAATGCCGAGCGAATCGCAACCGCAAATTCTCCATTGCCTGCCGTATCTGTCCACCCAATCGGCGCAGCATAATAGCCCCGATCCATTTTTTCCTCAGAACGAATCATTTCTAGCGATACATTTGTGGGAACTCCCCCAAGCGCCGGAGTGGGATGAAGCGACTGGACCAAACTGAAAATGTCGGTTCCTTGTTCTACTTTCCCTTCAATCGGTGTAAATAGATGCTGGATATCACGGATTTTCATGAGCTTTGGTGATTTTGGCATGATGATATCCGTACAAAATGACTGAAACACCTGGGAAATCATATGAACTACATATTGATGTTCTTCTCGATTTTTGCGATCCTCAAGTAATTCTTCACCTAATTCGCGGTCCTCACCTGCTGATTTTCCACGTTTAATGGACCCCGCGACACATGCCGAATAGGCCCGTCCATCTGATATTTCGATTAAACGTTCTGGCGTTGCACCAAAAAATAATTGACCATCTTTTTGTAGACCAAAGTGATAACTTTCCTGCTGCTCGTTTGATATGTGGTGGAGTGCAGTAACGGCCGGCACTTCTTCATCAAAATGAAGTTGGACTGAACGTGCAATAACAACCTTCTCAGCTTCTCCATTGTTAATTTTACGTGTCACATCTGCAACGGCCTTCATATACTTCTCTTTTGCCATTTCCTCGATGGAAACCACTTTTGGTTTTTCCAACAGGTTGAAATCTTCTACTTGCGCAATATGAATGAGACGATCTCTTTCATCACGCAACTGATCGAATTCCTCCGCCGCTTCACTGCTTTCCGTCACCAAGTTGATGGAAATCGAAGTTCTTCCGTTCTTGATGGTCAACTGGAAAGATGGCACAACGAAATAAGCGGATGGAAATGCCTCCCACTCTTCATCCTTTACACTTTTTGGATCATATGAAAAACCTCCAAACAATACAGGCTCCATATCTTTTTCTTCTTTTATGAGTGCGGCTCGCAACTTATTCCATGTGTTTGAAATATGTGCAAAACGTTCATCTGTACCTTCACTTGTTATGACAGTGGCATGCCCTATCCCAACAAGTGTCATCGTTTTATCTGCATTTTGCCAATAAAAACGTTTATCTTTGTAACAGGATTCCCCCGCTTCAAAAAACGCTAGTGGTGAAATTCGCCCCGCATCGATTGTTTCCGTAAAAAATCGTACTGCATGATCCTCGATTTTCAATTGAGTTTTGCGGGCAGCGGTCAACTTCCGGTTCATCATATTCCCTCCGTACATTCATTCAGCTAATTTAATGCTTATACCTTTATACTATCATACCGAATTTTCGACATTTCGGCACATAATAAGCAGGCAGCATGTCCACTTTGTCGATTTTGGAGTACAATGGTTATAGTTTAAAATGATAGGGAGCGAACTACTTTGCAACAGACAATAAAAGCAGATACAGGATGGCGCATTTGGTGGAAGCTGACACGTCCACACACACTTACAGCCGCATTTGCACCTGTGTTTCTAGGTACAATGATTGCGTTAACTTACGGAAAAATTCATTTTCCTTTGTTCTTCGCTATGCTCATCGCCAGCGTCCTCATTCAAATGGCGACAAATATGTTCAACGAGTACTACGATTTCAAGCGTGGTCTTGATACGGAGCAATCCATCGGCATTGGCGGTACGATTGTCCGTAATGGCGTAAAACCGAAAACCGTAATAAACCTTGCATTTTTGCTATACGGCATCTCCGTTCTTATCGGCATCTACATATGTATGGAAACATCATGGATGCTTGCCGTTGTCGGGATCGTATCTATGATGATTGGTTATTTTTATACAGGTGGACCTTACCCAATCGCCTACACACCTTTTGGCGAGCTATTTTCTGGCGTTGTCATGGGTATGCTACTTATCCTCATCGCATTTTATATCCAGACAGATACGGTCACAACAGAAGCAGTGTTGTTGTCCATTCCTAGTATGTTACTCGTCGGCGGAATTATGTTGGCAAATAACATACGTGATATTGAAGAAGATACAAAAGGCGGAAGAAAAACACTTGCTATTCTAGTCGGTCGATCAAGTGCCGTAACAATCTTAATGTTATTTTTCATCGTTTCTTATGGATGGATTGTAGCGCTGATTATCTTTGGTAAACTTACACCTTGGGCACTTCTCATTTTTCTTAGTGTGCGAAAACCTATAAATGCAATTTCTGTATTCCGAAAACATGTGCAGCCACTTGAAGTCATGCCAGCCATGAAAAATACTGCCGTGACAAACACACTGTTTGGCCTATTGCTTGGTCTTGGTATACTAATCGGACATATTCTATAATCCTACAGCCTAAAACATCGGATTTATTCGGTGCTTTGGGCTGTTTTTTCATTAAATCGGTGAACTTGGTGCATACTGTTGGTATTACCAAAAAGGACGTGACAAAACGTGCTAAATGAAAAGCAGCGAGCTGTGCTGAAAAAAGAATTACTTGAAATGAAAAAGGATTTGATGACAACAGCAGAAGAAACTGACCGAAAGGAAAATACACAAGATGCTACAGGTGAACTCTCAATGTACGATAACCACCCCGGCGATATGGGCACAGAACTGTTTGAGCGCGAAAAAGACGCCGCTCTAAACGTCCATGCTAACGCTGAGTTGGAAAAAGTCGAGGACGCCTTACAAGCCATGCAAAATGACACCTATGGGATTTGCGAAGAATGCAAAATCGACATTCCATTTGAGCGACTTGAAGTCATCCCTTACACTACACTTTGCATCGACCATGCTACGGAACGAGAAATCCCGCATGATCTTCCGGTCGAGAATGATATCCTAATCATGGCCAACCCAAATTCATTTGCCGATAGAAGGTATGGTGCCTCCCGCGATGGCGAGGACAGCTTCCAAGAGATAGCGAAGTCTGGCACCTCAGAAACCCCTTCGGACTTCATAGGCGACCATGATAACTATGAAACGTTATACGACAGTAATCTTGAGGACGGGGCTGCGGAACCGATTGAAGAGTTTATAAGTACGGATATAAGCGGCCTTACACGTGGTTTCGTTAGATCCGATGCCTCCGAGCAGTATGAGGCGGAACTCGATAGCTAAAAATAGGAATAGATAGCGGATTTCAAAAAGCGACATGCCTGAACGCATAATACGTTCAGGCATGTCGCTTTCAACTTTTCAACAAATAAAAAAGTCTACGATACAAGTATCATAGACTTTCTTTAGTATGACCCCTACGGGATTCGAACCCGTGTTACCGCCGTGAAAGGGCGGTGTCTTAACCGCTTGACCAAGGGGCCATTTTACATGGCGGAGAAGGA
>NZ_JBIWFE010000009.1:0-195405 GCF_044762865.1 Sporosarcina sp. NPDC096371
AACACTGTTTATAAATGAAGTGAAAAATTATTTTCTATTCATCAAGAAGTGATGGAAACCGTTGATACATTAATGTTTATAGAGGGAGTTTAGTTCAAAAATAAAGATGAAACAGGTTATCAAATATTTACGTCTGTTATATAAAGAAGGCTGTTTATGCGTTTATTATCTACTGTTCTTATATTATTTTTAATACCTCAATATTGATTGGCTGCATAGGAAGTCCTGGTCAGAATGAAGGGGGATATTTAAGTAAGAAACAAGCATTTAAACTAAATCCAGATGCAGACATCTTTGAATTTGATGGGAAAGTTTATAGTACGGGTGTAGATTGGATTGAAGAGGAAGAATTAATAAAAGATGAACAAATAGGAGAAATATCTGAAGGGATGTCCAATAAATTACCAGTTGGTGCAAAGATATTTGCACCAAAAGAAAGAAGAGATATTTTGATTGTTGAGTATGACGGGAAAGAAAAAAGGTATTTGATTCAACTTGGCGAATAGGGTTTTTTTTTCTTCAAATAACGGGTGCTTTCCTTCAAAAAGGGGTTAAGCACCCTTTACTACTTCAACTAAAGAGCGTGGTTAGTTGAAGAGGAACTACTAGGAGGTTTGTCTATTATGGAACATATTAAAGTTGAAAATGTGTCAAAACATTATAAGGGTGATGGAGTAGAGACTAGGGCGCTGTCTGATGTGAATGTTAAGTTTACTAAAGGGGAATTTGTTTCTATTATGGGTCCTTCGGGTTCGGGTAAATCTACCTTGCTTAGTATTATAGGAACTCTAGATCAACAAACTAGTGGTCAGCTTTATTTTGATGAAAAACTTATTAATAATCTTGGGTTAGATGACTTGGCTGATATTAGATTTAACAATATTGGTTTTGTCTTTCAACAATTTCATTTATTACCGACATTAACTGCTTTAGAAAATGTTTTGATTCCTTTATTTAATAGAACCATTCACTTTGATAAAAAGGAGAGAGCAATAGAGCTATTAAATTTAGTAGGACTGGCCGATAAGTTAAATTCATTCCCTTCTCAATTATCTGGTGGTCAACAACAACGTGTTGCAATTGCCCGTGCCTTAATTGCTCAACCTGATTGGATTTTGGCTGATGAACCGACAGGGAACTTAGATACGGAAACTGGTAATATTATCTTTGAACTACTTCAACAATTAAACAGAGAGAAAAAATGTGGAGTAATCTTTGTCACCCATGACCCCTTATTAGCTGAAAAAGCAAGTCGTGTTATCGAAATGAAAGATGGATCAATAAAAAAAGATCGAGAAGGTAGAACCGTATGATTTCATTTATTGTCAAAGGATGGATCAGACAAAAGGAACGATTTTTACTGATGATGATTGGTGCTTTATTAATCAGCGGGGGTCTAAGCACATTAATCGGATTATCTGAAACAACTAAAGGAACCGTAATTGATTCATTACAGAAGAAATGGGATGCATCTTATCATATTGTTGTAAGACCAGAAGGTACTAAAGGTATCACCCAAAACGACAATTTTTTTGATCCGAATTATTTAAGTGGGATTTCTGGTGGGATTTCTTTGGATGATTACAACAGAATTAAACAAATCCCGGATATTGATGTAGCAGCTCCTATTAGTATGATTGGGTTTACTGGATATAATGTTATATTAAAAAACCTTGTCATTTCGGAACCTGGAATTTATAGACTGACGAGTGTAACACAAGATCTTGGAGGATTCGATTCTATAGAAGACAAGTCTGAGTTTTATTTTTCAAAGGGTATTTATGAACATCCTGATCCAACTCTAAGTGAAAAATACGGAATAATTGCTTTTGAAAATAACCTATCAAGTTTTACAAACGTTTTATTAGCGGGTGTAGATCCAATTGAGGAAGCAAGACTAGTTGGTTTAGAAAATGCCGTATTGCCACTAGAAGGACAGGAGTATTTTTCAGATAGTAATATGGTCTATTCAACAGATTTCAGCTTCGAAGGGATAGATGGAAATGAGATAAATGTGAAAAATACCGGATTCCCCATACTCTTATCTAATAGATCATTCTTAAATCAGAATTTAAACTTCAAACTAGAGAGATTAGATATTCCGTTTAACAACGAGTCAATGGAAAAGTCCTTAGACATTATTGCGAAAAATGGAGGAGAAGAATATTTAAAGTCGTTATCATCAAAAGATACAAAAGAATATACTTATAACTCCGAAGAAATACATACAACTTTAATAGAGAACTTGACTGGAATTGATAGGGAAACAGGAGGAAAAATTACAAAAGATGATTCATCTACATTAAGCTTTGGTAGTGTTCTCCGTGAAAAAACAGGACCACTTGTCTATCAATCAATAGAAAGTCCATTTCCAGAAAGGTGGGAAAAAGCACTTCAAGTAATTCCTTATAAAGACGTTTCAAATGAGTTAATGGGAAATGCCTATACCTACCGCAAACCCCAATTGACAGATGAAAGCATGGCAAGTAACCCGAGATTAAGTCCATATTTAATTGGTTTGTACGATCCATCAAAATTGAACATTTCAAAGGACCCTTTAAGTGAATTACCAATGGAAACATACAGTATCCCAACTGCAACTCATATTTTAAATAAAGACAAACAACCTATTAATCCACCTCAAAAAATAAATTCTGATTCGAATATTTATGGATTTTTAATGCAACCACCTACAATGCTTACAACCATCGAAGCTGCAAGCGAGATTTTGGGGGATAAGCCCATATCCGCGATTCGAATAAAGGTAAAGAATGTTAAGACTATTGGCGAAGAGAGCCAGAAAAAATTAGAAGTTGTAGCAAAAGAAATTGAAAAACAAACAGGGCTGCATACGGATATTACGTTAGGGTCATCGCCAGAACCTTTATTAATAAATATCCCTAAAGTAGGAAAGAATGAAGAAGTGGGATGGGTGGAACAACTTTGGATTAAAAAGGGAGCTTCCATTAATATTTTTAAAGAAACAAAACTAGGGTACTCGGGAATAATTATAAGTGTTATTCTTGTAGCAATTATTTATGTATTCTCGACCAACTTAGTTTCATATCTATCAAGAAAACAAGAGTTTGCGGTTCTTCTTTCTATAGGCTGGAAACCAAGGCAATTAAAAAATCTACTCCTACTAGAGTCTTTGTTAATAGGTATAATTGTTTCCTTATTAACTTTCGTGGTTCAATTAGGGCTAAGTTTTAAAGAAACGGATACTTTATCAATATCAGAGATTCTTTTATTGACATTTTTTATTTTACTTATTTATATAATTGGACCTTTATTTCCTGCTCGTTTAATTAATAAAATTCACCCTTGGCATGTGATGAGAGCAGGTGAAACTAATCTACCTGGGAAAAGAGTCATTAAAACAAAAGGCTTATTTTCAATGGTTTTCAACACAGTTATGGGAAGGCTACAAAGAAATGTAGTCTCCATCTTAGCAATAGCCTTACCAACTGCATTATTAATGATGTTTATCTTTGTCACCTTCCGTTTAAATGGTGTTTTATATACCTCTTGGTTAGGACAGTATGTTTCTATGGAAGTTGGGATATATCATTATATCGCTGTTTCAATTTCTTTAATTATTTCGATACTCACCACTACGGAAATCATGTGGCAAAATATTAAAGAACGTAGAAGTGAGATATCTCTATTAAAAGCATTAGGATGGAAGAATTCCTATATTCAGAAAATGGTGTTAGCTGAGGGGGCAGTTATAGGGCTAATTGGAGGATTAGTTGGTGGGGTATTGTCATTCATAATCATTTACTTTATGTATGGACCTATACCCCTAACAGAATTATGGTTACCACTATTAAGTTGTTTAATTCCAATTATAGTAGGGATGTTAGGAAGTTGGATTCCATCTAGGATTGCGGTGAAAATGCAACCTATTGAAGGGGCTAAAGGCATACTAATACATTCTAAAAAAACTGAAAAACAATTTAAAGTTGTCTTTAGTTTTGCAGGAGCATTATTTGTTGGTGTTCTTTTGCTGTTAGTAATTGCAAAAACCGATTTTGGAAAAGAAACATCTGAAGAAGTTACGAAGAAAACGGACTTAAAAACTGAAGGGGAACTGATCGAAGTTTCAATACCGTCCGACGGAAATGTGGAGTTACCTTCCGCAGAGAATAACGATTCTTCAATTGAGACTGCTATCACCGCGGGTGCAAGTGGGACTTACTCAATAGACATGGAATTAGATAAAAATAAACTATTTCATATAAGTGCGGAAATAGATGTTACAAATGAATCTCAAGATACTTGGAATGATATTGGGTTCTATTTTATTCCAAATGCGTTCACTGAGGAATATAAACCTGAAATTTTACAGGACGCAGCGGATGTTTCGATTACTTC
Organism: Sporosarcina sp. NPDC096371; assembly: GCF_044762865.1. Taxonomy (NCBI): domain Bacteria; kingdom Bacillati; phylum Bacillota; class Bacilli; order Caryophanales; family Caryophanaceae; genus Sporosarcina; species Sporosarcina sp. NPDC096371. Next base: position 4,378 of record NZ_JBIWFE010000009.1, read on the forward strand.
AGTTACGGTATCAGGAGAAGAAATACAATACGATTTATCGAACAATAAGCTGTTACTTAAACTGGGTAATGAGCTAATGCCAGGTGCGAAGAAGCGAGTGGAAATTGATTACACGATGAAAATACCTGAACATGGAAACCGATTATCTAGAGTGGACGCAAACTTCTATTTGGCTCAATGGTATCCAATGTTAGCACACTACCAAAATGGCTGGAATATTGAAGACTATGATATGAAAGGAGAGTCATATCATACAAGTTATGGTAGTTATAAAGTGAACTACAGTCTTCCAGAAGAATTTCTTGTGGTTAGTTCCGTAGAAGATGGAGAAATTAGTCCGACCATGACAGGGAAACTTGAAGGAGAAAATATTAAGGACTTTTACATGGCACTCTTAAATCCAAAGGAATGGACCAGTGAATCATTAAAAGTTAATGACACTACTATGAGGCTATTACTTCCACTTAACAGAAGTGAAATTTTGAAGGAAGAACTTGAAGTTGCAGGGGCTGCCTTTGCCTATTTCGAGAAAAAGATTGGGAATTATCCATACGCTGAGCTAGATTTGATAGGCAATGGAGGGAATATGGAGTATTCGAATGTAGTAGAAGTTTCGAATAGCGAAGATAATTATGAGGTCACGCTTGTTCATGAGATGGCACATCAATGGTTTTATAATATGGTTTCGAATGATCCATACCATGATGCATGGCTCGATGAAAGTTTAGCAGTATTTGTTACCTCGATGTTCTTAACAGATAAGTATAAGGACGATACAATCGGGTATGAATTTGCGAGTAATCTGGCAAAAATTAATAGTACGAGTGGTAGAGTAAATCTTGCGTTAGATGAATTTACAGAGTCTGGATATACATCCACTATGTACGGGAAAACTCCACTCTTATTAAGGGACTTTTTTAGAGAACATGGAGGACAAGAAGAAGCAATTCAATTTTTATCTGATTACTTTAATGAATACCAATTTAAGTATGTAGATAGTAACTCCTTTTCTCGCTTCTTTATTGAGTATTTTGGAGAGGGAAATAGAGCGTTTCTTGATGGTTGGTTAGGCAAATAATACGATGTTATTGGCGGAGACTGCAACATTGAAATTATTGCAGAAGGGTGCGAACCTTGAAACGTAAAATATTCGGTCATCCATTAGGTGATGATGTTTTGAATGCTTTTTATGATTTTTCATTACTTTTAAACCGGTAATTTGATAAAAAATTTTACGTTGTCCAACTAAAGGCGCGCTAGTTGAAGAAGAGTAGATGGGAATATTAAGGAGGGAATAAATGACCATAGATAAAAATAGAAGGAAAAAAGTACAAAGTAAAGTAATAAACGGGGCGACACCTGAAGAACGATTTCAAGAAATACACGGAATGACAATAGAGGAATGGAACGAACAACAGTTCATAGCTAAAACTGGAATGACGCCCGACGAATGGTATTTAAAACAGGTTAAATCTACAACACCTTTTGATTTTATTAAAGAACGCTACGGTACTGTAACCGCGGATGATATAAAGCTTGTTAAGGATTTGCAGTTATTGGGATTAAAAGATGGCGTAGTATATGTATTACTAGATTATGTTTCAATTTTTAGTAATAAAATCGGAATGGTTCACCCTTTGGTAAGAGAAATGGGTGAGAATTGGCACAAGGAAAATATATTAACTGTTGAAAAGGCTATTGTCTTTGTTAGGGAAGAGCATAAGAAGTACAAAGAGTCATCAGAGAAATAGTTATTAGTAGGGTGTCCCTACTTGTAAATCCTTCTTCAACTCCATACTAGCACCAGGAGTTTTACTTCAATAAGAGGTTAAGCGCCCTGTTGTTCAACTAAAGTGGCAGTTTAGTTTAAGAAGAGAAAGCTAAACACAATGAATGTTATTAGAGAAGGTGGTAAGGAATGTTGCAAAAATCCTCGAAGTAATTTGATAATGGCATTACTATTTTGTTTATATGTAATCTACAATCATTTTTCTTATTACTTTTACTATTTGGATGGTGAAAAGAGGGAAATGTAGTAACTTCAACAAATGAGGCACGTTCTGCCCAAGTCAAGTATCTAAATTATGGGGAGCAGCTGGTGTAGTGAATACGTTTCTCGAAATCGAATTCGATATCGGGGGACGAGTTGATAAATATGGTCGATTAATCTCTTATATTTATTTGAAGGTGTGAGTGTTCAAGAGAAGCTGTTGGAGGAAGGACTGGCACGCGTAGGCTACGTCTATCCACCAAATACGCGTTATATCGATGCATTTGAAAAAGCGCAAGAACGGTCGGAAAAAGCGGGCGTTGGTATTTGGAGGCTGGAAGATTATGCGACGGATCGTGGATTTGATAGTACGAGGTATCCGGAAGAGAAATAGTAGAATGATCTGCCATGACCTTTGAGGTTGTGGCAGTTTTTTTTTCACGAATTGCATTCCATACTTCGATACTAGCTGAAGTAATCTACAGTTATAATAACCATAGATTGGTCATTATAGTATGTAGGGAGAGAAGAAATGAATACTTTCAAATTTACATCGTTGATACTTTTAACAACATTTTTAATGGGTTCGTCTTTTGCTGTCGTTAAAATGGGTTTACCATACTCATCCCCATTGCTGCTAGCAGCATTGCGCTTCATACTTGCGGGAATCATAATGGTAGTCATCGTTATCGTTTTAAAGAGGCCACATCCAGCATCTAAAGAGAATTGGATAAGGATGCTGATCATTGGAGCTTTCCAAACAGCCGGTGTTATGGGCTGTATTTTCTTGAGTTTGCGAACGATTACAGCTAGTGAATCCTCGATTCTAACATTCACGAATCCGTTACTTGTTGTTGTATTTGGCACCATTTTTCTGCAAATACGTTATACACGTTATCAATGGATCGGTGTTCTTTTAGGGTTGGTAGGGGTAATTATAACAATGGGTGCCCAAATTGAATTTAAGATTGGTATTCTTTTCGGCATTTTTTCCGCCGTGTTTTGGGCACTGGCCACATTATTAGCTAAAAAGTGGGGGGCGATTTTCGATACATGGGTCCTATCCGCTTATCAGATGCTATTTGGTGGATTACTACTCTTAATTGGGAGTTTTACCCTTGAAAGTCCGTTTTTCATTTTGAACGGTGAATCCTTGTCCATTTTATTATGGCTAAGTATAATGTCTTCTATTGTTCAATTTGCTGTATGGTTTTATCTTTTACAAAAAGGTGATTCAGGGAAGACGAGCGCCTTCTTATTTTTAGCTCCATTCTTTGGTGTCTTGTCTGGTTGGCTACTATTAGGAGAGCCTTTATATCCCACTCTTATAGTTGGTGGCTTGTTTATAATAATGGGTATCTATCTAGTGAATCGAAATTTTCAGCAGAGAAAAGTAGTGAAGAAAGTTTTATTAATAAATAATCTGGTTAAGCGCGAATAGGTCCTCTTCCTATAGTGGGCAGAAAAAGAAAACGAACTTAATTTGTCTACTAAGGACAGGGATTTGACCCATTAACTACATATTAATATTAAAAATTTGTTTAAATCCTTCTCTTCCTCTATCAGTAACTTTTACAGCACGTATAGATGGAACATGCACGATCCAATTCAATTCAAAAAAGTGTGTCAGCAGTTCATTTCCTAAAGCACCGCCGAGATGATAGTGACGTTCACTCCAGTCTAAACACGCGTGAGAAAATGAGCGTCGTTTTCTCTTTAATTCAGTTAAATCGATGCCGAAATCAGTAAAGAATTGCTCTCCTTTAGGTGTAACAATAAATACTCTGTCTTCTTTTTTTAAGTAGTTGGCGTTCAACATTGAGTCGGTTAAAGCAACTCCTAATTTTCCAGCTAAATGGTCATAACAAGTTCTAGCTTCCTGTAGTAATTTTACTTGGTTAGATTGTTTTAAAGAACGTACTTCAGGTAGTGGAGAAATTGCGAGAAATGTTTCTATAAGGTGTGCAACTTCTTTATTGGCTAACTGATAATAGCGGTGCCGTCCGTGTTTTTCAACATTAATAAGGTTGCCTTCTACTAATTTAGATAGGTGAAAGCTAGCTGTTTGAGGTGTTATCGCAGACATGAAGGCTAGTTCACTAGCAGTATGAAAACGACCATCCATTAAACTTGAAAGCATTGTAGACCGCGAGGTTTCTCCAATGAGGGAGGCAACTACAGCTACATTAGGATTAATACTCATTTTTACCGACCTTTCTGCATTTTATATTTCGATTATAGTTGAAGTATAGATTGCAAGCAAAATTAAGGTTATTAAAGAGTAATCTTATTAAACTAACGGGGTGCTTTAGTTAAATAAGACCATCATTTCGGCGGTCTTATTTTTTTTATTCAAAAAATCAAGTAGTTCTCAGAAATCCACGTAAAGTGACAATAAAGTTAATTAATTTTAATACCTCAAACAGGCATAACCCCGAACTAAGTAAGGTCGAGGTTAAAATATAGTAGTATAATTTTTAACGGAAGTTACTTCACTCAACTTATAAATATAACAATAAAGACGTTTAAATTTATATGCTATTCTATTATCTTGCTCTATAACGAAATTACTTTATTAAATTTCAACGGCAACCATCTTCATTAACCGCTTTAATTTATTTTCTGTATCTGTTTCCTCTACAGGTGTATAGACACTGCACCGTAAATCCATATCACCTTGAACTTGGAGAGAAGTTAAATTAAACAACATTTTGCCTGCCTTAGCATGTCTGAATTCAATTATCATTTCTGGAGCCTTACTCACGTGACTTTCTAGCCATAAATCTTGGAATTCTGGATGAGAATGACTCATTTCTTTAATAAATTGGTTGTACCATTCATCACCTAAATAGTATCCATAATAGGTACGGAAAATGGCAAGAAAACCTTTTGCAAAGTGTTCCCAATTGGCGGCCAATGATCTTAATTCTTTTCTACTGAACACTAATTTAATCAAATTTCTTTGTTCATTCGGTATTTGTTCAAAATCTAAAAAAATAAGAGCAGCTGCAGGATTCCAAGCCACAATATGGCAATGTCGATCCGTAATGATAGTCGGACAATATGTTAATTCAGCTAGTATCCGTTTTAGAGAAGGGCTTAGCTCTAATTGTTCTTTTTTTGGATTTGTAATTTCTGATTTCACTTCTAATGCCAGGTCATATAAGTAGTTTCTTTCATCATTGTTTAATTGCAAAGCTGTAGAAATACAATCAAGTACGCTTGAAGATACTTTAATATCTCTTCCTTGCTCTAGCCATGTATACCAAGTGGTACTTACACCTGCTAATTGTGCAACCTCTTCTCTTCGTAACCCAGGGGTCCTTCTCCGGGATCCAGCAGGCAAACCAATAGACTCTGGCTTAATTTGGGCACGCTTAACTTTTAAGAATGTCGACAATGCTTCAAGCCTAGTTTTATCATTCATTTTTAAAACTCCTCATCATATCAATTTAACCTAGCATTAATTATACCAGGATAAACAATCTCTTGTAATAGGATAAATAGGATGTAAAATACAAGTATATTATTGATTTGGAGGAATGAAAAATGGAAAGAGTTGTGATTACCGGTATGGGAGTAGTTTCTCCGATAGGAAACAATATCAAAACATTTTGGAACAATTTGATTAAAGGGGAGTCTGGTATATCCCTTATTGATACATTTGATGTTACTAATCACAAGGCAAAAATTGCAGGTACCATACGAAATTTTAATGCAGATGAAATTTTAGGAAAAAATGAAGCAAGACGTTTAGATCGCTTTTCTCAATTTTCTTTGGCTGCAGCCGAACAAGCTTGGTCAGACTCTGGGTTAGATCTCAAACGTATGGACGAAGAAAGATTAGGCGTATACGTAGGTTCAGGTATTGGGGGACTTGAAACCCTAATTGAAAATGTTGATGCGCTTAGACAGAAGGGACCAAGAAGGGTCAGCCCAACTCTAGTACCTGCTATGATTTCTAATGCTGCTGCTGCACAAATTAGTATCAAATGGAACGCCATGGGACCTTCTATGTCTCCTGTCTCCGCTTGTGCAATTGGAAATACAGCTATCGGAGAAGCTTTTAGACTAATCCGTTCTGGAGAAGTTGACGTTATGTTTGCGGGTGGAACAGAGGCAGCTATAACAGACTTATCAATAGCAAGCTTTGGTAATGCTACAGCATTATCAACAAGAAACGATGATCCAACTAAAGCTAGTCGTCCATTTGATGAAAATCGAGATGGATTTGTCATGTCAGAAGGAGCTGGAATTCTAATCTTAGAATCCTTATCTCATGCTTTACGTAGAGAGGCAAAGATTTATGCAGAAGTCATAGGATATGGTGCAAGTTCAGATGCACACCATATGGTAGCTACACACCCAGAAGGTAAAGGGGCATATCTTGCAATGAGATCAGCTTTAAAAAATGCCAATATATCTCCTGAAGAAATTAATGTTATTAGTGCCCATGCAACAAGTACAAAAGTCGGGGACATCTCTGAAACGATGGCTATTAAGCGGCTTTTTGGAAAGCAAGCTTATCAGATTCCAATAACAGCAAATAAATCTATACTTGGTCATATGTTAGGGGCAGCTGGTGGAGTTGAAGCAATTGCTTTAGCAATGAGCATAAAAGAACAGATAGTTCCTCCAACAATTAACTTAGAAAATCCTGATCCATTATGTGATCTAGATTATGTGCCGTCTGTAGCTCGCCAAGTGAAAATAAATACAGGGCTATCTAACTCATTTGGTTTCGGAGGTCATAATGCGGCAATTGTTTTAAAAAAATACGAGTAAATAAATTTTCTAACAGAAATCTATATGGATAATGTGTGGTAAAATGGTCACCTCAAGAACGATTTAAAGAAGTAAACGGAATAACAAGTGTGGAATGGAAGAACTAGAGTCTTCAAAATTTATTCTCCAACATCAAATCCTTTGTTGATAGTTTAATAAGGATTACTGAAGTCAACATACTATTTGTTGGCTTTTTTAATTCGCAGTATGTGAGTACCGCACAGTAGGAACATAACGTGTAGTAGCAAACCCTCGTGATTTTAAGCCTTCTAATTGGATAATCATGGTACTATGATAACAAATGGTTATTCAACTAACGGAGCAGGTTAGTACAACAAGGTTTTCAAATGACCCCCAAATCTAACTTTTGGAATCTTACACTCTCTATCTGGCGTCTTTTTAAATAAGGTATGTAAAATTTAGGTGATAGGGGGGCTTAGGGGCTTATGAAAAAGATAGTTTATGTAGTCTTTATTACTGCCGTTATAGGTTTAGCTGTTAATTTATTAGGAAATCGAACTAGTCAAGACACGGGTTTAGCTAAAGAAATTGACTCCCTTTTAGAAAAGGGAGAAACACAAATTGATTTAACAGGGTTAACCAATTTTAAATGGACTCAAGTCAGTGTATTTGGACCTTATACAGCAAATGAAGCGATTGAAGATTCAATGAGCATCAAATTTAAAGGGGATAATGGTGGGATTGATAGACTAGACGACCGTTTTTTATTAGTATTTGCTAATGATAAATATGCGGTCAAAACCGTTGTGCTTTCAAGGAAACCTGGTACCTACACCATAAAAGATAATAAATTTTTAGTTGTTGACCGATAACCTTGTTCAACTAACGGAGCAGGTTAGTTGAAGAGTGTTGTTTAACTTGTGTTCAACAATCGGGCCAGAATGTTTAATTACTATCGAATTTGTGGGGAGATTTGAAGGTCAGGATAGTTGAATAATACTAAAGGGGTGTATATATGAATAAATCATGTGTGATTTATTTGCTGTTTCTTACAATATTCCTAACTGGATGTAGTGAGGATGATAATAAGGCTTGGGAGCCATATAGTCCATTAAATACTTCTTCTTTAATGAAACAATATGCAGTTCAAGATAATTACGCACAGTTTCAATCCTTAGTACAAGAAGGATACGATGAAGATAGTATAAATGAGATGTATGAAACTGTGAGAAGCACTGCAACTAATAGTGCAGAAATAAACAGTTTTACTTTAGTTACTTTTGATAATGGTAAAACGTTGCTTGTACACTTAACGCCTGTTACGTCTGAAAAGGGGGAAGTGTTAATCCAAGATGTTATTGAAATTCCAATTGACATGGCATCGTATATAAAAGATGAGTTAAATAAAAAGTATGAAAAGTAAAGTTGATTGAGAAAATGCCTTGAACGATTACCCAACAATCGGGCGCGATTGTTGGGTAATCGTCCTTGTTCTTATTCAACTAACGGGTACTTCGTATTATAAGGTTAACCAGTTATAACTGGTTGACCTTTTTTTAATAGTATTTAATATACCAGTAGTCAGGGTAGGACGTACGGGTGTGTGGGGCAGTGATTCCGTCCACTAAACTGTCCACCCCCTACTTGTAGAAACATGTTTGAGGCTGGTTGGGACGTGGATCTCGTATAACAAGCGAAGCTATGACACTACAAGAAGGTTAGGGGTACTGGCTAGTAAAAATTAGAGGAGGAATAAAAATGAATCCAGTAGTTGGCCAGGATGTGGCAAAAGGAGAGAGCCAAGTCCAGGGATTCTTAGATAAATCAAAACCGTTTGGAAAGAGCTTTTCGATTAAGCATACCAGAGAGGAATTACATCGCTTTATTGGATTCTTAAAAGAGATTGAAGAGATGACAGGGCAAATGCCTATAGTCATTCTAGAATCTACGGGTCATTATCATACCCCTGTTGTTCAATACATGGAGGAACATGATGTTTTATATATCTTGCTTAACCCTATTATTTCTTATCAGGCTAAGAGGTCCAGTTTAAGAAAGGTAAAAACGGACGCAATTGATGCGTATCAGTTGTGTGTGCTTTATTACAAAGAAGATTTTGAACCTCATAAAAACAGAGGACTTCAGCTTTTGGATCTTCGAAATCTTTCAAGACAACAGGAGATAGTTACGAACATGTATGTAGAAGCAAAGCTTCAGTTTCATACTATTTTAGATCAAGTATTTCCTGAATACCGGAAGGTTTTTGGTGATCTATATTCAAAGGTTTCTTTATTGATGTTAGAGGAATTTCCGACTTTAGAAGCCGTCTTATCGGCTGGGGAAAGTAAAATAGCCGTGCGTGTTGCAGAGTTCTGTCCTAGTCGTTCTTCCCGATGGGCAAGAGAAAAGGCAAAAAAAATAATGGATTCCGCAACGCGAAATCCATTCCAAAAAGTCGTGTATCAAAGTCATTTAATCAATCTTCAAATGTATATTGAGATGCTTTTTCAGTACCAAGGACACCTTTCAATTTTAGAGAATCGTATTGTGACCTTGGCAAATGAACTAGAAGACTACAAGATTGTCCAATCGATTCCTGGAATAGGAGAAAAAATCGCTGCAACGATTATCTCCGAAGTAGGTGAAATCGATCGGTTTAGTCATCCGAAAAAACTGGTTGCCTTTGCAGGAGTAGATCCCAGAGTTTATTCATCAGGAAAGTTCACTGCAACAACCAATCGTATTACCAAAAGAGGTTCAAGCCGATTGCGTCATGCCTTGTATCTAGCCGTATTATGCGGAATAAGAAGTTCAAGGAACAAAAAGCTTAAAGAATTCTATGATAAGAAAAAGTCAGAAGGAAAGCCTGCCAAAGTAGCGATTGTAGCCTGTATTAATAAACTACTTCATTGGATTTATGCATTACTAAACAGAAAAGAATCTTTCCTTGATATAGCTTAATTAACGGTTTTAATCACAAGAGAGAAAACCTTCCATAAAGGTTTTTGGAGGGCTGTTTGGCATGCTTAAAATAGTATAACATAGGGTTAATAAGTATTTTAGAGAAAAATATTGACATCCTAATAGCTGGTTTAGTTTAAGATCATGTGGCTTCTTAGACGACTCTTTTATCTTATAGTGCTAAGTTAAAGAAGGATTCTCTAATAAAAGGGTATTTTGTTTTTTATATTGGATCTAAGAGGGTATATAACGTAGTATTTACTCCATCCTAAACAGGCCCATTAAGCATAGGATGGTGGTAATTTTGAGTTTCTTAAAAAAAATCTCATGTTTGTTAGTCATTTTTTTAGTTCTTGTAAATTTAATTGGTCGTGAAGGAATCGCTTCAGATGGTGAAGTTACGCTAAAAGAAGCGATTGACATTGGAATGCAACGAGCAAAAGAATGGAATATAAACGCAACGCTTACAAAAGTAACCAGTGTAGATGAAACGAAGGGAGGCTCGAGAGGAGAAACAGGGAAACGCTTTATATGGACTATGTTCTTTAACGTTCCAGGTTCAGATGATTATGTAATAATTGGTATCTCAGAAAAGAAAATCACCTTTTTTAGACCGGGTAAGCAATCTCCGGATCCAACAATACCCTACGATGAGATTAAGTTGGATAGCCCTGATGTTCTCCAACTAGCAAAGGATAAATACGGACTAAAACAAGGGAAAGACTGGGCAACAGGATATCATTTTACACTTGATAGTATCGATGGTACACCCATTCTAGACGTGGTAGGAAATGATCGAGATAACCGTTTTGCTCGAATTTCATTCAATGCCCAAAACGGAGATGTGGTCAGTGCCATTCATAAATTACCATACGGTGGAGGATTACTATCCAAACGAAATGGTACCGATAACCTAACCAAAAAAGGGATGGCGATTATGGGGGTTGTCGCTAAAAACAACAATTTAGTGGTATGGGGAGACAAAAAGCCAACACAATTTAGTACAACCAGGCAACCTTTTATTGAATGGAGACATAACGGTGGCGAAACATGGACAGAACTCCAAGCTAATAGCTATGTAACACACGCGTGGTTTGATGGGAATGATCAATTATATGCAGCCACGGAAAAAGAATTATGGGCAGGTATTACACCAAAAAGTAAAGGAACGAAAATCCTTTCGTTAGACCACACGATTGAAATCGTCGACTATTCCATCAACAACCATATTGCTGTGCTATCAAATGGAAAGGTTTACTATACGACCAATCACGGGGAGAGTTGGTCACAAGCTACCGTTCCTAAACCATTTTATGCGGTTCAAATATCGGATAATGGTGACTTGATAGGACTCACAGAAAAAAGGAAGATTTTGCAAAAAACAACTGATGAGTGGAACGAGATAACCATGCCGAAAAGTAATGATGAACCTTGGGATATGAAAGTGATTAAGAATAGGCTATTCATTACCACGAAAAGTGGAATTTGGACCCAAGATCTTCAAGAGGGAATTTGGAGAAACATTAAAGTTGAGGAAGAGGTAGTTAAATTTATTAAAAAAGGAGAGGAATTATTCGGATATACACATAGAGGTGAAGCTATTTACTCCATCAACACGAAAGATGAAAAAAAACCTGAAAAAGTGTTTGATGCGGTTGATTTCATCGTTCAGGATGTGGATATCACGGGAGATACTTTATGGATTGCAACTATACCAAATTATTCGTGGGAAGAAATGACGATTCCGCAGAAACGATAAAAATTTGAAGTGTATATCCATGAAAAAAGTATTGTGAAACATCTCACTTAAACTAACGGGTGCTTTACTTCAAAAATGAGTTAAGCACCCTTTTCTTCTTCAACTAAAGGTGCAGGTTTGTGTAAGAAGAACGTAGAATAAGGTAAAGTGAAAATTAAAAACTTCCGCTTAATCCTTCATCACAATAAAAATCTTCAGTCAAAATGTAACCCCCAAGTGGGCGGGATTTTAGAAATTAGTTAAATTTGGTTATTATTCAAGTTACGCCAATTATGATTAATATCCGTCTTTCTTTCTCGATACTTTGTTCATACTGACGCAATTAAGACGCTGATACTCGAAAATTAAATACTTTGTCAGTAACAACCCGAATTAACTAAAAATTAACATGTTAATTACTAACTATATTTAGGCACCAAGAGAAATTTTCCCAAGCGGAATGCCAGCCGTTGAAATGCTCGGATGAATCATCCCAACGGACATCGAATTTCTTCTGACCGTTTACATCCACTAAATACAGTGAAAGGGTATTATCCTCCTTAGAGACTGCTATCTTCATACCGATTTGAAGTTCTTCTTGGGTGAACGGTACGTCTGAAACCGAACGTAGCTGTGCTTGTTCAAATACTTGTTTGTTAATTATTTTGTAATTCATAATATACCTCCAAATAAAATTTTTTATTGATTAAATAAGTTCCTACTTCATCCGCAAATTATAGGGCTACAAAAGTATATTCTATATTCATTTGGTGATGAAAACAATTATAAAATGAATTGGCTTTATTCAATTAGACCAAGCATTAAGACGTGTTTGTTTTTGGGAGTACAAATAGTGTCTTTATTATACAGACCATTACATCCAACAAGTCGCCGCATTGGGAATCTTGATAGGCTATCCTGACGGCACATTCAAACCGAATGATTCATAAACACATGCACATGCTGTTTCGATCATCGTCCGCGCAATCGATTTACAAACCGACGAAACGAAGGCTGAAATCGCAGTTGCTCATAAACATGGAATGATCAAAGGGAGCGACGGAAATTTCAAGCCTTCCAATAAAATTACACGTGCCCAAATTGAGCTGATGTTCCAACGCGTGTATGATTACAAAACTGGAATGAAATACACTGCATCCAAAGCACCCTACACGGATTTTGGAAGCTATAACAAAGAAACAGTCGATGCCATCTCGATGCTTTACGAACTAGACTTGGCAACTGGATCTAATGGTAAGTTCAATCCAACAACTCGTGCACATGCGGCAAAAATACTTGTGGAATTACTGGGAAGTGTAGATTAAATGAGCAACCAAAATACATCCCCGAACTCCATTACTGGAATTCGGGGATGTATTTGTTAGCTGAATTGTATTTGAACTACTTGAGTGACCCTCATGCCATTTCACTAGGTGTCTTAATTAAAGAGGATAGGGATGAATATGCGGGTGTGTACCATGATTAACAGGTGTTCCTTTGAGGGGCAAAGCATACACCCCCAGCGTCATAACTTATTCATGAAAAGAAGCAGCAACTAGTGATTGGGATAATGTGGAAGTTAGTCAATTACATCCGGTTGTAAGAGGGGCTATGTTGCATACGATTTTCGTTGGCATTCTTCCTTTTATTGACGAAAATGGCCGTACTACAGGATACTATTGAATTTAGAGTGGAGAAAGGATGACTATCCGCCAGTGATTATAAAAGCTGCTGATTGATTTAAGCGGTTTACAAAGATGTGAAAAAATATTTAATTGTTTTTTCACTACACATTTTCTACACAACTAAGGCATAAAATCAGTGATAGCAATGCTTTAACTGGATATTGGAATCCCTCCTGGGACATATCAAGGTTCAGAAAGAATAAGTTTGAACCAACTGAAAAAAGCCTCAAATCCTTTAGTACTAAGGGTTTGAGGCTTTTTTCCTTTTTTTGTGTATAAAAGTTTCTACACATTTTCTACACAAAAAAAGTGATACGAAGACGTTGCTTGTCTGTTCTGAATTGAACTCCATTGACTTTTTTGAGACGTGATGACGATTCCGAAATGACAAAACTTTAATAACCATCATCAAAGTGACTGATAGATGGTTATTGTGCGTTTGGTAGCGCTAGACCCCTTTACAGAGAAGGACAAGCAGCACAGTGGCTTAGATTATGCCGATAGTGTAGGAACGCCTATTGTTGCGGCAGGGGGCGGAGTTGTCTCACGTATAGAGGCGCATGATTCATACGGTAATATGATCATGATTACACATGTTGTCGGTAACCAAGCCTATACAACTGTCTACGCTCATTTATCAAGTATTGGTGTAGTAGTGGAGCAGAAATAGCCGCAGGGCAATCAATAGCCAATATGGGGAGCATAGGGCGCTCTACAGGATCACATCTTCATTTCGAATTCCATGTCGGCTACTATTCTGGTAGCGGTCCAAGTTCTGAAAACCCATAACGATTTGTTTAATTCTAATTCGTAAATCATGACATTCTTTACCTAACCTATACATAAAAAATAGTAGTGCAAACCAACGCCTTGGTTGCACTACTATTATTCAAACCATTTATGAGACCATTCGCCGCAAATATCAATCCCTCAAGCCGGTCAATGGTATACCGCATACGCTTATTAAGGTTGTCTAACTTATCATCTAACGTTAAATTATTTTTGAAAGGATGTACTATATGTTTGTTTCTGTTACCAGATTACATGTAGAGTAAAACGTATGCTACCTATCTTTTTTTACATTCAAATCAGTCATTCAATCAAAAAAAGACTTTTAAATGGTTTACCTATAGGGGTAATTTCAAAGACACCGATTCTATACAAAGAAGAAATCATGCATATTTAAGCTGAACATGACTATCGATTAACTGTAGTTGATACTGCTGAATTAATTCTATTAATTGCTTACTATATATTCTCTCGCCATTTTCATTTTCTATAGTACTGTACCCAGCTTCTTGTAAAGCCTTAGCTTGCTCCATATATGTATTGGAAGAGAACAATCCATGCTTTCTATAACGAGGATTTTCCGATAAGAATAAACCATGATCTTCTACGGATTCATATATATGTTCATAAATCCTGAAATCATCTTTGATAGTTTTATTATAAAATTCATTTGTACTTAAATTCGCTGTTTTCCCGTTCCAATTATATCCTTTGATACCAAAAAGATTATGATATTGAGTTGATAATTGTGACCTTCCCCAATCCGATTCCAGTATAGCTTGTGCGATTGTAATAGATGGCAAGATTTTGTACGATTTATAATTTTTGATTGCTGAATCTTCAATACTCTCGATAAAATTTCGTTGCATACTATTTTTATTGTTTTTCGCTGCTACGTCCCCTTCACTAGCTAATTGCTTCAGGTACGAGCTAACACGCTTTAATTGCTTTTGATTGTATTTCATATCCTTGGTCACTTGTTGCATGTCTTTTAATACATAGTCATTTTCCCTCTTTTCTATAAAACGTTCTGTAATGATTTTAATTTCATTTTTAGATATAGAACTTAGTCGATATTCAGTAAGCGCGATCGCGGCTACGTTTCGCCAATCTACTTGTACTTTCCCATGGCTTGTTTCATCTACAATCGTTTGAATTTCTTTTTTCTTCTCTATTGGAATAGCAATCTCTTTAATGGGTGCGAAGTAAATCAAAGCCACCAGCAAAATACTTGCCATCAATGCTACTTTTACTATTTTCATTTTGTCTCTCCTTCTAATTGAACACCATTTATTTTTTCGTTAATTAATCCTGCATCCTGCATCCTTCTTCCATTCATATCATAACTTCCTTATGTTACAGCAATGTAACAAGAAAATAAAAGTATCTTCATTCGACAAATTTGTTTTCATTTAATAGTAAGTTAATACATGATTCGTTTGATCAATTTAATCGATTAAATTGATCAAACGAATCATGTGCGGATGTACGAGCGTGCATAGAACTATTAGGTGGGTAATAATATTCAAAAAATACTCGATGATTGACTTCCATAAGCCTAGTTAAATTCACTAAAATTGCGTAAGAACCATTAGGAAATTAAGGATAGCGATTGTATCAGAAAATAAACAAGACGCTTACAATTTTAATCGTAATGAAGTGTACCAGCAAAACAAAGCACTGATCGCGGCATACAATCAGCTCTACTTTGAATTCATTGCTAGCGAGAAAATAAAGGACATCAACGAAGATTATCATAGTCACTTGCAGAAATACAAGGAAAAGGCGAGTCATAAAAATGAGGAGTCCAGGGAATTAAAGAAAGAAAGTGATCCTGATGAAAAACTACAGAAAAAGATAGACAAGGCTATGATTGAGTATGACAAAGCGCGGGAAAAGGTATATAAAACTGAAAAGGCATAAAGACAGGAAGCCTCAAAGATATTCCAAGAAGCTGTGGGACTTGCTATACAAACCGTATCGGGTAATTAATCAAAAGACAATTTGACCTACACTAGGATACGGAAGATGGGGACTATTTTTTTAAGTGGATTAACGGGATTGTTTATAAAATTATTGTATCTATATCAAGTATACAAATAGCCAATATAAACGGATGGCTTATCAGGGGGACAATGATATACCGAAGGTGAAACTGGTAGGGAGGTGGGCACATGCGCGCAGACAATTTGACGAAGCACTCACTGAGCTACCCACAGAAGCAAGGAATAAAGAAACACCTTGCGCCGCGGAAGAAGGACTCCAATTCTGAAATCAATTATTCGCCATCGAGCGAAAATTAAAGGATGCCAGTCTAGATAAACGCCAAGAAGTGAGGCTTGAACGTAGTCAGCCTGTGCTGGATGTTTTTCAACATGGCTACAAAAGCAAAGTTCGCGGGTCACACCTAAAAAGTGGTCTGGGACAAGCCATCAAGTATTGCCGAAACCAGTGGCCACGTCTAACGATGTTTTTACAGGATGGCGGCTTAGAAATCGATAATAATCGAAGTCAACGAGCAATTAACCCCTTAGTGCAAAAAAAAAATGGATCAAGCTTCATGCCTGATCCAATCTTTATATAGAAACGTTTAAAATCTGCGGAAATTATTGTTGCATTTTACCTGCAGTATAACCGCCATCAACTGCAAGTGTTACACCGCTAATTGATTTTGCAAGGTCTGAGCATAGAAATACAACAGCATTTGCTTGATCTTCTGCTGTAGACATTTTTCCAGCTGGAAGTGTTGCGAGTACTCCTTTGTATTGTTCTGGGTTTGTTTTTGACCAACTTTCAATTGCAGGGGTAACAGTTGCACCTGGAGCAATAGAATTAATGGTGATGCCTTTTTGCCCATATTCCAATGCAACTGATTTAGTTAAACCAGCGATTGCATGTTTAGATGCCGTATATGGAGCCATGTTTGGTGAACCTTCAATACCAGCACCTGATGCCGTATTGACAATTGCACCGCCGCCAGTTTTCAGCATTGCGTTGACTTGGTGCTTAATGCAGTAAAAAGTACCATACAGATTTACTTTTAGTGTAATATCCCAATCTTTAGAATCCATTTCTCCAATTGGTTTAAGACCTTTGTTAATACCCGCATTGTTATGCGCAAAGTCTAGCTTGCCAAATGTTTCAACTGTTTTATTTACAAGTGCGATTACTTGCTCCTCATTACTTACATCACATTTGAAAAAGGCTGCTTCGCCGCCGTTATCTTTGATGATTTGTACAGTTTCTAGTCCCGCTTGTTCGCTTACGTCAGAAATCATTACCTTTGCCCCTGCTTTTGCTAATGCAACTGCAGATGCTCTACCGATACCTGAACCCGATGCTGTGACTAATCCTGCTTTTCCTTCCATAATTCCTACCATGAAAAACACTCCTTTTTTTTGGGATCTACCTATTTGTTTACACGAAAATTTGTATATCATAATTAAATTGAACGCACCAATGAAATATAAAAATCATCAGTATTATTTGTTATTTTATTACCAATTCATGAAATAATTATAAATTAGAATTTAAATAACGAAAAGTCAGAACACAGGGATTTTCATCTACTCTCTCAGATTTCCTCAATATGGGTTTCTGTTTGAAAGATGCGTGTGAATTGTGTGTGCTCGATCCAACTGGGTATAGCTTTGATGTAGAAAGGTTTGTAAAATCAGTACTATCATTGGGGTGGGTAAAAGTATTGCGTGCTGCCAGTCGCCTTATTAAAACCCAAACATCACCACATGACCAATCTATCTCATTAATATGCTAAACTAAATAACCCATTGATATGTGCTAAATAACGTACATTACTTGCTTCCTTCATTAATGAAGCTGGTAAACCTTTGAGTGATGTACCGTTAGCTCCGATTGAAGCCACACCGTCTTTACGACCAAGGCTTGCCAATGTACCGGAGTTTGTTGGATCAAAGGCTTCAAAAGTTTTTCCTTGTAAATAAGCATATAAGTTATATCCTACAAGCTCACCCATTTGCCAAGCATTTTGTGCAGTAGGTGCGTATGGACGCCCACCTTCAGAAGGAAAGGCAACAGCACTGTCACCTACAACAAATACATCTGGATGTGAGCTTGATTGAAGAAACTCATTAACAGTTGCACGGCCACGATCTACTGCAAGCTCCGATTCACCAACCAATGGATTACCTGTGACACCGCCCGTCCATACAAACGTATTTGCTACAATTGTACGGCCATCTTTCAACGATATTTCATTACCACTCACATTTGTTACTGGTAGACCCATTAAGAATTCTACCCCACGTGCTTTTAGGCTTGCAGTTGCGCGTTCGATTAAATGATCTGGTAATACGGGTAATACTTTTGGACCGGCTTCAACAAGTTTGATTTTCAATTCTTTTGGATCGACACCAAAACCTTTTGCGATTTTTGGCATATGGTCAATAATTTCCCCGACTAATTCGATACCGGTTAAACCACCACCACCGATTACAATGGTTGCATCGGCTTCATTTTTTGATTTTGCGTATTCACTGATTTTCCCTACCATATGATTGTAGAGTTTATTGGCGTCATCCACTGATTTTAACACCATGCTGTTTTCTTCAAGCCCTGGTATACCAAAGTAAGCCGTTTTACTACCTAATGCCACTACAAGTGCATCATATTTTAATGTTGAACCATCAGAAACCTTAACCTCTTTATTATCGACTGAGAAAGATTCGACTTTTGCTATTTTTAGGTCGATTTCTTTTCCTTTGAAAAGCTTTTCTAAAGGCATCGAAACGGCCTTTTCAGAGATTGTCCCACCTGCAAGTCGATGCAATTCAGTAATAATCTGGTGTGTTGGATATTGATTGATAACAGTGATTGTAGCGTCATCACTTGATAGATAGTTGCGTACAGTGAGAGCAGTTAGAAGACCGCCATATCCTGCGCCTAAAATTACAATGCGTTTTGACATTTTGTTATCCCCTTCATTATCATCTTGGAGTAGAAGAATTATCTTCTGTTGTCACGTTCAGCTGCTACTTGTAGATATGAATTCACAAAACGGAAAAGCTTTTGTGCCTGTGGATCTTTCATCATTTTTAGAAGACCAAAAAGACCAATCACTTCGGTTCTATCCTCGGCAAGGTCTTTGGCTTCGATCATTGTGGCTGCAATACTTTTTACAGAGTCCTTTACCGGTTCGCCTATTTCTTTAATGAAACCCAATGTATCATTTATTAATACATCATCGGTTGCAACAGATTGAGCAAAATCATATGATTTATTCAAAATGTTGAGAAGCTCAGTTAGTTTTGGCAATTGCTCTACTAAGGCAGTTAATGATTTTTGCACTTCAGGTTTTAATAGTTGATCAAGAATGTCTAGTTTTTCTTGATTTGAAGGTACATTCACTATTTCTTCTGCAGGGTTTGTTGAATTATTCTGTGCTGTCATTTGCTATTCCCCTTTGCTATATTATTTAAATTAAACCGAACCTTACAGCAGCAATATAACCAAATTATTGTTGAAGTATAATGGATTAAAACCTCTGCTCGGTTTTCCATTGAACAATATACGCCCAAATCCAAGATAAATCAAACAGATAGTTTAATGTTTAATTATTTCTTTCGCGAGTTAGTGTGAAATACATGGAAGCATTTAGCCCTACAAACTTTGGAACAACGTGCAAGTCTTGGCCGTAGAGATGGTGTTGCTTCTATTGGGGCTAACGGTACATCCCTTAAAGGTATGCCAGCCCCATTGATGAAGGAAGCCGGCAACGTGCGTTGTTTGGCACATATAAAAGGGTTATTTAGTTTAGCGTATTGATGAGTACTTACTGAGAAAAATGAAATTTGAAGAACCCTCGCATAACACAATTCATATTATGCAAGGGTTCTTTTTCTAAAGTATTTCAATAATTTTGGTTTGCTGGTTATTGGCGGGAGTTTTAATACGATAAATTATGACAGTATAGAAGCATATAAAAAATTTCTTAAAGAGCTTGTTAAAAAATAAGCAACATCAACTAGACTCGCAAGCAAGAGAATTCAAGGATAAGTTATTAAAACTAAAAAATAAGTGTAGGGTGCCATGTTCTGAAACAATTCAAATTGTTTCAGAACATGGCACCATTTTTGCTTTTTTTGCTATGCAATGTTGGATTGACTCTATTTTGTCACAATCAATTTCTTATTCACTATCAAAATAATGTATAATAATAAAAGTACTTTAATTAAAGTGGTAAAAATAAAGCTTAAGGTGGTTATTATGAAATTCAAGAATTTTTTAAAGACGAAGGGTGCTCGTGGAGCAATCTTCATGGGGATATTTTATCAAATTGCGATGCTCGTTTCATTTATGCCGGGGTATACTGCTATTCCCAACAATATAAACCAATTACCAATTGCGATTATTAATGACGACGCAGGCAAAGTTGGTGCTTCTATTGCGGAACAATTAGAGGGAAATCTTCCTTTCGAAGAAATTGCAACCGATTTAACAAATAAACAAGCGTTAAAACAATTAGATGAAAATGTTCTAAAGCTCGTGATTCATATCCCAGAAACATTTTCTGAAGATGTTATGAACGGTGAAGCGTCATCAAGTATTGATTTTACAATTAATGAAGCGGGCCCAACTGTTGTGACGTCAACAATGGATTCGGTCGTTTCTGAAATTAGTACAACTTTAAATAAGCAATTTTCTGAGGAATATGCAACTGGTGTGTTAATGAACTTAAATGTACCAGAAGAACAAGCAGCAGCTATGGCTACAGCTATGCAAAACCAAGTTACGGAGAACGTAGTAAAGATTAATGAAATCCCACTAGGCATGCATAACGCAATGGCTCCGATGTTCCTAACGATGGCGGGTTATGTAGGTGCAATGATTGGGGCGATGCAATTAGTCGGTGCATTTAGAGCAAGTCGTGGTAAGGCAAGTAAAACCAAGCTATTCATTTACATGCAGCTGACTGCACTTCTGATTGGAGTTGTTGCAACAGTCGTTGGTCTTGGTATTGCGTATTTTGTAGATGGACATGGTGTTAAAACATTCTTCACGTTATGGGGACATCATGCACTTAATTATTACGTAAGCTTCCAATTCACTTCTATATTCATGTTACTAGTTGGTGAAGCAGGTATGATTTTAAATATACCATTCTTACTTATGCAAACAATTGCGAACGGTGCAGCGATGACACGTGAAATGATGTATGCACCATACCAATGGTTAAGTCATATTTCACCAATGTATTATTCAGTGCAAGCGGACTTTGCTATTATGTACGGTGGTGGCGATGCATTAGGATCACATCTTAGTTTGTTGTTAGTTGGTCTAGTTGCACTGATTATTAATATAGGGATTGTTAGCGTATTTCATAAAAAGGTACCCGTGACTACTGAAAGTATTGCTTAAATTTGATAAACTAAAGGCAAGTGACGACTGAAGGAGAGTTTTAACATGTCGATTCAAGTTTATATTTTAGGAGTATTAGCAGAAGAAAACAGCTATCCCTATATGTTGAAAAAAAGATTGTCTGAACCGGTTCCAATAGATCAATTTACAGGCTTAAATGAAAACAAGCTCTATTATCATTTCGAAAAGTTAGCTGCTAAAGGGCATATCATACCAGTTGAAACGATTAGGGAAGAAAACCGTCCAGACAAGCATGTTTTTCAAATCACCGAACAAGGGCGAGAAGAGTTGAAAATACAAATATATAATTCGTTTGAAAACGGGACTGAAATTTCCGATATGTATATTGCACTCGTCAATATTAAGCATGTTGAGATTGAAAAAGTGATTTCAATTATAGAAAGAAAGCTTGAAAAGAATCGCTTAACATGGGAAAGGTATTTAAGTTTTAAACCGCAAATAGATGAGCGTTCTGATCAATATTTGGGTTTTAAATATATAGGAGACCATTCACTAAGTCGGGCAAAGCATACAAAGGAATGGCTCGAAAATCTCGTTTTACGATTAAAAGAACTAAAAAACGGTAACGGATTATAAAAATACTCAGGGTTTAATGAGTACTTGGTCCTTTTCACGACAGATACTACTAAAAAACACTAAAAATCCATCGATTATAAATTGACGGATTTTCAGTGTTTTTTGTTATTCCTAGAAGCATAATGAAAAAATGTTTGATACGAATTAGAAAACTATGGCTATGCACAAGTATTCAATCGCGTTTAGTCGTGATTGCGCCCAGAATACGAATTGAGCTTGAGTTTCATTGGTGTTGGCACTTGAAAAAATATTGAGTAAAGAGGAGTACATCCATCCAGCTTAACATTAATATCTTTTTCTTAAACGGCTCTTACATCGCAACCTCATCAAGTTTATGGTGAAATATAAATAATAAATACATTAATGATGGTGAGAAAATACGGACGAAAATCGTTAAGTTGCTGTTGAAAAAAATACAACAAACATGAGTTTTCAAACTGCCCGATTTGCCAATCTAGATTGGACTATTGTCATATAGTTTCAAAAAAGACCATATCTACTCTGGATGGGGTAAAAATCATAATTAATTTTGATTTCTCCGATTATTAATAATATTTACTGGTACTGACCAAGCGTAGAGAAGAAGCGGGTGACGAATTGATGGAATACCTTTTCAGATGGCGAAAGCTCTCGATTTGCAGGGCTAATGATTCCAACGGTTCTTCGAATGATTGGTGTTTCTATTGGTATTTTAACTGTAAATCGAGGTGTAGAATCGTAAAAAGAGCTTTCGGGTAAAAGAGTTACACCAATTCCTGCTGCTACTAACCCTTTGATGGCATCCATATCTTCTCCTTCTGATGAAGTTTTCGGTGTGAATCCAACGGTATTACAAGCTTCTACTGCGATTTTTTTTAGTGCATATCCTTCTGGGAATAATATGAAATCATCGTTTCTTAAATCAATAAGTTGTAGCTTTTCGCGTTTTGCAAAAGGGTGATTCGAAGGTAAAAGTACAGAAAATTTTTCAGTAAATAATATTGAAGTGTTGATCGAGTCATCTTCTCGAGGAAGTGGTCCTAAAAAGGCAAGGTTTAGCTCCCTTTTTTTCACAGCTTCGATCAAATAGTTATATGACCCTTGACGTAAATGAAACGCTACATTTGGATATTCTTTTTTAAACGCTGAAATGATAGTAGGTAATAAGTGACCAGCTAAACTAGTAGGGAATCCAATTTTGATAGTCCCTTTATCCGGATCTAAATATTCGTCTATTTGTTTTTTTGCATAATCGATTGCTTGAAAAGCAGAAATGCTATGTTCTAAAAAAATCTTACCAATTGGTGTTAACTTCACATTTCTACCAACACGTTCAAATAATTCTACTCCAAGTTCATCTTCTAAATTTGCAATTTGTCTACTTACAGCTGATTGGGCTACATGCAAATGAGCAGCTGCTTCTGAAATATGTTCACGTTCTGCTACTTCGATAAAGTACTTCAACTGGCGTATTTCCATCGTTCCCTCCTAATCTATCTCAAAAACAGATCATTTATATCCAAATTATATATTGTTCGCATTAGTTTGAAAACATATACTATTACCGAGTGGCTTTTTATGGAAAATGGAGGGGTTCATATGACATTTCATCAATTACCGAAAGCACAGGGCATGTATGATCCAACGTTTGAACATGACGCATGTGGGATAGGTTTATATGCACATATAAAAGGAAATGCGACACATGATATCGTAAAAAAAGGATTAGAAATGTTATGTCGACTTGACCACCGTGCGGGTCGTGGAAGCGATGGTCAAACGGGTGATGGTGCGGGACTGATGGTGCAGATACCAGATGTTTTTTTTCGTGTTGTATGTAATGAATGGGATTTGCCGAAAAAAGGGGCTTATGGCGTAGGAATGCTATTTTTTACAGACAATAATGAAGAACGTGCGGGCATTGAAGAAAAAATAAATGACATGATTATTGCGGAAGGGCAAGAACTCATTGGGTGGAGAACAGTTCCAATTAACACTGGTGTTCTAAGCGAAAAAGCAAAAGAATCAGTACCAGTCGTTCGTCAAGTTTTCATCAGAGCAATAAACACATCTGATTCACTTGCATTTGAACGTAAATTGTATGTCATTCGAAAACAAGTGGAGCACTGGGCACTACAACAGGATAAAAAATTCTATTGTGCAAGTCTATCAAGTCAGACAATCGTCTATAAAGGATTACTTACTCCCAAAGAAGTGGATTTTTTCTACGTGGAACTTCAAGATGAACTATTTACATCTGCCTTTTCATTAGTACATTCTCGCTATAGTACCAATACATTTCCGAGTTGGGAAAGAGCACATCCAAACAGATATATTGTTCATAACGGCGAAATAAATACTTTACGTGGAAATATTAACTGGATGAAAGCACGGGAACAACAATTTGTATCAGAAGCATTTGCGGAGGATCTTCCAAAACTTTTGCCGATCATTGATACAAATGGGAGCGACTCATCCATGTTAGATAATGCATTTGAATTTTTTGTGCTTGCGGGTAGAAAACCAGCTCACACAGCCATGATGTTAATACCAGAACCTTGGACAGAAAACCCTCATATAACTGAGGAGAAAAAGGCTTTCTATTCTTATCACAGCAGTTTAATGGAGCCATGGGATGGACCAACAGCTATTTCATTTACAGATGGGAAACAAATTGGAGCAATTTTAGATCGCAATGGTTTACGACCAGCTCGGTACTATGTGACAAAAGATGATTATATTATTTTCTCTTCTGAAGTAGGGGTAGTAGATGTAGAAGAAGAAAATATTTTATACAAAGAACGTTTAAACCCTGGAAGAATGCTACTTGTTGATTTAGAACAAGGTCGTATTATTTCAGACGAAGAAATTAAATCAGATATGGCAAATGCATTACCTTACCAACAATGGTTAGACGAAAATTTAGTAACTATTACATCTGAAATGGAAGAACCAGAGCAAATAGATGACTTGTTGTTCAAACAAAAAGCATTTGGCTACACATATGAAGATATTCAAAAATACATGATTCCAATTGCATTAGATGGCAAGGACCCAATTGGATCAATGGGGAATGATACACCACTAGCCGTTTTATCAGATCGACCACAATCGTTATTTAATTATTTTAAACAGCTCTTTGCACAAGTAACAAATCCACCAATAGATTCAATTCGTGAGCATATTGTGACTTCTACAATGACGCTACTTGGTGCAGAAGGAGATTTACTGCATCCAAATCCATCTAATAGCGAACGAATCATTTTAGACACACCTATTTTAACGAATAGCCAGTTTAGCCAACTAAACGAAATGAAATCAAAAAAATTCCAAAGTGCGACTATAGAATTAAATATGTCTGGAAATTTAGAGGTCGATTTATACCATGTTTCTAAACAAGCGGATGAATATATAGCACAAGGAATAGCTTTACTCATACTTTCCGACCGACTGTTGGATGTAAAGCAATCTACAATTCCAGTCCTACTAGCTGCAAGTAGTCTCCATCAACATTTACTTCGCACAGGAAATCGAACGAAGGTAAGTATTATTGTGCAATCCGGTGAAGCAAGAGAAGTGCATCAATTTGCTGCTCTGATTGGATTCGGGGTAGATGCGATTAATCCTTATCTTGCTTATGCAACGATTGCAGAAGCAATAGAAGATGGGCATATCGATAGTAGCTATGCAGTAGCGGTTGCGAAATATAGCAAAGGTGTTGCAGATGGTGTAGTGAAAGTAATGTCGAAAATGGGGATTTCAACTGTTCAAAGTTATCGCGGAGCTCAAATTTTTGAAGCGGTAGGGATTAGTAAAGAAGTGATTGAACGTTATTTTACAGGAACTGTTTCTCAATTAGGTGGTATTAATCTAGAAACGATCGTGGTAGAAGCGAATAAAAGACATCAAGCAGCTATAGATTCCATTGGGGCTTCTTTAGATTCAGGTAGCGATTTCCAGTGGAGAAGTACTGGTGAACATCATGCATTTAATCCAAAAACGATCCACACACTTCAGTGGGCTACTCGAAAAGGGGATTACGGTTTATATAGACAATATGCAGAACTGGCAAATGAAGAGCGTATTGGATTTTTGCGTAATTTATTGACATTTAAAAAAGATGTTAAACGTATTCCACTGGAAGAAGTCGAGTCTGTAGATTCCATTGTCAAACGATTTAAAACGGGAGCGATGTCGTTTGGTTCATTAAGCAAAGAAGCTCATGAAACACTTGCTATTGCGATGAATCGCCTAGGGGGTAAAAGTAATAGTGGGGAAGGTGGAGAACATCCTATCCGTTATGAACTAGATGCCAATGGAGATAACCGAAGAAGTGCCATTAAACAAATCGCATCTGGTCGATTTGGAGTGAAAAGTCATTATTTAGTGCAAGCAGATGAACTGCAAATCAAAATGGCGCAAGGTGCGAAACCTGGCGAAGGCGGTCAGTTACCAGGTAATAAAGTATACCCATGGGTAGCCGATGTTCGTGGATCGACAACTGGAGTTGAATTAATATCTCCACCTCCACATCATGATATTTATTCGATTGAAGATATGGCGCAGTTAATTCATGACTTAAAAAATGCGAATAGAACTGCTCGTATTAGTGTGAAACTAGTGGCGAAATCGGGTGTTGGAACAATTGCTGCTGGGGTGGCAAAAGGTGCAGCAGATGTGATTGTCATAAGTGGATATGACGGTGGAACGGGAGCATCTCCTAAAACAAGCATTAAACATACGGGACTTCCTTGGGAGCTAGGACTCGCAGAAGCGCATCAAACATTAATATTAAACGGTTTACGTGATAGAGTAAGACTGGAAACAGACGGAAAATTGATGACTGGTAAAGACGTTGTAATGGCTGCCTTACTTGGGGCTGAGGAGTATGGATTTGCAACAGCTCCATTAATCGTTTTAGGCTGTATTATGATGCGTGCGTGTCATTTAGACACTTGCCCAGTTGGAATTGCGACTCAAAATCCGGAACTTCGCGATAAATTCACAGGAAGTGCTGATTATGTTGTGAATTTTATGAGATTCGTAGCGGAAGAAGTTCGTGAGTATATGGCGTTACTTGGATTCAGAACAGTAGAAGAAATGGTAGGACGTGCGGATGTGCTAGAAGTTAGTGATCGTGCAAAAGAACACTGGAAAGCAAAACAATTGGATTTAACGGCATTGCTTTATCAGCCAGAGGGAGCACGTACGTTTAAAATTCCGCAAAATCATAAAATAGAACAATCATTTGACTTACGTGAATTATTACCAAAAGTAGAACATGCTATTCTAAGTGAATCCAAAGTGGAATTGAATTATCCAATTGCAAACACGGACCGTGTTGTAGGCACGATTATTGGAAGCGAAATTTCCAAACAATATGGTGCTAGAGGATTAGCCGACGATTCGATCACACTTCGATTTACAGGAGCTGCCGGGCAAAGTTTTGGTGCGTTTATACCAAAAGGGATGTCTATGTATGTAACAGGAGATGTAAATGATTATTTTGGCAAAGGATTATCTGGTGGAAAACTGATTGTCACTGCACCTATTCATGGTGTTGCTGAAGAAAATGTTATTGCTGGAAATGTTGCGCTTTATGGTGCAACAAGTGGAACTGCATTTATAAATGGACGTGCTGGGGAGCGCTTTGCAGTTCGAAATAGTGGTGTAGATGTTGTCGTGGAAGGCATTGGGGATCATGGCTGTGAATATATGACAGGAGGGCGTGCTGTCATATTAGGGGATGTTGGGAAAAATTTCGGAGCAGGAATGTCTGGCGGTATTGCGTATGTACTTGTTGATGACTTGGACGGATTTCAACAAAAATGTAACACAGCAATGATTGGATTTGAACGAATTGAATTATCAGAAGAAAAACATGCGATTCGCCGATTAATTATGGATCATTATTATTACACGAAAAGCACGAAAGCTATGAACATACTAGATAAATGGGAGGAGAATGTTCAAAGATTTGTAAAAGTCGTGCCAACTGATTATAAGAAAATGCTCGACAAAATCGCTGACTTTAAGCGGGATGGTTTAACGGATGATGCAGCTGCAATACAAGCATTTTTAGCATCTTCCGTGAACAAAGAAATAAAGCCACTCACGATTGTGAAAAAGTAAGAGAGGGGGAATAGTAAATGGGTAAACCTACTGGATTTATGGATTTTAAACGAGAAAAAGGAAAGGAGGAAGCCCCTCTCAAACGTATTAAAAATTGGGCTGAGTATGCCTCGAAGTTAACAGATGAAGCACTTCAAACACAAGGTGCAAGATGTATGGATTGTGGGACTCCTTTTTGCCATATGGGGACTGAAATACGAGGTGCGACTGCCGGCTGTCCAATTAATAACTTAATCCCTGAGTGGAATGATTTAGTGTATAAAGGAAAGTGGCAGGAAGCACTAGAAAGATTATCGCTGACAAATAATTTTCCGGAATTTACTGGTCGGGTTTGTCCAGCTCCTTGCGAAGGGTCTTGTACACTTGCCATTTCAGATCCAGCAGTATCGATTAAAAATATTGAGCGGACTATTATCGATAAAGGATTTGAAAATGGCTGGATAGTTCCTAGAATTCCAGTAGAGCGCACAGGGAAAAAAATCGCTATAGTCGGCTCTGGACCTGCTGGACTTGCAAGCGCAGATGAGTTAAATCAAGCGGGTCACTCTGTAACTGTATTTGAACGTGCGGACCGTGCTGGTGGACTGCTCATGTACGGCATTCCAAATATGAAACTAGAAAAAGATGTAGTCGAACGTCGAATTCAATTACTTCAGCAAGAAGGGATTGAGTTTGTGTTAAATACGGAAATTGGTAAAGATATTTCTGCAGATCAATTAAAAGATGAGTTTGATGCGATTATTTTATGTATCGGCGCACAGAAACACCGTGAACTTCGTATGGAAGGTAGCGATTCAGATGGTGTTCATCTTGCAATGGATTTCTTAACTTTTACTACCAAAAGTTTGCTAGATTCTAATTTTGCTGACGGGCAATTTATCAATACAAAAGGGAAAGATGTCATCATAATTGGTGGAGGAGATACGGGGGCAGATTGTGTGGCAACTGCAATTCGTCAAAACTGTAAATCGGTTGTCCAGTTCGGAACACATCCACAGCTACCAAATACAAGAGCGGAAGATAATTTGTGGCCAACCGATCCGAAAATATACAAATTGGAATATGCTTATGAGGAAGCCGAAGCTAAATATGGTAAAGATCCTCGTGAATACTTAATCCAAACAAAGAAAATTGTCGCAGATGAGAAAGGCAATTTAAAAGAGCTCCATACAATTCAAATGGAAAAGATACTTGCGGAAGATGGATTTCATTATTTTAAAGAAATACCTGGTACAGAAAAAATTTGGCCTGCACAATTTGTGTTTGTTGCAATTGGATTTGAAGGAGCAGAGCTTTCATTGCCAAACCAATTTGGCGTGAACATTGTAAACAATAAAATTGCAGCAACAACAAAAGATTATGCAACAAATGTAGATGGCGTATTTACTGCAGGAGATGCGAGAAAAGGTCAAAGTCTTATCGTTTGGGCCATTAAAGAAGGGCAAGATGTAGCGAAAAAAGTCAATGAGTATGTAAGTAAGCAGCCAGTCATTTTATAATAACTGGTTATCAACGTACCAATGAAATCTAATCCAGCCTCAAACAAGATATGGTTGCAGGGAATTGACGAAATTTTGAGATGATGTTAATCAATCAAAGGACAGCAACGTCGAGAAGCGCGGGAGGAGTTCCCGCGCTTTTTTCATGTTTTTTTGAATACCTCTGAGTCCTTTGTATCGCTGAAGCATTGTTGATTCAAGACTGCCGGACGAATATATCCTTTTTCTAACTTCTCGAAACTACTTCCTTATGGGGTGTGGGATTAGTTAATGGTGCCAGGTTCTCATTGAATTCTGAATTAATTTAGAACCTGGCACTCGTTTTTTAAATCCATCAATACAATTTCTGGCTTTTTGAAGGTAGCAAAGTCAACTGCTTCATATCCACTTTTGGCGGACGCAATCAACTCTTGGTTTTCAACACTACCAATAATTCTTTCAAGTCGCCTACTGTGGCCTTTCATATCGTCTCCGAATAATATTCGAATGTTTTCCATAGAAATTCCTCCACGAAGAATAAAAAATAGAAAGGGGCATATTTTATACCCCTATTACCGATAAAAGCATTTAATCCCCCTTACACATGCTGCAGACATCAAAGTAAACGCCACGTATACTTTAAAATGGCAACTTTGGTACTGTGAATTTCCCGCCCCTTTATACTATTTAGCCTAATGCGAGTCATTCACATTAGGCTAAATAGTATAAAGGGATTGAAAGTATAAAATAAGAAGTCCTAAATGAAAATTCAATTTATATGTTCTATGGGGGTATAATTCTTTCCACTTATTCAAATTAGTGAAACCGCTTACAATGATTAAAGAAAGTAACTTTTTTAAAGGGGGGATAGTGACGTCAATTGCCTGTGAATCATGAATTTTTTTATAGTTTGGTGGGAATAGATAGGTTCTAAGGGTTGCTCAAAAAAGAAAGTGCGGATACTATTTCTCCCTAAAACCTAGCAATAGCTACCGCTGTTCCAACCATCGTGTCAATCATCCAAGTTTACTTCTTGACGCTTTAAGCACCATATTGAAATCAAGGAATAAAGGAGAGAAACGAATGAATGTGAAGCAGTTGGGGAAAAAGGGACTATCTATTTTTATCATTTTTTCATTATTGATTGCCATGACGGCAAATATGGCACTTGTTCAGGCTAATGAATTGAAGCAATTACTCAATCCTGGATTTGAAGAAACTGGTATTGCAAAAGATGGCTGGGATCAAATAGGAGCTAAGAACTGGAGTGTCTGGAAACCAACGGGAAATCCGGTTGTGTCCATTTCAGAGGGTGCAAGTTACACAGGCAATTACGGATTGAAAATTTCTTCTGCGGAAAATGGTAGGGCGGCAGTTTCGCAGGATGTGCCTGTTAAAGGTGGAAAGTCGTATCAGCTAAGCACTTGGCTGAAAACAGAAAACATAGTGAGTGGCCAAGGTGCACGGATGAGAATTGTATTGTATGAGGGGAATCATCAACTTGACCTGCTATATTCCAATCGGCTGACAGGCACTCATGATTGGTCGCAAATCAAAATGGATGTGAAAGTTCCTCTTAATGCGGATAGTATTAGAGTTCAGCTTTTCTTTGAAACAGGTACAGGTACAGTCATGTTTGACGATGTTTCATTGGAATTAATCAATCCCGCACAATCGATGTCTATTGAACAAAGTGAATTGATCCTTAAAGAACAAGAAACATCTGTATTGAATGTAAAAATGGATCCAATTGATGCTAGTTCAAAAATTTCGTGGTTTTCTACGGATGAAACAGTCGCTACCGTGGAAAACGGAATTGTGACTGGAAATTCTACTGGTGAAACTGTAATTATGGCTTCTACAGATAATGGATTATCCGCTAGCATTCTTGTAAAAGTTATCAAGAATGATGAAGTAGAAGGGCCTGCTGTCGAATGGCTGGATTTGAATCCAAAAGAACTCGAATTAGAATCTGGCCAAGTTCGTTTGCTCAAAACAAGTATTGTTCCTAAAAACGCGGATGCCGAAAAATTGATTTGGCGTTCTTCAAATGAGGCAGTAGCTTCCATTCAAAAAGGCATTGTAGAGGCAAAGTCTGCGGGAACAGCCGTCATTACAGTCGAGACGAAAGATGGAATGCTGAAAAGTGAGAGTCAGATTACTGTTAAAACTGTAAATCTGGACGAATATGATCAGCTCCGTAAAAAATGGGAAAACCAGATTACAGGTCTTGATTATTTTGATAAGTCCATTGAGCGCATGAATCAAGTAATCGAAAATAAAACAAAAGCAGCAGAAGGAATTTGGAGAGGTATGGTCAAGAATGAGGACCGTTCATTCCTCTGGGGTGACTCTGCCAGTAAAGATGATTCTGCGGACATCAGACAAAACTATCGCAATCTAAACACAATGTCACAGGCTTTTGCAAATGAACATTCATCCCTTTATAGGAATCCACAATTGCTACAAGATATTTTAGGGGGGCTTGAGTGGTTATATGAAAACCAGTATAACGAAAATATTGTACAGTACAGCAATTGGTGGCACTGGGAAATTGGTGTGCCTAATGAATTGAACAATCTTATGGTCTTATTATATGACTATATGGATAAGGAAACAGTACATCGCTATTTGAAAGTTGTGGATCATTTTCAGCCTGATCCAACGAAATCTGGAGCAACTACCCCAGAAAAGTATCGAGAAGCTTTAGGGGCGAACCGTATTGATGTTAGTAAGGTAGTGGGAGTGCGCGGGGTCGTTGTGAAGGATGCAGCTAAAATTGCAGCTGCACGTGATGCGCTGAGTCAAACCTTTGAAAATGTCACGGAAGGAGACGGTTTTTATCAAGATGGCTCCTTCGTGCAGCACGAAAATATTGCCTATAACGGATCATACGGGATAGTACTAATCGAAGGATTGACGGAGTTACTAGAATTATTAAGCGATTCCACTTGGGATGTGACTGATCCTAAAGTAAATAATGTGTATGAGTGGATTGAAAATGCTTATGAGCCATTTATGTATAAAGGCGCTTTAATGGATATGGTGAGAGGAAGGGCGATTTCTCGTAGTTTCCTTCAGGATCATACTGCAGGTCATACAATCATTAAAAGTGTGATTCGTATGGCACAATTTGCACCGGAACCATATGCGGAAAAATATCAAAAAATGGCTAAATACTGGCTACAAGAAGATACGTTCTTAAATTATTTCGAGAATACAGGAAACTTCCGTGACATGGTCATGGCTAAACAGTTATTGGATAATCAAGAAGTAACACCACGGGGAGACCTTGATTTCCATAAAAATTTTGCAGCGATGGACCGCGTTGTCCATAGAAAGCCGGGCTATGCATATGGAATCAGCATGTATTCTAACCGAATTCAAAACTATGAAGATATGAACAATGAAAACCGCAAAGGTTGGTATACAGGCGAAGGCATGACGTATTTGTACAATGCAGATTTAGGTCAATACAGTGATCATTTTTGGCCGACTGTTGACCCTTACAGGATGCCTGGAACAACAGTAGATACGATGAAAAGAGCGGATGGAAGCGGCGAGCATACTTCACCAGAGTCATGGGTGGGAGGTTCAACACTGAATAATCGCTTTGGAACAACGGGTATGTCTTATAAAGCCTGGAACAGTTCACTGATTGCAAAAAAGTCCTGGTTTATGTTTGATAATGAAATTGTTGCACTTGGCTCTGGGATTAGTAGCAATGAAGATCGGAAGGTAGAAACGATTGTAGAAAATCGAAAGATCCGCAATGATGGTTCCAACAAACTCATCATTGATGGTAAAACTCCTGATTTAGGTAGTACGCAGGATCATTCGTTTAATGCCCATTGGGCTTTTCTTGAAGGTAATGTTCAAGGCGCTGATATTGGCTATTACTTCCCAGAAGGAAAAACACTGACAGTTAAAGTAGAAGAACGTACTGGTTCTTGGAAGGATATTAATTATGGTGAACCGGCAGACCCAATAAAGAGATCCTATGCAACCATGTGGTTTGACCATGGAATAAAGCCTGGAAATGACACGTATTCATATGTCCTTCTTCCAGGTAGAAGCCAGAAACAAACTGAAGAGTACGCTAATGATCCCGATATTAAAGTTTTACGTAATGATTCGGCTGTTCAAGCTGTTCACAACGTGAAGGAAAATATCATTGGGGCTAATTTCTGGAATGATAAGGAGCAAACTGTCGGACCTCTAACGGTGTATCAAAAAGCCTCGGTTACGATGCAGGAGAAAGACGGAGTGCTTGAGATTGCAGTATCAGACCCAACGATGAAAAACGAGGGCTTTATTAAAGTTGAAATTGAAGGTAAAACGTTTCATGTATTGAAAGCTGATGAAAATATCAAAATAGAACAATTAAATCAGTCTACGGTATTGGAAATAGATGTTAATCAAGCGAGAGGTAAAACATTTACAGCTAAACTACAAATGACTAGCGATAACTCTATTCCTATTGAATCAGGCATTACTGTCCGAGCGAAAGGTTATGTGGATCTTCCAAAGAACTCTGCGCTTGGGAAAAAGTTGCATATTAATAGCGAATGGACAACGAGAGAGGACAACAAATTAGTTGGGAATGCCGGCATTAATGTTACTCCTCAAGGACTTCTTTTGGAATTGAAGGAAGCGGTCGTGCTTAATTTAACTGAAAACCATGCTGAAATCGAAACAAAAGCGCTCGATAAAAACGGTAATGTGTATAGCGTTCGCTTGACAATGAACAACATCTCTAAATCGTCCGCACGGCTATCGATCCTCATCTGGAAAGGTGAAACGCAAGAGGGCGAACCTGTAATAGAAATTGAAGATCAAGCTTTTCAAGGAAGTTTGAAAATCAAGTGAAAAGTAAAGGGAAATGAGGAGATTGGATAGCATTAAGAAGTGGAAATGACTGTTAGTTTAAAAATTAGTGAAGGGTGCCTATTTTACGTTGAATTCTGAATTATTTTAGAACCTGGCACTCAACACTCTGCTGACAAGATCGTTATGCTTAAAGTAGGCCTGACACGCATAGGACATGTAAACTCTTCCTTGATCCGAATGCATAATCACACCATCTGGATTAGTAAAAGAGTGAGTAAGTGAAACGGTCAAGATTCGAACATTGCCATTTCACACTCATTTTAGACGTAATACTAATTTTAACCGAAGACCTTCTAATTATTAAATTAGGAGGTTTTTTTGTTGTCTAAAAGAACGGGGGTCTTTGATATTCAACTCGAGTTGAAAGATTTAGTTTTGAAAAGTGAGCCGTCAGAAAATAAAAAAGATAGCTTTATGCTTATTGGGCAGGCACTAGAAACGGTAATAAGGTAAATGAAGGTGAGTGGATTTAGGAAGCATACAATCAATGACCATAATTTGCATATGGATCATTTCTGCAAAGTTACTGGTGCAAAGCTCTTACCCGGGTGTCTCATACTAGGGGGGTTACATATATTGGTATTATTTTACTGAGAAACTAAAAACGGAATTTGAGGATATTTATGGAGAAGTACCTTACCCATAATAAAAGGCTATCGGAAGATAATCACCGATTACTTTACAAACAGATTTAGTATCTAATTACATAAAAGTACCCTACAGCTTATCAAAAAGCTGCAGGGTACTTTTCGGTTATTGGTAAATCTGTCAAAAATCAGCCGCAAATAATTTGGAATATGATGTCACAAGTAGTGAAATATAGTGTTCGTCGTCAATAAGAAAGCCCGCTAACGGTTTTTACATGCCCTATATAAATAGTTCTAACTTAGGAAATGTCTTTGATCATATCAAAAAGTTTTAGTTCGTTTACTTTTTTGACGATTTCCTTTGTACTTGATTTATCAAACTTCTTCAACAAGCTATTAATTTGTTTTTTGATTGTTTCAATTTCCACGGTACGAATATCCGCTATTTCCTTCCGTTTTAAACCATTGCAAAGCAGTTTCAGAACTTCAAGTTCGGATTGTGTCAAACTGGAAATCACTTTAAAAGACTGTGTTAAGTTATCTTCTGATGACTTAATGCGCGCAAATTCTTGTCGAATCTTTTCTGCGATAATTGGACGGATTGGGGATTGATTGTTGGTGGCAGAATAAATCGCCTCCAGGATTTCTTCTTTTGGAGCAGACTTAATTAAATAATCAACGATCCCGGTTTGAAAGGCGGCAAACACAATATTATCATCTTGATGGATTGTCAACATGATGATTTTCGTTGTTGGAGAAATCTTATTAATTTCTGCCGCAGCTTTAATTCCCGCCAGTTGACTTTCCATTTCAATATCCATTAAAACAATACTGGGTTTCTTGATAGCAGCAAAGGCTATTGCTTCATACCCGCTCTTGGCGGATCCTGCCAGCTCTAGGTTTTTGTCACTGTGAATAATTCGCTCCAGTCGCCTGCGGTGCGCCTCCATATCATCTGCAATTACAATTCGAATCTTTTCCAATAGTTTCGCTTCCTTCCTAAGAGAATATGGGGGACTTCTTATTCCTTCTTAACAAGCGGTAATAGAATAGTAAACTGAGTGAATTTCCCTTGTTCGCTCGTTACCTCAATTTTTCCTCTGTGAGCCGAAACCACCTTATGACAAAAAGATAGGCCAATTCCCCAATTTGTAATACTTGGCTTTGTGGAAAAGAAAGGGGTGAAAATTTCATCTAAATTTTCAGTATTAATGCCGGGGCCATTATCTTTAATGGTCACCGTTCCCCACCGATTGATATGGTGCAGTTCTATCCAAATACTTCCTCCAGCTGGTTCAAGGGCTTCAATAGAATTCTTAAGAATGTTATATAATGCTTCGGAAATATGATCTTCATCTATATAAACAGCGATATCATCAATTGGTTTTTCAAAATATACGTTTATACAGCTTGAATGAATCCGCTCAATTGCTTTTTCAATTGGGATGTATAGCGGTGTGGATTTTATATTCAGTGTAATTTGTTTCAATTTATTATTTGCCTCATCAATACTTTGAAAAGATTGTTCACAGGAATCTGTGATTAGTTTTAAGCTATAGAGGGCATCTTCATCCATTGCAAACTTCTCTTGTAAATACTCGGCTTCAGAACGGATCGCGAGCAGATGGTTTTTAATGGCGTGGGTAAATGCGCGAATTCCTAAAGAAGCCGTATCAATTTTTTTCTTTGTAATAATGTTTAAATTTGAATGACGGGCGGTAATGGTTTTGTATTTGTAAATATTAAAGAGCATGGTGATAATCGCCAAAACCGCAATGATGGGAAAAATACGATATTTTCCTGTATATAAATTGATAGGCGGCTGAATGTAATTAATAAAGTCTTTGCTAAAAGTTGTCCTAACAAAAACAAACGGTGCCCAGTAAAATATGAAAAGATGTACAAAAGTAATCGGGATTAGACTAATAAGAATATAAAGCGTTTGATCCCGAATCGATTTAAGACTGTAATAACGGATGAAATAATAGATAAATAAAGCAAAGCTGGTAATGATGCAGGTGAAATTGAATCCCGTGAAAATTAGTTCTGAAATCTTGATATATTTCTCGTATTGATGCGAGATGTTGGCTTCGAAGGCAATATCCTGAAGGAAAAGATTAATGCTAGGGTCATAGAGCAGAAACTGGACAATCCCAAGTATACCTAACAGGACATAAATATACCTTCGTTTTATTGTGACCATATTCCTACTTACAAACGAGATGCTAAAACTTAAAAAAGAAACATAAAAAAGGACCAAGCCCAGATTAAATAATCGGATTAATGTATTAGCATCAAAGTTTTGAAGAACAAGATTATTCCAGGTTCCTGGATTAAAATCGATAAATTGATTTACAACACTATAGTAATAATTAAATTTTGCAAGATAGAGGGTGAAAGAAACATACGCCAAAATCCATCCGATGGTTAGTGTGCAAAGAAAGAAAATGGATCTGCTGCTAAGGTTTTTACAGATAAATAGGATTAAAATGACCATAAAAATGAGGCAAAGGAAAATCATAATTGTCACTCCAGTTTCAATAGGGGTAAAAAACATTCACCTTATTTTAAAAAATGAAAGCACTTACAATGAGTATATAACAAAATATTCATAATATTAAGGGGTGAAGGTATGAAAAAGAAAATTAATTTGCTCGCAATTTTAACTTTATGTATGTTAGTCGTGTTTGGTTGTTCAAATGACGGAACGGAAAAAGGCGGTACAGGAGCAGAAGGAAGTAAAAGTTCAGAGGAAAAAGGCGCCGATGAGAAAATTAATTTGAAAATGGCGGTTTTCCCGGCTGACGAAGAAGTTTTCAAAAAAGGATATGAAGATTTTAAAAAGGAACACCCAAATGTAGAAATCACCTTTGAAACTTTTCCGCAGCAGCAATATTATGAAAAGATTCGGATGCAGCTTTCAGGCGGCGATGGCTATGACTTATTTACCGGACAAATGGATAATATGATCGACACGGGTATCCTTGCTCCGCTGGATGATTACATTAAAGAAACTGGGATGGACGTTACAGGATATGGAACGATGTTTGACACGTTTAAATCAGATGGAGAAGTCATGAGCCTTCCATATCGTAAATCAAATTGGATGCTCTATTACAATAAGACATTGTTTGATGAAAAAGGTACTGACTATCCAAGCGATGATATGACGTGGGAACAATTCCGCGAGTTAGCGAAGAAAATGACAAGCGGCAGCGGAAATGACAAAGTGTACGGAGCATATTTACAACAATGGCCATCAACTTGGTACATGGGTGCTGTACAAAAAGGGGCATCTGTTATTGATAAAGATCTATCACCATTTAAGGATGCTTTGCAAGTAAGGCTAGACCTTGAAAATGATGGTTCGATTATGAAATGGTCAGAACAAGTAAGTACGGGTGCCCATTATAATGCGGCATTCCAAAAGGGGAATATTGCCATGAACATTATTGGTGATTGGCATGTTGCGCAGCTTCGTCAAGGGGAAGCAGAAGGAACTATGAATTTTGACTGGGATGTTGTTCCAATTCCACATCCGGAAGGCGTAGAAAAGAATACATCACTAGCGTTACCCGTATCGATTATGATGAACAAAAACACAAAGCATTCAAAAGAAGCTTTCGAATTCTTACAGTATATGACAGGTAAAAAAGGAGCAGAGCTACTTGCCTCAGAAGGGTATTTAACTGGGTTTATGGACGAGGATGTAAAGAATGCTTATCTAGGTGATGGTACGCAACAACCAGAAAATCTCCACTACTTCTTGGAAACAAAGGAGTATCCTGAATATCCAATGTTGCCTGGAGTGAAAAATATTGTTATCGAGCAAATCTTTAAGCAAGAGGGAGAACTAGCCTTAATTGGTCAAAACTCTGTAGATGACGCAATTAAAGAAATTACAAAACGTGTAGAAGGTGAATGGGCAAGTAAGTACGGTAACTAGCCAGCTTAAGAAGTGTGGCACTGCTCTAAGATTACTACCGCAGTGCCTTACTTTTTAATAGAAAGGACTGAACATAATGATACCGAGCAAAAAGGTAAAGTCAAAGACGATTAGACGAAATCGACTTATTGGTTATTCTTTTCTACTTCCAAATATTATTGGTTTCCTATTGTTTATCCTTATTCCTGTTATAGCATCTTTCGTTATGAGCTTCACATCATGGAATGGCTTTGGAAAAATAGATTTCATTGGATTTTCCAATTATAAGCAGCTGCTTGGTGATTCTAATTTTAAAATCTCGTTTGTAAATAGTATTTTATTTATGTTGATTTCGGTCCCAGTTACTCTATTTATTTCGGTATTAATTGCCGTGGCTTTAAATCAAGGGATTCGCTTTGTGAAAGTTTTTAGGACTGCTGTTTTTTTACCTTATGTTACTGCGACCATTGCAGTTGCAGCCGTATGGCAATTAATTTTCAATCCCTCACTAGGTCCCATTAATGGAACTCTGCTAAGGCTTGGGATAGAAAATCCCCCCGGCTGGCTATCTTCTCCAAGTTGGGCACTAATATCTGTATCTATCGTATATATCTGGCACTCAATTGGGTATTATATGATTTTATTTTTAGCAGGACTGCAAAATATTCCGGATTACCTTTACGAGGCTGCTGAACTTGACGGGGCAGGGAAGGTTTCAAAATTCTTTCATATAACATTACCCATGTTATCCCCAGTATTGTTCTTTACAACGATTATCGGTGTCATCAATTCTTTTAAAGTATTTGATTTGATTTATGTGTTAACAGGGGGAGGACCAGGAAGATCGACGCATG
The DNA here is from genome assembly GCF_044762865.1 of Sporosarcina sp. NPDC096371. Lineage (NCBI taxonomy): Bacteria > Bacillati > Bacillota > Bacilli > Caryophanales > Caryophanaceae > Sporosarcina > Sporosarcina sp. NPDC096371. Next base: position 44,124 of record NZ_JBIWFE010000009.1, read on the forward strand.
TATTAGTATACGATATTTATAATACAGCATTTAAGCAATTTGAATATGGGTATGCCTCCGCAATGGCTTATGTCTTATTCCTTGTTATTTTAATCATCTCCATACTCCAATTTGTGGGGCAAAGAAAATGGGTAAGTGATTAATGAGACGAGAGAGGAGTGAAAGTAATGAATGCTGTTACTGAAGTGTCAGTTTATACACCTCATGTGAAAAAACGAAAAATATCAGGTGGCAAAATAGTAAAGTATCTTGTAATTATCCTCGTTTCGCTGACGATGGTTTTGCCATTTGTGTGGATGCTTTCAGCTTCATTGAAAGCAGAAACGGAAATATTCGGATTCCCGATAAAATGGATTCCGGAAACGTTCCATTGGGATAACTATACCAAGGTTTGGACCACTGTTCCATTTGGTCTCTATTATCTTAATACATTGAAAATAGCTGTTATCACTACTATTTTAGTTGTTATTAATAGTTCTCTTGCTGGTTACGCGTTTGCCAAAATTAAGTTTCCAGAAAGAAATCGCTTGTTCTTCATATATATTGCGACGATGATGATACCGTATCAGGTTATGATGATTCCGCAATTTATGCTGATGAATAAACTTGGATTAGTGAATACTCATTGGGCATTAATTATCCTTGGAACATTTAATCCGTTTGGTGTTTTCTTGTTCCGCCAGTTTTTCTTATCGATCCCTGATGAGCTGCTAGAGGCTGCAAGAATTGATGGACTAAGTGAGTTCGGAATTTATTGGAGAATTGTCTTGCCGTTATCCAAACCGGCAATTGCCACACTTGTGATTTTTTCATTTATGCACGCATGGAATGATTTCTTAGGACCTCTAATTTACTTAACATCAGATAGCTTATATACACTACAACTTGGTATTCAGCATTTTATTACGGAGTATAACACGGAATACTCTCTATTAATGGCAGCAGCCGTTTCTGCAATTGTGCCGACCATCATCGTATACTTCTTAGCCCAAGATCATTTTATCAAGGGAGTCGCGAACACTGGAATAAAGTAAAGGGAGAGAGAAAAAGTGGAGAGTCCTAAGCAGCCAAATCTAATTTATCTATTTGCCGATCAATGGCGTCGTCAGGCAGTAGGTTATGAAGGTGAAGACGAGGTTCTGACCCCAAATATTGATGCGTTTGCCGAAGAGAGTGTTGTATTTTCAAATGCTGTTACTTGCTCTCCGTTATGCTCGCCTCACCGAGCCTCCTTGTTGACGGGCCGCTATCCGATGAGTACTGGGGTTTATACAAATTGTAAAATAGGCGTCGACGTCATGTTAAGTCCGGATGAAATCTGTATCAGTGACGTTCTTGCGGAGGCAGGTTATGACACAGGATATATCGGGAAATGGCATCTTGACTTGCCAGAATTAAATGTGACGGATCAACCACAATCAGGTGCAAACGGGTGGGATGCCTTTACACCGTCTGGCCCTAAAAGACACGGGTTTCAGTACTGGTATTCCTACGGTGCATGGGATGAGCATTTATCCCCTCATTATTGGCAGGACAGTCCTAAAAAGATAAAAGTCAATACATGGTCAGTGAAGCATGAAACCGACAAAGCCATAGACTTTATGAGAGATCACGATAGCGGCGAACCTTTTGCCCTATTTGTTTCATGGAATCCGCCGCATAGCCCGTTTGATCAAGTACCTGATAAATATAAGCAGCTTTACAAACTGGACCACATAACGCTTAGGGAAAATGTAACCCAAACACATTTCAAAGTTCATACCGGTGAACCAGTTGAAGACGGTGTGAAAGAACTAAAAGAGAAACAACTAAATTATTTTGCTGCGATTACTGGGATTGATGATCAATTTGGACGCATTCTTCAATTCCTAAAAGAAAACCAGTTAGAGGAGAATACGGTAGTAGTTCTTACGTCAGATCATGGAGAAATGATGGGATCACATGGATTGATGGCGAAGCATGTCTGGTATGAAGAATCTATTGGTGTACCATTTTGTATCCGCTGGCCAAAGGTGATTGCACCTAGACGGACAGATCTCTTGTTAAATTCGGTCGATATTATGCCGACACTGCTTCGTATGCTTCAGCTCGATATTCCCAACACAGTTGAGGGGATAGATTTGTCAGACTATATTATCGAGGAGAAGAGTGGAGGGCCGGAAGAAGCGTATATTTCCGCATATCCCGGGCGCAAGGAAGTCATCGAGGTTTTTAAGGATGCAGGAATTGATAACAGGGCATTTGGCTGGAGGGCCATTAGGACGCAACAATTTATGTATGTAATTCATCATGGCTATGCCCCTGATGATGAAAGTATTCGTTTACTCTACGACTTAGCAAAGGATAAGTTCCAGCTTGATCCAGAAAGGATTGAATTTACGCCAAATCATCCAATAGCAGATGTGTTGGATCGGAAGTTGCGTTCATGGATTGAGAAGATGAAAGACCCGTTCTTATTATAAAAGGCTGAGGTGATTTGGTATGACAGTATGTGTAGAAAATGTAATAACAGAGAATATAAAAAATATAGAGCGGTTTGAGAAACCCCCTGCCGTTGACCAGGCATTTGTGGAAAAAGCTATTCAGCATGTATTGGCTAAAATCGACCAAAGCTTAGACTTATTTACGGATCTGTTTCCCGATTCAAATAGTGAAAATCTCGTCTATAAGCCGATTCAAAATGTCGAATGGACCACAAGCTTTTGGACGGGTATGCTATGGCTTGCCTATGAATACACAGGTGACGAAAAATATCGTAAAGTTGCGGAAAAGCAGATCCAAAGTTTTAAAGAAAGATTAGAAAATCGGATTGAAGTAGACCACCATGATTTAGGGTTTTTGTATAGCTTATCCTGTGTTAGTGCCTATAAATTAACAGGAAATGAAGAGGCTAAGGAAATTGCTTTGAAGGCAGCAGATTTATTGATTACTAGGTATTACGATAAAGCAGGAATTATCCAGGCGTGGGGGAATTTAGATGACCCGAAAGAACGTGGGAGAATGATTATTGATTGTAATCTGAACCTTCCTTTACTTTATTGGGCATCTGAAGTGACTGGAAAACAGATCTATAAAGAAATTGCTGAGATTCACATATCGCAAGCCGCTAAATATATTGTCAGGCCGGATGCATCTACTTACCATACATATTACATGGACCCGGAGACAGGAGAACCATTGTATGGGAACACACGCCAAGGGTATTCTGATGATTCTTGTTGGGCACGCGGGCAGGCTTGGGGTATTTATGGCTTCCCGTTAAGTTTTCATTATACGAATAATGGGAGTTTAATCGAACTTACAAAGAAATTGACCAACTATTATTTAAATAGGCTTCCTGAAGACGAAATTTGTTATTGGGATTTAATTTTTACAGAAGGTGGCGAAGAACGTGATAGTTCCGCGGCAGCCATCACGGTTTGCGGGCTACTAGAACTGACTAAATATCTGCCGGTAACTGACCCTGAAAAGAGAATTTATGAAAATGCAGCTCTTAAGATGATTGAGTCTTTATACAACGACTATACAACAGATATTGAATCACCCGCGAATGGAATTCTAAAGCATGCGGTCTATTACAAAGGCGGTGGTCGAGGAGTAGATGAAAGCTGTATCTGGGGCGACTATTACTATTTTGAAGCGCTAATCAGACTAACGAAGGATTGGAAAATGTATTGGTAAAGAGGAAAAGTCATTCAAGTAAATGATGGAAAGTATTGAGGTGAAAATAATGGATAACACACTTTATAAAACAATGGAATTTTTGAAGAATATATTTCTATTAAATACAATTTGGCTATTGATGTGTATTCCAATCGTAACTATTTTTCCTGCGACAACAGCCATGTTTGCTGTTTTAAGGGAGTGGAAAACACAAGGCGATATTCAAGTCCTTTCAGCTTACATTCGATTTTTAAAGGAAAGCTTTAAACAAGGTTTTTTCATCGGAATAGTCTGGCTTGTATTTACTAGTTTATTGTTGGGCGATTTTATCATCACCAACCAGCTAAATTCCAATTTAAAGTATGTGTTATTTTCATTCTTCTTTCTTTTAACCATTGTTTACTTGTTTGTTACCATTATGATTTTTCCTGTCATGGCTCATTATCGAGTTTCCTGGAAAGGTGCAATTAAGAATGCTTTTCTGTTATCAGTTGCAAACCTACATTATACCATTTTATCACTCTTAATTTTGGCTGCGACCATTCTTCTATGCTTCTATTTTCCAGGAGCTACCCTTTTGAGCTTTAGTATGGCAGCTTTTCTGATTAACGCGCTAGTAAGCAGGGGGTTTCAGCGAGTGAATGAGACTTATACAAGTGAACAAACAGCAGAGGTGAGTCTAGGGAAATTACGTACACCAGCCGTTAGGTCCTAAGAAGGGAGAGACGGTTATGTATCAACTATTACTTATCGGCCATGGAAAATTTCCCTCGGGTGTACAATCTGCACTTCACTATTTAATGGGAGAAAATCCGAATATATCTGTTCTAGAATTAGTTGATGGAATGACACATGTTCAATTTGAGGAAGAATTCACAAATCTTTTACAAGACTATGCTAAGGTGCTTGTGTTTGCTGATTTAACGGGGGGAGCCCCCCATCAAATAGCAGCTCGAATCATTTTAGAATCAACATCACTGGAACACTTTCTTATTTCTGGTATGCCGCTAAGCGTCATTACGGAATTAGCGATGAAGTTTCAATTTCAAGAGGTCGCCAGCTTGGATGCTCCAATGATCATTGAACAAGCGCTTTCTGAGTGTAAAGACTTGATGGTCAACCTAGCAGTTGAAAGAGGAAAGATTTGAGGTGTTAGTATGGAGATAACGAAAGTTAGGGCAAATTTGGCAACTTGTTTAAATGGTTATGTATCCACCCCTCAACGTTCCTTTTATAACGAAGATGTTCAGCAGGCAGTGTATTTAAATGCAAATCTATTATGCTCAAATATTTTTGTATTCAAGAGGCCTTTGGATATGGAGGCATGCTATATTCCCTATTCCTTTAAGAAAATAGATTGGAATTATGCGATGAATGCAGATGAGGAATGGATTTTTATGCTTAACAGACAGGAGTATCTTCTTGACCTGGCTGAAGCCTACGCTGACTCACAGGACCAAAAGTATGTAGATTGTTGGAAGCGTCTGGTATTTGATTGGATTGAACATAATCCATTTACTGACGGAAAAATACACACATCATGGCGGACGATTGACATGGGAATTAGATGTGCAAGTTGGATGAAGGGTATGATACTTCTCCATGAATTATTACTGGATCATGAGTTAGAAACTATTTTGTCCTCCTTAAGAGATCAAATCATTTTTCTGAAAGATCATTATCTTGAGCGATACACATTAAGTAATTGGGGCGCTTTGCAGATTTCCGGTATTCTGCAGACAGTTATGATATGTGAGGATTTGGTCCCTAAAGAAATAATTGAATGGGCTTGGGATGAATTGAAACGTCAATGCGAAATACAGTTTTTCACAGATGGTGTTCATTGGGAGCAATCTCCTTTGTATCACTTTGAAGTGCTATTTGCGTTAGTTGAAATTTATAAAGAAGCCCAAGTCTTAGGGATTACTTTGCCGGTAGACTTAAACAGTGTCATTAAAAAGACTGCAGTCGCTGCTAATTATATGATTTACCCAAATGGCTATTTAGTTCCCCAGCATGACAGCGATTATGTCAATGTTGAAGCGGTATATAAAAAGCTGCCAGCATTTTGTCAGGGGGATTTACCAGAGCTATTTATCGGGGATGCAAGCGGAAATTTTGTCTACAAGACGGAGAATGATTTCGTTAGTTTATGGAATGGTTGGCATGGTAGCGGGCACGGACATGCAAGTCTAGGGCATCTTAACATATTTCTTAATGGGGAAAGGGTTTTGTGTGATTCTGGCAGGTTTACCTATCAAAAAGGACCATTGCGAAGCTATCTAAGATCTGTTCATAGCCATAGTACGGTTGTTGTTGATGAGCTTCCGTCCACGTCGATCAATGATTCCTGGACGTTTCACCATATAGGGAAAAAGGCTGGAAGCAAAATAAAAGAAACTAGCAAATATATCGTAATGGAAAGTGCTTTCTATTACTCTACCTATCTGGTTCAGCGAACTGTAATTATCTTGAAAGAGGAAAGCATTGTCATTGTGATAGATGATGTCGACGCGCAAGGAAAACATACAATGAAAAGATTATTTCAATTAAATCCCGATATAACTGTTGGCAAACAAAAAGACTGCTGGAAGTTAACAGCCAAAAGAAATGTTACGTATGCATACTTTAGTGATATGGAGGATACATACAGCAAAGTAAACCTTTCATCTACTCAATACAATAAGTTAATCAATCGTACAACATTAGTAGATGAAAAAGAATTTGCTCATCATGGGATTCGTTTTAGTATTTTTTCGGGAAAACCGTTAGAGGTTATGCTGAATAAGATTGAACAATGTGGGTCGGAGCAATCTCCGTTGGAGGAGTTTTTTCTAAGTTTTCACCTTAATGCGAGTTCCTCTGAATATGACATTTATTTTGTCGCCAATGAAACCTATAAAGGTGAAAGATTATATAAACATAACGATGAGTATTTCTATCATAGGCTTACCATTAGTAAAAATGGACAGAAAGAAGTCATTTTATAACTAAGTTTGTGTGTTCATTTTTTGAAAGGAGGAAAGCTGTTATGGAAAAGCTGAAAGTATTAAATAGAGTGACTGAATCTGGAGTTGTTGCAGTTGTCAGGGCTGACACCAAAGAAGAGGCCATATTGATTGCGGAAGCCTGTGTCAAAGGCGGAATATCGATCATTGAAATTACCTTTACAATCCGGGATGCAGAAGCAGTCATAAAGGAATTAGATGCCCATTTTGCAGATCAACAGGAAGTGGTCATTGGCGCGGGAACGGTTCTCGATGATACCACAGCCAGAATCGCCATTTTAGCCGGCGCCAAGTTTATAGTAAGCCCAAGTTTCGATGAACAGACGGCAAGGGTTTGTAATTTATACCAAGTCCCCTATATGCCAGGCTGCATGACGATTACTGAAATGAAGCACGCATTAGGACATGGGGTCGATATTATTAAGTTGTTCCCTGGCGACACTTTTGGTCCGGAGTTTGTAAAGGCAGTAAAAGCACCGCTGCCACAGGTGAATATTATGCCGACTGGCGGCGTGAACCTGGATAATATTGAGCAGTGGATTAAAAATGGCTGTGTTGCTGTTGGGATAGGTGGGAACTTAATCGCACCTGCCAAAACAGGAGAATACGAAAAAATTACGGGAAATGCCAGGCAGTATGTTCAAAAAGTCAAAGCTGCTCGTGAGGGATTAAGATGAAAAAAGTGGTCACGCTTGGAGAAATCATGCTGCGTTTATCAACAGCGACTGGCATGCTGCTTCGGCAGGCGAATCAGCTTTCTGTCCATTATGGCGGCGCTGAGGCGAATGTAGCAGTATCCTTATCTCACTTTGGCTACCAAGCCTATTTTGTCAGTAAAATTCCAGCGAATTCGTTAGGAAGTGCAGTGGAGCGGCATCTTAAATCCCACGGGGTTCATACTGATTTCCTGTTAAAGGGAGGTGAACGGCTCGGATCTTATTACGTGGAAGAAGGTGCAGGTGAAAGGGGTAGCCAAGTCATCTATGACCGCGGTTATTCTAGTTTTTCACAGTTAGAGGCTGATGAGGTTGAGATTGAAAGGATCTTACAGGGAGTATCACTAATTCATATTACGGGGATTACGCTAGCCCTGTCGCCCGCTTTAAAGGAATTAGTTCTCCAGATATTTAAAAAAGCCAAGGAAATGGACGTTTTGGTCAGCTTTGATTTTAATTATCGCTCCAAGCTTTGGAGCCAACAGGAAGCGGCTGCAGCCATTAAACCGTTAATGCCGTATATAGATATTTGCTTTTGCGGAGAATTAGATGCAGTTCATTTACTTGGAATAGAACCGGCGGAAGGGTCATTATCTCAAGAGGAAAGATTACTATTTTACTACATGAGAATTCTGGAGAAATATCCGGATATCCAATACATGAGCTCTACTTTTCGGACTGTATTATCAGCTTCTAGCAATAGACTACAAGGAAATTTATTTACAAGCGATAAACTTTATCAATCAAAGGTCTATCATCTGGAACCGATTGTTGAACGTATTGGAGGAGGTGATTCGTATGCAGCAGGAATTTTGTGGGGCATCCTGGAAGGATTCCCTGCGCAACAAATCATTTCTTTTGCTACAGCTGCGTCAGCATTAAAACATACGATTCAAGGAGACTGCAGCAGTTTTTCAAGTGAAGAAGTTATGCAGTTTGCAAAGAATGAATCGGGAATGATTAATCGTTAAGGTCTATGGATTTATATTAATTTAAAGGGAGAGATTGAATTATGGAAACACGTTATGCAAACCACCCGGAGGATATGAAAAAATATACAACAACCGAATTAAGAAAGGAATTTCTAATTGAGACTGTGTTTGAGCTTGGTCATGTTCACTTAACATATACACATGTTGATCGGATGATTTTCGGCGGAGTAACCCCTGCTGATCAGGAATTAACGATTAGGCTTGATAAAGAACTAGGCGTTGAATATTTCCTAGAACGACGAGAGTTGGGAATTATTAATATTGGCGGTGAAGGTTCGGTTGTTTTGGACGGCACAGTATATGATATGCAGCAACGAGATGGTCTTTACGTTGGGAAAGGAACTAAGGAAGTACTATTCCGTTCAAAGGATGCGAACAATCCGGCTAAATTCTATATCAACTCTGCGCCGGCGCACCATACGTACCCAACTGTCAAAATTGATATAAAGAATATCACTCCGCTACAGATGGGATCACCTGAAACATTGAATGAACGAAAAATCTATCAATATGTGCATCCTAATGTTTGTGAGAGCTGTCAGCTACAAATGGGCTTAACGATGCTTTCTCCAGGAAGCGTCTGGAATACAATGCCTTGCCATACGCACGAGCGTCGAATGGAAGTATATTTATACTTTGATATGGAACCAGAAACGCGTGTATTCCACTTCATGGGCAAACCAGATGAAACAAGACATCTAGTGATGAAAAATGAGCAGGCAACGATTTCTCCAAGCTGGTCTATTCATACAGGAACTGCAACAAGTAACTACACTTTTATTTGGGGAATGTGTGGAGAAAATATCACCTACAGTGATATGGATCACGTGAAAATGGAAGATTTACGCTAATAAAAGCAGAGCCCCGGTTAGCAAAGCCCCATGATGCTGAAGCGGTTTGTTCACTTGCACTAGTGTGATTAATAGGGAGGTATTGAAGAAAATGAATACAAATCTACTTTCATTTTCACTGAATTATTTTAGTCTTGATGAGAAAATAGCTATCGTAACAGGAGCTAATAAAGGTTTAGGCCAGGCATATGCGGTTGCTCTTGCCAAGGCGGGTGCCGACATTTTTGTAGTTTCTAGAAGCGGGGATTGCGAGGAAACTAAACAATTAATTGCAGAAACGGGTCGTAGGGTAGAAAGCTTTCAAGCGGATTTAGGTAATCGCGAGGAAGCAAAACAAGTAGTCGCTAAATGCGTTGAGGTGTATGGGAACATTGACGTTTTGGTAAACAATGCAGGTACAATCCTTCGCTCACCATTAGTAGAGTATAAGGAAGAAGACTGGGATACGGTCATGGAAGTTAACCTTAATTCGCTATATTTATTAAGCCAGGAAGCTGCCAAAGTAATGGTTGAACAAAAATCCGGTAAAATTATTAATATTGCCTCCATGCTTTCGTTCCAGGGTGGCAAGTTTGTTCCGGCGTACACGGCCAGTAAGCATGCTGTTGCCGGCCTGACAAAGGCATTTGCTAATGAATTAGCGGAACATAATGTCCAAATTAATGCGATTGCTCCAGGATATATCTCCACCGACAATACAGCGCAAATTCGCGCAGATGAAAAGCGTAACGCTGAAATTCTATCGCGTATTCCGGCCGGACGCTGGGCGGATCCGTCTGATTTAATGGGAACGGTCGTTTTTTTAGCAAGCAAAGCTTCAGACTATATGAACGGTCATATACTAGCGGTTGACGGAGGTTGGCTCGCTAGATAGCTAAAATAGTTAATGGAGGGGACTGACCGGAATAATTGGAAAGTTCCCTCTTTTTATGCGCTAAAAATAGTTAACCCACAGAGGTGAATTCAAATGAAAAAGCCAAACATTTTATTAATCACCAGTGATCAGCAGCATTTTGATACAATAGGTGCTTTTAATTCGGAAATTTCAACACCTAATCTTGATCGTCTGGTGAGAGAAGGAACGACTTTTCAGCGCGCCTATTGTCCCAATCCCACATGTACTCCAACAAGATCATCCATTATTACAGGTACGTACCCTAGTCAGCATGGCGCATGGACGTTAGGAACGAAGCTTAGCGAAGATAAGGTAACAGTTGGTGATGTGTTCAGGAATAATAATTATCGAACAGCATTAGTCGGAAAAGCGCATTTTCAACCAACGATGACAACAGAGGAATATCCGTCACTTGAATCGCTGCCGCTGCTCCAGGATATCGAGTTCTGGAAATCTTACAATCATCCGTTTTATGGATTTGAAAAAGTTGAATTACTGCGTAACCACACCAATGAATATTTAGTTGGCCAGCATTATGTAGCTTGGCTCGAGGAAAAAGGATACAGCGATTGGAAACAATATTTTATGTCTCCAACCGGAACGATGGATCCTGCTATTAAGTATCGCTGGGATATCCCGGAGGAGTATCATTACAATACATTTATCGCCGAAAAGACGAATGAATTACTAGATCAATATCAAGCGCAGGAAGAGAATTTCTTCCTTTGGGCCAGCTTTCCGGACCCCCACCCGCCTTATTTAACACCTGAACCATGGGCTTCCATGTATGATCCAGATCAACTGACTATTCCGGAAATGGTGCCAGGGGAGCATCTGCAAAATCCGCCGCATTTTCAAAAAACACAAGAAATAAATCCCGACTTTTCCAACCTGATAGAAACAGGCTTTGGGATTCATGGCTACCATTCACATCTTTTACCCGAGGATGATCGCAAAAAACTTGCCGCGAATTATTATGGGATGATTAGTTTCATGGACAAGTATATTGGTGATATTCTAGAGAGGCTTGAAGAGCTGGGATTAGCCGGAAATACGCTTGTTCTGTTTACGACTGACCATGGTCATTTCTTCGGTCAGCACGGCCTGCAATATAAAGGTGGATTTCATTATGAAGATCTAATTAAAATTCCTTTTATCGTTAGGTATCCCGGTCATATTCCAGCCCAGAAACAATCGCAAGCCATGCAGTCACTCGTTGATTTGGCTCCAACTTTTCTTTCATTTGCCGGCATCTCAATACCCGCTGTTATGTCTGGAGAAAATCAGAAAGAGGTATGGTGTGGTAACCAAGCAAATGTAAGGGATCATATTCTTTGTGAATTTCGACACGAACCTACCACGATTCATCAAAAAACATATGTGGATGAGCGGTACAAAATAACGGTCTACTACCAGCAGAAATATGGGGAATTGTTTGATTTACAAAAGGACCCGAAGGAATTAAGTAATCTTTGGAATCACCCTGATTATCAAGCGCTTAAAGTGGAACTGCTGATAAAGTATGCATGGGCAGAGCTGCATAAGGAACAGATGCCAATGCCAAGAATTTCACATGCGTAAAGATACCTTTCATCAGGTCTTTGATCATAATTTTTTATCAAAAAGTAGCTAAAACGAATGGTTCAAGCCTGTTTAACATCCGAGAAGCAAGGTCAGATAGCTGTCATGTGGAACACCGTTTCAGAAGCATGTAATCTTGCCTGTGATTATTGTTACTATATTGGCTGATGAGGTGAGCTAGGAATTATTGATAGAATCGCTTCGAATGTTCTTGAAAAGTTTATTAGGGAGTATATGGATCTGTAAAAATGGGTAATTGTCACCAATGGCGTTATGTGAATTGGATTAACTGTATTTAAAGTAACATTGTTAGAGAAGAAAAACTCGAAAAGGGCATAGGGTAGGGTAACAACCTTATTCCCTTTTTTACATAAGTTAATTCTCTTTCAAAAAGTGCTCATATTTTACGAATAGAGCACAACACCCACTAATCCAGAAAGTATAATAACGTAGGCGGGATTCCAGCGTAATTTCAAAAGTGCGATTAATGATAATACAAAGATGAGTAATAAGCTTACTGTTTTCCATGAGATTACTAGGCTAATCAAGTTATTTGACAGGGCAAAACTGATAGCGGCATAGATGACTAAACTAGTGACAATAGGTCTTAACCCATAAAATATCGATTGTACAACTAGATAATGATGCAATTTGATAAAGAAGGTCCCTACAACGATTACGAGTATAATGCCTGGAAGTAAAATTCCAAGAGCAGATATAATTGCACCTATAACGCCAGCTGTCGAATATCCAACAAGAACGGCACTATTCATAGCGATTGGACCAGGGGACATCCCGGCAATAGCGATGACGTCGGCAAATTGTTGTGTCGTCATCCACCCGTGTTGGGAAACTTCGGCTTCAATTATAGAAATCATAGCATATCCCCCACCAAATGATACGAAGCCAATGATAATGAATGTGCTAAACAACTCCCACAGTACCATAATTTTCACCTCGTTTTCTATCTAAAGTTTCACCGTCTACACTTCAAGATTGACCGGTCAATTTCAGGGAAATACTGTTCATTTTTCATGTAGCCTATATTCCTGCGCCCATATAGTATTCGTGCTCATTTACATCTTTCTTTTCTACTTTCCTGTCCTTTTCAACTTTGTAACTTAATTTCATTTTAATAAAGATAGTCATCATTCCCGTCAAAGCACCTGCTACTATGGCAATGATAGGGTGAATGAAGAATAGGGAAGGAATCCCTGCTATCATTATGCCAAATGTTGATTTGTCAACAATGGCCGTCTTGGCAATTTTGATTGCCGCGTACGCGATGAGTGCCACTATGGAAGCTCTAATTGATATAAAAGCTGCTTCTATCTTTGGATTATCCTGTACGAAAACATATAAAACACCTAGGACTAGAACAATTAAAAAAGTAGGTAATGAAACGCCAATCATTGCCGCAATGGCTCCCTTTACCCCTCCTATTCGCTGACCGATAAAGGTGGCGGAGTTAATCGCAACGGCTCCGGGTATGGATTGGGATAAAGCGAACACATCGGTAATATCTTCACTTTTTAACCATTTTCTTTTCTCTACCACTTCTTTTTCAATTAAAGGCATCATCGCAAATCCGCCACCAAACGTGATAGGACTAATTTTAAAAAAAGTCCAAAATAGTTGAAACAGAACTTTCCATTCTTTCATTGTTTGTCCCTCTTTCACTTTGTTCTAACGTTTATGTCCTTACGGTTCTATAAGTATCCTACCTCCTACGTTAGCAAATAAATGGGGAGAGGTAAAATGCAACAAAAGTATCGGGTATTACAAAATAGTATACCTAGTAGACTTATAATTAAGGTGTGAGAAAATTCAAGGAGGTCGTATTCTTGAACATAGAAAATCTCAAGATATTTTGTTTAGTAGTGGATGAGGGAAGTATAAGCCAGGTAGCGAGGTTAAGCTTCGTTTCTCAGCCTGCTATAACAAGAAAAATTCATCAATTAGAAGACTTTTATGGTACCTTGTTATTTGACCGTGCGGAAGGGAAATTGAAAGTAACCGAAACTGGAAGAATTTTATATCACTTTGCAAAAGCAATTGTAAATGACTTCAACCATTCAAAAGAAGTCATTCAGCAAGTAACAGGCGAGTCCAATATACACCTCACAGTAGGTGCATCTTTGACCATCGGCGAGTATTTATTGCCAAGCTTGTTAGGGAGATTTAAAAAACGAAAACCTGAAGTGAAAGTGACATTAACAATTAAAAATACGCCCCGTGTTTTGGAAGACTTATCAAACGACTTGATTGATTTGGCCTTGGTTGAAGGACTGGTTGAAAACGAAGCTTTTATTGTAGAGAAGTTTGCTGAGGACGAATTAATACTTGTTTGTCCGTTTGACCATCCGTGGAAAAATAGGAAGGAAATCAATATTGAAGAATTGGAAAATGAGAGGATGATCTGGCGTGAATCCATTTCAGGGACACGTCTTATCGTAGAAAACGTATTAAATGAGCATGGGGTCTTGAGGAAAATCGAAAGCTATATGGAGATTGGGAGTACGCAGGCAATAAAAAGCGCTGTTGAGGCAGGCCTTGGAATCAGCATACTACCAAAATTAACTGTGGCTAGGGAATTGGAGCAAGGTTTTTTACGGGAAGTAAGCATTTCTGGAATAAATATAACTAGAAATCTATGGATTGTTAAAAAAAACAAAAGGTTCCATAACACGGGAATGACTGATTTTGTGGGATTTATCCAGTAGGGAATGAAATTACCCACTTTTTTTACTATGAAAGTAAATAAGGAAACATTAATAGTCAAAGTACATTATTATTAGTGGAGGGGAAAGGATGAGTCACGCACAACAAAAAAGTTGCTGTGGAGTAAGTAGACAAGACATGCAACAAGAAGGTCTAATAAGTAATAATGAATTCATTACTAGTAAAAGAGCCCCAAAATCATTAGATAAAATGGTTTACATTCTTGGAAATGAATTTTCAATGGGTACAAATGAAAGGGATGGATTCCCAGCTGATGGTGAAGGTCCAATTCGAAAAGTAAAAGTAGATTCATTTTATATGGATATTACTACTGTAACAAACAAGGATTTTTCACTGTTTATTGAAGCAACAGGATATAAGACAGATGCGGAAAAGTATGGATGGTCATTTGTTTTCTATCAGCTATTATCCAAACAAACGTCTAAGAAAGTGCAACAAAGAGTTCAAGCGACACCATGGTGGTGCGTAGTTGAAGGTGCTTATTGGAACCAGCCAGAGGGATCTGATTCAGATATCGCGGATAGGATGGATCACCCTGTTGTTCATGTTTCATGGAACGACGCCGAGGCTTATTGTCAATGGGCTGATAAACGTCTTCCAACAGAAGCGGAATGGGAATTTGCGGCTAGGGGTGGTTTACACCAAAAAAGATATCCCTGGGGTGATGAGCTTATACCTGAGGGTGTTCATTACTGTAATATTTGGCAAGGGAAGTTCCCTTATACAAATGATGGGGAAGATGGATATCTTGGAACCGCGCCAGCCCAATCCTTTCCGGAAAATGGATATGGATTGTACAATGTTTCTGGAAACGTGTGGGAATGGTGCTCAGATTGGTTTACAAAGAGTATCCACAAACGGGGGGGCAGAGAAAACCCTAAAGGTCCAAATGAAGGTTCCAATCGGGTGATGCGAGGGGGTTCCTATTTATGTCACGACTCGTATTGTAATCGCTATCGAGTTGCGGCGCGGACATCAAACACTCCTGATAGTTCATCAGGAAACATTGGATTTCGTTGCGTAACAGATAATTAGTAACTCAACTTTCGCATCGAATAAATTAGCGTTATAGGTTGCATATCTTGGCTTTAGTCTCAATACCTTATTTAACTTGACAGTTTTAGAAGACAAGAAAAACACACAAGCGAGTATAAATCATATCCTCGCCGGAGTTATTTATCTACTTGGAATGATTTTAATATCATATGATATTTGTGCACCACTCGTGTTTTTCATTGCAGTGATCCTCTTTATACCTGCCTTTTTACGAAAAAATGTTTGTTTTGTAATTTTGATTATTCTCACTTTTTACACTAAGTTCCTATCTGTATACTCTCTTAAGTGATCTTTTTCATCGATATATAGATGATTTTGCCCTAACAGTATTTTTATGATTTGAAAAATTTGATAAGCCGCTATAGATGTTGTGTTAACAGCATTTATAGTGGCTTTTTGAGAAGTTATTAAAGAATTATATAAACTTTAATGAATTGCATGTATCACTGTCTTGGTTGTTTACCTCTTTCTCTAATGCCTTCTTTTTCATTATATAGATATACATATTCATTAATTGGTTCATCTACAAAAGTTACAAAGGCCATATAAGCATTTCTTTATCATCTTGCCAACTATACTGAGATCTAATTTCTTTGATCTCAGTTTGAAAATATCCTTTATTAAATATTCTAAGACGGTCTGTTTTGTTTTAGCTAATTCTTTTTTTACATGAAAAAATATACAACATAAATCCTGCTACTAAAATTACTAGGGATAAGGCTAAAGAAATTAATAGCCTCTGTTTAGCCAATAGATTCTTATTCCATCCAAATTAATCAAGTCAATAAACACCTGATATTATAAGATGCCTTTACTTTATAATTCCACTACTCTTTCTCCTCAGATAGCGATATAGAGCGGTCATCCAAATAACGATATAAAGTAGACTTGCTAATTCCAGTCGCTTCTTTAATGTCATATAACGTATAATTCTTACTGTCATACATTGTAAAAGCCAGCTGTAAATTATCATCTGGTTTTCGTGGACGACCAATCGATTTGCCCTGCTGTTTAGCAGCTTGAAGCGTAAATGTAGAAGACTGGCTTAGAAATTTTGATTGTAAATCCGCAAAAAAAGTAGCACTTTGCAGTAGTGAAGCTTTTTGTATCGATTGGTTGGTTAATTGTTCATCGACAAAGTGAATTGTGATTTGATCTCGTTCCGCTAGTCGAAGAATATCTAAAAGCTGCTGTAGGGAATCAGCTAATACTACAATATTTTGGACGAACAGTTCGTCCTTTTTTTGGACAGTCATTAATAAGTGTTCAAGTTCCGTTCTTTTCTTGGCAAGTCCATGTGTCTCTTTAAATAATATATCAATGAGAAGTTCATGTAATTGATGGGTGCATTGTTGATCCGAGACAATCGGACGGATATATCCGTATTTCATTTTTACGCTCCTTACTTCCCAAAACTATTCACTTATGGGATTGAAAATGGTACCATATTAACATTCTAACATTCGTATAAGCTTCTTTGTAATTTTAGTCATCAAGAGAGGGGAACACTATGTATACATTAAAACAACAGTGGTTTGGAAATGTGCGTGCCGATATTTTAGCAGGTATTGTTGTAGGGCTGGCACTCATTCCTGAAGCACTGGCTTTTGCGTTCATTGTGGGTGTAGACCCACGTGTCGCGCTATATGCTTCGTTTACAATTGCTGTCATTACTTCGTTTGTAGGTGGGCGACCTGGTTTAATTTCAGCTGCGACAGGTGCGATGGCTTTAGTTCTCGTTAGTTTAATGGCGAATCATGGCCTACAGTATGTACTAGCAGCCACAATATTAACAGGAATTATTCAATTAATACTCGGAGGACTTGGTGTTGCGAATTTAATGCGCTTCATCCCAAACTCCGTCATGCTTGGATTTGTGAATGCTCTTGGCATTATGATTTTTATTACGCAGATGCCTTATTTACTTGGGGCGAACAGTATGACTTATGTATTTGCGATTGTTACATTAATTTTAGTGTACGCGATTCCGAGATTTGTAACAGCTATTCCCGCGCCTCTTATTGCGATTGTCGTGATGACGGGTATTGCGCTCCTCAGTGGTGTGAAGTTACAGACGATAGGTGATTTGGGGACGATGCCAAATTCATTACCGGTATTTTACCTTCCAGATATTCCACTAAATTTTGAAACGTTAAAAATTATTCTACCTTATTCTTTGGCTTTATCGATTGTCGGCTTATTGGAATCATTACTGACATCTCAAGTTTTAGATGAGATGACTGATACGTCGAGTAATAAAAATAAAGAAGCACGTGGACAAGGAATCGCCAATTTTATCACTGGTTTTTTCGGCGGGATGGCAGGTTGTGCTTTGATCGGTCAATCCATCATCAATATTAAATCCGGTGGAAGAGGACGCTTATCGACTTTGACCGCGGGTGTATTTCTAATGTTTTTAATTATCGTTTTAGGTGATGTTGTCATTAAAATTCCGATGCCCGTTCTTGTCGGGGTGATGATTATGGTTAGTATGACAACCTTTAATTGGGGTTCGTTTAAGTTTCTGAAACAAGCGCCTAAATCGGAATCACTTGTTATGCTCATTACAGTTGCGATTATCTTATATACACATAATTTAGCGATAGGTGTTGTGAGTGGTGTTATATTAAGTGCGCTATTTTTTGTTGCAAAAATCTCTCGTGTGACAGTCACACATGATAAGGCTGGATATAAGGTGAAAGGTCCTTTGTTTTTTGCATCAACTACGAAATTTATACAGTCTTTTGCCAACGTTTCAGAAGATGAAATTGTCATTAATTTTGAAAATAGTCAGCTGTGGGATGAATCCGCGGTCGGTGCTATCGTGAAAGTGAAACAGAGGCTTGAGCAAAAAGGTGTGAAGGTACAGATTCAAGGGTTAAATTCATCTAGTGAACAATTATACAACCGATTAACATAAGAGGATCTACACAAGGATTGCTTTAGCAATTGAGGGGTCGGAACATCCTTTACGTGTAGAACATGTCACCCAAATATTTGATGTAGAACCCAATAACGGTTGGAAACGAACACAACCCAAAGTCTACACGGCTACGCTATTATTCAGACTCATTTTTCCTCTGCCTCTTTTCACATTAGATTGTGGTTTAAAGAGGTTTTCATATTTTTTAACATTTAATATTGCAATGTAGAACCATATTTGATCTTCAATAGATAGGAATTTTAGCGAGTTTTATCTAATATGCTTACATAGGAATAATTGTAGACAGAAGGTAGACGAGTATACTTGGGAATTTGCTGTAAAATAGGGGGTGTTGCATGTTAGATTTGAACCCAGAACAATTTATTTTGAAACCGGTATTTGCCACTATTCATTGTGAGCCAAACTGGCAATGGAAAAAACGTGATAAACCGTTCGATAATTATGATTTATTATATGTTTGGCGCGGTGAAGGAACGTTGGTACTAAACGGAAAGTCGTATGATGTGCGAAAAGGGCACTGTTTTCTTTTTAAACCTGGCGATGTAGTAACAGCCACGCATATACCCCAATCCCCCTTAGTATTAACTTATATTCATTTTGACTTAATTGAAAACCCGCAATTGGTTCCTACCTCCCATCGGGTAGTCGAAAATACGATCAGCTTTGAATCGCTTTTAACTCGCTACGTTCGCTTGTTATTAGTGAAACCATTTGGAATGGAGATAGAGGCAAAGCTCATCTTAAAGCAAATAATGATACATCTATTGAGAGAAGCACACGAAAAAGTAGAACATATGGCGAATACGAGTAACGGCTTGTTAGAAACGGTTAGGGAGGTTGCCAACTATATTCAGCAGCATCCAGGGGAACAACATTCTATTGGAGGTTTAGCAACTCGTGCCAATCTCTCTCAAAGATATTTTTCTCAGAAGTTTAAAGAAATCACTGGACATACGGTTAGATCATATATCATTCGTTCGCGTATTGAGCGAGCGGTACATTTACTCCATTACTCAGGGTTGACAGTGACAGAAGTTGCGAGTGTCCTTGGATACAGCGATTTACATTTTTTCAGTAGACAATTTAAAAAGTACACGGGTAAAAATCCATCAGATATTCGTTAAACACGCCGGGCTTTAGTGCTTGGCTTTTTTTATTGCAAATTAACGAAACTACCAAAAAGTACAAATGTTTACGCGATGGGTCTAAATCAAATTCATTCAACGATTGATATTATAAGAGTAGAAAATGCATTCAAGCAGTATGGATAGTTGCAAATTCAAAAGATAGCGCCAGCAAAAATAGGGTATGTGCAATCCATTGGTTTAACATGGTGCTTGGCACTGAAGGTAATTTAATTCAATCAAAGCTTCGGTATTACAATGAAATCCGACTAAAAATATATATATTATAGGGTTAAGATATTTGCACACAAATGATTGGAATGCAATTACGACATCATGAGCAAGATGGCTTGAATGTTCGGGAGGTATTGGATTATGTCAGCGGATTATGTACAGAAGCTGTTTGCGGACCGTATAGGTGGTCCACAATTTGGCTTGAAAGAGGAAATCTATAAATTCGAAAAAATAAAGAGAGTAAAAAAAGAGGCATTGCAAGCAAATCCTCACATGGAATTGATTGACCTTGGCGTTGGTGAGCCTGATGCGATGGCGAATGAAGCAGTTGTGAAACGATTGGCGGAAGAAGCGATGAAACCTGAAAACCGCATGTATGCAGATAATGGGATTATTGAGTTTAAGCAAGCTGCCGCAAATTATATGCAATATGTATTTGGAGTAAGTGATCTCGACCCCGAAACAGAGATTACCCATACGATTGGGGCAAAGTCAGCCTTGGCAATGTTTCCTGCAGCCTTTATCAATCCTGGCGATATTACACTTATGCCTTCGCCCAGTTATCCTATTTTAGGCACTCACACAGCATACTACGGAGGAGAAGTTGTCCATCTACCGTTATTGGAGGAAAATTCTTTTCTGCCCAAACTAGATTCATTGAATGAAAGGATTCTGAAGAAAGCGAAGCTACTCTACTTGAATTATCCGAACAACCCGACAGGAGCTGTAGCAAATGTGGAATTCTTTAAGGAAGTAGTTCGATTTGCAAAGAAGAACCAATTAATCGTTGTGCATGATGCGGCTTATGCTGCTCTTGTTTTCGATGATGAAAAGCCACTAAGCTTTCTTTCAGTCCCAGGGGCAAAGGAAGTTGGAATTGAACTTCATTCCTTATCGAAATCATTCAACATGACAGGCTGGCGCATTGGTTTTCTGGCAGGAAATTCGAAGCTTGTTAAAGCGTTTATGACAGTGAAGGACAATAGTGACTCGGGTCAATTTATCGCCATACAAAAAGCGGCGGCATTTGCCCTTTCCCATCCAGAAATTACAGAGCAGACTGCAGCGAAGTATGCCCGTCGTCATGAGCTTTTGGTAAATGCATTACAGGAGTGCGGCTTTAAGGCTACAAGGCCGAAAGGATCATTTTTCTTATATACAAAGATACCAAAAGCGGTAGCAAACGGGCCGCAATTTCAGTCAGCAGAAGAGTTTAGCCAATATTTATTGCGTGAACATCTAATATCCAGCGTTCCCTGGGATGATGCCGGCAACTATGTGCGATTTTCGGTTACGTTTCAAGCGAAAGGCGTGAGAGAGGAAGAACGTGTAATCGATGAAATCAAAGCAAGGCTAAGTACATCCAATTTCATTTTTTAAGGGGGGCTGTAAGATGTTGTTTACTAAAATGCATGGATTGGGGAACTCCTTTGTGATTTTTAATCAATTAGATGCTGCAATGGAGTATCAAGACTATCATCAACTTGCTCAAATAGTCTCAAATGTCAACTTCGGTATCGGGTCTGACGGCATGATCCTAATATGTTCTTCGAATAGTGCAGATTTTCGAATGAGAATTTTTAATGAGGATGGATCGGAAGGTGAAAATTGTGGCAACGGTTTGCGATGTGTAGCCAAGCTTCTTGTTGATCACAAATACATTACAACATCCCCTTTTACCATTGAAACGTTGGGTGGGGTAATGAGTGTGGAGGTGGAGGACGACGATGAGAAGCAAGTGCAGTACGTAACTGTCGACATGGGAGAGCCTGCATTACTAAAAAATAGGATACCGATGCAAGGTGATCCATGTACGATAGCGATGAATGAGCCGCATTCTTTTGGAGGGGACATATATCGCTTGACTTGTGTATCGATGGGGAATCCACATGCGATCATATTTGTCGATGATGTGAATGAAGTACCGTTAGATAAAATAGGGCCCATCATTGAGCATTCGGATTTATTTCCAGAACGAATAAACGCCGGCTTTGTTCATGTGAAAAACAGTCGAGAAATGGATTATCGGGTGTGGGAACGTGGATCAGGAATTACGATGGCTTGTGGAACAGGGGCTTGCGCTGCGGTAGTGGCTGCCACATTAAACGATATGTTGGATAGACATCTACCAATAACCGTTCATCTTCCTGTGGGAGACTTGACAGTAAGATGGG
This sequence comes from Sporosarcina sp. NPDC096371, assembly GCF_044762865.1. Taxonomy (NCBI): domain Bacteria; kingdom Bacillati; phylum Bacillota; class Bacilli; order Caryophanales; family Caryophanaceae; genus Sporosarcina; species Sporosarcina sp. NPDC096371. The sequence goes on from NZ_JBIWFE010000009.1 coordinate 66,104, forward strand.
ATGAAAATGGCCACGTGTGGAAAAGAGGAAAAGCAACATATATTTGCCAGGGTGAATTGATGATAGACACCAATAGTATCAGTTCCACGATCAAGGAAGACGACGAAAAGGGAGGAAATTAATATGAACAGCCAATCTATTTTAGAAATGACCAAGGAGCAAAATGTAAGGTACATTCGCCTTCAATTTACAGACTTATTTGGAACGATTAAAAATGTTGAAATTCCAATCAGTCAGTTGCCAAAAGCACTCGATAACAAAATGATGTTTGATGGCTCTTCAATTGAAGGATTTGTACGTATAGAAGAATCGGATATGTATTTATACCCGGATGTAGATACATTTATTATTTTACCGTGGACGGCGGAAAAAGGAAAAGTTGCACGTCTCATCTGTGATATTTATCATCCAGATGGCACACCGTTTGAAGGTGACCCTCGCAATAATCTGAAAAGGGTTTTGAATGAAATGAAAGAACTTGGGTTTACTGATTTTAATGTTGGACCGGAACCTGAATTCTTCTTATTTAAACTAAATGACAAGGGTGAACCCTCACTGGAATTGAATGATCATGGCGGTTATTTTGATCTTGCACCAATTGACTTAGGGGAGGATTGCCGCCGTGATATCGTATTGGAACTCGAAAAAATGGGGTTTGAGATCGAGGCTTCCCATCATGAAGTAGCACCTGGCCAGCATGAAATTGACTTTAAATATCAAAGTGCCTTAAGAGCCTGTGACGATATTCAAACCTTTAAGCTTGTCGTGAATACCATTGCCCATAAACATGGACTGCACGCGACATTTATGCCTAAACCGTTATTTGGAATAAATGGATCTGGCATGCACTGTAACTTGAGCTTATTCAAAAAAGATCAAAATGCATTTTATGATCCAAACGGCTCGCTAGAAATAAGTGATACTGCAAGACATTTTGTGGCGGGAATTCTGAAGCATGCACAGGGTTTTACTGCTATTACAAATCCAACGGTTAATTCCTACAAAAGGCTCGTTCCTGGGTATGAGGCGCCATGCTATGTGGCTTGGTCAGCAAGAAACAGAAGTGCACTTATTCGAATCCCTGCATCACGTGGAATGAGTACGCGTGTAGAAGTTCGTAGTGTGGATCCTTCTGCAAATCCATATTTGGCCATGTCTGTCTTACTAGCTGCGGGATTAGATGGCATAAAAAATAAGATAACACCTCCTGAAACAATCAACCAAAATATCTATGTGATGTCAAAAGAACATCGCGAAAAGTGTGGAATTAATGATTTACCGGATACTTTAGCTGAGGCACTGAAACATTTAAAGGCGGACGAAGTGATTACTCACTCACTTGGTAGCCATTTGTTGGCACGATTTATTGAAGCAAAAGAAATTGAATGGGATAGGTATAGGATACAAGTACACTCATGGGAACGCGATCAATATATGTAGGTCTAATGGATAGGTAGATGGATGAAAAAAGAATAGAAGGAGTAGACGTATATGTGTGGAATAACAGGTTGGATAGATTGGCATCAAGATCTGACACAACAAGCATTTATTGTGGAAAAGATGACAAATACATTGGCAAAACGAGGTCCGGATGCTTCGAATGTATGGAGTTCGCGCCATTTGTTACTTGGTCATAGACGGCTCGTAGTTGTCGATCCTGCCGGAGGTGTACAGCCAATGGTCATAGAAAAAAACGATCAAATTTTTACGATTGTTTATAATGGAGAACTTTATAATACTGAAGAAATTAGAAAGGAATTACTGAAGAGGGGGTACTCATTTCAATCATATTCCGATACGGAAGTGCTACTAACGGCTTATATCGAGTGGAGAGAAGATTGCGTAAAGCATCTAAATGGGATTTTTGCTTTTGCTGTTTGGGATCAGCACCGAGAGCAGCTATTTATGGCAAGGGACCGACTAGGTGTCAAACCACTATTTTACCGTGAAGAGAATGGTTCGCTTTTGTTTGGCTCAGAGATAAAAGCAATACTGGCACACCCGAAAGTGAAAGCGGAGGTGGACCGAGAAGGTTTGCAGGAAGTGTTTGGTTTAGGGCCATCCCGTACTCCGGGTAATGGTGTCTTTCGGGGCATTCACGAACTTCGTCCAGCCCATGCACTGACTTATCATCGAAATGGAATGAAAGTTTGGCGTTATTGGAATGTAGAAAGCAGAAAGCATCAACATTCGTTGGAAGAAACGACCGAACAAGTAAAATTACTTGTAAAGGATGCTGTTGAGCGCCAGTTAGTGGCAGATGTACCTGTTTGCACATTCTTATCTGGAGGTGTTGATTCGAGCGCGATTAGTTCATTTGCTTCAGAATTCTTTAAAAAAGAGGGACGCGGTACCCTTCACACGTACTCCATTGATTATGAGCAAAATAATCAATATTTCAAAGCGAGCGCCTTTCAGCCTGATCAAGATGCACCATGGATACAGAAAATGCAGCAATACTTGGGGTCTACTCATCACTCAGCTATTATCAATAATAATCAGCTCGCAAATCTGTTGGAACAAGCCGTAATGATGAGAGATTTACCGGGTATGGCAGACGTAGACTCATCATTGTTATGGTTTTGCGAGCAGATGAAACAAGATTATACAGTTGCTTTGTCTGGTGAGTGTGCGGATGAGATCTTCGGGGGATATCCATGGTTCTATAAAGAAGATTTACTGCATGGAAAAGAGTTTCCGTGGATACGCTCCCATGCGGAAAGACAGCAACTATTGCTTCCAGATTGGCAAAAGAAACTCGATTTAGGAGGATATGTGAGGGAGCGTTATAACGAAACAATAAGAGAAGTGCCTCATTTAGAGGGGGAATCCCAGATAGAAATGCGACGCCGGGAAATGTCATATTTGAATATGATTTGGTTTATGTCAACCCTGCTGGAGCGAAAAGATCGCATGAGTATGGGAGCAAGTTTAGAAGTGCGGGTTCCATTCGCTGATCACCGCATAGTTGAATATGCCTGGAACATACCATGGGAAATGAAAATGCTGAATGGTCAAGAAAAAGGGATATTACGGAAGGCTTTAGAAGGAGTACTACCTAATGAAATTCTTTATCGGAAAAAAAGTCCGTACCCTAAAACACATCATCAAGCCTATATGAAACTGGTAAAGTCTAAGTTGAATAACATCCTCGATAATAAAACATCCCCACTACTTGAACTTGTCTCAAAACAAAAACTCAAAGACATCATCGATTCAGATGGATCTTCCTTTAAAGATCCTTGGTTCGGGCAACTTATGACAGGCCCCCAACTCATCGCCCACCTTGCCCAAATAAATATGTGGCTAGTAAATTACAACATAAACATCATTGATAACTAATCTTGTTCGTTCATTTATATAGCTTGATCGATCAGGATATGAGGTAATCCCAGGGGAAATAGCGTAAACCTTGGAGCTATTATTAATCTCACATTGTTCATAGAAAAGAATAAAAAAGCGAGAACCCCTTATCAGCAAAAGAGCTCTCGCTTTTTTTTTGTAATTAAAGAGAATAGTGTAGTTGGATATGGGTGGACCCAGATTATGGTCCACACTTAAGAATCGGACAAAAATTACATCATTTTCAGAAGTTTGTTCTTTTTTTAAGGTGTGTAACGCAAAATCAAAATAAGCTAATGGCTCCTGTTTACTGCTTTTATTTCTGTGAAATGAAAAGTGACTGTCATAAAGTCAATTTTGTCGACTTTTGTGACAGTCACTTTGTTAAGCTTTTAATGCAGTAAGATGCTCATCGAATGCATCAATAATATGAAGAAAATGATCTGCTTCTCGGTATACGTGGTCCGCAAGAAGCGCGGGGATGGTACTCTTAATTTTACAAGCTTCTATTAAATCTCTAGCAGTTTTCTTGAACTCACGTAGCGATACAACAGATACACGATTTTGGTCTAGAAATTGGTCTAATAATGGTACTGTTTCTGATTGAGGACGCATATGATCCAAATCTTGTGCTTGGAAAAGAAGTTGATCAAAATCATTGCTGAATTCTCTAGCTGTGTCAACGAGTTTTCTTTCAGAAGGATCTAACAAATGACCGATAAACTTTGAATGGTCTGCCATTATTTTTAAGAAAAACACATTTTCTTTAATAATGGCTTCTGGTAATGGTTTCAGCTTTCCTTCATTTAATTCCTTTAATCGTTTAGCGAAATAAGCTGCTTCTCGGCTCGTATGGTCAACAAGTAATGGCATATTATTAGACACAATTTCACAGCGTAATATTAATCCAAGAACTTTTCGTTTGTATGCCCAAATGGAGGCAGCTGCCTGATACACTTGGATGTTCAGTTGTCTAATTACTTCAGGATCCGTCATTTCATTGTAGTCGCTAACTTGTTCTTCAATTTGTTCAAATACAGCAATATAGTATTTTGCTTCTTTAATGAGTTGCGTTTGATCTGTAGTAAATCCTAAACTTAAAAAGAAAGCGTGCTCTTTCATAATCCTAGACCAAAAACGAATTTCCTCCAACGATTGCGTTACGAAAGTAGTAATCGTCTTTTCGCCCCTTTTAAGTTTTTCAATCATTTCAATCTATGTTATGAGGGCTGTGCCTATGAAAAGTTAAACAGCCATTCCATAGCTGCCAACTATATAAAATGCTTTTTGAGACAGTTGTTGTCAGTGATTTGAAAAGAAGCTCTTTTCAAAACTGGGAGGGCCTGGTTTTCAATATTTTGTTCTTAGCATTCATCGTCTTCGAACATCATCCACCACATGTGAGGAAGAAACCTCTTGAATAACGGCATCGCATTTTGTCCATTTATCTGAACAGCATTGGACAGATCGGCAACCTTAAGATTTTTGATGCCAAACACATTTAGGAATCCATTACGCTGTAAATGATAAATAAAGTTTATTATTACATGTGAAAGTACGTTCGGTCCGATCTCCTACTATACATATTAAACCGTAGGAATCCCAATTTATAAGGGTGGGACGCTCTTGAGAATGTAATACCTAAACCGTAGGTAAGGACATAGTCAAAGAAATTAATAAGGTGAAATAAATTAAAAAAACACTAGGCAGTGAAATTATCTATCTTTTGGAGAGGGAATTGTCGATTATCAAAAAAAGTAATGAATATTAGAATGGAAAATTAAAACTGAATAGTAGTTCTTTTTGGCTGTTTCATCACAAATGTATTTAATCGACAGTAAACGACGATATTTTTAAGAATTATCTGATATATTGAGAGCGTCTAATGGAAAGGTTCGCAAACAGCTAGATTTTCTACTAGGCACCTCTCTATTATTTACTAGTTACATATGAAGGGGAGGAATTGTAAGCGTTTTCCTGAGTGAGTGAGTGAGTGAAACAAACAATTTGAGGGGGTAATGATTTGAAAGTGATCAAAAGTTCTTTAATTACCGCTGCTGCATCTCTTATGGTCTTGTCTTCGACAGTATATGTAGCACCACAAGGGGTATCTGCTGACGATTCGCAGGATTCCGTCTTGTCGAAAGAAGTAACGGCGAATACCTATCGAGTCGTTTCTGGTGATGACTTACGTAATGCACAGTTGCTGCAGGCATCTATGGCTACAGGGGAAAGCCTAAAGGTTGGGGATGTAAACATTGTTCCGCTTCAAGTAACGGGTCCGCCAGCAGAGCGATTGAACTTGATTATCCTAGGGGACGGCTATACGGAAGAGGAAATGGACAAATTCCGTGAAGATGTGGACAGGAACCAAAATGTTCAGTGGAGCGTTGAACCATTCCGAAGCTATCGCAATTATTTTAATGTCTACATGGTTGAGACACCGTCAAAGGATTCGGGTATTAGCTGTGATCCCAATGATGGAAATGTTCGACGCGAAACCGTTTTTAACCTGCAGTACGCGGGTAGCTGCCCAGCAGATGCATTAGCACGCGGCGTCACATACGGGGCTGGTGGTGCTCAAGCCCGTAATAATATTATTACAAATTACGTAGCACCGCTACTTGGTATCTCGGCGACGGCGCAAAACATTCAGACGCTGGCGCTAGGGAATACGACGACATATGGTGGAATCGGTGGTGGTGATGCGACAACTACAGGTGGAAGTCCCCAAGGTCCACTCGTTTCTTTGCATGAGTTAGGACATTCGCTCGGAAGCCTTAGGGATGAGTATGCGTATAATAATCGTGGAATCCCTGGTGGTGCCCATCCTGATAGCGAACCTAGTTCGTTTCATCACACGCAGATGACTTCTGAAGAGATGATTAGCAGTGCAAGCAAGTGGTGGCGCTGGTTAGGTGAGGAGAGTGAGTCTGGCGGCATTATCCGAGCAGCTGATGCCGATGGTCACGAGAGTGGGAGCCTCAAAAGTTCCAACGTTTGGCGTCCTAGCGCGCACTCTATGATGCGACATACAGGCTTCTACTTTGACCAAGTTGGTAAGGAGCATATGACGCAACGGATCACGGGGATGCGTAATGCTAGCAAGATGCCACTCACGTCTACACCTGTGGGGGAAATTGGTCCAGAGGATGTCGTATGGGTCGAAACGATGTCCCCAAGATTTCACGTATTGGACGTGACGTGGGAAGTGAATGGCAAGGAAGTAGCGGATACGCATAATTCACAAAACCTTCAACTTGCCGATTTAAAAGTCAAGGCTGGCGATACTGTGAAGGTGACAGTACGGGATCAGACAGATTTCGTGCGTGACACGAGTTTCTTGGATGGTCCTCGTATGACTCAGACTCGGGAGTGGACCGTCGGACAGCCTCTACCGGAGAATGAAGTAAACGTGGAATTCACGAATCACTCCTACACAGGACGGAGTTTAGCATTCAATGAAGTGGCTTTTGTCCAAACGACCAATCCGACGAATAGAGTGTTGGATGTAACATGGGAGCTTAACGGCGAAGTGGTGGCGGATACGCACAACAATCGCTACCTTGATTTAGGTGGATTTGATTTGCCGGAGGGTTCTTCTAAACTCAGTGCGAAGGTAACTGATCCAGCTAATCCAGACGGTGAAGCGGATGTGGTCAGTTGGACTGTGGATAATGTCCTTCCAACGGCTGCGCGGACATTGTCCGAGTCTCTTACTACATTGCCAGGAAAAGTTGAACATAACGTGTACTTTGATGAGTTTGACATGGCACTTGAGCCAAAAGATGACCAGCCTGGATTTGTCGTGGGAGAACTACGGTTAAATGGGGACGGATGGTTCAATTACTTTGGCTTCCCTGATGCGCCGAAAGGTACGCCGTTCAATTTTTCGCATTCAGGTACTGATGTGAAAGAGTTGACTTACGGAAACCTTGGAACAGGGGGGTTGTCGAAGGCGACTTTTGAACAGTCTTACACGGATGGTGATCCGGGCGGGGCATTTATCCCAGGTTTTGGTACGCACACTGTAGAACACCGTGCGATTGATGCTACTGGTAACATCGGAAATGCGGAGGAGTTCCAAGCGACAGTACTTCCCGGAGAATCCCTGGTGTGCACGGATACGGTTACGGATAAACATATGGGTGATCTAGTCATCACTGAAGGTGTGACTTGTCTGGATAGTGCTCAAATTATCGGTGATATCACAGTGAGTAACGGTGCTTCAGTAGCGGTTTCCAATAGTACAATCGAAGGTAGCTTGGTAACTGATAATGCACGTGCAGTCCAAGTATTCGGGTCGACTGTCAATGGCTGGTCTGTTATCTCAGGGACTACTACTGACGTGACGTTAGCAGGAAACGCATTCAGCGGTGGCCTTACACTGGCTGACAACACTCAGATTTCTACCAATGTACAGTTCGGTGACTATGGGCCAATTATGGCTGGGAATATTGTTAGTGGACTACTAGCGAGCTATGGAAATAACGCTGAGATTGCTGACTTTGGTGCACCTAATGATGTCTCAGGCATCCAAGTAGGGGATTCTTCGGATCAAGGGACAAGCGCAGCGGATATCGAGACACTTGTTGAGTATTCCGCGAAACAAGGTGGGATTGTTAACGAAAGTACCGTTCGTGCTTTACAAGTACATTTGACTGCGGTAGAACGTTTTGAAAAGCAAGGGGCGGGCGATAAAGTCGTCAAGCACATGAACGGCTTTAAAGTGTTGCTAGACCAACAGCTAAAAAACAACTTGATTTCTGTACAAGCACATAAGACCCTACAGGGATCTACTGATTATTTGATTAAGAAATGGCGATAAAGACTAGGTTGAAATTGACCATTGTATTAAACTTCTTCAATTTCTAGAAAAGAATAAAAGAGCGAGAGTCCTTAGTAGATTAAGGAGTTCTCGCTTTTTTTTGATGGAACAGACTGAAAGTGTTCTACGTTTAAAAAAATGTCGATTAACCAAAAATGAGTTGGAATAAAATCGAATTATTGAAATTAAATAATAGTTCTTTTTCACCAATTTATCATAAATCAACTGAATCGACAATAAATGACAAGATTCTTAAGAATTATCTGATATATTAAATAAGTCTAGTGGAAAGGTATACAATTAGCAAAATTTTCTACTAGGTACCTCTCTATTATTTACTGGTTACATATAAAGGGGAGGAATTGTAAGCGTTTTTTTAAGTAAGTGAAACAAAACAATTTGAGGGGGGTAATGATTTGAAAGTGATTAAAAGTTCTTTAATTACCGCAGCAGCATCTCTAATGGTTCTTTCATCAACAGTTTACGCAGCACCACAAGGGGTATCTGCCGCCGATTCGCAGGCTTCGGTCCTGTCGAAAGAGGTAACGGGGAGTACCTATCGAGTCGTTTCTGGGGATGATTTACGAAATGCGCAGTTGTTACAGGCATCTATGACTGCGGGGGAAAGTGTCAAGGTTGGGGACGTAAATATTGTTCCGCTTCAAGTTACTGGTCCGCCAGAGGAACGCTTGAACTTGATTATCCTTGGGGATGGATACAGGGAAGAGGAAATGGAGAAATTCCGCGAGGATGTGGATCGGAATCAAAACGTTCAGTGGAGCGTTGAACCATTCCGAAGCTATCGCAATTATTTTAACGTCTATATGGTTGAAACGCCGTCAAAAGACTCTGGTATCAGTTGTGACCCTAATGATGGAAATGTTCGACGCGACACTGTATTTAATTTGCAATATGCGAATGCTTGTCCTTCAGATCCATTAGCGCGTGGCGTCACGTTCGGGGCTGGTGGAGCGCAAGCCCGTACAAATATTATTACGAATTATGTGGCACCGCTTTTGGGAATTTCGCCGAAAGCGCAAAACATTCAGACGCTTGCGATTGGTAATACAACAACTTATGGCGGTATAGGTGGTGTCGATGCGACGACGACTGGTGGTAGCCCACAAGGTCCGTTGGTTTCGTTGCATGAGTTAGGACATTCCCTAGGAAACCTTGCGGACGAGTATGCGTATTATGATCGTGGGGTTCCAGGTGGTCCCAATGCGAACAGTGAGCCAGGCTCATTCCATCACACCCGCTTGACTTCGGAAGAGATGGTTGCGAATGCGACCAAGTGGTGGCGCTGGTTAGGTGAAGAGAGTGAGTCAGGCGGTATTATCCGGGCTGCTGATGCTGATGGCCACGAGAGTGGAGCATACAAAAGTTCAAACGTTTGGCGCCCTAGCTCGCACTCCATGATGCGACATACCGGCTTCTATTTTGACCAAGTTGGAAAGGAGCATATGACGCAGCGAATCACAGGATTGCGCAATGCTAGTCAGATGCCAGTAACGTCAACACCTGAGGGCGAAGTAGGTCCTAAGGATGTCGTATGGGTTGAAACGACGTTCCCAAGATTCCATGTATTGGACGTCACTTGGGAAGTGAATGGCAAGGAAATAGCGGATACACATAATAGTCGGAACCTCCAACTTGCAGACTTAGATGTCAAGGTTGGCGATACTGTGAAGGTGACAGTACGGGATCAGACAGATTTCGTACGTGATACGAATTACTTAGAAGGACCTCGAATGACCCAGACTCGTGAGTGGACTGTCGGACAGCCTCTGCCGGAGACTGAAGTGAATGTGGAATTCACGAATCACTCTTACACAGGACGCAGTTTAGCATTCAATGAGGTGGCTTTTGTCCAAACAACCAATCCGACGAATCGGGTGTTGGATGTGACATGGGAGCTTAACGGCAAAGTAGTTGCGGATACGCATAACAGCCGCTACCTCAATTTAGGAGAATTAGATTTACCGGAGGGTGCTTCTCAGCTTAGTGCGAAAGTGACTGATCCAGCTAATTCGAGTGGTGAAGCGGATGTGGTCAGTTGGACAGTGGATAATGCTCTTCCAACGGCTGCACGTACATTGTCCGAGCCACTTACTACATTGCCAGGTGCAGTTGAACATAATGTGTACTTTGACGAGTTTGACATGGCGCTTGATCCAAAAGATGACCAGCCTGGGTTCGTCGTGGGAGAACTACGGTTAAATGGGGACGGCTGGTTCAATTACTTTGGTTTCCCAGATGCGCCACAAGGTACGCCGTTCAATTTTTCACACTCAGGTACTGATGTGAAAGCACTGACTTACGGTAACCTTGGCACAGGCGGTTTGTCGAAGGCAACTTTCGAACAGTCTTACACGGATGGTGATCCGGGCGGGGCGTTCATCCCTGGTTTTGGTACGCACACTGTAGAACACCGCGCGATTGATGCTACTGGAAACATCGGTAATGCGGAGCAGTTCCAAGCGACAGTGCTACCTGGGAAATCCTTGGTGTGCACGGATACGATCTCAGATACACATACAGGCGATCTAGTGATTACTGAAGGTGTGACTTGTCTGGAAGGCGCTAAAATCATTGGTGATATCAAAGTGAGCAACGGTGCTTCAGTAGCCGTTTCAAATAGTACAATTGAAGGAAGCTTGGTAGCTGATAATGCGCGTGCAGTCCAAGTGTTCGGAACAACTGTCAATGGTTGGTCTGTAGTCTCTGGGACAACTAGTGATGTCACGTTAGCAGGAAACGCGTTCAGCGGTGGCCTTACACTGGCTGACAACACTCAGATTTCTACCAATGTACAGTTCGGTGACTATGGTCCGATTATGGCTGGTAATACCGTCAATGGACTATTAGCGGGCTATGGAAATAACGCTGAAATCGCCGATTTTGGAGCACCTAATGATGTCTCAGGTATCCAAGTAGGGGATTCTTCGGATCAAGGGATAAGCATAGCGGAAATCAAGAAGCTTGTGGAGTATTCCGCGGAACAAGGTGAGATTGTTAACGAAGGTACCGTTCGCGCTTTACAAGTACATTTGACTGCTGTAGAACGTTTTGAAAAGCAAGGGGCGGGCGATAAAGTCGTTAAACATATGAACGGCTTTAAAACGTTGCTTGATCAACAACTAAAAAACAACTTGATTTCTGTACAGGCGCAAAAGACGCTTAAGGGGTCTGCCGATTATTTGATTAAGAACTGGTGAAAATCCTAATAGATAGGAACCTCTATTATTCTTAGGAAAGAATAACAAGGCGAGAGCCCCTCTAGAGGAAGGGGTTTTCGCTTCGTTTATATGGTGATGAAATCCAATGGGTCCACCTATATTGGTATAGACAACTATACCGTAGAAGTTTATAGTGAGACTAACATGTAGGTGACAAATAATAAGCTGAAATCTCCTTGGTTCTTTTTTGAGTTTTTCATCATGTAGGAAACTTGTGGGGAAAACGGTTATATTCTCAAAAAAATAAATTACTGATGAAAAAAATGCAGTTTTTTATGGCGAACTTTTTGTAGAAAGTGGTAAAATTAATGAAGCGGCTGTACTGGTTGCCATGATGTCCATAATTGCTGCAAACCAACTCGACCTTGACCTAATGGGAGAATCGAGTCGAGCGAAGATGCAGATCTTACAACTATCGGTGAGGACTACGCTGTCCAGATGAGGAATTGTAGGAGGAACATCACTTATACGAGGAGGAAAAATGATGAAAGTATTGGTATTTGATAATTATGAAGCGGCGAGTGAACAAGCAGCACAAATGGTGGAGGCACAAATTCTTGAGAACGGTCAATCGGTACTTGGACTGGCAACGGGTTCAACGCCTATTGGTTTATATAAAAATTTAATAGAAGGCGTGACAGCACGCGGCGTATCTTATAAAGAGGTTTGTACGATTAACCTTGATGAATATATCGGTTTGGCGAATGATCATTCGGAAAGTTATCACAGATTTATGGCTGAAAATTTATTTGACCACATTGATATTTCAATCGACAATACGTATGTTCCAAACGGTGTAGCTCCATCGGCAGAAGAGGAATGTATCCGTTATGAAGAAATTATTGATCGCCTAGGGCCGATTGATATACAAATATTAGGGATTGGTTCGAATGGCCATATTGCTTTCAATGAACCAGGAACAGATCCAGAGACCTTGACGCATGTCGTTGAACTTGTTGCTTCAACGCGAGAAGACAACGCACGTTTCTTCCCTTCAATTGATGAGGTTCCCACACATGCGATTACAACAGGCATTAAATCAATCTTGAAGAGCAAGAAAATCATTTTACTGGCGACTGGAAAAGGGAAAGCAGACGCTGTGAAAAAACTGTTGAGTAAGGAAATAAGTAAAGATTTCCCTGCATCGTTCTTATGGAATCACAAGGATGTTACGCTGATTGTTGATCAGGATGCGTACGCACTGGTTCAAACAGAAGGGCAGTGAATGGATTGCTAGATAAACAGTCCCCAGTTCCGATGTATGTCCAAATCGAAGAGCATCTGAAACGGCGCATTGTGCAAGGTGAATTTGAAGTGGGTATGGCCATTCCATCGGAACGTGAGTTAACGGAGTTGTTTGATGTGAGTCGCATGACTGTGCGTCAATCCATCACAAATCTTGTGACAGAGGGACTGCTGTATCGTGAAAAAGGGCGCGGGACATTTGTAGCTTCACCGAAAGTGGAACAGCCCCTAAGCGGATTGACGAGCTTTACGGAAGACATGCTGTCGCGCGGTATGGAACCTAGCACGAAATTAGTTCGTTTTAAAAAGGTGGTAGCCGAGCTTGATATTGCCCAAGCATTACAGTTGGCTGAAGGGGAAGAAGTTTTTGTAGTAAAGCGCATTCGACATGCGGATGACAAGCCAATGGCAATTGAACGTTCCTATCTTCCAGTGAAAATTGTTCCAGAGTTGAATTTGGATGCGGTGGAAGGTTCGGTGTACTCCTTTATTGAAAACCATCAACTGGCCATTAGTCATGCCACGCAGAGTATGGAGGCTACGCTTGTCAAAAAAGAGGATGCGGAGTTACTTCAAATCAGTGTACCTTCTGCTGTGCTATTGATTGAGCGTATGAGCTATTTGACGAATGGGATGCCATTTGAAATTGTGCGAAGCATGTATCGGGCGGATCGCTATAAATTCATCAGTGAAATTAGGAGGTAGTAGGTTGAATCCATATTTTACGGCCATTGAATCGTTGATGAAGGAAGTTTCTCACGAAGAACAGGTCTCCATAGAAAAAGTAGCGGTTGAAATTGCGCAACGTCTTTCACGCGGTGGAATTATTCAGTTGTTTGGCTGTGGCCATTCGCATTTAATCGCAGAAGAGTCCTATTTTCGTGCGGGTGGTTTAGCGCCTGTGCAACCCATCTACATTGAACCACTGATGCTTCATGTGGGGGCTACGAAAGCTTCTGCCAATGAAAAAGATCCTACATTTATGCAGACTTTTGAGAACCAACTTGATTTTCGTCCGGATGATACGGTGATTGTTATTTCAACTTCCGGGCGCAATCCAGTGCCAATCGATGTGGCGGATATTGCAAGAAAACACGGTGCTTATACGGTTTCAATCCAGTCCTTGCATTACAATGCCTCTTCGCAGCCTTCCAAGCATCCATCTGGTAAACGACTTGAGGATGCTGTAGATGCTGTACTGGATACGCATGTCCCACTGGGAGATGGATTATTACAGTCTGGAGAGCTAGCCTATGCCCCGGCCTCCAGTATTATCGGAAATATGTTGCTACATGCTACGTTTAGCCATGTCATTGAGTTGATGATTGAAAATGGACAAGAACCTCCTATTTTTAAAAGTAGTAATTTAGATGGCAGTACGGCATATAACGAAAGAATGATTGCTACATATGCTAACCGTATTAGATTTTAAATTGATTTAGTATTCATCCCTTCCTTAAATTAAGTAGGGGATGCATGTGAAATTGATTTTTCATGAAAAGGAGAGATGTTAGAGTGATTCAGAAAAACTACAAAGTGACAACGGATGAGGGACTACATGCACGTCCGTCTTCCCTGTTGGTTGCGGCGGTCTCGCCATTTACAGCAGATGTGAAATTGGTTTATGGAGAAAAGTCCATTAACATGAAGTCTATTATGGGTGTTATGGCACTTGGGATTTCAGTTGGTTCAGACATTACCATCATTGCGGATGGCGTGGATGAAGCTGAATTGATGGCTAAAGTAGATGAAGTGATGAAAGAGCAAGGAATAGCCCAGTCGTGAAAAATCAACGCCCTCGGACCAACGAGTGGCGTTTTTTTTATCCAATCCAACCGACAATCAATTTCAAAATGGAAATCGCTATGCTATAGTGGAAATGATGAAAGAAGGTGAGCGTTGTGCGTAGGAAATACGGCAGGATTCGGAAAATGGAAAACCTGATTGTCTTCCCAGGTACATATGAAAAACTGATTGAACAAGGATTCGTTGCTGTTGAACAATCGAATTTCGAACGAGCTGTCGAGGTGTTTGACCAAGCCATTCTTTATGAGCCTGATTATCCGGAATTTCTAGGTCCATACGCTGTCGCCCTTTATGAAACGAAAGAGTTTGAGCGCGCAAAAGAAATTGCGGCAAGGCTTTTGCATAGCGGGGCTACTGATTATATCGATGCGATGGAATTGTACTTAACAATTAGCATTCAATTGCAGGAATATGAGGAAGTCGAAATGACGATTGAAGCCCTCATCGATGAGGGAATCGTACCGCAGGATATGCTGAAAAAATTTAATTATTTACGAGAATTAAATGGACGTTTGTCCAATCGCTATGTACAAGAAGAACAGGTTGTTCCGGCGAATCCCTTTACAATGGAAGAATTCAATCAAATGGATACAGCGCAACAACAGTATGCATTGGCTTCTCTAGAAGGAATGGATTTGACAACAATAACTCCTCTTCTCGTGGAAATTGCGGAGCGGGACGATGTAGCACCGCTTGTGATTACGTTTACGTTAACGCTCCTTCATCAAGCGGGATATATGGAAGAAGTGACTGTACGGAAGTTTGGTTGGAAGCAAGAAGTTATACCAGGTGGCATGACGCTACCTGGACGAGATGATTTAACGGGAGATGTGCTTGTGGAGATTGACCGGTTGTTGCTGAAGGATCCATCAAGATTGGAGATGGCGCACGGCTTAATCGAAAAGTTTGCCATCACTGTATTTCCGTTTGGTTGGCAGCAGCACTCAGCTGTTGAAGTCGCAACTGCCTACGTCAACTACATAGAAGGCTTGTTTTCGGGCCAACCAGTACCCGAGACAGAACTTAACCGACTGATCCGACAAGTTGATAGCGATTGGGATTTTTAGTAAAGGGTTCACCGGCGTATTTGCATCCAGAAATGGCCTGTAATTTCTGCATTCTACTGCCTACTTTTTTTAGGTTGGCAGGCGACTGCTAAGTGAAATTAAATCTGTTGAAAGATGCAAAGACTATGATATACTGTAATGGTTGTCAATGAGTATACAAGTTCGAAAACATATTGGCCAAAATGATTTGGAGGTATTTAATTATGTCAGTTAAATGGGAAAAACACGAAGGTAATACAGGAACGCTAACAGTAGAGGTTCCTGCTGAAGAAGTAACAGCTGGTATTGACAAAGCGTTTAAAAAAGTTGTGAAACAAGTACAAGCACCGGGATTCCGTAAAGGTAAAATGCCACGTGCGATGTTCGAAAAAATGTACGGTGTAGAATCACTTTACAATGACGCTCTTGATTTCATCCTACCAGAAGCTTATTCAAAAGCGATTGAAGAAGCGGACGTTGAACCAATCGACCGTCCTGAAATTGATATCGAGCAAATGGAAAAAGGCAAAACGCTTATTTTCAAAGCAGTCGTTACATTGAAGCCTGAAGTGAAACTAGGAGACTATAAAGGTCTTGAAGTGACTCGTCAAGAAACAGCTGTAACAGACGAAGAAATCGAAGAGCAATTGAAAGATAGCCAAAAAGCATTCGCTGAATTGGTTATCAAAGAAGATGGCGCTATTGAAAACGGCGACACAGTGAAGCTTGATTTCGAAGGTTTTGCTAATGGCGAAGCATTCGAAGGCGGCAAAGCTGAGCAGTATGAGCTTGAAATTGGTTCTAACTCATTCATCCCAGGCTTCGAAGAGCAAATGGTTGGTATGAAAACAGGCGAAGAAAAAGACGTTGAATTGACTTTCCCTGAAGAATACCATGCGGCAGAACTTGCGGGTCAACCAGCAGTATTCAAAGTAAAAGTTCATGAAATTAAAACAAAAGAAATTCCAGCACTTGATGACGAATTGGCGAAAGAAATCGACGAAGAAGTTGAGAGCCTTGATGCTTTGCGTACGAAGTTGAAAGAAAAAACGTTAGAAGAGAAGAAAACTGCTTCTGAAACAGCACTTCGCGACGATCTTGTTGAAGCGGCTGCAAGAAACGCAGAAATCGAAATTCCTGAAGTGATGATTCAATCTGAAACAGATCGCATGATGGATGAATTCGCTCAACGCCTTCAAATGCAAGGTATGAACTTGGAGCTTTACTTCCAATTCTCAGGTCAAACTGAAGAAACACTTCGTGGACAAATGAAAGACGATGCATTAAACCGCGTACGCGTTTCATTGGTACTTGAAGCAATCGGTCTTGCTGAAAATATCGAAGTTGCAGAAGAAGACATTAACGCTGAACTAGTGAAAATGTCTGAACAATTCGGTATGGAAATTGAGCAAATCAAGAAAACACTTGGTGGCACGAAAGTTCTTGAAAACGACCTTCGTTTCAACAAAACAGTGGAACTTCTTGTTGAAAACGCAAAGATCACTGAATAATATTATGGAATATGGACAAGGTACGGAAGACCGTACCTTGTTTTTCTTAAAAAAAAGAAAGAATACGCTTACTTAATAGGGGCAGATTCTAAATAGTTGATTAAAATTGAGGAATCTTGTAAGATTGTCACTTGAATAGGGGTGAGCATAATGTTCAAATTTAACGATGAAAAAGATAACTTTAACTGTTCTTTTTGCGGGAAATCCCAAGAGCAGGTTCGAAAGTTAGTCGCTGGGCAAGGCGTCTATATTTGTGATGAATGCGTTGAACTTTGTGCGGAAATCGTTGAAGAGGAAGTCGGACTCGAAGAAGGTTTCGAATTGAAAGACGTTCCAAAACCGAAAGAAATACAAAGTATACTCAATGATTATTTAATTGGGCAGGATCGTGCGAAAAAATCTTTGGCAGTTGCTGTCTATAACCATTATAAGCGTGTCAATTCCAACAGTAAGATTGATGATGTTGAGCTGTCGAAATCGAATATCGTTCTAATTGGACCTACTGGAAGCGGGAAAACATTGCTTGCTCAAACGCTTGCAAGAATCCTTGACGTGCCATTTGCGATTGCAGATGCTACATCTTTGACGGAAGCAGGATATGTCGGTGAAGACGTTGAAAACATTTTGTTGAAACTGATTCAAGCAGCCGACTATGATGTGGAACGTGCGGAAAAAGGAATTATCTATATCGATGAAATCGATAAAGTCGCTCGTAAATCCGAAAATGCGTCCATTACACGTGATGTATCGGGTGAAGGTGTCCAACAGGCACTTCTTAAAATTCTTGAAGGAACTGTTGCAAGCGTGCCTCCACAAGGCGGACGTAAGCATCCGCACCAAGAATTTATCCAAATCGATACGACGAATGTCCTCTTTATCGTAGGGGGAGCATTCGACGGAATTGAAGATATTATCAAACGTCGTATTGGGCAAAAAGTGATTGGTTTTGGTTCAGAGAAGAAAGTACTAAGTGAAGACCAAACTTTGCTTTCTCAATTGATCCCAGAGGATCTTCAACGCTTCGGCTTGATTCCAGAGTTTATTGGCCGATTACCGGTTGTTGCGACGTTGGAACAGTTAAGTGAAGAGACGCTTTATCAAATCTTGACGATTCCTAAAAACGCAATTGTTAAGCAATATCAAAAAATGTTTGAATTGGATGATGTTGCGCTTCGTTTTGAAGATGATGCATTAATGGAAATTGCTAAAGAGGCGATTAAGCGAAAAACTGGGGCTCGTGGTTTACGTTCCATTATCGAAAATATTATGTTAGATGTGATGTACGAACTGCCTTCACTCGATGAAGTGACAGAATGTATCATTACAAAAGGATCCGTAATAGGAGAATCAACACCGACTCTCTTAACGGCAGATGGTTCTTCCGTCGACATGGATAACGAAAGAAATTCGGCGTAACGCCTGAAAGTTGAGCTGGCTCCGACGACGCGCGTGCATATGCGCTCATCGGTCGTCAGCTTTTTTTTCCACATACACTAGTTCCAACAGAAATTCTCCACTATTATACGTCATTCAGTAGTGGAATAAAGATGCTATACATAATTCATGGAGGTGACTTCCGCATGTCAGTAAACAACAAAAAAAACATACCTGTACTGCCATTACGCGGGCTACTTGTCTACCCATCTTTGATTTTGCATATTGATGTGGGAAGAGAACGCTCTGTATTTGCGATCGAACATGCAATTGCACAAGATAATCTCATTTTCCTAGCCACACAGCGGGATATGAGTATGGAAAACCCTGAAGCGGAGGATTTACACGAAATCGGTACGCTAGCGTTAGTAAAATCGTTGACGCAGTTACCGAATGGCACGTATCGTGTGTTAATCGAAGGAATTGAGCGTGCGGAGTGGTTGAATTACGAAGAGGCCGATCTTTATCCGGTTGTTGAGGTAATAAGTTATCCGGATGATGAAGAAAGAGATGCGGAATCGGAAGCACTTATGAGAACACTGCTTACATACTTCAAAAAGTATTCCAAAGTTTCGAAAAAGGTAACGAAAGAAACCTATGATTCGGTCGCTGCAATTATGGAACCGGGAAGATTTGCCGATATGGTTGCTTCACATTTGCCGCTCAAAATCGCTGCAAAGCAGGAAATTCTTGAACTAACGAATGTGAATGAACGAATGGAATGGCTTATTACAAGGCTTTACAATGAGCAAGAAGTACTGCAACTTGAGCGGAAAATTAATGAACGCGTCAAAGAAGCGATGGAAAGAACGCAAAAAGAATTTTATTTGCGCGAGCAGATGAAAGCTATCCAGACGGAACTTGGCGATAAAGACGGCAAAGGTTTGGAAGTTGCAGAGCTAACCGAACGAATTGAAGAGGCTAACATGCCGGAAGGAGTCAAGGAAGCGGCCCTCCGCGAACTTGACAGGTATGAAAAAATACCGTCAGCAGCAGCTGAAAGTGGTATTATCAGAAATTACATTGATTGGTTGGTTGCGTTGCCGTGGTCAGATGCGTCAAAAGACCAGCTTGATATTAGTCGTTCTGAAAAGATTTTAAATCGTGATCATGATGGGCTTGAAACAGTCAAAGAACGGATTCTTGAATATTTAGCCGTTCGCCAATTGACCAACTCATTGCGTGGACCGATTTTATGTTTGGGTGGTCCTCCGGGGGTTGGGAAAACGTCCCTAGCTCGGTCAATCGCGGAATCGTTGGGCAGGAAGTTTGTGCGTATATCGCTTGGTGGCGTGCGTGATGAGTCCGAAATACGTGGACATAGACGGACGTATGTAGGGGCAATGCCTGGTCGAATTATTCAAGGAATGAAAAAAGCGGGGAAAACGAATCCAGTGTTCCTTCTCGATGAAATTGACAAGATGTCAAACGACTTCCGTGGAGATCCATCATCCGCGATGCTTGAAGTGCTAGACCCTGAACAGAATAGCACATTTAGTGATCATTATATTGAAGAGCCTTATGATTTATCGAACGTGTTATTTATTGCGACTGCAAATGATTTAAGTGCGATTCCAGGACCACTTCGGGATCGTATGGAAATTATATCAATTGCCGGTTATACGGAAATTGAGAAGTGTTTGATTGCGAAAAATCATCTAGTTCCGAAACAATTGAAAGAACATGGTTTGACGAAGTCACAAGTGCGTATTAGTGATCCAGCTATTTTAGATATCGTTCGATATTACACGCGAGAAGCTGGTGTGCGCGGTTTAGAGCGTGAAATCGCGAGGATTTGCCGTAAAGCAGCGAAACAGATTGTCACGGGTGAGAAGAAAACTATGACAGTGAGTCCGAAAACGCTGGAGTCATTAATCGGTAAAAAGAAAGTGCGCTACGGTCAAGCGGAAACGGTTAATCAGATTGGTGTTGCGACGGGACTTGCCTACACGCAAGTCGGTGGCGATACACTGCAAATTGAAGTTTCGTTATCTCCTGGAAAGGGGAAACTAATCTTGACAGGGAAACTCGGAGACGTCATGAAAGAATCCGCACAGACAGCATTATCGTATGTTCGTTCGAAAACGGAGGAATTTGGGATTGACCCAGACTTCCATGAATCGTATGATATTCATATCCACGTGCCAGAAGGTGCGATTCCTAAAGATGGCCCATCAGCAGGCGTAACGATTGCTACTGCACTTGTATCTGCATTGACGAATCGTGCTGTGCGACGAGAAGTGGGAATGACGGGTGAAATAACACTACGCGGTCGAGTATTACCAATTGGCGGCGTGAAAGAGAAAACATTAAGTGCTCATCGTGCAGGCTTGACGACTATTATCTTGCCAAGCGATAATGAGCGCGACATCGAAGATATTCCAGAAAGTGTTCGGAAAGAGTTGACCTTTAAACTCGTTTCAGACGCAGAAGAAGTCCTCGAAATTGCATTGGAGGAGTCTTCAAAATGAAAGTCCATAACGTTGAAATGATTATGAGTGCCGTGAGGCCAGAACAATATCCGAAAGAAGGATACCCAGAGTTTGCGCTTGCAGGCCGATCAAATGTCGGGAAATCGTCGTTTATCAATAAAATGATTGGTCGGAAAAGTTTAGCACGTACGTCTTCCAAGCCTGGAAAGACACAAACGCTGAATTTTTATAAAATCGAAGAGCAACTATTTTTCGTCGATGTTCCAGGATATGGCTACGCAAAAGTGTCGAAGTCATCTCGTGAAACATGGGGGAAATTTATCCAACAATACATGGTGGAACGCGAACATCTTCGTGCGGTTATTCAGATTGTCGATTTACGTCATCCGCCAAGTAAGGATGACTGTGCAATGTACGATTTTCTGGTGAATTATAATATCCCTGCCATTATCGTTGCGACAAAAGCCGACAAGATTCCAAAGGGTAAATGGGATAAGCACCTGAAAATTGTGCGAGATACGCTTCAGATGAGAAGCTTCGACTCCCTTATTATGTTTTCATCTGAAAAGGGAATTGGTATGGATGAAGCGTGGAGAGAAATCGAAAGCAGAATGTAATGAAGAGAAGCGCAGGGCGCCTGCTAGACGCGACAAGTAGGAGGGATGTAGTTCATCCTTCTTTGCTGTGTGCCTAGGCACTACACTAAGGTAAGCCTGCTTACTTATGAAAATCCGGTAGATGATTGTTCATCTTCGGATTTTTTTCTGGAAGTTTTTCGAACGACCATGTGGGTTTAGGCTTTTTTTGCGGCAAATGGATCCGATCCAGTTTCTCGAGTTCATTTCAATTGCATTATTATTGGATACCAACTAATATTAGATTATAATCATTATAAATAACTTCTTTGAACCGTTCATAGTCATACGTTGTTCACAAATTATTGAGAAGAAAATATTGTCGTATGTTATACTATAAGCGTGAAATAGAACGTGAAAGGTGTGAACACCTGGTGTATACAATCATGGTTGGTGTTAATCACCGGACGGCGCCTGTCGAAATAAGGGAGAAATTGTCTTTTGTTGAAGCGGAACTGCCACAAGCAATGCAAACATTGCAACAACAAAAAAGCATATTAGAAAACATCATTATTTCGACATGTAATCGGACGGAAATTTACGCGGTTGTGGATCAGCTGCACACAGGGCGCTACTATGTAAAGAATTTTTTGGCGGAGTGGTTCGATTTACCACTGGAATCTTTTTCATCGCATTTGATTGTTCATGAAAGCGATGGGGCCATCGAACATTTACTACGCGTGTCAGCAGGTATTGATTCTATGGTGCTCGGTGAAACACAAATTCTAGGTCAAGTGCGTGACAGCTTCTTGAAAGGTCAAGAAATTGGAACGACGGGGACTGTTTACAACGAACTCTTTAAACAAGCCATCACATTTGCGAAAAAAGCACATACGGAAACGGCAATTGGTGAAAACGCCGTATCGGTATCGTACGCGGCTGTCGAACTTGGGAAAAAAATATTTGGTTCATTGGACCGTAAACATATTGCAATCCTCGGAGCCGGAAAAATGGGTGAACTAGCTGCTAAAAACCTATATGGCAGTGGCGCGGGAAAAATGACGGTCATTAACCGAACATTGTCCAAAGCAGAAGAGCTCGCTGAGAAATTCGGTGGGGAAGCAAAATCGATGAAAGAATTACAATGTGCGCTTCTTGAAGCTGATGTTCTGATTAGCTCAACAGGTGCGACGGATTTTGTCATCGACTACGAACTTATGCAGTTCGCAGTGCGGCTACGTAAAGGGAAACCGATTTTCATGGTTGATATTGCAGTACCGCGTGACTTAGATCCGCGCATCGGCGATTTACCGAACGTTTTCTTATACGACATCGATGATTTGCAAGGGATTGTCGAAGCGAACCTTGCGGAAAGAAAAAATGCGGCTGAAGAAATTGGTCTGATGATTGAGCAGGAAATTGTTGTATTCAACGAATGGGTAGCGACCCTTGGCGTTGTTCCAGTTATTTCGGCACTACGTCAAAAGGCAAACCGTATTCAAACCGAAACAATGGCCAGCATCGAAAATAAGATGCCAAATTTAACAGACCGTGAAAAGAAATTATTGAGTAAACATACAAAATCAATCGTCAATCAATTACTAAAAGATCCTATTTTACAGGCTAAAGAATTAGTCATGGATAAGAAATCCACTGAGAAATTGGCATTATTCCAACAAATTTTTGGGATTGACGAAGAAGTTCTAAAAGAAAAAGAAATGCTGGAAAAGCAGGCAAAAGAGCGTTTAACTGCTAAAGCGCGAAATAATATTGCTGTACAACCGGATGTATCATTTTGAATGAAGGTCTGAAAGAGCATTTCTGCATCTCAATATGTATAATGGGTGCCGAAATGCTTTTTTGATTAGAAAGGCAGAGAAAATATGGCTGATATGACGATGGCGAGGCTGCATGAAGTGATGGTCATTTTATATGCCGTGAGCCTCGTCTTTTATTTTATAGATTATTTGAATAAAGATGCAATTGCACATCGAAGTGCATTTTGGGTGTTATCTGTCGTCTACGTTTTACAGACGATTTTTCTAGTGTCGTTTATGATTGAGGCGAAAAGATTTCCGATCCTATCGTTGTTTGAGGGCATTTACTTTTACGCGTGGTTGCTCATTACGTTATCGATTATCCTACATCTTTTTTACAAAATAGATCATGTGGTGTTTTTCTTAAATGTCATTGGCTTTTGTTTCATGACGATTCATACATTTGCTCCTATGCAAATCGCACAGTCGCCGATTGGAGAATCACTTGTTTCAGAGTTGCTATTTATACATATCACATTTGCGATTTTGTCCTACGCGGCATTTTCGATGTCCTTTGTTTTTGCGATTCTCTATCTACTGGTTTACAAGATTTTGAAGAAAAAGAAGTGGTCCAAGCAATTTAATAGGCTGCCGTCACTTTATCAAACGTCGACTGGTATGATAGCGTCCATTTACACGGGTATCCCATTGTTACTTGTGAGTCTAATTCTTGGTGTGCAATGGGCACAAGTTGCACTGGATGTATGGTCGTTTTTTGATATGAAAATTATTGGTTCGTTTTTCCTTCTTGCGATCTACGGACTTGTATTATTTTTGCAGCGGAGTGGCAAGCTGACAGGAAACGACTTTGCATGGGCAAATATATTCGCATTTCTTTTTGTCATTATTAATTTTTTCCTTGCAAGTAAGTTGTCCGCATTCCATTTCTGGATTTAATAAGAAAAGCGGAAGGCACCTGCTAGACGCGAAAAGTAGGAAGGATAGAGTTCAATCCTTCCCTGCTGGAGGACTTGAAGATAAAGGCGTCCTTTGCCTTTATCACCAAAGTGGAAGGCAGTCTAAAGTCGCCACTTCCTGTGGCAACGACTGCATGACCTACATCCTGTAGGCCTAAGCGACTCGAGCGGCTGGTGCCTGAAGCTAGACAACAAGAAAAGCGGAACAGCAGTCAATACGAAAGGTTGGATGGAAAGTTTATGAGAAAAATCATTGTAGGTTCAAGAAGAAGTAAGCTGGCATTAACACAAACGAACTGGTTTATTGACCAAATGAAAGCTGCGGGTGCGCCGTTTGAATTTGAAGTAAAGGAAATTGTGACGAAGGGTGACCAGATTCTAGATGTCATGCTTTCGAAAGTTGGCGGGAAAGGGCTGTTCGTTAAAGAGATTGAACAAGCGCTTTACAATAAAGAAATCGATTTCGCTGTTCACAGTATGAAAGATATGCCGGCAGTCCTTCCTGAGGGCCTTGTGATAGGCTGTATTCCACCGCGTGAAGATGCACGTGATGCCTTCATTTCGAACGGTCATGTGAAGTTTATGGATTTACCAGTGGGGGCTGTTGTGGGGACGTCTAGTTTACGCCGTAGTTCTCAGTTGTTACTTCTTCGCCCGGATCTTGAAATCAAATGGATTCGCGGAAATATCGATACACGCTTGAAAAAATTGCATGATGGTGAATATGATGCCATTCTTCTTGCGGCCGCTGGTATGAAACGACTCGGGTGGAATGATGATGTTGCAACGGAATTGATGTCTGTTGAAGATTGTATTCCGGCAGTTGGGCAAGGTGCTTTGGCGATTGAATGTCGCGCAGACGATCAGGAGTTACTGGCTGAACTTGCGAAGATATCCGACGATAAAACTTGGAAAGAAGTTGAAGCAGAGCGTACATTCCTGTCAGAAATGGACGGTTCTTGCCAAGTTCCAATCGCAGGTTTTGCAGAGTTTGACGGTACGAATCTTGAATTGACTGGCTTCATTGCTTCTCCGGATGCAACACAAATCTTTAAACAGTCCTTCGTCAGTGCAGATCCTGTTGAAGCGGGCAAGGAAGTCGCGAAGATTTTGCGGGCACAAGGGGCTTCTGAAGTGATTGAGAAAGTGAAGGCGGAAATGGATGCATAACGGTCAACCATTGCAAGGGGAGACGGTCATTTTTACGGGAACACCAAAGTCACAAGACGTCTTTGAACGGGTAAAACAGTACGGAGGTATGCCGGTTTCATTGCCACTTATTCAAGTGGCTGAGTTGGTGGAACCGATGGATGAGCTACGATTGAATGCCTGTCCGACATATGACTGGCTCATTTTTACGAGTCAAAGCGCAGTGGCTGCATTTGGGGCAAAGTTAGCCCGTCACGATGTTTCGTCAGCATCTATCCCTTCAAAAATAGCAGCAGTGGGTACACGAACTGCAGAGGCGCTTGAAAAGCTTGGCTTTACCGTTGATTTTATCCCCACGGTGTTTAGTGCCGATGTATTCGTTACTGAATTCAGGCCGAGTGAAATGGATATTCGACGTATCCTATTCCTGCGGGGATCCATTGCAGGTGTTACCATCAAAGAGGAACTACCTTTTGAGGTGGATGAATGGACGGTTTATAAAACGGAACAAGTTAGTGATTCAATCGGCTCACTCGTCGATTTATTGCAACAGGACAAGCAACTGAATGTGTTGTTCGCAAGTCCTTCTGCGGTCAGGGTGTTTGCCGAAGAAGTGGCTTCACAGATCGGTTGGGATGGTTATACGATTGCCGCAATCGGCCATGTGACGGAAAAAGCGCTGTTGGAAGTTGGCGCAACCGTTCATGTTAAGCCGGATACATACACATTGATGGATCTCGTCGAGAAATTGGCGGGGCGAAAGGAAGGGTAACTTTGGAAAACTTACATTTCAAGCGTAACAGACGCTTACGCAATTCGACTA
Source organism: Sporosarcina sp. NPDC096371 (assembly GCF_044762865.1). Lineage (NCBI taxonomy): Bacteria > Bacillati > Bacillota > Bacilli > Caryophanales > Caryophanaceae > Sporosarcina > Sporosarcina sp. NPDC096371. The sequence goes on from NZ_JBIWFE010000009.1 coordinate 92,268, forward strand.
CATTACGCGCAATGGTGAGAGAAACGGTATTACGGAAAGAAGATTTCATCTATCCGCTATTTGTTGTTGAAGGGGAAAATGTGAAAAATCCAGTGTCTTCAATGCCAGGTGTTTTTCAATTTTCGTTGGATCAACTGGCGATTGAAATCGATGAAGTCGTTGCACTTGGGATTCCGTCGGTTATTTTGTTCGGCGTTCCTGAAGATAAAGATGCGACTGGTACAGGCGCTTATCATGATCATGGTATCGTTCAGCAAGGGATTCGCTTTGTGAAAGAGCGTCATCCGGAACTGATTGTCATTGCCGATACATGCTTATGTGAGTATACCGATCATGGACATTGTGGCGTTGTAGAAGGCGACAAAGTTTTAAATGATCCATCACTAGACTTATTGGCGCGTACAGCAGTAAGCCAGGCGCAAGCGGGTGCTGATATTATTGCACCGTCAAATATGATGGACGGATTTGTAATTGCTATCCGCCAAGCGCTTGATGCAGCTGGATTTATCGATATTCCGATTATGTCTTATGCGGTGAAGTATGCTTCTGCTTATTACGGTCCATTCCGTGAAGCAGCGGGTTCTGCTCCACAGTTTGGGGATCGCAAAACCTATCAAATGGATCCTGCCAATCGTATGGAAGCCATGCGCGAAGCAGAATCTGATGTGGATGAAGGCGCAGATTTCTTAATCGTCAAACCGGCGTTGTCTTATCTGGACATCATTCGTGATGTGAAAAATAATTTTGTATTACCGATTGTGGCTTATAACGTGAGCGGTGAATACGCGATGGTCAAGGCGGCTGCTCAAAACGATTGGATTGACGAAAAAAAGGTTGTTCTTGAAACGTTGACAAGTATGAAGCGTGCAGGTGCAGATCTGATTATGACGTACCATGCCAAAGACGCGGCGCGCTGGTTGGAGGAGAACTAAATGGGTAGAAATTATGAGTTATCTAAACAAGCATTTGCAGAAGCGGTAGATTTGTTACCGGGTGGGGTGAACTCTCCAGTTCGTGCTTTCAAGTCCGTCAATATGGACCCGATTTTCATGGAAAGTGGAAAAGGTGCCATCATTAAAGATATCGATGGCAATGAATACATTGACTACGTACTATCATGGGGACCCCTGATTCTCGGTCATTCAGATCCAGACGTCGTTGCAGGTATCAAGCGCGTCGCAGAAACCGGCACAAGCTTTGGTGCACCAACTGTAGCGGAAAATGACTTGGCGAAACTTGTCATTGACCGTGTACCATCCATTGAGATGGTGCGCATGGTTTCATCAGGAACTGAAGCAACGATGAGTGCGCTACGTTTAGCACGTGGCTTTACGGGACGCGATAAAATCTTGAAATTCGAAGGTTGCTACCATGGACACGGTGACTCGCTACTCATTAAAGCGGGTTCTGGCGTTGCGACACTTGGTCTTCCTGATAGTCCGGGTGTACCTGAATCGGTTGCGAAAAACACGATTACAGTTGCCTACAATGACTTAGAAAGCGTCCAAGCAGTGTTCAACGAATTCGGTGAAGACTTAGCGGCTGTTATTGTTGAACCAGTAGCAGGCAACATGGGGGTTGTCCCTCCGGAACCTGGTTTCCTGGAAGGCCTACGTGAGCTGACAGAGAACAACGGCACCCTGTTGATTTTTGATGAAGTAATGACGGGCTTCCGCGTTGGTTATCAGTGTGCACAAGGTCATTTCGGTGTGACGCCTGATTTAACTTGCCTCGGCAAAGTGATTGGCGGCGGACTACCAGTTGGCGCATATGGTGGTAAGCGTGAAATTATGGAAAATATCGCACCTGCGGGCACGGTATATCAGGCAGGAACGCTGTCTGGGAATCCGCTTGCTATGACGGCAGGGATTGAAACGTTGAAAAAGTTAACGCCTGCATCATATGATCATTTCATGAAACTTGGCGATCAGCTTGAAGCCGGTTTCCGTGCGGCAGCAGAGAAGTATGACATTCCACATACCGTGAATCGCGCGGGCTCGATGATTGGATTCTTCTTCACGAATGACAAAGTAACGGATTACGATAAAGCGAAAACATCCGATCTTAATATGTTTGCAGAATACTACCGCTTGATGGCGGAAGAAGGCATCTTCTTACCACCTTCACAGTTTGAAGGTATGTTCCTTTCAACTGCGCATACGGAAGAGCATATAGCGAAAACGGTCGAAGCGTTCCATACAGTGTTTGCAAAACTTCGAGGGTGATTGGCACCCCAAGCTTTTAACTACTAAAACGTCCTCCAATCAATTATTTGATTGGAGGATTTTTGCGTTCGTATTAATTTGTCCTTCTATCACAGCTGGACTGTGCATACAATTGTTTGTGAAGGAATAAGGAGGGAACGATAATGGAGAAAAAGCAGTGGACGATGCAAGAGGATTTTATTTTCCCGGTAGAAGCGGGCGTGCCGGCGGGGGCGGAATTGCTACAAGTGACACCGATATATACAGAAGAACGGACAGAAGATGCAGTGCGGTTGACAGGTATTTATCATATCGCAGCAAATGTGGTGTTTGATGAAGGGCAGAGAGCAGATGAATTTTTAGATTCAGCGATTCTGATTGACGATGTGGAATTACAAGGAATGGCGGGGTATTTTGAGTACGCAGTGCCACTTCATATCGATTTGCCATCAGAAGTTGCCAGCCCGCTAGAGGTTGTCACAGCGGCCACAGCAGTTGAATCGGACGGACAAGGCTCATTTAGTGTTGTATGGGATGTCGAGTGCTCGTACGAAAATGCGGTTGCTCAAGAAGAACTAGTTGCTCTAGTAGAGGAACCAGCAATTGTCGTGTTGGTAGAAGAAGTAGAGGAACCAGCAACGATTGTGTTGGCAGAAGAGTTAGAGGAAGTGGCAGAAGCAACAGAAGTAGCTACAGCTACAGCTTCAGCAGATGCGTATGAAATCTATGAAGCTGAAGAAGTGATTGCAGTGGCTGTGCCAGATACGAATGTAGTTGCAACGTATACCAGCACTCCAAATGAAGATATGGACGAAGCGCTGGCATTCATTGCAGGGCTAGAAGATGGGATTTCCACAACGTCATTCCGTTCAAATGATGTTTTTATAAAACACGAAAGCTAACCCGCACAGCAGGCAAAATAGCAGGAAATCACCAGTTGTCGGCACTAATAATAGCCGTAGTAGTTGGAAAATACAAATGGGAATAATGATCCCTTTACAATAAAATCTGCATCTCCGAAGCCAAGGGGGCAGTAGATAGGGATTATAACATTTTTTCATCACACAATCCTTTCGTAATTTACTTGACGGGCGACCTACTATTCCGATACAATAGTGGCAACTATATATGGATGCGATGATTGGGATAGTAAGTGAATATGATTACTCAAGAGAGGGAGCCGGTGGTGAGAGGCCCTGTAATCGATTGACCGAATGTCACCCATGAGCAGTTTCTGTGAATAAGTTGTTTTCGTTTCGAAAACATCCTTTAGTAGTAGAAACCGGTTTGAAGCCGTTATCGAAGTGTGAGGTGCACAGTTTTTTGTTGTGCACGAATAAAGGTGGTACCGCGAACAGCTCCTTCGTCCTTTAAGGCGATAGGAGTTTTTTTGTGTCCAGTTTTAGGCGCCAGCCCTAAGTGGTGCCCTACACATTTCATAGTATTCAAAAATTGAGGAGGAACTAGTATGTCAAATGAAAACTTGTCGATGCCGACAAAATATGATCCGCAGTCCATTGAATCAGGTCGCTATGAATGGTGGCTAAAAGGGAAATTTTTCGAAGCGCAACCTGAAAGTGATAAAGAGCCTTATACCATTGTTATTCCACCACCAAACGTGACAGGGAAACTTCACCTTGGGCATGCATGGGATACGACATTACAAGATATCATGACGCGCATGAAGCGTATGCAAGGCTATGACGCATTGTGGCTGCCAGGAATGGACCATGCGGGTATTGCAACGCAGGCACGTGTTGAAGCGAAACTACGTGAAGAAGGCAAGACACGCTATGACCTTGGTCGTGAAAAGTTTGTAGAAGAAACCTGGAAATGGAAAGAAGAATATGCTGATCATATCCGTGCACAATGGGGCAAACTTGGCCTTGGATTGGATTATTCTCGCGAACGTTTCACATTGGATAAAGGTCTATCGAAAGCCGTACAGGAAGTATTCGTTAAACTGTATGAAAAAGATCTCATCTACCGCGGTGAATATATCATCAACTGGGATCCGGCAACGAAGACAGCCATTTCTGATATCGAAGTTATTCACAAAGACGTGCAGGGTGCCTTCTATCATATGCGCTATCCACTAACAGATGGCACGGGTACTATCGAAATTGCAACAACACGCCCAGAAACAATGCTTGGTGATACAGCAGTTGCAGTTCACCCTGAAGATGAGCGCTATAAGCACTTGATTGGGAAAACGGTGAAATTGCCAATCGTCGGCCGAGAAATTCCAATCGTGGCAGATGATTATGTCGACATGGAATTCGGAAGTGGCGCAGTGAAAATCACACCAGCCCATGATCCAAACGACTTTGAAATCGGTAACCGTCACAATCTTCAGCGTGTTCTCGTTATGAACGAAGATGGTTCTATGAATAAGCTTGCAGGCAAGTATGAAGGTATGGATCGTTTCGAATGCCGTAAAGCAATTGTGAAAGACCTACAGGACATGGGAGTGTTATTCGAAATCGAAGATCACCTTCACTCTGTCGGCCACTCGGAGCGAAGCGGTGCTGTTGTTGAACCGTATTTATCGACACAATGGTTCGTAAGAATGGAGCCACTATCAGCTGAAGCCATCAAGCTTCAACAAACCGAAGACAAAGTCAATTTCGTCCCTGACCGTTTTGAGCATACGTACTTGCAATGGATGGAAAACGTTCATGACTGGTGTATCTCTCGTCAACTATGGTGGGGCCACCGCATTCCAGCTTGGTATCATAACGAAACAGGCGAAGTGTATGTTGGCCAAGAAGCACCTGCTGACATTGAAAACTGGACGCAGGACAATGACGTACTGGATACGTGGTTCTCATCTGCCCTATGGCCGTTCTCGACGATGGGTTGGCCGGATGTGGACAACGCGGAATTCAAACGCTATTACCCAACAGATGCTCTTGTAACAGGCTATGACATCATATTCTTCTGGGTGTCACGCATGATTTTCCAAGGTCTCGAATTTACAAATGAGCGTCCATTTAAAGATGTATTGATTCACGGACTGGTACGTGCAGAAGACGGCCGTAAAATGTCCAAATCGCTTGGTAATGGGATTGACCCAATGGACGTCATCGACAAATACGGTGCAGATGCACTTCGCTACTTCCTATCTACCGGTTCATCACCAGGGCAGGATCTTCGCTACTCAACAGAGAAAGTGGAATCCATCTGGAACTTTGCCAATAAAATCTGGAATGCGTCACGCTTTGCGTTAATGAATATGGATGGCATGACGTATGAAGAAATTGATCTATCAGGTGAAAAATCAGCTGCAGATGCGTGGATTTTAACGCGTTTGAATGAAACGATCGAGCAAGTAACGAAGTTAGCGGACCGCTACGAGTTTGGTGAAGTTGGCCGTGCTTTGTATAACTTCATCTGGGATGATTTCTGTGACTGGTATATTGAAATGGCGAAACTGCCGTTGTATGGGGAAGATGAAACAGCGAAGAAAATGACACGCTCTGTTCTCGCTTACGTTCTCGATAATACAATGCGTTTGCTACACCCATTCATGCCGTTCATCACAGAAGAGATCTGGCAGAACTTGCCCCACGAAGGGGAGTCCATTACAGTGGCGGCTTGGCCGGTTGCAGATGCGACTCTTACAGATAAATCTCGTGCGACAGATATGAAATTATTGATGGATATCATTCGTGCGGTTCGAACGATCCGTGCAGAAGTGAATACACCAATGAGCAAAAAAGTACCACTTTATATTTCCGCAAAAGAAGATGCAACAGTTGCAGTCTTGGAAGCGAATCGTAGCTACATCGAACGGTTCTGTAACCCTGAGACGTTAACACTCGGCAATGGGATTTCGGCACCAGGAAAATCGATGTCAGCGGTTGTGACAGGGGCGGAATTGTTCTTGCCACTTGAAGGTTTGCTGAACATTGACGAGGAAATTGCCCGCCTAACAAAAGAACTTGCTAAATGGCAAGGTGAAGTGAAACGTGTTCAAGGTAAACTTTCCAACGAACGCTTTATGTCAAAAGCACCTGAGGCAGTCGTTGCAGAAGAACGCGCCAAAGAAAAGGACTATCTTGAAAAGTACGCGGCGGTTGAACGTCGTATGCAAGAATTGAAAGAAATCTAATACAAAACGACAAAACCCAATTGCAGAGGAATGCAATTGGGTTTTGTTGTGTTTGAAATGATAAATTTATAGGTTTAAGTAATCATGACGATGGTCATGATTTTTTGATTACAAATCGCTAATTGTGGTAGTATAGGTTTATACGAGTATATGGATTTTTGTGTTTTATTACATACATAGGTTTAAAGAGTGATGGATGCGGGGGGATTTGGAGTGGAACAAGATGGAAAAGAAAGTGGGTTATCGCTGGTAGAAGTACTAGCCTCTATCGTTATTTTAACTCTTTTACTAACAACCTTTTTAATGATGTTTCTGCAATCGGCGAAAGTACATAAGGCGTCTGAACATGTGATTGATGCGACATATATTGCGCAGAAAGAGATGGAAAATCTCTATGCGTTAAGTACTTCGATTAAAGAGAGTGCAAAGATAAAAGAGATTATAGCTTTAGGGTATATAGAGAAACCAGATGAAAATGATTGGACGGTCTTTACAAAGGTGTACAATCCCGAGATCTTATTGAAAATTAAATTAAAAAACAAAGAGAAAAGTATGGATCGTGTACTAGTAGAAGTACGTGGTATACCCGACGATAAGCTGCAAGCTCAGATGGAGAATGTAGTAGTGTGGAGGCCTGAGTCATAATGAAAAAGTATCTGAGGAATGAAAAAGGGCTCACATTAGTGGAAGTACTCGCAGTCATCATCATCGGCTCCATTATTCTACTGCTTATTTCGAATGTACATGTATTTGGTCAGAAACAATATAACAGTCAATCAGAAAAATCTAGGCATTTATCTGATGTGACGTACGCGGCGAAAGTGATTACGAAGGAGATTCGGAAAGCAGATGAGCGGGGCATCGTAAATGTTGATGAGAAGGGCGATCATATCAAATTGACTGATCGTATTGAGTACAAATACAACCGTGCAGAGAAATGGATAGAGAATAAAGATAAAACGATTGTAGTGAAAGATATTAGCAAGTTTGAGGCTAAGCGGACAGGTAGCCAAGTAAACCTCAAAATCATCAGTGAAACCGGCGAGAAAGTGGAAACTAAAATAATACTCAGAAAGGGTGATTGATGTGAAAAATCACCATCATGCCAACGATAGGGGATTCACCCTCCTTGGTGTATTAATGGTACTTGTTGTTTTATCTGTCCTTGGATTAAGTATCATGATGATTACGTCGAATTCTGTGAGGATATCTGCGGGGGAGCGGGATGATCAGGCGGTATTTTATATTGCGGAGGCGGGTGTAGTTGAGACAGCTTATGATATCAATGAAGATGTGTCAGAAGCATTTGAAGAAGTTAAAAATACATATGATAAATTGACGACAAAAGAACAGCAGAAATATGATTTTGTAGGGGAATTCTATTCGAGAGTTAGAGCGAAAGTAAATTTAGCACCAACTAGCCCAACATTTGAAGCAAACTTAGGTAATGTGCCCGTTGCCTCGATAACCGTGACACAAAAAAGAGCAGACCCAGTTATATATGAAATTGAATCTATAGGAACGATAGGGAATAAAACACGTACAGTTAAACAGGAACTCACTGTATCTTTAGAGCCGAGTGTGGTTGAGGGGCCTGGGGTGTTTGGGAACGCGGCTTTGTATGTTAATAAAACGATACGATTAGAGGAAGGCATAACAATACATGGGAATGCTTATATGAAGTCTACTAATCCAAGTGATTTGAAAATCAGTGGGGGTGCGAGTATTACTGGTGAGGTCGTTCGGGGAGTTGAAAATTTTATAGAATTACCCTTGTTTCCGAGCTATCCAAGCTATACGATACCTGTGGATCAGGTAATTACGAATAATAATGGAAATAAGACTGATTTAGTAAAAAAAGGAAAATTATTAATAGGAAACTATATTACAAATGGATATATAATGAATATGAGCAACAATTTGGCGTTTAAGGAGATTTATCTAAATGAAAATAATACACTAACAATCGATGTGGGTGATTCTGATAAAGAAATTGTTGTAGATCATCTAAATGTCACAAATGGCCATATTAAAATAAACGGTACAGGAAAGCTTACGATATATGTGAAAAATAATATAACGATGGGATCTGGAAGTACAATCAACAGCAATACTCGAAATGTAGATAAGTTGCAAGTTTATCAAAAAGGTTCGAACCTTATTAATTTAGGTGGGGATCAAAAGGTTTTTGGATCCCTCTATGCTGAAAGTGCAACTATTAAAATAGGTGCTGGCGGAGGATTTCATGGGAATATTTTTTCAGGAGGAACTGAAGTTACAGTAGACGGGGGAGCTAGTGTAAATACTCAACTTTTTCTGGTGCCAAATGCTAAATTCACTTTAGCCAATGGTGGTAAAATCAAGGGATCGGTTATCGCCGATTCATTTATTGGAACAGGCGGAGGATCTATCACCTATAATGGAACAGGTGCTGGCAGTGGTTCCGGAGGTCCGATTAAGGATTATGGTGACGGTTCCAATTTGATTAAAAAAACACCATTAATTGAGGAATGATTTCTGGAAGTAGTTATTTTTCCATTTTCTCTGATAGTTAAATGTAGTGAGCAGGCCATCACAAAAGTAGGCCCTTAATCGAAAAAATCGGTTAAGGGCCTTTTTCTAGTTGGTTTCAAACGGAAGGGCTGTTGTTATTGGCAACTAACGCTAGTCGGCTTGCAATCTCCTCTGCGATTTTCAAGCCGTGAAATCGCCCGTCTTCAATGTAAACACGATTGGTAATTCCGCCTGTTACAACTCCTGAAAGAAAGACGTTTTTGACATTGGATTCAAAGCTTTCTGGATCAAAGAACGGAACTAAAGTGCTTGCATCTATTTGGATTCCAATGCTCTGAAGCATTGAAGTATTCGGTTGGTACCCGATCAGGGAAAGGACATAGTCATTTTGAATCGTAAACAAGCCATTTGGAGATTGGATGCTAATCGTTGTTTCTTCGATAGAAGCAATACTGGAATTGGGGTAGAAATCAATCTGCCCTTTTTTGAGAAGATTACGCATATCGAGGAGCAAGGATGGTTTAATGCCTTCTAAGACTGTCTCACCTCGGTGCACAAGCGTAACATGTGCTCCATTACGATAAAGGTCGATGGCAGCCTCAATCGCTGAGTTTTTGCCGCCTACAACTGTAACATGTTGGCCGTAATAGTGATGACCTTCTTTATAATAATGCGAAACCTTCGTAAGATTTTCTCCACTAACATCTAGCTGTCTCGGTGTGTCGAAAATGCCGGTTGCAAGTACAATCATTTTCGCTTCGTAAGAAATACTATTTTGATGCCGATCTTCCGCGTGGACGGTAAATGATTCGGCGTTTTTCGATATAGTTGTTACTTTTTGATAGCACTTAATATTAATTTCTTGCCTTTCAGTTACAAGTCGATAATATTTTAATAACTCTGTTCGAGTAGGACGTGCATCTTGTGTCAGGAAAGGAATGTTACCGATCTCCAAACGATCGGAAGTACTATAGAAAGTCATCTGAAACGGACAGTTGACAATGGAATTGACAATCGCCTCTTTTTCAATAATTACATAAGAAAGTCCTTTTTCTTGTAGAGCTAGACCCGTCGAAAGACCACACGGACCACCACCGATAATAACAACATCATACATATACTAAAAATCCTCCTTTTGAAATTCCGTAAAACAAACTAGTCAATCGAGGTTAACGCTCTCCATTATGCGCTATTAGGTGAGAATACATACTGGAATTGTTCAAACTTATCTGTATGAAAAGGTTTCATTGGCATAAGGGGGCGGTGACTGTGGCAGAGCAGGGAGCAAATACATCGTGGCGTAAGTGAGTGGATATACAATGTTCCCTATAAATGAAAAGTACCAGGCACCGAAACGATTCTAGACCGTTTCAGTGCCTGGTTCCTTCTACTTGTTTAATTAAACCCCGCGTTTATTCCCCCATACAAGGGCGTGTAGCTGAGGCAGCACTTTGGCATCATTCATGATTGGCGAGCGCACTGCTAGATCAATCAGCCACTCATACCGTTTCAGTAAGGCCGACACAAGAACTGCGTCATCGGTCGTTGACGTATCATCGTTCCCGTTCTGTAAAAAGAAAGGGAATGACGGATAGCGAAGATGAATCTCTTCGGCAAACTTGAAATCTACTTCGTCAAAAATGACGATTTTCAGGCTGGCGTTTGCATCTGTTAACTTGTCCATAAACGTATCCAGTTTGCCGAAATCTGTAGTCATACCAGAGCTCGGTGGTTTCGGGGACAGCGTGATATCATCTATATTTAATAACCAGTCTTGCCAGAAAGAAGCTTGCGTTTCAACGGCGACTTTCCAACCTTTTGCATGGCACAGGTCGACGAGTTCGCCAATGCCTTTATGAAGGGCGGGATTCCCGCCTGATATCGTTACATGGGAAAAGGATTTCCCGCCGATTGACAGAAGTTCCTCTATAATTTCACTTGGTTGTTTCGAAGTACTGTGTCCCGAACCGTCCCATGTAAAACTAGAATCGCACCACGAACAAGAATAATCGCAACCGGCTGTCCGGACAAACATCGTTTTTTGCCCAATGACCATGCCTTCCCCTTGAATCGTAGGACCGAATATTTCCATCACAGGGATTTTCATAGGATCTCCTCCTGTTCTGGCCGATAGACGACGTAACTTGTCGGTGTTTCTCGAACAATGACTTGAAGGCAGACCGGTTTATTGTCACGCATTTGAAGGACCTGATGAATCGATGTCCCAATCTGTTCCGCCAATCGTTCAGTCGTCGGAAAGACATTCTTGAATTCTGGATGATCATTCAATACGGAGTGATCATATTTATCGTGAATGAGGTTTTTTAGTTGTTTGAAATCGATTAGAAAACCGAGTGCATCCAACTCATTTCCTCCGATGGTTATATTAATATGGTACGTATGACCATGCATCACCTGGCATTTCCCGGCTTCTTCATTCGGAATGAAATGCGCTGCTGAAAAATGCATGTCTTTGTTTAATTCAAATCGATAGGCATGCTGCACAGACGGGTAAAATTGCTGCATCATTTAGTAGCACCTACTGACTTTCTAGATAAGTAAGCAGTGAGCCCTTCATTCCGTAACACACAGGCAGGGCAGTCCCCGCAACCTGAGCTCGGAACACCGTTGTAGCAAGTAAGGGTTTTCTCTTGGACGAAATCGAGCACATCCAGTTCGTCGGCCATTGCCCATACTTCGGACTTATCGAGCCACATAAGCGGCGTGTGGAGGACAAATCGTCCGTCCATTGCTAAATTCAATGTTACATTCAGTGACTTGATGAAATTATCACGGCAATCAGGATAACCGCTAAAATCCGTTTCGCTCACACCTGTGATTAAGTGCCGAGCCCCAATCGCATCTGCATAGACAGCCGCAAATGACAGGAATAGATGATTCCTACCGGGAACAAAAGTTGACGGCAATTCACCTTCTACTTCCTTCACGTCAATGTCATCCCGCGTTAAGGCGTTTGCAGATAACTGGTTAATCAGGTTCATATCCAGTACTTTGAATGAAACCCCAAGTTCCTTGGCGATTTCCTTTGCACATTCAATTTCAGCTGAATGGCGTTGACCATAGTCAAACGTCACCGTCGCGACTTCACTGAAATTTTTTAATGCCCAAAATAGGCATGTCGTACTGTCTTGGCCGCCACTAAAGACGACAACCGCTTTTTCATTTTTCATCATAAACAGCTCCTTAGTTTTTTAGAGAGGGAGTTTGCGAACCTCTTTTTTTGAACCTTGTTAATAATAGCATAAGTAGTGCGTGTAGGGGAGAAGGGAAGGAAAATAGGTAGTATGTACCCTATATTTGGCCAAAAGAGAATCCCTCCCCCATTCAATCATGAAGGGGGAGGGATTCTGTTTACAGTCGTTTAAAACTATGAAATTTTGATTTCCAATAACTGTTACTTAAGCTTGTGACTTGTGATTTCTTGCCACCAGCATGGACGAATTTATTGTCGCCAATGTAAATGCCAACGTGTGAAATACCTTTACGATATGTATTTTGGAAAAACACCAAATCACCAGGCTGGGGAGAGGTTACTTTCTTCGATTGTGCAAATTGGCTAAGCGTGGTGCGTGAGATGTTTTTACCAGATTTTTTGAAAGCATATTGGACGAATCCGCTACAGTCAAATCCGTTAATTGTAGTCCCACCAAATACATAAGGTATCCCTGTCAGCTTCATCGCCTGATTAACAATGCTTTTAGAAGCCGTTGATGGCTTAGCAGTGGATTTGTTTGCACTTGTCGAATTACTAGTCTTTGTCGATGTTTGTAAGACTTGTTTTGGATAGATGGTATCTGACTTTAAGTCATTCCATTTTTTAAGATTAGTTATGGATACATTGGTTGATTTTGAAATGTCCCATAACGACTCTCCGTTTTGGACAGTATGTGTGCTTGCTTCTGCATTAGTAGTTGTGATTCCGAATGCTAAAGAACCTGCTATGATTAGTGAATATGCTATTTTTTTCATTATGTAATTCAGCCACCTTTTCTATTAATCATTGATGAGTCAATGACTATAACTCTAATAGTAGGCAACGAGGCATCGTAATACAACGCTAGTTCGATTACAGATTCATGACACGTCCGTAAAAATTACGGGATATTTTGGGCATGCATCCAATGCTAGGGTGAAACAGGCAAGTTTCGTGCACTTGTATATGAATTCATCATGATTAAAGAGACTTTATAGGGACTACTTTGCACCCAAACGGTCACATGCGGTTAGAAATACTAATAGTATAAGTAGGTAAAGTTTACCTACAAACCAATCGTTGGGAGGCTGAATATGCCAGCTATTACGGGAAGGGATTATATCAATCGAATCGACGAGATGCAGACGAATGTTTGGGTAGATGGTCAACCAGTAATAGGTAAGATTTCCGAGCACCTCGCCTTTAAAGGCATTATGAAGAGCCAATCCGCCTTATACGATTTACAGCATGACTTGTCCTTACAAGACGTCATGACGTACCCGTCGCCAACAACTGGCAGGCGGGTAGGCATGTCCTTTTTACAGCCGACTACGATAGGGGATCTAGTGAACAGGAGAACCATGGTTCAACAATGGGCGCTATTGAACAATGGCATGATGGGGAGAAGTCCGGATTATATGAACACCGTATTAATGGCGCTGGCATCATCTGTTGATTTATTGGAAGGAAAAGAGAACTGCTTTCCTGAAAACGTACTAGCGTTTTATGAATATGCACGTGAAAATGATTTATCGTTGACACATACGTTCATCGATCCGCAAGTCAATCGGGCTCAATTCTATTTTGAGGAGGAAGGCGAGCCAATCGCTGCCAAAGTGGTAGAGAGGAACGAAACAGGTATCATCGTTAAAGGTGCACGGCTACTCGCAACACAGGGCGGCATTACAGATGAAATTCTCGTGATGTCAACAGGCGGGGGGAATGATAACGCAAATGGATTTGCCTTCGCGATTCCTAGCAATAGTGAAGGAGTCAAATTTGTGTGCAGGGAATCATTTGTCGGCGGAGATTCTACCTTTAACTATCCATTAAGTTCACGCTATGAGGAAATGGATTCGATTGTTGTATTCGACAATGTCTTGGTTCCGTGGGAGCGCGTGTTTTATTATGACAACATTGCAGTCGCCAACAGTTTTATGGCTTGTAGCTCATTTCTGCCCTTTACATTGCACCAAGTAGTTTCCAGGCAAATTATCAAAACGGAATTCGTGTTAGGCATCGTCCAGTCCATTATCGATACGATTAACATAGGCGCATACCAGCATGTTCAAGAAAAGGCTTCTGAAATTATCGTCGCATTGGAAACGATGAAAGCGTTAGTGATTAAATCAGAAGTGGAAGCCGAAAAAGATGAATCTGGATGGATGCGACCTGATCAGCGAACCTTACAAATCGCTGTCCATACCTTTCCACGTGTCTACCCACGCTTTACAGAAATCATCCAACAGCTCGGTGCAAGTGGATTGATGGCTATTCCAACAGAAAATGCATTCCAATCCGATATTCGAAAAGATTTGGATCAATATTTGCAATCTAAAGCTAACAACGCAGAGGACCGAGTGAAGATTTTTCGATTGGCATGGGATTTGACGATGAGTGCATTTGGCACGCGTGAAACGCTGTATGAACGGTTTTTCTTTGGTGATCCTGTGAGGCTGGCGGGACAGTTGTATCATCACTATGATAAGAAGCCGTTTGTGGAGCGGGTGAAGGGTGTTTTAGACATAGAGTGAATATTAGGAACGCCTGTTCTTTAGAGGCGGGTTTTCTGGCGACAATAAAACGGGAAAAAGGGCATTCTCATGGAGCGTAAATGGCTCAAGGGAATGTCCTTTTTGAGGTTCGTTTGGTTCATCTCTTTCGAGATTTAACTGAAATTCAGTCGTTAAGAATTCTCTTTGTTCGGCGTATATTATGTGGGAAATTATAATTTCAGCGTCCGATGATGATAAGTTTTAGTGAAGGTATTCAAAGCGAGGCTAGAATCTTGTTTCCGCATGCGACAAGCGGGTATACTTGTAACCACGTCTTACATAAAGGAGGATGCGGATGGGTCATTTAAAAAAATCCAAATCGATTCGAATGTTGAATTATATTGAAGAAAAAGGAAACAAATTGCCGCATCCTGTTACAATTTTCATGATTTTCACTCTCATAGTTATTGCCTTATCGCATATTTTTTATGTGATGGGGACAGGCGTTAGCTTTGAAGGGGTAAACAATGAAACAGGACAAATTGAAATGCTGACGGTCAAAGCGGTAAGTTTGCTTGTTCCCGAAGGCATTGCGTATATGTTTTCAAATGTTGTTGGAAACTTTACCTCTTTTGTGGCACTAGGGCCAGTACTTGTGGCTATGCTTGGGGTTGGAGTTGCTGAGAAAAGCGGCTATATCAGTGCGTTAATGACTAATACGGTGACAAAAGCGCCTAGGAGATTCGTGACACCGATCGTCGTGCTGATGGGTGTATTGTCCAATGTCGCCGCCTCAGTCGGTTATGTTGTGCTCGTACCACTCGGCGCCATCATCTTTTTAGGGTTTAAACGGCACCCGTTGGCAGGATTATCTGCTGCATTTGCCGGTGTTGCGGGAGGGTATTCGGCCAATTTGTTTTTAGGGACGAACGATCCACTGTTAAGCGGGATTACAACCGAAGCGGCGCACATATTGGATATCGGTTATGTTGTCAATCCGACAGACAATTGGTTTTTTATGTTCGTGTCAACGTTCCTCATTGTGATTATCGGAACGCTTGTAACGGATAAAATAATCGAGCCTAAATTGGGGACATACGTACCGGATGGAGCGGTGCAACAGCAAAACAAGATTTCTGCCCTGGAGAAAAAAGGACTGTTTTGGGCGAATCTTTCTATCCTCATTACTGTTATCGCAATTGCTCTTCTTATCCTTCCGGAAAACGGGATCTTGAGAGGCGAGGGTGGAAGCATTATCAAGTCGCCATTTATGAGCAGTATTATTTTCATCATGATGCTGGTCTTTTTAGTGCCAGGTGTCGTCTATGGATTCGTGACAAAGTCGGTCAAGAATGATAAAGATATCGCCAATTTAATGACATCCTCATTGGAAACGATGTCCGGATTCATCGTATTGATCTTTTTTGCCGCACAATTTGTGGCGTTATTCAATTATACAAATTTAGGGACAATCATTGCGGTGAAAGGCGCGGACTTTTTACAGTCCATCAATCTTGATGGCGCACCGTTGCTTGTCGCGTTGATTTTTATTACGACGATTATTAACTTATTTATCGCCGCGGATTCGGCGAAGTGGGCGATTATGGCTCCTGTTTTTGTGCCGATGTTCATGCAGATGGGCATTGCGCCAGAAGTGACTCAAGTGGCTTATCGGGTTGGTGATTCTGCGACGAATATTATTTCACCCTTGATGCCGTTCTTTCCACTTGTGGTAGCATTTGCGCAGCGCTATGGGAAGGAAAACGGCGTGGGGACAGTCATCTCGCTTATGCTGCCCTATTCCATTATCATTCTCATTAGTTGGACAATCTTCTTTATCATTTGGTATGTACTCGGTATTCCGGTCGGACCCGGAACTAATTTAAACTACTAAGAAAGGGTGGATAGATATGAAAGTTATGACTACATGGACAGGCGGACGTGCTTTTACAGCAGTCGGCGATTCAGGATATGACATTAATATGGATGCAACGGAATTGTACGGAGGTTTAGGGAAAGGGGCTACGCCTACCGAAATGCTACTCGGCGCCGTGGCAGGTTGCATTGGCATCGATGTGACGATGATCTTAAGACCTCATCTGGAAAAGATCAGCAAGATTGAAATTGTAACGGACGGAACGAGAAAAGAAGAACCCCCTAAAGGCTTTATCGCTATTGAGGTGACATTTATCATCGAGGGTGACATCGATAGTAAGAAAATTTGGAGGGCTATTCGCCTTGGAAAAGAGAAATACTGTTCTGTGTCGGATTCTTTAAAAGCTGATGTTCAGTTTAAATTGGTTTTGAATGGGGAAGAGCAGGAAGAGCTTTAAAATTAGACTGAAGGTTATAGTGCCACGCTATTTACCGGACCATTTATCATCATTGAACGTAAAGAGAAAAGTGCCTAGCATCCACCAATTTTGATTGGTATGGATGCTAGGCACTTTTTATATGATTAGCGAGCAAGAAAGGTGCCTGATTCTATTATTATTCAGACTTTATTTTGAACAAGGCACTACAAATTAAACAATCACTTTGCTGGGGGAAGGCTGTCAAAGGACAGCCTGTATCTTTATTTCCACGGGAAAGTTTAGAGGGGAAATAGAAAAAGGAGGCTATTTGTAAAGTAGGAAAATAGCCTCTTTTTTTAGTAGTTGTAATGAATTCATATCCCCCAAAATGGTGATAAGCAGATTGAGCAAAGAGTTTGGATTAAGATTATGAACAAAGTGGGGGACGGTTATTGGCTATAAACATTTAAGCCATCACTTGTGTATTTTTATATAACAAATTATCATAAAATCTGATAATATAAACCAAATTGAGTATCAAACCATAGCAGTTTGCTATGCTTACGTTTCGGGATACGTGTTTGTAATCCCCACTCAGGATACTGTTTAATAATCTGAACTTGATCACCTGTAGCGACAGCAATAAAAGATATATAATGCTCTTTTGTCATCGGATGGTCGCTTGATACAAACCATTCATGATCAATTTCTGTAATGGATAACTTGTTTTCCTCTGTTGCTTTCTTTGCTTCTAATAGTGCTAACTTTCTCCCACAGCACGATACAGTTATGTCTCCGGTTGCTAATCCAATATTATTACATGACGGACAAACAAAATAATGCGATTTCTTCATATTTCCTCCTATCAATTCATTCGACGATATTTCGCCATCTAAAATATTTTCTATATTTATGCCCAATAGGGTAGATAAGCTAGGTAATAGCGTGACATCTGGGCAGCCATATCCACGCTCCCATTTTGAAATCGTACGATCAGAAATGTTCATTTGATCAGCTAATTGTTTCTGTGTCAGCCCTTTTTCTTTTCGGAAATTATAAATTAACTCTCCAACTTTACGATTATCCATGATTGTCTCCTCCCGCTCTATTTTCATCTTAGAGGTTTATATGATTTGCAGCAACAAACGCTCCGTAGAGTTTATTTGTTTTTCTTTTGATCACGTTTAGATTATTCTTAACTTTTCAAAAGAATATACACTTTTCTAAACATCCATCCATCACTTAAAGTATCAGTAGTCAACTCCCGTAAATCTTTCGATGTAATTAAAATGGCATAATTTTTTAGAACAAAATGCCCCTTTATATAATGGTCTTCATTCCCAGCATCAAAAAAAGAAATATCATCATGTTGTCCACTTAGAAGAAAGTGAAACGTTTTATCATCCATTTCGTTGTAGAGATAACGGGCTTTCTAGTACGGGAGGGATTCGCATGAGGCAGCTGTATATCAAGCAAAAGGCATTGAGCCTGAGCGGCAAGTTTTCAGTGAAGGATGAGCTAGAGAACAAAGTGTATTTTGTGGAAGGGAGCTTCATGAAAATACCGAAGACGTTTTCCATTACGAATACAGCTAGGCAGGAAGTAGCGATGATTAGGCAAAAAGTATTTAGTTTCCTACCAACTTTCTTCGTGGACGTGCATGGCCAAAAAAAGATGACGATTAAAAGGGAACTTACGTTTTTGAAAGCACGTTATACAATCGACGCGGCGAGGATTGAAGTACGGGGGAACTTGAGGGATATGGATTTCCAAGAGTACCAAAACAGAAAATTGATTGGCACTGTCAGCAAAAAGTGGTTCAAATGGGGCGATTGCTACCAGTTGAAAATTGCGGATAATGAAATGGAACCACTTCTCGTGGCACTCGTTGTAGCGATTGATTGCGCGAAAGCTGCCCGGGTTGCTGCGGCACCTTTTGCTGGGGGATGAATTAAAAGTGCTGTTCTCACGGGTGCAAGGTCACTGGATAGGCTATACTTATTGGTATAGAAAAATCAACATCATCTAATAAAAAATGAGGTTAATTACATGAATGAAAGAAGTTTTGAAGACTATCAGTTAAGCAGTGAAATAACAAGAGCCCTTGCTTTATTGAAATATAAAACGCCGACGGAGGTTCAAAGTGAAGTCATACCACGTGCCTTAGATAAACAGGATCTCATAGTGAAATCTCAGACAGGCAGTGGCAAGACGGCGGCATTTGGTATCCCTCTTTGCGAAATGATTGATTGGGAGGGGGACAATCCCCAAGCATTGATTCTGACACCTACTCGGGAGCTTGCTGTTCAAGTGCGAGACGATGTAGCAGCTATCGGGCGAGTTAAAGGAATTAAAACCATGGCGGTTTACGGCAAAGAATCTTTTGCACAACAACAGGAAGAATTGGAAAGGAAAACGCATATTGTTGTCGGTACACCCGGTCGTGTGAGGGATCATATTGACAAAGAAACAGTCATTGTAGATGACATAAAGTATTTGATTATAGATGAAGCAGATGAAATGCTTAGCATGGGTTTTGCTACCCTAGTAGAAGCGATTATTGAAAAACTTCCTTCCACTCGAGTAACGATGGTCTTTTCCGCTACATGGCCTACAACTGTTGAAAATCTTTGCCGTAAATATATGGAGAATCCCGAAACTATCCAAATTGCTTCTACGGAAGTCACTACGAGTGCGATTGAACATAGCGTGATTAAAGTGAAAGAAGCAGGGAAAATGGCATTGCTGAAAAATGTTACTGTTAGTGAAAACCCTGATATCTGTATCATCTTCTGCAGAACTAAAAGACAAGTTGACACTGTGTTTGCAGAGTTGGAAAAATCCAACTATTCTTGCGAGAAAATCCACGGTGGAATTGCACAAGAAGTTCGATTTGCGGTTATGGATGGCTTCAAAATGGGTAATTTTCGTTATCTCGTTGCAACCGATGTGGCGGCAAGGGGAATCGATGTAGAGCATATTTCACTTGTCATCAACTATGACGTTCCAACGGAAAAGGAGAGCTATGTCCACCGAACAGGCAGAACCGGTCGTGCGGGTAAAAAAGGAAAGGCGATTACGTTTGCAACGCCTGCTGACAGCAAGCTCCTTACAACAATTGAAATATACATCGGCTTTGAAATACCTGTACGGGAAGCACCAGCGCAGCAGAAAATAGCTGTTGGAAAAAATGCTTTCGAGGAAAAACTAGCTGGTCGTCGGGGAGTCAAGAACAATAATATGATGAAGCTCCATTTCAACGGTGGAAAAAAGAAGAAGCTTCGAGCTGTAGATTTTGTTGGAACGATAGCGAAAATTCCTGGAGTTACAGCAGATGATATTGGTATGATTACCATAGAGGATAGTTTGACTTATATTGAGATGCTGAATGGAAAGGGTTTATTGGTTTTGCAAGCGATGAAAGAAACTACGATTAAAGGGAAGAAGATTAATGTTAGCAAGGCGGTTAAAGGATAGGTTACGACATCTTGAAAGTGATCGCGCATGAGCTCACGAAAGCGATTAAAGAGTATATGAACATAGACTGGAATTTGCATGATTCCGCGCGAGCTAAGATGAGGATTACTGTTCGGAGATTGCTGAAGAAGTATGGCTATCCACCTGATTTGAAGAAGTTAGCCATGGATACGGTGGTGAGGCAGGCGGAGTTGATGGTTGGTGGAAGAGAGATATAAGAATAGTTTAAGGCCCCGGTATTCAGAAATGGATGCTGGGTTTTAATAATCGGGCTAATTGAAAAATTGTTTCGATTTATTGATATAAACAATCTAGTCTATGATAGAATATGGTTGAGAGTATATGTTCTCTAGAGTGGAGCGGAAAGTTACATAATTGAAAAAGAGGGCTATATTGATTACAGCCATAAGAATGTACCACTTCTGTCATGTTTTTTACCAATGGGATAACGTCAAGAATGTGCAAATTTACAACGTTAAGGATTTTGAAAGAGAAAAAAGCCTAACCCCGCCTTATCTTGAACGAGTAATTAGGCTTATGATCTTAAACTTAAATAATCGCACCGGTAATGGAACATCTATTTAGTATTTACCAAGAAAAAATATTGTCTCGCTTAAATTGACAAATCAAATGATAAAAACTCAGGCAGTGTCCGTTCACGCTTGTCGAGCATAAACTGTTCCGGCTTGATGCCCTGCTCACGCAGTACTTTAATGTTCTGCACGAGGAACTCATCGCTGCCGACAACATAGAAGAGTCCATCCTTGTCTGTAGCAAGATTCTTCACTTCTTCATAATAGTCTTTACGATTATCGACGAACTGTGATGTGAACTTCTTGTCAGGTGCGGATTCGAAAATATTAGTGAATAAGAAATCTTTTGAAGAGTCGATGTTCAGGGAATGAATTTGACTGACGTTGTCAGCACGTTCGAAATAATCGAGTACAAGCGGTCTGAAAGTTGCCAGGCCGACACCTGATGACAGCAGGTAAACATTTTTGCCTTCTCTTTTAAGTGGTATATTCGAATGAGTTTTAAATATTGCAACTTCATTGCCAATCTCAAGATTTCTTAAAATCGCTTTAAATTCAGAGCACTGCTCTCTGATGCGTGTTGTGATACCAATTGAATTTTCGTGCGGTAAAGTGGAGATTGACATGTGACGAATCAGGCCACGGTTTGGTTTATCTCCGACATTAAAACCTTCCAGTGCGAAGTGGGTGTGGGAACCTTCTTCCCATGTAAAGTCTTTTGGACATTCAAGCAGGTACGTTTTAACCTCCGGCGTTTCTTCAATAATCTTATTTATTTTAGTCCAGTATATTTGCATTATATATTCTCCTTACTCATTTATATTTATCTGTTATTAATCTAATATACAACAAGTGATAACTATTCTCAATTAAAAGGCCCTTATATATAATAGGGATGCCAAATCTTAGTCCAGAATGGCTCCCTTACTTATACCTGCTTAATATTTCTTCTGGAAACGGATGGAAGTGAGCAAGAATTTTCGGATTTGAAATAATAAAGTGTCCGGAGTTTTCTCGTTTTTTGATAAATAGTATATAACATTCAAAGCACCGAACCTCAAAAGTTCAGTGCTTTTTGTTTTTTATCAACATCAGTTAATAGGCGAGACGTGAATTTTTTGTGGGACTTTTCGATGATCTCTGGAATGCGATCGCGAACTAGTTTGTTGTTTATAGTCATCACTGAAGAAGATTTCAGTGGTACCGGTTTTGATTGTGCACATACCGGAGGTAATCGAGGGGCATGTGTGAATCCATCTTTGCTATCAGGTTGGAGTGTGACCGGGACAATCCTTAATTTTTTTGAGACATGAATGAAACAGCACCTCCTAAAATTGATACATTGATCGTACCAAGGAGATGCCGCGTTTGGATATGCGTTATTTGATTGCGCTTACGTTCTCTATTAATGTATGCTCTAGGCAGGTTTCTTTTCTTCTGTACGATCTACTACTACGGCACCGACAATATCCCCGACAACATTGGAGGCAGTTCCCCCCATGCCGATAATGGCATCCACTCCTGCAATTAATGCAACAATTTCAAGAGGTAATCCAAACATCGTCAGTACGGCTGATAAGGTTACCAAGCCGGCAGCTGGAACACCTGATGTTCCTATAGATAAGAGTGTACCAATTACAATGATCATGACAAAATCTGAAACAGACAGGTTTAGATTTGTAATGTTGGCAGCAAAGACAATCGACACACCCATTCGAAGTGCGCCCCCGTCAGAGTTGAACACGGCACCCAAAGGAAGAGCGAATTTTGCCGTCTTGTCTGAAACACCGGCTTTCTTTGCCGCTTCAATTGCAATGGGAAGCGAGGCGATACTGCTGGAAGTAAAGAAAGCAGTCGAATACGCATCTTTTGTTTGTTTGAAGAAATTGAGAACGGGCGTACCAGAGAATTTTAAAAATCCGGCATAGACGAATACCCACAGAATGATGAGTCCTAAATAGAAAACCGCAGTAAATGTCAGCAGTGCTTTAAAGGTTTCTACGCCTTGACTGCCGAATGTAGTGGCGCTGATAGCGAAGATACCGATGGGTGCGTATAACAATACACCACTCAAAATTTTGTAGAACATGATATTGAGTGCAGTAAACATCTTGTCCAACATAGCTCCATATTCCATCGTCTGTTTATCCGAGGAGAATTTCATCATGGAAATGGCCATGCCGATAATGACAGCTACAAATAAGATGGCCATCAAGTCGCCTGCAGTGAAGGCGGCAAAAATATTCTTGGGCACAATTTGTAGTAAGACATCGGAAAAGTGAGGCGTAGTTGGTTTGTCAACCGTCACATTGGGCAAGGTCATGTTGATACCTGGAGCAAACCAAAGTGCAAGTGAAAGACCGATCAGAACGGCAGCCGCTGTAGTGGCCGCATAATAGAGGATCAGTTTGCCGCCAATCCGCCCCAGCTGTGTAACATTCATTTGATTCACGGCTAAGACGACTGTGAGGAAAATGACGGGAATACCAACCAAGCTAAATAGATTCAACAGCAAGGTGCCTAGTGGACTAAGAAATCCAACATCCGTCCCAAAGACGATGCCAACAATTGCACCAAGGATAAAACCGGTAGTTATTTTCACAACAAACGGTATTTTTTTATATAGATTCCACAATGATTTCAAGGGGTTGTCACCTTTTCTGTTAAGATTTTTCGTACTCTATATGGTAACACAAAAAAAGGTGAAGGGTACTCACGGGACTTGCACGTTGAACTATACAAAAATGACTCGTATTAAGTGGGGGAGGTTCATGTACCCGATCTCATTTTGGAATTGCTTTAGAACCAGGCACCTTAAAACAATCATTCATTCACTTTAGCAGTTGTAATGCCAAAAACACATATGGTAAAATTAGCATTAATTAAAGTGAAACGGAGGTTTTCCTTGTGACAGCGTCAATGAGACTTAGAATCCAAGTTTTGAAACGTTAATTGAATACATTCAAAAGCTCTGCTCCTGTGCAGGGTAAATGGGATTGGTCTGTCTATTTGAGGAAAACTTGATTTATCATTTAGAAAGAGGGTGACGAGTCTGCCCTCTTTTTTGCTGCCTAAAAACATAAATGAATCACAAACATTTCCAGTAGGATAGGACCTTACCGTTTTGAACTAGCACCCATTAATTTGAAAAAGGTCGTGAAGTAGATGAATTCTGGATATGAAAACTGGAAGAGAAATATTATTATCTTTTTAAGTAGCCAAACCATTTCCCTTTTTGGCTCTTCTTTAGTCCAATATGCTATTATGTGGCATATTACGTTGACTACACAGTCTGGGATGATGATGACATTGTACATCATTTGTGGGTTTATCCCGACTTTCTTATTATCACCGGTTGCGGGAGTCTGGGCGGACCGTTATAACCGGAAGATCCTGATTATCGTGTCGGATGGGCTTATTGCGCTATCGACGTTAATCCTCGCAATCTTGTTTTTAATGGGGTATGACTCCATTTGGTTATTATTTGTTATGGCGGCGGTCCGTGCTGTTGGGGCTGGCATCCAGACTCCGAGTGTCGGAGCGATCTTGCCGCAAATTGTTCCAGAGGATCAGTTGACGAAAGTGAATGGAACCAATGGTAGTCTTCAAGCGATTATCATGTTCGTGGCTCCGATGGTCAGTGCGGCATTATTGACGATGGTTTCCCTTGAAATCATTTTCTTCATTGATGTCATCACTGCCGCGATCGCGATTTTCACGTTAGTCGTATTTTTGAAAATCGCTGTGCATGAGAAAGCAGCTGAAAAACAGACAACGAGTTATATGAGTGATTTTAAGGAAGGCTTGTCTTATATTAATCAGCATGCGTTTCTGAAAAAGTTCTTTCTCTTTTTCGCCTTTTTATTTGTGCTGATGGCCCCTGTTGCATTTTTGACGCCTTTGCAAGTGGCGCGCAGCTTTGGTGATGATGTGTGGCGCCTGACCGCAATCGAAATCGCTTTTTCAATCGGAATGATGGCAGGTGGAGGCATCATTGCCGCTTGGGGCGGTTTTTCCAATAGAGTGTATACGATGACCTTTGCGAGTATTTTGATGGGAGTTTGCACATTTGCACTTGGGCTTGTCCCAATTTTTTGGATCTATTTAATTTTAATGGGTGTGTTTGGTGTTGCGATGCCGATTTTCAATACACCGACGATGGTTTTAGTCCAGGAGAAAGTGGATGGTAATTATCTAGGGCGGGTCTTCGGTGTGTTCGGAATGATTTCCACTTCCATGATGCCGATTGGGATGCTCATTTTCGGTCCGATTTCGGATGTTGTGAAAATTGAATGGTTACTAGTAGGAACAGGGATCCTCATTTTGATCGCCGGCGTTTTCTTAGGTCGGAGTAAAGTGTTGCAGGAGGCAGGAAAACCTACAGTGAAGGAACTTTCCGAATAGAGGTCCAATAAAAGTAGACCGCTTGATGGATAGGCATCGGGCGGTCTACTTTTTTGTGGTGAAATTTCGTTGAAAAAGCGTTCATGAAAGCTGACCTTATGGCAAATGCTCATCCCTCATGATTATGCTAAGATAGATATACGTTAATTATGAAAGGAAGCGTTTGGGATGAAATCACCATTTACATGTATACATACAGTACCTGAAACTACGACTGACAAGCAATCAGCTATTTTTTTATTGCATGGGATGGGAAGTAACGAGGAAGATTTGCCGCAGCTTGTCCAAGACTTCAAAGGTAGCCACCATATTTTCAGTCTGCGTGGTCCGATTGTGTTTGATCCGGGCTATGCTTTTTTTACGAATGAAGAGGAAGGGAAGCCTATTCGCGCTGAATTCGATGAAGTGCTACGCTATATTCAATCCTTTATTCAAGAGGCGATTGTGGAATTTGGACTGGATGAGGACCAGATTTATGTGCTTGGATTTAGTCAGGGAGCAGTCCTTGCTCAATCTTTAGCGTTAACGATGGGCGGCGTGATACGTGGCGTTGTAGCGTTAAGTGGCTATGTACCGGATTTTGTGAAGGTGGATTATGAAAAGCGCGCAGTCGATCATTTGAACGTCTTTATATCCCATGGGGCGTATGATTATATTATTCCGCCGCATTGGGGCGAGGAAAGTAAGGAGTACTTCGAATCTCTAGGTGCACATGTAACCTTTAAGACATATAATGACGGACATGGTGTCACGCCAGAGAATCATCAAGACCTTGTGGCGTTTTTGCGTAGCCATTAATAGGTGAGTGAAGAGTATCTGGAGAGTTTGCTTCCTATACAAAGGTTGACATCATATAAGAAGTTTTAAGTATAATGACTTGTATTTATTAAATGAAAAGAGCTGTCCTTAAGTTATTTTTTTACTTCTGGACAGCTCTTTTTTATTAAGTTAAAAATTCTTTCGAAAGTAAGGTGTTTTTTTCAGCACGATACAGACAGGAATCGCGATGAGTAAACCGACTACATTTTGAATGAAATCCCCTGGCATGGACGCCAATGGCGCGACCCAGTTATTGTACATGAATCCTTGGCCGACATAATAGACCGCCATCATCACAGGCATAGACACAATTGCCGCTAAAATGTTAAATCTAATGTTGTCGCCTCGATGTCCCATCGACCAAGCGATTTTTCCAACGATGAAACCTTGTAATGCGCGGGCGACGATTGTAATTGGCGCCCAAATTAACCAACCACCTAGGATATCGAATAAGCCCATCCCGATGGCTCCGGCAAGTGCTCCTTTTTTAGGACCGAATAAAATCGCCGATATGAAAAGCATGGATGTCCCTAAATGGATCAAACCGCCTTGTCCAATCGGAAGCTTAATATTAATAAACAATGTTGAAACTAAAACAAGGGTTGCTAAAATCGCTGTTAAGACTAAATCAAATGTTTTGGTCCGTGTACTGGTATAGGAATGATTTTGTATATTTTGCATTTCTATCCCTCACTAAAGTTGAATTTTTTGATTAAATTAACTTTACCAAAGTGCTGACCATTGTAAAAGTGTCACTTTCGAGGAAGTTTTCAAGGTCAGATTGTGTTTCATTGAAAATACACCTTTCAATTTTAGAAGGTGTATTTTTGCCTTTGTCTACTTGTGTTACGATGAAGAAAGAATAAGTGCCAAAGAGCTAGGGGTAGATAACAATGAAAAAAGTTGCTGTCATTCAAGATATGTCGTCTTTTGGGAAGTGCTCGTTAACGGCTGCGATTCCTGTGTTGTCTGTAATGGGTGTTCAGGCAGTACCATTGCCAACTGCGATTTTAACGGCGCAAACAGATTATCCGAGCTTTTATTGTGAAGATTTAACGTCAAAAATGGACTGTTTTGTTGATGAATGGAGCAAGCTCGGTGCAAGCTTTGATGGCATTCATACAGGTTTCGTGACTGGAAGAGAGCAAATCGATAACTTATTTCAGTTTTTAAACGTGTTTCACTCAAGAGAAACGACGCTGCTTGTCGACCCGGTAATGGGCGATAGTGGTGAAGGGTATAAAATATTTACAAGTGGGTTGCTTGATCGTATGAAAGAACTCGTGAAGTGTGCAGATATTATTACGCCAAATGTGACAGAGTGCTGCTTGCTTACAGGTTTGTCGTATGAGAAGTTAGTGAGCTTTCAAAGCGTCTCGGATTATATTCACGCGCTAGAAGAGGCCGGTTACCAGCTACAGCATGCAACTGGAGCGAAAGTTATTATTACCGGGGTGAATCCGCCGCCAGCTGTTCCAAACAAGCGCTATGTAGGCAATATGTATTTGGATGCAAATCGTTCATTACATAGTCTCCTTGACTACAATGGCGAGAACTATTCCGGAACGGGTGATTTGTTTGCATCTGTCATCATGGGTGGTCATATGCGCGGGCAAGATTCAGTAGAGTCAATGAAGCTTGCGGAGACGTTCTTAGCTGCTGCAATTGAAGCTACGTCTAAACAACAAATTCCAAGTGAGGCAGGCGTAAATTTTGAACAATTTTTGCGGATGTTGCTATAAGGAACTATAAAATTTAACACTAGGGCTTTCCAGAGGTCGGTTTTCACTGACTTTCTGAAAGTCCCTTTGCGCGTTGTTGTTGTTGTTGTTGTTGTTCTTTTGGTTGCCATTCAACTGTTTCGTCTGTGTTCATTTGCAGAAGTCCAAATCATATGTCAAACCTTGATCTGTTCAGATACAGTCTTTTCCTACAATATTCCGCTAGCTCTAACCCCGCAAACGACTTAAACATTAATTAAAGTACCAGCATTCTAAACAATTCCGATATTAGAAAAGCTGATAAGTATTAATCTATGGTAATTAGCATGCATTGTCCTCACGCAATTATGTCCAAGTTTCCAGCATTTTCGTTCTATATAGCTGAAAGTATTGTTTTGACTGTATAGTAAATTCCGAATTGACTTATACCGTTTTTTTGATAGAATTAAATTCTATTACAAATTAACGACTATTTAACGACGGAATGAGGGTGTACGAGTGGGGGAGCAACAAGTAAACGAAAAGAGAAAGAATAGGATACCGCATACATATGCAATAATTTTTATTATCATTATTTTAGCTACAGTCGCTTCGTATTTTGTACCGGCTGGCCAATTCGATAGAGTTGAGGTGGATGGGAAAACGCTTGTGGTTGCTGGTAGCTATGAGGAGATTGAATCTAATCCGGTTAGTTTTTTTGAAATGTTTAAAGCGATTCCAGAGGGAATGTCTAAAGGGTCAACCATCATATTTTACATATTTTTAGTAGGAGGGGCATTTGGCATCATTCGTGAAACGGGTACGATTGAGGCTGGAATCAATAAGGTTGTTCGTAAATTAGAGCGACGTGAAAAACTGTTAATTCCTATTACGATGTTCGTCTTTTCGATTGCAGGGGCAACGACTGGAATGGCAGAAGAAAGTATTATTTTCGTGCCAATTGGAATTGCGATTGCCAGAGCTATTGGCTACGATGCGATTACTGGAACAGCGATGATTAGTTTAGGAGCGGCTAGTGGATTTATAGGAGGGATGATGAATCCGTTCACTGTAGGTGTTGCACAGTCAATGGCGGAGCTACAGTTGTTTAGTGGTATTGCATTCCGTTTTAGTGTATACATATTTATTCTTTCGTTTGCGATTTTTTATGTTATGCGTTATGCAGCTAAAGTGAAAAATGATCCGACAAAAAGTATTGTTTATGATTTAGAATTGAAAAACAAACAGCAAAGAGAGTTAAAAGGGCAGAATATATTGCCGGACTTTACCATTCGTCATGCACTCGTTTTGCTAATTATTGCTGGTGGGTTAAGCATTAATATGTACGGAGTGTTTAACTGGGGCTGGTATTTGACTGAACTAACAGCATCATTCGTCATTGTTGGTTTTGCTGCCGGAATCATTGGTGGATTGAGAATTAATAATATGTTTGATGCTTTTGTGGAAGGCATGAAACTAGTTGCTTTTGGTGCGCTTATTGTTGGTTTTGCACGTGCAATTTTAGTCGTTCTGGAAAACGGATTAATTATTGATACAATGATTAATAGTTTGGCGGCGTTAATTGGTTCATTGCCTAGTACATTGAACGCGGTAGGAATGTTCTTCGTACAAGTAGTTACTAATCTATTCATCCCTTCTGGTAGTGGTCAAGCAGCGACAACGATGCCGATTATGGTTCCTTTAGCAGACTTATTAGGCATTGAACGACAGGTTGCTGTGTTAGCGTTCCAATACGGAGATGGTGTGACCAATTCGATTATTCCTACCTCCGCGGCATTAATGGGCTATCTAGCAATCGCAGGTATCCCATACGAGCGTTGGGTAAAATTTGTTTGGAAACTTATTGTTGGGTGGCTAACGATTACGACAATCGCGTTGATTGTAGCGGTTATGATTGGCCTTAAGTAAGTCCGCGGTACTTACCTGGGACTATGAATCGTAAAGGAAATTAATACAAGAGCAATCCATAAGTCTTTATGACTTGTAGATTGCTCTTGTTTTAATTTAAAACCAATTAAGACAGTATTTGGATTTCGCAACCTTATCCGGCACTATTGAGTAATAGGCTACCCACACTGTATTAAAACGAATCACCTCTTTAATACACAAAACAACATCTCTGAAAACGCCATCAATAAAAATACCACTTAGATCATGATACTTCCGCCAAGGATTGCTCAGTTGCACCTAAATGTTATGAGTATAAGTGCATGGCCAATAAAATGCTACAGTCCTTGTGCCTTCCTGATTAGTGTTTGAACTTGAAATCTTTGTTGTTTCAGATTTAGACACGTCCGGATTGGGAAAGCTAAATAAATTCACATGATCATTTCAATACAAGAGAAGGGGTTAATATTCCAGTTGTCAATTGGAATGCGGTCATCCTTACGACAAAAACGGACAGATGAAAGGATGAAGTTGAAATGCCAAACAACTTTTCGAAACTAAAGGAAATTAAAAATGCGCTGAATGCCAAGTTCTTTGAGCGTGAAAACGTGGTGGAAGCAATCTTGATAGCGATATTATCTCGTCAACACATGCTTATGATTGGTCCGGCTGGTACTGCGAAATCCGCATTATCAGTTGAACTTGCAAATATTGTACAAGGCACACAATACTTTCAATGGCTGCTAACAAGGTTCAGTACACCTGAAGAGCTATTCGGTCCATTATCGCTTAAAGATCTAGAACTAGGTGTGTACAAGCGGAATACGGCTTCAAAAATGCCAGAGGCAAACTTGGTATTTCTTGATGAAATCTTTAAAGCGAACAGTGCCATTTTAAACAGCTTACTAACCCTCATTAATGAAAGGCACTTCTATAATAGCGGGTCACCTGTTCGGGTTCCCTTAATATCTGTCATAGGTGCCTCCAATGAATATCCCGAGGAAGGGGAAGGGCTTGAAGCTCTATTTGACCGTTTCCTTTTGCGATTTGAAATGGACTATATTGCAGATGAAACGAATTTTGTTTCGATGATGAAAGGTGCTGGGCAATATGCGCAAATGCCATCTATGACGATGGATGAATTGGTGCAACTTCAGTTTTCCATGGACATGGTAGCCATTCCTGATGAAGTATATGAGACCCTTTCGAAGATTCGTAACGAGTTGCGGGATGAAGGAATTCGCCCGTCAGATCGGCGGTTCAAGCAGTCTTTAAGCGTTCTACAAGCGAAAGCGTTGATAGACCAAAGGCAAGTCGTAAAGGTAGATGATATTGTCTTCCTTGAAAATGCCCTTTGGGAAAACGTGGATCAAAAAGATGCAGCGTCTTTCATTATTCGTAGCCATGCACAAGATGTTGTGACTCGGACCCTCGATTCCATGCAAATTGAGGCAAAGGAAGTGTTCAATTCCATTCTAAGGGATCACTCGACAGATGCTGCAATGGAAGCTTCTCAAAAAATGAAAGCGTTAGTGGCTGATTTGAATCAGCTTAAAATACACAACCAAAGTCGAGATGCAGATATTGACGCTTTACTTTATAAAGTGAATTCGATGCTTCAAGAAATTATTGACAGTATTATAGAACCGATGGATTTTGATGCTCCACATGAAAAGAAAATCATGGAGAGGGACTCTTATGGCATCTATTTCAAAATGTGAAAGCGGGTGTGCTTCGTGGAGAGAAGTAAATTCCACAATGATAATCGGTCCGTATTGAATACAGATGCATTTGATAAAAGACGTTTCAAAGAAATTTTTGAGATGTCAAAGGGACTTCAGAAGATAAGAGATAAAGGGGTGTTGCAAACGTTCGAACCCTTGCTGGCTGATATTTGGGCTTCCTTATATAAGATGAAACCTGAAATTACGGCAGTCGTCGTAGACAACGATCTTATTATTAATAAATTATTGATGGAAAGAATTATGTCGGATGAATCTTTTGAAAACTTTCGAAGCTTCACTCGTTTAGATGATGTTTCCTCAGCGATTGGCACAATGAAATTCGGAGAGAAGACGAACGAATGGATGGCTGACCAAAAAGCGCAAGATGAGGACCTTCACAAACTAATGCAGGAAATCCATGCAATGTTGGGGCATCTTCAGGAGCAGAAGTGGCAAGAAGGGGCAGAAAAAGACAATCAAACGTTAGAAGAAACTCTTAGGCAAGCGACGGCTAAATTGAATGAAAAGTTAAAACAGACGCTTCGAAACAACAGTCAAAGCTTTTCACAAGCGATGGCTCAAGCCATGCAAGAAACAAAACAGGTGAAAGAGGGGCTAAAATCGTTACTAGGTGGTTCAAGTACGGGGCGAGGTGATGTAGATGTGAAAAAAGTACCTTTACGAGACCAACTAGCATTAGCTGAAAAAATATCTACTGACAAAAAGATGAAGGAAATAGCAGATTGGGCGGGTCGTTTCAAACAAATAGCCCGTAAAAAGCAGAAATCCAAACATAGTGAATCTGTAGAAAGAAGGGGAGTCACGTTAGGGAATGATATGGAGAGGTTGCTCCCGATGGAATTTGCCTTATACATGCACCCTATATCGAAAAAAGATTTCCTTCGTCGCTTAGTGGAAGGCCAGGCTATGCAGTTTAAACAGAAAGGACGTGAGGTATTAGAGAAGGGGCCAATCGTATTTTGTCTAGACCAATCAGGCAGTATGAACAAATTGGATACCCAATCCAAAGGTTTTATTTTAGCCCTTATGTCAATCGCAAGAAAGCAACGAAGGGATTTTTGCTTAATCGTATTCTCGACTCGAACACAGATCTATCAATATAAAAAAGGGAACATGAAAGCTTCTGATATGGTTCGTTTGGCTCGAACCTTTTTAGGTGGAGGTACGAACTTTGCACTTCCACTTGACGAAGCAGTGAACATCATAAATGAAAGTCGTTATAAACAAGCTGATGTTGTTTTTGTGACAGATGGCGAAGATCGAGTAAAGGAATCATTTCTTGAAGCGTTCAATAAGAAGAAGAAAGAGAAATCCTTCAATGTGCTTTCCCTTGTAATCGGTTGCAGTACCGATACGGTTGAACAGTTTTCCGACAAAGTTGTTCAAGTTAAAGATTTTGATGACGAAGGAAGCTTTATCGCATTTGAAATTTAACGAACTACTGAAAGTAATACGGCAAGTAGCTGATTCCTCTTATGGATTCAGCTTTTTAATTGATTGGATACCATTTCTGTTGAATAGAAAAATCCTCCTTTCTAATGTAGGCTTTTAATATCTTTACCCAAAAGATAGAGGATTTGAAACCTAGACTGTGTAACTAACAGATTTGAACTAATGATTCTATATAATCTTCAGCGAAGGCGCCTTACTGGGGTAGCCGAAGCAATAAGACTGACAGTGGTCTTCTGTCCGGCTTATTGCGAGAGGCATCCCCAAGTGCCGAGCCTTTGTTAGTAGGATTCTTTATATCAACAAATATATAGACTGAGTAGTTACCAGACGTACTTAGATACCTTTTTTGTTTACGGAAAATACTGTCTTCGTTTTGCTGATTCTGCATAGGCTTTTGCACGAAAGTGAAGGACCGGGTCATCGGAACAAAGAAGGCCATCAGTGACGATGGTTGGGTCGAATACTTGAGGTTCAGCGTTATCAGCTCGTCTTTCTAGTAGGGTAAGCGTGCCAATACAAATCTTCTCTCGAGTGTCTGGCCACTTTTGTGTGGAATCATCTATCGAATCTCCTGGTTGTGCCAGTTGAATCAGTAGATTGAAACGTACAGGCCCATTCTCCAGACGGGTCAATAATTCATCCTCCATTGCATTTGGATTCGTAGATAATGCTGTGTATTTGGTTGGGGTCTTGCTTTCAACGATAGGCTCCCACTCGAATTTTACAGCATGGCGTTGTTTCTGATCATTGATCAAATAATAAGCATGAATGCTATAGTAGTGTCCTGTTCCAAAGCTTTTCGGTGGTATGATGTTTTTTAAAATTGTAAATGCTGCATGGAAATTAGAATTCTTCTTAAGTGTGGAAAGTCTCTCGGAGAATGAATGTTTATCACTAGTACCTAGTTGCAGTAATTGTATGAATTCCTCAGGTGTTTTCGTAATAAAAACAGGTATGGTGGCCATTGTAAGATTGGTGACTTTGCCTTTGGGTAATTGAAATTGAACTGCCATTCCTTTTACGGGAACTAATTGTTCTGTAGGGTTCGGATTGGATGTGCTATGTGAAAACCGGACGATTGCAGGAGTATCTTGTTGTAATAAGTGAAAAGCAGTTGTATAAGGGGTAGCACAGCCATTTGGAGAGAATGTTGCATCAAAGCCAATTCCTTTTGCATGTGCTCTACGGTAGGCGGGAAACAACCCTGCTCTTTTTTCAATTGTATCAATTGCCTCAATAGCTGAAAGGGGACAGCCATTTTGAACATTGGTCATGGGTAAATCACTCCTATTCATGTTAGGTTTAGAATACCCATTTCAGGATTGTTTAAGCAAAAAATACCTGAAAAGGTGCTACTCCTGTTTGTTATACGTCCCATCAATAATGGTAGTATTTCTCCTTCTGCTTTGGTGAATACTAACTAGGGAATAAATAAAAAGGAGGGAAAGTTATGTTGAAATTGCAATCAGAGCTTGAAGGACAAATGGCTATTTTTGGTGAGGTCAGCAATTGTATTCAAGGGCTCGGCTATCACTTGGGGGGGAATTGGGATTATCATAAAGGATGCTTTGACCATATTTTATGCAACGAAGGGGGGGAAACGATTTATATCCGAATACCTTTTTTCGTCATGGACGGAGAACTTGATCAATATGACACGTTAATAAAGTTTGGAACACCTTACGTGATTAAGCATGTCGTGCATGTCGGTCTAGATAGTGATGAAAGTTCATT
Organism: Sporosarcina sp. NPDC096371; assembly: GCF_044762865.1. Lineage (NCBI taxonomy): Bacteria > Bacillati > Bacillota > Bacilli > Caryophanales > Caryophanaceae > Sporosarcina > Sporosarcina sp. NPDC096371. Next base: position 126,875 of record NZ_JBIWFE010000009.1, read on the forward strand.
GTTAAATGCTACAGGGTTTAGTCAATTCCAACAACCGATTGATACAGACGGGAAAATTATCGATAAAAACCGATGGATCCATGCAGGCGAAGTCGCTGTGAAAGCACTTTTGGATTGTTTATATGCACAGAAGCACCTGAAATCCAGTTAAAGGGAAAATTATTATGTAAAGTGCGATTAGACCGATTACACTAGTCAGCTTGACCTTCAGTGTAGATACTTCATCGAAAAAAATAAAATCAACTATGCGAAGAAATCATTCGCATAGTTGGTTTTATTCATGATACTATTCTCACAAAATCTTCTCTAAAATAAATAAGTTACCTGGTACTGACACAATTCGGAATTGTATCAGTACCAGGCAACTTTTTTTCATTTCATGAAACTCCTCCCTGGCAACTAATGCTGAAGTTCGTTAAATATCACATCAGCAATGGTTTGTTCTGTATCTAGAAGTTCTAAATATGAATCGTGCTACGCAACAAGTTTTCCACCTCTTGTCATATGTAAATCACTATAAAAAATAAAGCACAAAAAGGGTGCCCAAAAGCCAAGCATCTGGGTACCCTTCCTTATTTGATCTCCCGTGATTTCTTAAAGACCACTAACTCGTAAGGATCGATAGAAGTAAATTCACCAATTACTTCCTGTTGGGCTGTGTTCTTTGTAAAATTATTGTTCGCCATAATTCGCCATTTAGCTGATGAAGGTAAGCGCAACGAATAAGATGTGTTTGTTGGATTTATATAGATGGCAAAGTCTTCGTTATCTCCGAGTAATGTGAAGCCAAAAACGGTTGCGGGTGTGTCAACTATATATAATCTCCTTCTAATATCTTGTTTAGACGTAAGGCGAAATACATTATATTTTTTGCGTAGGGTAATGAGCGTTTTGATAAATTCAACATTGTCGTTTTCTACTTCTCTTTTCCGCCAATCTAACTGATTGATCCAATCACCGGAAATATAGCTATTCTCATCGCCTTGTTTCGTTCTAAACCATTCCTGGCCAGCATGGATAAACGGAATCCCTTGGCTTAATAACGTGATACCTGAAGCAAGTTGGTGCATTTTTTTTCGCGTCAATTCGCTGTCTTGGTCATTACTAAGTAGGAGCCGATCCCACAGTGTATGGTTATCGTGGCATTCGACGTAGTTAATCGTTTGGTTCACCTCGGCGACAAATGGTGCACCGAATTCTTCTAAGGCAGTTCCAGATATGAGGTGGGGGAGCCTTTCGATGAAACGACCTTGACCATTTACATAACCCGTATCGTGTTGGTTAAATAACTGGCCTTTCAGTGAATCACGGAAGTAGTCGTTGAAAAATTTGATATTTGTTAATTGGTTGGCGTGCATCGAAGTAGCTTTCTTTTCGGAAGCTAATGCGGTTGGCAGATCCCAACCTTCACCTAACAGCATGATCGGCACTGTTTCTTGTTGGCACCGTTCATGAATTTTGTTCATGGTCTCGATATCGATGGCTCCCATCAAATCAAACCGGAATCCGTCCACATGATATTCATTCAGCCACCAATCAATTGTATCTACTATAAATTTTCTTGCCATTGCTCGCTCGGTTGCAAAATCATTACCTACCCCAGTTCCATTGCTAAGGCTGCCATCATTGTGATATCTAAAGTAATATCCAGGAACAAGTTTTTCAAATGGTGATTCTTCCATGATAAAAACATGATTATAAACGACATCAAGGATAACCGCGATATCTTCTTGATGAAAAGCTTGAATCATTTTTTTACATTCATTGATCCTTGCTACGGGATCATTGGGTGTTATGGAATAACTACCTTCTGGAACTTGAAAGTATAATGGATCGTATCCCCAATTATAAGAAACGTTCGGGCTAGTCTCATCTACGCGTGCAAAATCATTAATGGGTAACAGTTGAACATGCGTGCAACCTAATTCTTTCATATAAGTGAGCGCTGTTGAAAAACCATTTTTAGTGGTTGTAGCGGTTTCTGTCAAACCTAAAAATTTTCCTCGATTAACGACCCCGCTGTCCACTTGATTCGTTGCGTCTCTAACATGTAACTCATAGATAATTGCATCTTGTAAATTTTGAAGTGTTGGCCTGTTCTGCTTGTTAAAGTTAGGCAGGTCCGTTTTAGCAGGGTCTATAATCACGCTTTTTTCACTGTTAGCAAGCATAGCTTTCGCGTAGGGGTCATTCAAACGTTTCGTTTGTCCATTGACAATGACCTGATAATCATAAGTAAAACCATGCCAGTCTCCATCAATCTTTATTTTCCATAGTCCATTATCTTCTCTATTTAACGAGAAACAACGATTATCTAATTGTACCTGTACAGATGTAGCCGTCGGGGCCCAAATAGAAAATGTTGTGGCCGAGTCATCGTAGTCAATCCCTAATGTGGTATTCAAATTGGCATAGTGCTGATCAAACCAATCCGTTCGGACGATGGCCCTAGGATAAATCGGGATCTTTGCTGTGCCCCATAAGAGGTCAAGATTTTCTCCGATTGGCAGTTCTTCTAAAAAAATGATTCTTACGGTGGAATCGGCGATTACTTTTTCCACCTTTGTCAAAAAGTACTTCTCTTGTGCTTCCCAATAAATGACGGGTGGTTCTTCCGTGTTCAGCAATATGGATAGTTCGTTCACGATGACGGTTAACACGTGAACATCATCGATCCAAGCTACATGAGTTTCCACAAAACCAACCCCTTTTCTAATCGTATAGGCTCCAGCGCCCAAATCTCTATTGCCGATACCCAAAACCTCTCCCGCTATTTCCGTTCAAACTAATCTCATCCTAGTATATGTTCTACCCCTATATTTGGAAACTTAACTGGATACCACCTCGAAATGATGAGTTTTTTCTCACATAAAGTTATTGTCATCCTATTTCAATTTTAAACAATTCGATTGAACTTTATGGCTATCGAGTCGAAGGGAAGTCGTTCATTCAGCATTTATCGACAATAAAATTGGTATAAAAAGAAATTTGTAGAAATATTTAAAATTTTTTTACGCAATAATCTGTTAACATAGAATTTGGCGCACCCTTACCAAAATACGGTTTCTGCGATCCGTATGGTGCTGCTTAGGAATATGAAAGTTGTGTTTTCTATAGCCAGCTATACCAAAGAAGAAATAGTCATATTCATTTACTTTCATGAATATAATCATAATTGGCTCAAGAAAGGAGTCAGTACGTGTACTACGATATTTCAGAACAGGATATATTTTTGTTTCACCAAGGTACTAATTATCATAGCCACCAATTACTAGGTTGCCATTTGATTGAATGGGAAGGTACGCAAGGTTATCGATTTGTCGTGTGGGCACCTAATGCCAAAGAAATCCATGTAGTGGGTGACTTTAATCATTGGAAAGGCAAATTACACGCATTAACGAGAATCACGAACGAAGGGTTATGGATTGGTTTTTATACGGACATTCCTGAAAACATCCCTTATAAATATCAAATTGTATCGAAGAATGGTCAAGTGCTAATGAAAGCAGACCCATATGCTCTACAATCTGAGCTTCGGCCTGAAACGGCATCTTTAACCCCGATTCTATCCGAATTTGAGTGGAGTGATACTGATTGGCAAGAAGAAAAGAAGACATTTGATGTGTATACATCACCCGTATCGATTTATGAAGTTCATCTAGGCTCTTGGAAAACAAAAGAAGATGGTGAATTTTATTCATATCGTGAACTTGCTGATCAATTGATTCCTTATGTAAAGTCGCTTGGCTATACACATATTGAATTACTCCCACTTGCGGAGCATCCATTTGATCTGTCATGGGGGTATCAAATAACGGGCTATTTTGCTGTCACGTCACGTTATGGTCCACGTGATGAATTTAAATACTTTGTTGACCAGTGCCATCAACAGGACATCGGTGTCATTATGGACTGGGTTCCTGGTCACTTTTGTAAGGATGCTTTTGCACTGCGTCAATTTGATGGGGAGCCCTTATACGAATATGCCGATCCGCGTAAAGCTGAAAAAAAAATGTGGGGCACATTAACCTTCGACTTTGGGCGACCTGAAGTACAAAGTTTTTTAATCTCTAATGCGCTTTTTTGGCTGGAAGAATACCATATCGATGGGATTCGTGTTGATGCAGTAGCGAGTATGCTCTATCTTAACTTCGATAAATCAGAAGATAAGGATAAAATCTACAATTCATACGGTGGAGATGAAAATCTGGAAGCGTATGCCTTTATTCGAAAATTAAATGAAGTTATTTTTTCATATGATCCTGGCGCGATGATGATGGCTGAAGATAGTTCAGATTTGCCACTTGTTACGGCTCCTACATATGCAGGAGGGCTTGGTTTTAATTTCAAATGGAATATGGGCTGGATGAACGACATGCTTTCCTATATGGAAGCTGATCCAGTTTACCGCAAATGGCATCATAATTTACTTACTTTTTCATTTATGTATGCGCATAAGGAAAATTTTCTACTACCCCTGTCACATGATGAAGTTGTTCATGGCAAAAAGTCATTGCTCGATAAAATGCCTGGTGACCAATGGCAGCAGTTTGCAAATCTTAGATTGCTCTATGGTTATATGATGGCGCATCCCGGTAAAAAGTTATTATTTATGGGAGGTGAGCTAGCACAGTACGCTGAATGGAAGGATCAAGAACAATTGGATTGGCATCTATTGGATTATCCTCTCCATCAAGCGATGTTTAACTATGTAAAAGCGCTCAATCATTTCTATCTGGAATATCCAGAACTTTATGAATTAGACCACGACTCCGAAGGGTTTGAGTGGATTGATCCTCATAATATCGATCAAAGTGTGATTGCTTTCCGCAGACGTAGTACAAGCCCAGGAGATGAACTTATTATTGTCTGCAATTTTACGCCGAATGTTTGTTTTGACTATAAAATTGGCGTGCCAACTCCTGGGACTTATCAAGAAGTCTTTAATTCAGATGCTGTTCAATTTGGGGGATCTGGACAGGTAAGCGATGCTGACCACTTTAGTATCCCGAAAAAATGGCACACATTGTCACAGCATATAAAAATAAAGGTACCCCCTTTAGCTATGACGATTTTTAAATGCAAAAAAATAACGGAATGTATCGAGGAGGCTAATTAATGAAAGATTGTGTAGGCATGCTGTTGGCTGGCGGAGAAGGGAAACGTTTAGGTGAATTAACGAATAACTTAGCGAAGCCAGCAGTGCACTTTGGTGGTAAGTATCGAATTATTGACTTCACGTTAAGTAACTGTGCAAATTCGGGGATTCAGACATTGGGCGTAATGACTCAATATTCACCACTCGAATTAAATAAGCATATTGGGAATGGTAAACCGTGGAATTTGAATCGGCAACATACAGGTGTGACGATACTTTCCCCTTATACAGCGAAAAACGGAGGAGACTGGTATTCTGGTACCGCCGATGCAATCTATCAAAACATTCATTTTATCGACCGACATGACCCCGAATATGTCCTCGTCATTTCGGGTGATCATATTTATCAAATGGACTATTCAAAAATGCTGGATAATCATAAAAAAACGGGCGCTGATGTGACCATTTCTGCAATCCCGGTGGCTTGGGAAGAAGCGCCACGCTTTGGAATCTTGAATACGACCGAGAACATGCGAATCTACGAGTTTGATGAAAAACCGGAAAAACCAAAAAATAACCTAGCATCGATGGGTGTTTATATATTTTCATGGGCAATGTTAAGATCCTATTTATTGAAGGATGCAGAAAATAGTCACTCCAGTCATGATTTCGGAAAGGATATTATTCCAGCGATGCTGAATGATCGTCTTCGCTTGTATGCTTATCGTTTTGAAGGTTACTGGAAGGATGTCGGTACAATCGAAAGCTATTGGGAAGCCAATATGGACTTGCTCGATAAAGATTGGAGTCAATTATTAAACAATGCCAACTGGAGAATATACACCAACGAAACGAACATCCCACCAGAGTATATCGGTGAAACGGCAGTTGTGAAGCATTCATTGATCAATTCGGGGTGTTGGGTATGTGGAACAGTGGACAGTTCCGTATTATTTGAAAATGTAGTGGTTCACCCAGATAGCATGATTAAACAATCCATCTTGTACCCAGGCGTGGAGGTAGGGAAGAACTCGATTTTAGAACGCGTGATTGTAATGGAAAACACAAAAATTCCTGAAGGAACACAGATTAGCGTCGGTCTTGATGAAGAGCCGCGCGTGATTAATCAACAAACACTGAAGGGGATTTTAGCATTAAGTTATTAGGACTATCGATGTTGAATTTGTGATTCCCACCTAATTTCCAACGGAGGCGCCTTACTGGGGTAGCCGAAGCGATAAGACAAAGGAGCGATGCAGTTCAATCGCTCACCAATAGTGGTTTTCTATTAGGCTTATCGCGGGAGGCATCAGGGAAGGATGCAGTTCAATCCTTCCTCCCCCAAGCGCCGTAGCGGATTTGAAGGGAATCTTTATTTCAACTTAACTAGACAATTTAAGGGGGCAAAGATCGATGAACACAATGATGGGTCTTATTAATCTGGAACACGAGCATCACTTTTTTCATGAATTAACTTATTTTCGTAGTGGTGCCGCAATTCCTTTTGCGGGTCGTTATCGTTTGATTGATTTCCCACTTTCCAATATGAGGAATTCTGATGTAGAGTCAGTAGCGATTTTCACCCGCAATAAATATAGATCCTTAATGGACCATCTTCAAACAGGTGATAGCTGGGAGATGGACGAGCGGAATGGAGGTTTGTTTATTCTGCCACCGGACTGGAACGACCCATCTGATATTTCCAAAGGCGATTTGAGCTTTTTTCACAATAACCGTGATTACTTTGATCGTGGAAAGTCTTCCTATGTGCTGATTAGCGGAAGTCAATTTATCTCAAATACCAATTATCAAGAGGCATTTAAAAGTCATCTGGATAATAAAGCAGATGTAACGCTGATTTCTACTCATGTCGAGACGTTAAATACAGAACATGATTCTGCTTTTCGTATAGAAGCAGACGAAGATGGACGGGTTACTACGATCACAAATGATAAGGAAAATAAAAACCTTTTCACAGGTGTTTATATCATAAACAAAGACTTATTAATGACGCTAGTTGATAAATGTATCGCACATCACCAAGATCATTTCTTTGTAAATGGAATTAAAGAAAATCTTGCTGAGTTAAAGGTTCAAACGTTTAAGAACAACGGGTATGGTGTGTTTATGAATTCAATCGAGAGTTTTTATCGGCATAATATGAATCTATTATCCGAGGGAAATTATCAGGCACTGTTTTATAAACAACCCTTTATTAAAACAAAAGTTGGGAATCAGCCACCTACGAAATATCGAAATGAAGCGAGTGTCAAAAAATCAATTCTGGCAAATGGTTGTATCATTGCTGGCGAGGTAGAGGGCAGTGTATTGTTCCGAGGTGTAACTGTAGAAGAAGGCGCCACGATAAAAAACTCGATTATCATGCAACGTTGTACGATTGAAGCAGGTGTCTATTTGGAGAATGTGATATTAGATAAAGACGTTCATGTGACCGCAAATCAAAAATTAATCGGATCGAAGGATAAACCCTATGTCGTTGCCAAGAGACAAGTCATGTAAATTAAGAAATCGTGGGTGGAAAGGAAAGATTTCATATGAGAAACGTATTATTTGTAGCTTCGGAATGTACACCATTTATTAAAACCGGTGGATTAGCAGATGTGATTGGGTCACTTCCACAAGCATTAAAAGAGAATGAACGAATCGAGGTGCGCGTGATTCTTCCGCTGTATGATGAAATACCAGAAGAATGGCGAACTCAAATGGAGTTTCAAATGAGTTTCAACGTACCACTAGGGTGGCGTAATTCGGAAGCAAGTATTTATTCATTAGAATATAACAATATCATCTATTACTTTGTCTCAAATGAGTATTATTTCACCCGTAAAGGGGTATACGGGTATTATGATGACGGTGAAAGGTTTTTGTTTTTTAGCCGTGCTGTTATTGAAGCCTTAACGCATCTAGATTTTAAACCAGACGTACTCCACGCACATGATTGGCAAGCGGGTATGGCGGTTGCGCTTGCTAAAATTATTCAGCCAATTGCCGATTTGAAAACGGTCATGACCATTCATAATATTAAGTACCAAGGGCTAATGCCAATTGACATTTATGAGGATTTCTTTGATCTATCACGTGAGCATATCGGTGGTTTTGAATGGAATGGGATGTTGAATTGTTTAAAAAGTGGTTTGTTTCATGCCGATAAAATCACAACCGTTAGTCCTAGTTATGGAGAAGAAATAAAAGATCCTTATTATGGTGAGGATCTACATCCATTTCTTGTGGAGCGGTCTGCTGATTTAAGCGGTGTGCTGAATGGTATTGATACCAAAGAATATAATCCACAAACGGATCCGGCAATTGCAGTTAAATACCGTTCTTCAAGAGCTAAAAAGAAGGAAAATAAAATGATACTCCAAAAGAAACTAGGATTGCCGATTGCCGCTGAAAAGCCCCTTTATGTGATTATAACTCGTCTTGTTGAACAAAAAGGGCTGCATCTTGTTCAACATATTTTAGATGATTTTCTACATGAGGATGTTCAATTCATTATCTTAGGAACTGGCGATGAAGAATTTGAAACGTATTTTGCGGAAGCGGCTAATTATCATGCAAACAAAGTTGTGACATTATTGGCTTTTGATGAAGGAGTGGCGCGACAATTATATGCAAGTGCCGATTTCTTTGTAATGCCATCAAAGTTTGAACCTTGTGGATTAGCTCAACTCATTGCCTTACAGTACAAAACGGTACCCATTGTGCGGGAGACAGGGGGACTGAAAGATACAGTTCTACCGTTTAACGAAATAACGGGTGAAGGAAATGGATTTAGTTTTACAAATTACAATGCAGATGATTTATTGGCCACCCTACGCTATTCTCTAAGAATTTATCACGATTCTCATCAGTGGTCAGTGTTGAGTAAAAATGTGAATAAAAGTCAGTTCAGCTGGCAGGATTCAGCGCGGGATTATGCGACGATATATGACCAGTTATTGACAATATATGTATAGGGGGCAGAATTTTGCTTGAACTAACTGTGGATGAGTTCAAAAAACGGATCATAAGCAAATTACAAGCAGAAAACGGAATAGAAGTAGCGGATGCGACTGGTAAAGATATGTTTTATGTAATTGCTTCAATCGTCAATGAAGAGATCTTACCGCATTGGCAATCGACTCAAAAAAAATATAACGAGAAAAGCTGTAAACAAGTTTACTATTTATCGATGGAGTTTTTAGTTGGCAGTTTACTTGAAAGTAACCTGCTTAATTGTGGCATGCTTGAACAGTCAAATGAGGCGCTAAAGCAGTTAGGGTTCGACCCTGATCACATTTATGCCCATGAGCATGATGCAGGTTTAGGGAATGGCGGCTTGGGTAGGTTAGCGGCCTGCTTTCTTGATTCATTAGCCTCACTTAAATATCCAGGACACGGTTTCGGAATAAGATATCGCTATGGTTTATTTGAACAGCGAATTATCCATGGTAACCAGATTGAACTTCCAGATTATTGGTTAAAGGATCAGTACGCTTGGGAAACGCGGAAAGAGGACGAAGCTATTTGCATTCATTTTCACGGAGACGTACATATGTTTCAGCGGAATGATGGAAATATCGAATTTAAACACACGAACACAGATAAAGTCATGGCAATCCCTTATGATATTCCTGTTGTTGGCTATAAAAATGAAGTGATCAATACACTTCGTCTTTGGAGTGCAGAATCAGTAGGACTAGATCGGGATGATTCATCCGAAGAAGGGATGCACTATTACCATGACCTTGATCACAAGCATTCGATTGAGCAAATTTCCGGTTATTTATATCCGGATGATTCGAAGTATGAAGGAAAAGAGTTGCGCTTAAAGCAACAATACTTTCTTGTTTCTTCCAGTATACAAAGTATCATTAAGGACTTTAAAAAGAATCATCAAAAATCGTTAAAGTATTTACCTGAAAAAGTGGTTATTCAAGTGAATGATACTCACCCAACGCTAGCAATCCCTGAACTAATGAGAATACTTATGGATGAAGAGCATTTCGGTTGGGACGCCGCCTGGGAAGTTACGACAAAAGTAATTGCTTACACGAATCACACAACATTGAGTGAAGCACTTGAAACTTGGCCAAAAGGAATGATGGAGCATTTGCTTCCACGTATTTATATGATTATTAATGAAATTAACGAGAGATTTTGTCAAGGACTCTGGTTTGATCATCAGGACCTGAGAGAGAAAATTCCGGAGCTAGCCATTATCGCTGATGAGCAGATCCACATGGCGCGGCTCGCAGTAGTAGGCAGCTTCAGTGTAAATGGTGTCGCGCAAATTCATACGGATATTTTAAAGAAAAAGGAAATGAAGAATTTTTATGAATTGTTCCCAGATCGTTTTAATAATAAGACGAACGGGATCACCCATCGCCGTTGGCTGTTACAAGCAAATCCTAAATTGTCGGGACTTATCACGGAGTCCATTGGTCCGCAGTGGATACAACGCCCTAAACAGCTAATCAGCTTATTAAAGTACTCGAAGGATGCTGCATTTTTAGAGAAGTTTGATCAAGTGAAGCATGACAATAAGCGAATATTAGCTGACCTCATTCATGACCGTACGGGGATTTTAGTGGATGATCAATCCATTTTTGATGTACAAATTAAACGGCTTCATGAATACAAGCGTCAGTTGCTTAACATTTTCCACATTATTTATTTATACAATGAATTAAAAGAAAATCCAAATCTAAATATGATTCCCCGCACGTTTATTTTCGGGGCAAAGGCGGCACCAAGCTACCATTTAGCGAAAGAAGTCATCAAGCTTATTAATAAGGTGGCCTCGATTGTCAATCATGACGCGGGTATTCAAGGTAAGTTGAAAGTTGTTTTTTTAGAAAATTATAATGTCAGCCTTGCTGAAAAAATCATACCGGCAGCCGATATTAGTGAACAGATATCGACTGCGAGTAAAGAGGCATCAGGTACCGGAAACATGAAAATGATGATGAACGGCGCTTTAACCATTGGTACGCTAGATGGTGCAAATGTTGAAATTAAAGAGGCCGTTGGCAGTGAAAATATTTTCATTTTCGGTTTGAAAGCGGATGAGGTATTGAATTACTATCAACATGGCGGTTATAATGCTACAGATATTTACAATACGGACGACAGGGTTAGCCGGATTTTGAATCAATTAAATCACGGTGAATTTGGATCGCATGAAATTGAGTTTAAGGATATTTATTACAATATTCTATCTCAAAATGATCCCTATTTTGTCTTGAAAGATTTTGAGCCTTATCTTGAAACCCAAGAGTTGGTGGAGCAGACGTACCGTGATAAATTGGCTTGGCTCCATAAGAGTGTTACGAATGTCGCTCATTCAGGAAAGTTCTCCAGCGACCGGACAATTCAAGATTATGCGACAGAAATCTGGAAGTTAAAAAAACAGGTTTGAAGCAACTTTAACCGTAGTGTAAAGGGTTTTCGAATCTATGTTGATGCTTCTATAAAAGCTGACTCTCAAAAGGAGTTAAGCTTTTTTTTTATTACTTAGGTACATGAATTGTTTCAAAATTTTCTATTTGGGTATCTATCTAATAAACTCATCTTTATCAATATAGATTTAAATAGGATACTCCATCAACACCGCTCGGCTCTTGGGGATGCCTCCCGCAATGAGCCAGACAGAAAACCACTGTCAGTCTCATTGCTTCGGCTACCCCAGTAGACGCCTTCGCTGGAGATTATGGAAAAATCATAAGTTGTATAGAAAGTAGTAGATCCCAATGATGAAAGTGAAACAGAAAGTATCAGGCCACTTCTGTACAATTGAAGGGGCTACACAATTTGCCCAAATCCGCGGATTTATTTCCACACTTCGCAAACAAGAATGCGATATCCTATCCTCGCTAGTCTCTATTGTTCGTGGAGAATTCTCTTTTAAAATAGACCCCATAGCAGTAGTAGTTGAACCCATGATTTTATCAAATCTACAGCGAAGGCGCCTAACAGGGGTAGCCGAAGTGATAAGACTGACAGTGACCTTCTGTCCGGCTTATCACGGGAGGCATCCCCTAGCGCAGAGCGGCGTAGAATGGATTATTTATGTCAAATTAGATACCTTTTTTTTATTAAAGGGCTAGGCAATCAACCAGACATTATTATATGAACGAACCAATTCGCTGCTGCTACTGATTTTGTATGAAGTCAATATAGTTAACATAACCCAATGGCTGATTGTAGTCATTTAACAAACAGCAAAACCCAAGCATCTAACTTGAAAGTCAATAAAGGTCAGTATATAATATGGTCAAAGGTTAAATATAGTCAAAGTCAAATGATCATATGAAGGAGGAACACATATGAAATGTCAACATTGTGGTACAAACGACGCGACGATGAGTTTGAGACTTCAGGTGAATCATCAAGGGATGCAAATTCATCTTTGTCACACGTGTTTTCAAGATATCCAAGGCCAATTGACTGCAGGGAAAATGCCGTCATTTAGCAATGATGCCCAGTATTTTTCTCAAGCAAACGGCAGTCCACAAGCAAGAACACAAACCAGACAAGCTGAGGAACAACCTGGCAATGGTTTGTTGGACCAACTTGGTAAAAATATCTCTGATGATGCCAAGGAAGAGCGGATTGACCCCGTCATTGGACGTGATCAAGAAGTGAAGCGAGTTATTGAAACATTAAATAGAAGAAATAAAAATAATCCGGTGTTAATCGGGGAACCGGGTGTCGGTAAAACAGCCATCGCCGAGGGCCTTGCTGTGAAAATCCACGAGGGCGATGTACCCGCGAAACTGATGAATAAACAAGTGTATTTGTTAGATGTCGCTTCTCTCGTCACGAATACGGGTATCCGCGGGCAGTTTGAAGAGCGAATGAAGCAATTGATCGAAGAATTGCAGACGCGCAAAGATGTCATTCTTTTCATCGATGAAATTCACTTGCTTGTGGGTGCGGGTACTGCAGAAGGCTCGCAAATGGATGCTGGTAATCTGTTGAAACCTGCATTAGCACGAGGCGGCTTACAGCTTATCGGCGCAACGACGTTGAAAGAATATCGTCAAATCGAAAAGGATGCTGCACTAGAGCGCCGATTCCAACCTATTATTGTGAAGGAACCGTCTGCAGAAGATACGATTCAAATTCTGAACGGCATTAAAGATCGTTATGAGAATTTCCATGAAGTACGCTATCCCGATGAAGCAGTTCAAGCTTTTGTCACCTTATCACAGCGTTATATTCAAGATCGATTTTTGCCAGATAAAGCAATCGACTTGATGGATGAAGTAGGGGCACGCTTAAATCTGACACATACGTCAGCTGATTCGGAGGCAATTGCCACACGTCTAAATGAAGTCATTCAACAAAAGGAACAGGCGGCAGAAAAGGAAGACTACGAGAAAGCGGCAAATTTACGTTTTGAGGAAATCCAATTACGTAAACAATTGGACAAAGCGAAACAGAACGGAGACGCTCCGCAAATGGAAGTGACGGTTGCGGATATCGCGTTGATTGTAGAAGAAAAGACGGGGATTCCTGTGACAAAACTCCAAGCAGCTGAACAGGCGAAAATGAATGGAATCGCCAAAAGTCTTGGTGAAAAAGTGATTGGACAACAAGATGCGGTCGATAAAATTGCCAAAGCGATTCGTCGTAGTCGAGCAGGACTGAAATCGAAAGACCGTCCGATTGGCTCCTTCTTATTCGTTGGTCCGACAGGTGTTGGTAAAACGGAGATTACAAAAGTGCTGGCAGAAGAACTATTTGGTTCACGCGACACGTTAATGCGTCTCGACATGAGTGAATATATGGAGAAACATTCGGTCTCTAAAATTATCGGTTCACCCCCAGGTTATGTAGGGCATGAAGAAGCCGGTCAATTGACGGAACGTGTTCGCCGCAATCCGTATTCCATTTTACTGTTGGATGAGATTGAAAAAGCGCATCCAGACGTTCAAAATATGTTCCTGCAAATTATGGAAGATGGTCGACTAACGGATTCGCATGGCCGAACAGTTAGCTTCAAAGATACGGTCATCATTATGACCAGTAACGCAGGCACGGGTGAGAAGAAAGTCAGTGTCGGGTTCAATCAACCCGTACATGAATCGGTCAGCATGCTGGAAACACTAGGGAACTATTTCAAACCGGAATTTCTCAACCGTTTCGATGCGATTGTTCCATTCAATGAATTAACAGAAGATAATTTACTTGAAATCGTGGACTTGATGCTTGTGGATTTACAAGCAACCATTGAAGAAAATGCGATTGATATTACGACTTCTTCGGAAGCAAAACGAGCATTGGTCAAACTAGGTTACGACAAACGGTTCGGAGCTCGACCATTGCGTAGAGTCATTCAAGACAAAATTGAGGATCCATTAACGGATCTTATATTGGAAGAAGAAAACGTTGGAAAAGTCCATGTCGATGTTGTGGAAGGAGAGATTGTTGTACGTATCGTATCATAAAATTAAGCACCCCACTGAAGATTTTTCAGTGGGGTGCTTTGCTGATTTAGAGGTTTTGAGTCCCTCTTATTGTTATACGCGAACGCGTTTCAAAAATAGTGATGTGATAAAACCTATAACAGCGAATGCTGTAATGAAGAAGAAAACGTGTTTTGTGCCTGCAGCCAATAATTCAGCTGCTGTAGATCCGGGGAAACTTGCCAGAAGCGAATTCTGTCCACTGACCATTAATGTAATCGCCAATGCAGTCCCGGTTGCACCTGCGATTTGTTGTAAGGTATTCATCACAGCAGCACCATCTGCGTATAACTCACGTGGTAATTCGTTTAAACCATTTGTTTGTGCCGGCATAATAATCATCGAAATCCCGGCAAATAAAATCATGCATGACACGATGATTTGCCAAATCGGTGTTTCAGTAGAAAGCGTCAGAACAAATAGCACACTTGCGATCACTGTTAGAAGAAAACCTAGTGGTAAAATTTTCTTCGCGCCAAATTGATCAAATAATTTACCTATCGCCGGAGACAATATCGCATTCGTGGCACTCCCGGGTATAAGAATAAGTCCTGCTATTGCTGAGCTCAGCAGTAAAGAACCTTTCAAATACAGTGGCAATAAAATAGCCGTTGATAAAATAAGAAGCATACCAATAAACAATAACAGCGTTCCTATTGTAAACATGGGATATTTAAATACACGTAAATTGATCATGGGTTGTTTCATCTTAAATTGACGTAGGATAAACAAAACAAGGGCAGTGAATCCTATGATAAATGGAATATAGACGTGTGCAGAAGTGAATGTTTTTTCTGCAACAGAACTTAAACTATAAATTAACCCACCAAAACCAAGTGTAGAAAAGACAATCGATACGACGTCAATGGCTGGTTTCGTAATTTGTGAGACATTATCGATTTGTTTAAGACCAAATACGATTAGCGCCAGATAAAGCACAAGGCTAATCCAGAAAATAAACGCCCAACCTAACGTATCGACAATTATACCTGATAGAGCAGGTCCGATGGCAGGGGCTGTTGTCATCACAAGGCCCAAGACTCCCATGACGGCCCCGCGTTTATGAATCGGGAAAATAAGCAAAATAACATTCATCATTAAAGGTAATAATATACCTGTCCCAACTGCTTGAATGATACGTCCTATCAATAAAACAACGAAGTTAGGGGCTAAAGCTGCTAAAATCGTACCTACAATAGAAAAGCACAATGAGGTAACGACCAATTGTTTGGTTGTAAACCATTGAATTAACAATGATGATATAGGCACAAGAATACCTAGCATTAATAAATAACCAGTAGTCAGCCACTGTGCTGTAGCAGCTGAGATAGAGAAGTCGGTCATAATATTTGTGAGTGCCATATTTAAGGCTGTTTCACCAAACAACCCGATAAAACCCCCAATCATGAGGGCAAAAGCCATAGCTTTCGGATTACGAACTTGTACAATTTCTGAAGATGTCAAAATAAACTTCCTTTCTGTAAAACCGTGTTATTAGACTGGTCTATATAATTTAGTGCGGAAAGAAGTTCCTTTACTTACTTTGTAAGTAATAAAGGAATCATCTTTTGAATCTGTAATAAGGGCTCACTTGATTTTCTCGTCAAGCAAAGTGTTACGCCGCCTTCAATGAGTGCGTTCGTCGTAATACTAATTAACCGTGCACGCTCTTCTGAATAACCACTTGACGTTAATTTTTCAATATAAATGTTATCCCACATATCAAAGGTTTCTTCGCAGATTTGTCGTAAATTTTCATTGACTAGTGCCGTTTCAGCTGCGAGTAAACCAAGTGGTACAGTAGGTAGTTCGGCTAGCTTCTCGACCTGATTAAACTGTTCAGCAATCAATTGAATATTATATTGAATCGCTTCAATGGGATCATCAAAAGCGTTTAAACGTGTCCGAATATCGGCTGCAATTATCTGTCCAGATAATTGGATGGCCTCAGCAGCTAACTGCTCCTTGCCATTGGGGAAATGATAATATAAGGAGCCCTTCGGAGCGCCACTTTCCTGTAAAATTTGATTTAAACCAGTTGCATGGTAACCATTTAAATGAAATAATCGCGTCGCTGCTTGCAAAATTTTTTCACGTGATTGGTTTTTATTTGACATGCTATCCATCTCCAAATTATAGTGATTGGTCTACATAAACAATAATGGAATAGTTTTTATATGTCAAATCACGCGTGTTGATTAACTAAAATTAACCAGTAAAACTTAATCTACTACTAGGTACTCCATGTATAATTGCTGTTTTGGATTGCTTTGGATTTAACAACTTCTATTCCATTACCGTGCTATTTTTTATGTATAGGGATGCGACTTCGCCGCATCCCTATACATGTTTACGGTAATCGTATGGTGGTTGTTCATTCGTCGCTCTCCAAAATCACAGATACACAAGGTGCTAATACTTTTTGGGAACGAGGGAATAGCGGGTTTTTTACTTGGAGAGAAGCGGCCAAAGATATAATTTTGGCCGCTGATGCCTTCGCCATGGGCTTTTCCTTTTTCATGTTAGGGAGTTTCACTTTCAATAGGACTTTACAGGACGAATTGTAGTGTATTTCTTCTATGATAAGATTCATAACCTTGCTTATAGTAAGGCAGAAACACATTGTACAATGTACTAGAGTGCCCGAAATTGCATCTTCGGGCACTTACAATCTCTGTAGAAGGTTATCTATTCTTGTGTTTCAAAGTAACCGCATTTTTAACTTAAGCATTGTAGGTACGCGGCAGGCAACTATTTGCACCAAGATTACC
This sequence comes from Sporosarcina sp. NPDC096371, assembly GCF_044762865.1. Classification (NCBI taxonomy): domain Bacteria; kingdom Bacillati; phylum Bacillota; class Bacilli; order Caryophanales; family Caryophanaceae; genus Sporosarcina; species Sporosarcina sp. NPDC096371. The sequence goes on from NZ_JBIWFE010000009.1 coordinate 144,220, forward strand.
AAAAAGAGTGTGTTTAGAAATGACAAGGTCATTTCTAAACACACTCTCTCCTCGGTAATGATGTCGTGAATACTTCGACGGAAGCGAACCGGAAATAGTCTTGTGAAAATAGTGGTTTCAAGCCTTTGCTTACCTACAATTTATGCAAGTAAATGGTTAATCAAGAGACATGATGTCAAATGAAACTTATTGTAAGCGGTTTTCTAGGCATCAGTGCGCCCACACGATTCAATAAGAATAGTGCCGAAGGGGAGTATTTAGAAAGCGGAAGCGTTTTTTATCAATCTCTTGGTTATATATGCGTTATTTTTGCTTTTTTTAGTGAATTTTTTTGAAAATTGAGTTACGATAATGAGTATAGTCAGATTTATACAGGGAGGTACTGAATTAGAATGAGTATGTTTCCGAAAGATGCAATGCGTGTGCTAAAAGAGACGAGTCGTACATTTTATATTCCGATTACTTTTTTGCAGAAAGAGTTAAAGTATTCGGTTGCATCTGCCTATTTAGTATTTCGGGCAATTGATGAGATTGAAGATCATGAGGAATTGGACAATGATGTGAAAAGCACGATTTTAATGCAAATAAGCGAATTATTTAAACAACCATTTGATAACGAAGCGTATTTAAATATTCTTGGACAAACAAAAGAGCAAATGCCTGAAGTGACACTTCGTTTAGGAGAATGGCTGCAAGTTTGTCCGAAAGGTGCCTTGTCAATTGTGACAAGCGCTGTTTGTGAAATGGCATATGGAATGGCGAAATGGGCAAAAGAAAACTGGGAAATCCGCACACGTGAAGATTTGGATGACTATACATATTACGTTGCAGGGCTTGTTGGTGTCATGCTGTCGGACCTTTGGGAGTTCTATGGCGAAGACAAAACAGATCGGGAACTTGCTATCGGTTATGGGCGTGGTCTACAGGCGGTAAATATTTTACGCAATGAGAAGGAAGATTTGGATGAACGTGGGATAAGCTTTGTACCCGAAGGCTGGAACCGTGAAGAACTATTCGACTATGCAGAGGAAAACCTGGCAAAAGCAGATGAATATATGAAGTCTCTTAACAAGAAAACGATTTTATTATTCTGTCGTCTGCCGCTTGCCCTGGCTCATAAATCGTTAAAAGCGATGAAAGAGGGGCGCGAAAAAATGACACGTGCAGAAGTAGAACAAACGGTGGAAGAAGTTCGAATTCATTCATCTCAAGTGTAGAGGGCTTGTATGTGTTGCAATCTGCCGGCTACAACATAGAGCAATAACGAGATTTGTACGAATCTAGATAGTAAAGGCAGGTGTTGGCGTTGACCAATTCAATCGAGCAAAGAAAATCTGATCATATTCAAATTACGTTGAACGAAAAAGTGACGGGGGAGTCGATTTCCACAGGATTAGAGTCGTTTGCGTTTATCCATAATGCACTCCCGGAAATCGCTTTTGACGACATCTCCATTGAAACCGCTTTTCTTGATTTTGCATGCAAAACACCGTTCCTTATTAGTTCCATGACGGGTGGGACAGCCCTAGCCGAGAACATTAACCGAAACTTGGCTGTAGCGGCAGAAGAAAGGGGATGGGCCCTTGCGCTCGGGTCCACTCGGGCGCTGCTCGATAGCGATGGACATCCATCTTCTTTCCTTATGAGGAAGTACGCACCGAGTGTCCCTATCATTGCAAACTTGGGCGCCGTTCAGCTCAATTACGGATACAGTGTCGAGGAATGCAGGAAAATTATCGAGATCACTGAGGCGGATATGCTTGTCCTTCATCTGAATAGTATTCAGGAAGTGATACAAGAAAAGGGAGATACGAATTTTAAAGGGTTATTACAGAAGATAGAACAACTGTGTAGCGTGCTGGAAGTTCCAGTCGGGGTCAAGGAAGTCGGATGGGGAATCGATGGCCAGACAGCCCAAAAGTTATGTGAGGCCGGTGTTGCGTTTATCGATGTCGCCGGAGCGGGAGGCACTTCTTGGAGTCAGGTGGAAAAGTTCCGCGCCAACGACCCGATCCTTCGTGTTGCCGCTGAAGCATTTAGCGAATGGGGGATACCGACAGCGGAATCCATCCGAATGGTTCGCGGCAAGATTGGGAACCGTCCGCTGATTGCGAGCGGTGGGATGCGGACGGGGCTGGATGGCGCTAAGTCCATTGCGTTGGGTGCCGATCTGGTCGGATTCGGGCGTTCCATATTGAAGGAAGCGACCCAGAGCACAAAAGATGTACTTGAGGTGATGAAAATCCGGGAAATGGAACTCCGGATGTCAATGTTCGGAATCGGGGCGCAGACGATTCAAGAATTGAAAGACACCCCGCGCTTGAAGGAACGATGATAACAGATCTTCGGTTGGCTTAAGAAAGATCTGGACCTTACAGGCGCGCAGTATGGGTGTCACTTACTAACTTTTTTAATGTGATTTTTGGTTAGTGAATGTACACCGAATGTAAAATATATATTTTCATTGGTGCACTTTGTCATCCGCATTTATCAAAACGTTAATCTTAATAAAAACATTAATATATCAACGCTTACAGGTTGTTTCATCACAAATGAAATAGCCTGTTTTTGTGAGCTAGGCATGTGCAACTGTCTATAGGATCCAAGTCTCGAACCGTGAGGGTAAAACGGTCATCATTATGACGAGTAACGCCGGAACGGGCGACAAAAAAGTAAGTGTCGGGTTCAATCAGACCGTACATGAATCCGTCACCATGCTTGAAACGCTAGGGAACTATTGTGGATGACGAAATTGTTGTTCGTAAATTATAATGGCATTACCCATATTTATTAAGGAAAGCCTCCTTCTGCGATTGTTCATCGTGGAAGGAGGCTTTTAAGTGCTGAACACTCAGCTACTTTATTTATCATTATTTATTTTCAAAATCACAATCTTTCAATGGAACTAACTTCGTTTTATGTTTTACTTTATAGACGAGCCAAACGACCAAGAACAGAGGTAGTCCGATATAGGAAACGAATGCCCCATTCCAATCGATCTTGCCGCCCATAAAGGCTTGAAAGTTTTGACCTAAAATAATGAACATACAGAGAGCCAACGCTAGTAAAGGACCAATCGGGAACCATTTTGCGCGGTACGGAAGGTCTTTTAGGTCATGGCCTTGCGCAACATAGGCTCTGCGGAAGCGGTAATGACTAATGGCAATACCGAGCCATGTAACAAATCCCGCCATTCCGGATGCGTTCAACAACCAGATATAGACAACACCATCTCCGAAGAAAGTAGATAAAAATGCAAGGGAACCAACCAGCGTAGTTGCAATTAATGCATTAACCGGCACGCCTCTTTTATCTAATTTCCCTAAAAATCGTGGTGCTTTGCCATCGCGCGCTAAGTCCCAAAGCATTCGAGTCGAGGCATACATGCCCGAGTTACCCGCGGATAAGACAGCCGTTAAAATGATTGCGTTCATAACGGATGCAGCAAATGCAAATCCAGCGCGTTCAAAAACGAGAGTGAACGGGCTCACTGTAATTGCATCACTCAATAATCGGGGATCTGTATAGGGAAGAATCAATCCGATTATAAAAATCGATAAGATGTAAAAAAGAAGGATTCGCCAAAATACAGAGTTAATGGCCTTTGGGATTGCTTTTTCCGGATTTTCACTCTCACCAGCTGCTACCCCAAGTAATTCTGTTCCTTGGAATGAAAAACCTGCAGCCATGAAAATACCAAGAATCGCAAAGAACCCGCCGTTGAACGGAGCGTCTCCAATTGTAAAGTTGGTAAAGCCGATAAATTCCCCACCCATAATCCCGAAAATCATTAAAAATCCAGTAATAATGAAGATAATGACCGTCACGACTTTGATCAGCGCAAACCAGAATTCAGCTTCCCCAAATCCTTTGACAGACATATAGTTGAAGCCGAACATAATGACAAGTGCAAGTGCACTCCAAATAAATGAAGGACTTTCTGGAAACCAGAATTTCATAATCAATACAACTGCAGCAAGTTCAGCGGCAATCGTAATCGCCCAGTTATACCAGTAATTCCAGCCGATTGCAAACCCAAATGCTGGGTCAACGAACTTTGTCGCGTAGACCTTGAATGAACCCGCGACTGGCATGAAAGCTGCCATCTCTGCAAGACTTGTCATTAAGAAGTAAACCATAATCCCGACAGCTGCATAGGCAACGAGTGCCCCTCCAGGACCGGCAGTATGAATTGCACCACCACTTGCTAAGAAAATGCCTGTTCCGATCGATCCTCCAAGAGAAATCATCATCAGGTGGCGTGCCTTCAGTGTTCTTTTTAATTGTGTTGGATTCGATGACGTTGATGAATTCGCCAAGTTGTACACTCCTTTTTTTGTTGGAAGGTTGAATTTTTTAGGGCAAATAAAAACAACCATCGAAGAAAATCGACGGCTGAATAATATAAGTCCGATTAATCCTTCCGAAGATAGTTCTCCACGTAAAATACGTGACAATGATGTCCCTCTTCGAACACATCACCAGCATGAATAGACAATGATCTATCCAAACTTCGGCAACTTATCCTTTCAAACGGAGTCCTAAATGTCATTGAATCTCGTCCGTCCTACTCTTATAAGTTGCGACCTCTACCCCATCAGTGAATGGGAGTATTTAATTAATATAAAAAGTATAGCACTTCTTATTAATTATACAATGGAAAACCTTGTTATTCTACCTTTCGTAATTTTCGATAAAAGTATATAAGCATAATGATGAAACACGTCATCCGATTCGGATTCAATCGGAACGCATTTAAACGAAGTCTTTCAACAAAATGAGCAAGCGGCAAATTTATGTTATGAGGAAATCCAATTGCGTAAACAATTGTACAAAGCGAAACAGAAAGGGGATACCCCGCAAGTAAAAGTGAAGGTTGCAGATATTGAGTTAATTGTAGAAGAAAAAACAGAAATTCCTATGACAAAATTATAAGTAGCGAAACAAGTGAAAATGAAAGGGATCGCAGAAAATTCACTTGATAGCGTGTACTTGATGCTTGGAGATTTACAAGTAACCATTGAAGAAAATGATATTGCCATTACGATTTCTTTGGAAGCAAAACAAGCATTGGTCAAACTAGGGTACGACAAGCGCTTCGGTGCCGGACCACTGAGCAGAGTTATTCAAGATAAAATTGAAGATCCATTAACGGACCTCGTTTTGGAAGAAAACATTGGAAAAGTCCATGTTGGTGTTGAGGATGAAGAAATTGTTGTTCGCAAAGTGTAATGGCATCACCCCCTGAAAATAGTTTCAAGAGGTGTTTTGGGTTTGAATCAGTTTAAAGTGACTAGCATTTCTTTGGTATGAGGAATGCTTTTTCAGCTGAAATATAATGATATCGATAAAAACTATTGATAATGAATAATTATTTATTGCAAAACGATAAATATGATGCTAAAATCAGATTAGCAATCAATAAGTGAGGTGATTTTATGAAACGGAAGCAAGGTTCAACCATTTTCTTGAAGGTAGTTGTTTTTCTTATGGCGACTCCGGTTCTTGCTTTGTGTCTCTTTTGGTTGCCTGGGGTAGCGAGTAGGGATGCAGCAGCGAATCCAGAGACTGCATACTTGCAATATCCATTTTTAGCGTGTTCATATGGATTGGCTATTCCATTTTTTATTGCGTTGTATCAAACATTTAAACTGCTAACCTACATAGATGCGAATAAGGCCTTCTCAGAATTAGCTGTCCATGCATTGAAGGTGATCAAATACTGCGCAATCACAATTAGTATCTCCATCGTACTAGCAATCGTCTTTATCGCACTATTTATGGAAGGGGATAGAGCGGGCGTGATTATGCTGGGATTAATCGGCACAGTGGCTTCAGGCATTATTGCAGCTTTTGCGACACTTCTTCAAAAGCTGTTACAAGAAGCACTGGATCGACGGATAGAAAATGACCTGACGATATGAAGTGAAATAACGTGATTTTGTTATTTTTTTATCAAGTAAAAAAGATGATTAGGGGAAAATGTGAATAAAAAATAAATCAGCGAGGTGCTTTTTATGAAAAGAGGAACAACCTTATTTTTAAGGATAGCTGTTATACTAATGGGAATTCCAATTCTTGCTTTGTGCATTTTTGTAGTGCCTGAGATCGCGAGTTTTACAGCAGAATTATATCCAGATATGGCTTTTTTGAAATATCTAATTTGTATCGATTTGTATGCAGCAGCAATACCTTTTTACTTTGCGCTGTATCAAGCTTTTAAACTGTTAAACTATATTGACAAAAATAAAGCCTTCTCGGAATTATCTGTAAGAGCTTTGAAGACAATCAAATACTGTGCAATCGCAATTAGTAGCTTGTTTGTGATAGGCATGCCACTCTTTTATCTTTTGGCGGAGGCAGACGATGCTCCAGGTGTCATCGTAATCGGAATGGTCATCATTTTTGCTTCAATGGTGATTGGCGTCTTTGCTGCTGTTCTCCAAAGACTTTTACAAGAAGCGATCAAAATAAAATCAGAAAATGATTTAACGGTCTGAGGTGAAAACAATGGCGATTATTATCAATATTGATGTAATGTTGGCTAAAAGAAAAATGAGTGTAACGGAACTTTCGGAGAAGGTTGGCATCACGATGGCAAATATTTCGATCCTGAAGAATGGGAAGGCGAAAGCGATTCGATTATCTACTTTAGAAGCGATATGTGAAGCGTTAGATTGTCAGCCAGGAGATATTTTAGAATATAAAAGTGATGGAGACAAGTAAGGATCATATTCAAATAAAAAAAGTAGGATCCCAATGGAGATGATTGATGGGAGGAATGCTATCTCCGTTTTTAAATTCAGCGATGATCCGGTGGGTAAATTATTCATCTTTATTTTGATGCATATCGATCATTTCTGTGGGATCTTCCGATTCAGTTTTAATGAGTTGGCCAGTGGGATGGAAAAAAGGATAACAGGAACCATGTTGACCGACTTGATAGACTCATTCAATAAGAAAAACACTGAAAATCCATCAGCGGATTTTCAGTGTTTTTTTGTTCGATGCTCTTTGAATAAACTGTCGTGTTCTCATTTAACACTGAATTGTTCTAGTACTTAGTACTCTCGCCTCTTTAAATTCTCTCACTAATAATGATATATGTAATTGCTGAAAAAGTGTCAAATGCAATTTAAACACCCCAATGGGCTTACATTCTGGGAGACAGGTATCACTATTTAGGCGCTCATCTGAACTTTCTAGACTATAGTTTGTGATACATCGAAAACTGAATAAAAAATGAGACAAACCAAAACACCTTTCGTTGAAAAACGGGTATTGAAACCCGAATTATACAACTGGAAAGGTTTTTTTTGGGGGAAAATAGTGAGTTATCCAGTGGAAGTAAGAATGAATTAAATTGAGATGTGCTTAGTCTAGTTAGAAACTAAAAATCCAGTGTGATTCGAATAATGACGCACTCAGACTGCACCGAAATATCGATAAGGCTATCGGAAAATAACAAGTATCATACGAAGTAAACAGTTTGATCTATTTCGTTCTCCTCGAATTTGATTGGCTCCCTCAATGCGCTTAGCACTCAAAACGAACATCTCCTTATAAACATAAGTGGTTTAGAAAGAAGGTACTATTAATAACAAGATAACTATTAGTTATGTATATCATATTCTTTTTTATATCAAATCATTTATACAGTTGACTAATCAATCGAGTTCATATTGTTGACACATTATAGATTTCATTCTATTATGGTTACATAAAGTAACTTGTTGCTTAAAAGTTCCTTATTAATTCTATTGATTGGTGGTGGGCATTGAAAGTACTGTCATTTTTAGTAGGATGGTAAATTTTTTCAAGGGACAAGTTAGATGAGTGGTAATTCTAAGTTTCAAAATGGTTGTAGGATACTTAAAAATAATTTAAAAACAAAGGAGAAGATCATAATGAAAAAACTTGAAGGGAAAATCGCAATGATTACTGGTGGAGCAGGTGGAATTGGTATGGGTATGGCAACTGCTTTTGTGAAAGAAGGAGCAACAGTAGTAATTGTCGACTTAAATGAAGAAATAGGAAACCAAACTATTAAGAAATTACAGGAATATCAATCAGAATCCATGTTCATTCAAGCGAATCTTGCGGAACATGACAAATTAGCTGACATCGTCAAAAGGGTTATTGAAAGATATGGGAAACTGGATATTTTAGTGAATAATGCGCATGCTTCAAGAAACATGCCGTTCCTTGAAACAACACAAGAAGACCTTGATTTATCCTTTAACACTGGATTTTATCCAACTTTCTATCTTATGCAAGCAGCTCTTCCTTATTTAAAAGAAACACAAGGGAAAATCATTAACTTTGCGTCTGGCGCGGGTATTAATGGTGATGCTAATCAGGCGTCTTATGCTGCAGCAAAAGAAGCTATTCGCGCACTTACTCGTGTAGTTGCTAATGAATTCGGACCATTTGGTATCAATGTAAACCTAATTGCTCCAATTGCTAAGTCGCCTGGAATGCTTCAATGGGCTGAAGAAAATCCAGAGTATTATCAAGGAATGCTTTCAAAAATACCTCTACGGAGACTTGGAGAACTTGAAAATGATATCGGACGAGTTGCGGTATTCTTAGCGAGTGAAGATTCCGATTATATTACTGGACAAACAATCATGGTAGATGGTGGTTCCATTAAATTACGTTAAATCTTATAAATATAACGGGGTGAATGCCCTTCAAACAAAGGGCATTCACATAATAAATAGGTGAATTTCAAATTAGACATAAAGATTACTTATTGATTTTGACAATAATACCGTTTTGCTTAACAAAACAGTAATTAAATAAATTGTGAAATGAGGATTGCATCATGAGTCAGACAAAGAAAAAAATCCACTATGCATGGTGGTTATTAGTAGGTTTAGCCATTATGGTCGGTTTGGCAAAAGGAGGAATTATGACAGCAGGTGGATTATTTTTAACGCCTGTTACTGAGGATTTAGGCATTGGGATGGGTAGCTTAACTTTATACTTTAGTATTTCATCCATTGTCACAATGCTCTTCTTGCCAATCGCCGGTAAAATCATGGCGAAGTATGATATTCGAGTGGTTTTAATATCTGCAATTATTTTACAAGCAGGATCATTTGCCATGTTCGGGCTTATGAATTCTGTTTGGGGTTGGTACTTGTTCTGTATCCCAATGTCAATTGGTTCAATTTTTGTGACTCAAATGGCGGGCCCAGTATTAATCAATAACTGGTTTAAAAAACATAATGGCTTGGCAATGGGAATTATGGTTGCCTCAGGCGGTATATTCGGCGCAATCCTTCAACCTATGGCAGGTAACTTGATTTCTAATGAAGGTTGGAGAACTACGTATATTACGTTAGGTTTAGTCGTAATGGCTATCGTTATTCCAATCGTATTGTTAACGATTAGAATGGCTCCTCAACAAAAAGGGCTACAGCCTTATGGAGCGCTTGAAGGGGATAAAATGGATAAGAATCCTGCACAAACAGTTACAAATAGAGGTGTTACCGCTTCTGTAGCAAAAAAATCTAGTGCATTTTATTCATTATTGATCTTTTTCTTCTTTATCACAGCCATCAGTAGTTTTGGTCAGCACGTTGCACCTTTCGCAATGGGCTTAGGTTATGATGTCAAGTTTGCTGGTAGTGCAATGGGTGGTTGGCAGATAGGTGTGTTAATAGGCGCGTTAAGTTTCGGTGTATTAAGTGATAAGATTGGCGCGAAAAATACAGCGATCTTCGCTATGCTTTTAGGTCTAGTTCCTGTCGGGATTCTTCTACTAGTTCCAGAAAACGCATTGATGTTTAATTTGGCGATCGGGATTTATGGCTTTGTTGTTGCGTCACTTGGAACATTAGGACCACTATTAACAACAGCTTTATTTGGCAATAAAGAATACAGTCAAATATATGCTTCAGCAGTTATAGGATTAGCAGTCGCAGGAATTGTTGCATTACCTGGATATGGCTATATTTTTGAAATAACAGGTAGTTACACATATGTGCTATATGCCATTGTGACGATGTTAATCTTGAATGTAATAGCTATCGTTTTTGCCTTTAAAGGTAAAAAGAAACTAGAAAACGCAGGATTGTGGAATTAATAACGCTGTGAAAAACCTTACTCTACAACCTGGAAAAAAGGTTGAATATCAATTGGCACAACGTATGCGATGACTGTTTTAAGTACAGTTTATAGTTGTGATAGTTGGAATGCATGTTAGAAAAATTCTTCCATGTTAAAGATGTGAATTCAGAAGAAAGGTATCATTTACTTGAAAGGGGGTGAGTGATGGAACCGTGCCTAAGTTATTGTAGATAATCATACGACATGACCAATTGTACGACCGATATGGTACAGTTTCATCACGTTACCTTTCGCGTAGAGGCTCGTGTAATGCAGGATGAATGGACGAAACAACTTGAGGAATTTGGATTCCAAGCATCGAGGAGTACGACAGATCGCTGAGTAAGAAACAGATTTCAAATTTGCAAAAGAATATGAGGTATAACAATGAGTTTCATTAAAAAGTTATTTGGATTAAACACAAATGAAGAGCAAATAGGAGGAAATGATATGTTGAAAATTGGAATTGTTTTAGGAAGTACACGTGAAGGACGCGTTAGTCCACAAGTAGGACAATGGGTGAAAGAACTAGCAGACAAACGCGGAGACGCTGAATATGAAATCATTGACATTGCAGACTTCAAATTACCACTATTAGGTGAACCAGGCGGGGATGCATCAGGCGCAGCAGCTTGGTCAACACAAATTAATGGTTGCGACGGATTTGTATTCATCGTTCAAGAATATAACCACTCAATCACAGGCGCATTAAAAAATGCGTTAGATTATTTACGCGCAGAGTGGAATAATAAAGCAGCTGGTATTGTATCGTATGGTTCAGTAGGTGGGGCTCGTGCAGCAGAACACTTACGCGGTATTTTAAGTGAATTACTTATAGCGCATGTTCGCGTACACCCAGCACTATCCCTATTTACTGACTTCGAAAACGGGACAGTATTCAAACCAGCGGACGTGCAAGCAGCGTCTGTAAATCAAATGTTAGATCAAGTTATCCCTTGGACAACTGCATTAAAAACAATACGTAAGTAAATGTAAAGGATGTAAAAACGTTAGAAAAAGTAAATAGACGATCAGGAGTAGTACAAACCAAGAACATGGTTTGTACTACTTTTTTTATTGATTTTTACGAACAGGAAATGGTGTATGTCCAACGACTAAATTGTCAGGAGCCAACTTAAAAAATTATTTTCACGATTTTGTATCCGATTGCATGATTTCCTTCTATCTAAAGAATAAAGGGGATTATAATCATGACCACTTACCTAACAAATTACGCACACTTCACAAACAAGCACGATATGGATGAAGCAGTCAATCGACATCTAACAGCCAACTGGAACGATCTTAACAAAACTGACCGTGCTGTGCTCGATATGATCCGTCGCTACTCCGTTAAATACGGCGCCGCCCATTTGAAACACGACACCATTGCAACGACTGTGGACAAGTCAAATGTCACTGTTCGCCGCGCCATCCGCAAGTTAGAAAAGCTTGGCATCATCGAACGCATCCATTACATCCGTCCCATCATGAACGGTCTTGGCGCTAATATTTACAGTATTTTACCCTTCCATGACCAGTCGAAAATGACCACACCAGAGAAAGTGGCAAAGCCTTGTGACAGTAATTCGCAAGAGGACAAGCCTGAAACTGAACCGTTATTTTCTAAATCTATAACTACTAAAGATCTTAAGAGAACGTCTCCTGCGGAACAGTCTCCTACAACGCTGTTTGGGAAAATGAAGGCACTTCTTTCTACAACCATCGGAGAAGATTCACTAGCACGCCGACTATTCGGTGTCTATCGTGCCCAGTCCCTGCGCCTATTGAAGTTCAGTATCTACGAGGATCAAACTGAGTTATTTGAGGATTTAGCCGTCCAAGCCCTTCACATTTCTGTTCAAGCAACGAAGCGTAAGAATATCCGGAATATCCCCGGCTATTTCGATGGTGTCTTGCGTGAACTGATTGACAAGGCGTTATTTAGAGAGATTTTTAAGGAGTATGATACGCCAATTAACGAGATTTTTTGTAGATAAATAGTGGTGGAGCGGTTTGTTTTATGTGCTTAACTTTCCTAATACGGGATGGCGTAGGTACCTTATACAATTTTTGCGGACGCTCTTCATCGGCTAGAAAAATGGTGCAACAGTCGAAATTCTAACAGACGCTTCAACAGCTGACAAAAGGCTGCAAACCCTTGTGAAATGGGAGTTTATAACGGGCTCGTGTTAGATGACAATAATCCAACTAACAGAAAGGTAACAGACGACTAACAGACAGCTAACAACTAACAAGAATGTAAAGAATGAAAAGAAAAGTAATAGTCGTATACATCTTTACGACGAATTATCTATTTTTATCAATTCGCATTTGCGCAATTTGAAAATCTAAACTATCAATCATCAGAACTTTGGAAGTAATTAGTCTATACTAGAGAGGTAACAGGGGAAAATCTAGCAAGTGATAAAGCTGAATTTGTGAGGGGGACACAATGAATTATTTATCAACGGGGGAATTGTCGAAACGTCTACAAGTGTCTGTTAGAACACTACGGTATTATGACCAAATTGGTCTAGTCCAACCATCGAGAAAAGGGGAAGGAGGCAAGCGATTTTATACAGAGGAAGATATTTTAGCACTTGAAAAAATTCTGCTGTTGAAATCACTTTCACTGTCTCTTGAGGATAGTAAGAAAATCGTAACCGAAAAATCGATTACATCCGTTTTGTTGGCGCATAAATCTTTATTGGAAGAACAAGCGGACAGCGTACACAAATCGATTCAACATACGACATCCTTATTAAATGTTTTGAAATTGGAAGGATCCATCAATTGGGAAGACATACTTACCTTAGTAGTCAAGCAAGAAAATGAGCGTAATTGGCAGCGATATTTTACGGTAGATGAAAAACAAATGTTGCTCAAGCAACTTCCCAAACTTGAAAAGGATGATTTAACCACAAAGAAATGGCTAAATTTGATCAAACGAATTGAGCTGTGCATGGAAAAGCAGTTATCACCACAATCGGTAGAAATGCAGCTAATCATGGATGATATGGGTATCCTGTCCGAAGAAACATTTCTCGGAGATCAACAATTGATGGATAAGTTCTGGGAAGTCAGGAAATCTGAAAAAGCATCATCGGATTTAAGACTCTATCCCATTAAACCCGCTATGATCGAATTTATCGAGCAAGCTCTTTAGGCTGAAAAATGGATAAACACCGTTTGCTACAGCAAACGGTGTTTGATTTATTTATGAAAAAGTAGTCAGTATAAGGGCAATGGCGTTAAATGTGCCATGCATAATAATGCCTGGAAGCACAGACCCAGTCTTTTCGTAAGTCCATGAAAAGACTAGTCCAGATACAAAGGTTACTGGCAAGACGTTATAGGTAGGAATATGAACGATCATGAAAATGAATGAGCTAACGAGCATCCCTGTAGCAATACCTCGTTTACTTCTTAGCAGTCTATAAAGAAACCCCCGATAAAATATCTCTTCATAGACTGGCGAAATGATACATGCTGACACGAAAGCAATCAGGAAATGTAAGGGTGTTACTTGAGATTGAATACTCTCCGTTTTGCTATTCTCCACGCCTATCCCCATTAGTTCCATAATCAGCACCAACGCAAGACTGATTGCAATTAAAATGACTGTCCATCCAGCAATCGGCCCCCAATATTTTTTAGGGAAACGGGTTAAACCTACTGCACGCCAGTCGAGCTGTTTAGGCTTTAACGCGATCAAATAAAGTCCACACATAAACAGGATTGACATGATAAATCCAACTAAGGTTCCGGCATACAACTCATTTTGAAATGATGCAGACAAGTAATTCATCAATAAATACTCAACGAAAAAAGGGATAAGCACTAACACAAGAATGAGTAGCTGAGCAAATTCTTTCCACGACCACGGTGATTGGTTAAAAAATAACTTTTGATGTTTCAATACGATTCCTCCGCATCCTTTATGGTATGTATGTAGTGTAAATGGTGACGTAACGTAACCTGCAAGTATATTGATGAAATTTACATGGAAAAGTTCATAGATGAGTCAATTTCATAATTACCTATGACGTTTAAGAACCCGAACGCTTATAGGGTTATTCATTTATTCAGTCACCAATATTACCTACTACATTCGTTGATTGGAGCGTAAGGCGGGGACTCCAGCGGGAACAGCGCGAGCTGAAGACCCCGCAGGAGCGGAGCGACGAGGAGGCTGAGGCCGTGCCCGCGGAAAGCGTCCGACTGAAGCGCAAATCAACTTTGTTCGGATATTAAGTCCAATATTTCTATTATGAAATTAATTCAGGTACCAATAATCATTTGAAGTTTCAGAGTATTTGATTTTATTAAAATACAATAGTATAGTAACAGGTAGACTACGGATTTTTTTTCTGTGGGTGTAGATAACCATTTTAAAAGGGGATGGAATGGGATGGTAAATGTACCGGAGAAAAATAGGTTTCTAAATTATCCGCAGCAGCCACATGGCGGCAAATTGGTGGATAAAGTAGTGACGGGAAAAGAGCAGGAAGAGGAGTTAATCAGAGCCAAGCAACTACCAACGATCCGGGTAGACATGGAGGCTGTGATTACGCTTGAAATGATCGCGACGGGGGTATTGTCGCCTAATGAGGGCTTTATGAACGAAGTAGATTATGATTCGGTTCTTACGAAAGGGCGGTTAGCAAATGGGACAATATGGCCTGCGCCGCTAAGCTTTGCACCTATCGGGAATCGGAACAAGGAAATTGTGAAATCCCTGAAGGTTGGGGATGAAGTAACACTGGCCGATGAAAATAATGAACCTGTTGCTATTTTGCAAATAGAAGATATTTTTCAGTATGATAAGGAACAGCGGGCGTCATCTCTCTTTGGGACGACGGATCGTAATCACCCGGGGGTAGATGCGATTTATAGAAGAATGGGCGATGTGTCTTTAGGGGGCCCTATTCGATTATTACAGCGAGTGGATTGGGGACCATTCGAAAAGCTTCGTCTAGAGCCAAAAGATACATGGCATACATTTTATGAAGAGAAAAAGTTTCGGACTACGGCTGGTTTTATAACAGGGGCCAACCCTTTGCATAGGGGTCATGAGTACATTCATAAGAACGCATTGGAAGAATTGGATGGCTTGCTTCTTCAACCTTTAGTTGAGATGGCCAAGCGTGAGTATACACGTCATGAATTCCGAATGTTATCTTATCGAAGTGTTTTGGATACGTATTACCCGCAAGGTCGATCCATTCTTGCACCTTTACGGGTGACGTATATTTTTGCGGGGCCACGAGAAACTGTATTGCATGCCTTAATCATGAAGAATTATGGATGTACGCATGCACTTATTGGCCGTGATCATGCGGGAATTGGTGATTATTATGATAAGTATGCAAGCCATAGTATATTTGACGAGTTTAAACCGGAAGAGTTAGGCATAGAAATTCGACTGTTTCATGAAGTATTCTATTGCACACGTTGTGATAGTCCAGCTACAGGGCAGTCCTGTCCGCATGATGAACAGTACCGGATAAATATTTCTGGTACGGGCATACGAGAAATGCTTCGCCATGGGATTATGCCGCCGAAGGAGATTGTACGTCCTGAATCTGCCCGTATTGCGATGCAAGGTGTGCAGCCAAAAGGGCTTGATGCGTTTGAAAGAGCCATTTCACCGGTTGGTAAAACGCTTAAAAGTATATTCCCTTTTTATTTGGAAAGGACAAGGCTCGGTGGAAGAAAGCGTATTAAGCCTTTGACGGTGGAGGACCTAACAAACCTTGATTTGGAGGCGGCGAACCTGGATGTCCGCACGAATGCGGATCGAATCTATCGGGACATCTTTGACGAGTATAGCAGCGTCGGTGATATCAATCGGAATTTGCAGCCGGAATGGATTGCGGACGCCAGGGCGTCATTACGCGTCCAACAGGAAATGGTCATTCAGGATTTGGAGGAAAAAGTGGCACAGGCACCAATCGCCGCTTCCGATGAATTCTTGTATCAGGATAAGGAAGAATCTCAACGTGAACTGGATGTCGCTAAAAAGATTCTTGCGGACATTCCGAAAGTACTGGATGATGGGCATTTACAAGCGCGAACTTGGAACATTCTCCCTTATCATCGTTATCGTGGGAGCGATGAACCGAATGAGCAAAAAGACAACACGAACGACGAGTTAGAGTAAAAAGCGTGAACCTGATACTCAACAAAAGCAAACATCCATCCCTGAAAATAGTATGGGATGGGTGTTTTTGTGATTGCAGGTTTGTAAGTGGTAGTAAGGATTAATAAGATTTCACCCTCGAGCAGTCACTCCAAATTATACCATCCAAGCGCAGTAACTCGTCTTAACTATGGTTATGATATACTATTTGCAGATAACCTAAATCAGTGGGGCGCTGTTCTTGCCTGTTATCACGATGGATGGGAGGGAAGGAAGTAGAATGATTTATGCGGAAGGAATTATCTCTTTTTTGTCAAAAGACAAAGTGCCTACATCGGGTATTTATATAAAAAATGATCGTGTACATATGAAAATTATCAAAACAGCCGAGCGACCGTTAACTGCTGGCGATACACAATCGCTAGAGATTACTTGCCGCTATACGGCATATTTGCATGAGAGTTATAACTGTAGATCCCTAGAGGACTATAATGGAAAAGTGAAGCCGTTTTTACAAAAGCAGATCAATCGTTTGATTTACAGGGTAGAGGTCCATTACTTGAATTATATGTAAAATAGTAAAGGGTACTGGGGCCCCCGGTACCCTTTACTAGCATAAACAGACATAGAGTAATCAGCCGTTTGTGTACAAGACTGACTACTCTATGAAATCGTGGTGCACAGATCCTTGAAATCAATCTGTGCACCTAGCACCACTGATTATCTACCTCATTGTGCATGCAAAACCAAGTCTTCCATTTCACGCTCAAATACATCGGCCAAGTGCTCAAGTACTGTTAAATACACGAGTCCATTCCCTTCAAGTTTTGGCGAAAATCCTAGTGGAACGGTTCTTTTAATGAGCTGGGAATAGAGCTCTGGTTCGGTAAGTTGTCGTTCGAAACGGTTGTTTGCTACATTTTTAATCAGGGCCAGTGCGCCAGAAACATGAGGGGTAGCCATGGAAGTTCCACTTAACTTCGCATATTTTCCGTTTAAATAGGTAGAGAGTATCGCTTCACCCGGGGCAACAACATCGATTTCGTTGTGAGAATTGGTGAAATTGGAAGAGCGTCGTTTGTTATTAATCGAACCTACAGATATGACTTCGTTATAATAGCCAGGGTAGGCGAATTCATCGGTTTTATCGTCGCCGTCTCCTTCATTACCAGCTGCGCAAACGACAAGGATATTGTTAGCGACTGCTTTTTTGATCGCGTCGTGAAGGTCAGGTGAATCATGCGGACCACCTAGTGACATAGAGATGATATCCACTTTTTGTTCGATTGCATAATTGATGCCATTGGTAATCCACTCATATTGTCCCGAACCCTTTTTGTTTAACACCTTTACAATCAGCAAACTTGCCTCGGGGGCAACTCCGACTACGCCTACATTGTTTTGCAGGGCTGCAATCGTTCCAGCAACATGCGTGCCATGGCCATTGTAATCGAGGTATATACTCGGATTGCTTTGATCATCATCCGTAAAGTTTCGACCGCCTATAATCTGATTTTGTAAATCAGGGTGATTCTGATCGCATCCTGTATCAAGAATGGCTACGGTAATCCCTTTTCCTTTCGTTTCGCTCCAAACTTTTGGTGCCTGAATTAACACTACACCCTCGGGAACTTCGTTGACCTCTTCTATTGTTTCGATCACTTCGTATGGAATTACATGTGCATACTTTTCCATCTTATACCTCCTCATTATGTGATTGGATTGCTTTTAAATTCATTCATCTGAAATACATCATATTTTTGAAAATGGAACATACAATAAAAAGGGATTGGGCGTTAGCGTATTCGAACTTACACAATTAGTGGGTAAGTCGAATGCGTAAATGATGTTGCACACCGTGCGACAGTGTCAATGATTGGCTAGAAAAAGCAGTTTTCCGTGAGTGAAGAAGTAATTGTCCACACTTTTGCCGAGGGAGGACGGTTACTTCTTTTTTGATAAGAAGAAGACGACTGACAACAACACTGACATAGCAGCAATCCATCCACCAGACAGTTGAAGGAGTAAGCTCAGTGTTTCGAACGTTGTCATTGGTTTTCACCACCTTTCAATTGGAGTGTCTACCAAATACGATGTTAGTGGTCCTAGCTCCAATATAATTTTTCACCTCCCTTCAATGTAGTGTGCCTATTCACTTGTCACACAGTCTTCAAAAAGTTGAGTCATATTCTAAGATGAGTTTCTATATAGTATATGTGGAATAAATGGGTATATGTCCATTTGGTGTGGAAAATTTAGAAATATATGCTAATTGTTGATTTGGTTTAAGTGGATTAAAGTAATAAAATAGAAGTAATTCCAAATAAAGCATACCATTATCTGACTATTCAGTCCATATAAATATGAATAGTTTGAATAATAGATTCATAAGTCTTATTGAATAGGAAGTTTTTTGATTCTATATGACTGTGTCTGAAGAGGAATTGATAGAGTTGTATATATATATTGATACATAATACCTGTGAATTGTGGGCGTTTTCTACATTTCGAGTGCCAGATCTGCAAACTATGAAAAAGAAAGTGCATCATTTTTTCATTGACCTTATGCGAAGAAAGCGATGTTGACCAACGGCTATAGTAATAAGACGAAGCACTTCTGTTGGCGGTTCATCATATTATAAAAAATGTGACATACAATAACCATGGTCAGTTAGAAAAAGCAGTTGTTTATGAGAGAAGAAGTAATCATCCGCACTTTTGCCGAGGGAGGACGGTTACTTCTTTCTTGCTAGTAAAGATAACTGACAATTGATTGTACATTTTGTGAGCATCATGTGAAATTGAGATGCTGTTTGGCGGGAATTAGGAATAAGATACACGTGTTTCTATTAAGTATATGTTCAAGAAATGGGTATATGTCGAATTATTACAATAAATGTTGGGAATTTAGCTGTTGTACATGTTGTTCACAGGATAAAATGTACAACCAGTTAGTAGAATGACCAAAAAATCATCCAGGACATTTGGACATCCTAGATGATTTTTGCATTACCCTGAAAAAGTAACTTTTATAAAATTGCTCCAGATGATAGAATAGTCATAACCATCTGAATAAAATATAGTTTTATACTTTAGGAGGGTAATCATGTCCATTAAACGTCTTGAAAAGCTTCAGGTTTTGGATGCCGATCGTTCGGATTTGCAACAACAACAGGCATTACAGCGTTTTATCGCGCGTTCTGGTAAGCGTGAACGTATGGCTAGTGATCTACAAACAAAAAATCCTTTGGAAGTAGATACGCCTGAGCGGGTCGCACTCCGTAAATCGCTAATTGATCCA
The DNA here is from genome assembly GCF_044762865.1 of Sporosarcina sp. NPDC096371. Lineage (NCBI taxonomy): Bacteria > Bacillati > Bacillota > Bacilli > Caryophanales > Caryophanaceae > Sporosarcina > Sporosarcina sp. NPDC096371. The sequence continues at coordinate 163,782 of NZ_JBIWFE010000009.1, forward strand.
CGAGATGGACTTGCTATCGAGCGCATTATTGGCCAAAGTGACCTATTTCCTATTTCATATCTGGAAGCGGGCCTCCAAGCAGCCAAACCAGTTTGTAGAATTGTGATCCGCGATCGTTTAGGCAGAGTTCTTGGACATGCTACTGGCTTTCTAGTCTCCCCATCTTTAGTACTGACAAATAATCATGTTCTGGAGAGCTACGATTCTGCCCAGTACAGTGTTGCGCAATTCAACTATGAAGTGGATCTCGACTTAAGAGAACGCCCGATGAAAAGCTTCCGTTTTACACCTGAGCGCTTCTTTATAACCGATCAGAAGCTAGATTTTACATTAGTTGCGATAGAAGAAGTGTCTGTGGATGGCACAAATGTAAGCGATTTTGGGTTCCTGCCGCTTATCCCACAAAAGGGCAACGGCTTGGTTGGTGAATATGTCTCCATTATTCAACATCCTTCGGGTGCGCCCAAAGCTGTCGCGATTAGGGAGAACAAAATGATGGATGTATTTGACGATTATGTTCATTACTCGACCGACACTATGCCGGGATCCTCAGGTTCACCTGTTTTTAATGATGAATGGATTGTCATCTCCCTCCATCATGCAGGCGTACCAGATCCAAAGAATCGGACTGAATTCATAGCGAATGAAGGCATTCGCATCAGCAGTATTATTCAGTTTGTCAAAGGGAAAAGTCCGAACATGAATGATGAACAGAAATCATTGTTGACTGACATTGTGAAAGGTTGGGAAGTACCCATTCAATCGGAAGAAGAGATGGTAGTTGGGGAATTGGACAAGTCATGGTACGAAGGTTTAATGGGGTATGACACGCGATTTCTTGGTCAGGAACATGAAGTGATGTACCCGCTATTCCGGTCGGATCTTGAGCAGGATATTGCGTTGTTAAAGGATGGAAGTAACGTGCTTCATTACACGCATTTTTCAATTGTCATGAGTAAGTCACGCCGTTTAGCCTATTATACGGTGGTGAATATTGACGGCAAGCAATTGGTGAGTGTTGGACGCAATGACAAATGGTATCTCGATTCCCGTATCGATACAGCGTACCAGTGCGGACCTGAATTATATAAAAGTAATTCGCTCGATCGAGGACATCTTGTCCGCCGGCGTGATCCTGTTTGGGGCGATGTGGCGAAAAAGGCAAATGCGGATACATTCCATTTTACAAACTGTGCACCTCAGCACAGTAATTTGAATCAAAAAAGTTGGCTGGATTTAGAGAATTATATTTTAGAAAATGCGGAGAACTCGAATCTTAAAGTATCCGTGTTTACAGGTCCTATTTTCCGAATGGATGACATTATTTACAGAGGCGTTCAAATACCGGAAGAGTTTTGGAAAATAGCAGTCATGGTGAAGGAAGACGGTAACCTCTCTGCAACGGCTTATTTGCAGACACAAAAAAATCTGATTGACAGCTTGGAATTTGCGTATGGAGAATATAAAACGTATCAAGTGCCCATTACAAAAATTGAAACGCTGACGGGTCTTGATTTTGGGGATTTGCGCAGCCACGATCCCATCCATCAATTAGAGTCGGTAAGGGACTATGTTATTAAGGGACCCGGAGATATCAAACTCTGAAGGTAGTGGTAGCGACCTTGCCACGGGGCTTTCATTCTACCCAATTTGTAAGTAGATAATAGGAAGGGGCGATTATCGATCGGGACGAGTAAATTTACGGGCATTCAACAAACGGCTTTTGAACAAGCGAAAAATGAAATACGGACAGGGGATATTCTTCTATGTAGCGGTCGTTATGTGGTGAGTGAGCTCATTAAAAAGTTTTCAGACTCCCTATTTAGTCATGTCGCTTTGTTAGTTAGTTGGCATGACCATGTCCTTGTCATAGAAAGTGTAGAAGACGATGGTGTTAGAGTGGTTCCTTTAACGCATTACCTTTACAATTATGAAAATAGTAAGGAAAAGTATAAAGGTGAAATGTATATCGGTCGACATGAAGTAGTGGCAAGTCCAGAATTTGATCAGGAAAAAGTAAAGCAAATGTGTGGAAGAGCGATTGACTTGCTGAATCGGGATTATGATAAAGAGGAAATTGCTAAGATTGTTGCACGAATCGGTTTAGGTATCGGAAAACATAAAGATGATGAGGACTATATGTGTTCAGAATTCATAGATGAGTGCTTCAAACAATTAGATATCGAACTTTCACGTGATGTAAAGGGCTTTATCTTCCCTGAACATATTGCGGCAGATCCACATGTTAAACCCTTGTTCGAGGTTGTTCCGTAAAACGATTTTGTAAAATGATAAAAACTTTGGATGAGGGGGCTTGGTTCTGATACGCAATGAACCAGGCCTTCTCCTCATTTATGACTAACCATCGCCCAGTATGCCCTACAGACTAGATAGGAAAGGCTTCCCTCCTAAGCGGATACCTGTCCCTGTATAAGTGATAGGGACGTCGAATATCATCTTATTGATGGGAAACCTACTTGTTGAATTATCTAGTATAAAGCAAAAAAGAAGACAGTAGCACGATGCTGCTGTCTTCTTTTTTTGCTGATTTATTATCTGTTTTCGAAAGGGTTTTTGCGTGCATCTTTTTGTTTTCGATTATTAGTATTTTGATTGTTTAACTGATCAATGTCAAACTCAGTGCCGAATTCTTCGCGCATATCATTTGGGTTTGGATTGTTGTTGCGATTTTGTTGTTGGTTGCGGTTCTGATTTCTATCGTTGTTATCTGGCAAAATAAATCACCTCCATGCGCGTATCCTGTGCATAATATTTCCTTTCAATCCCTGTTAATTAATGCCACGCAGATTTACACATCTGTAAATTAATCATTTTTTTGAGGGAAATACTGGTGTGAAGGGATTGGGAACTCTAATTCACTAGTCCATTTCCGGTCCGCTTTCGGCAAATTAATCATGACACTATTTTCGGTTATCTTGTTGTGATTAATTGCCTGTCGCGTCCCAACATTGTTAAAGTGAAAAATGCAGTTTATTTGAAAGGTAAGAATAGATGTCGTTCTATAAAGAATGTAAATGCCCGAAAATACAATTTCGGGCGCTCTAGTACTTTATACAATGCGTTTCTTTCTTACTTTTAGCAAAGAGTATGCTCCATATCACAGGAGGAATGCACTACAATTCCTCCTGTGATGTCTTATAGAAAATGATACTTCTTAAATGAAAGAAGAAAAAGCCATAGAGAAAGCCTCGGCCGCCAAAATTGTATCTTTGGAGGCTCTTCTCTCGGTATGAAGTATGCTATTCGTTCATCCCAAAAAGCTCTAGCATTTCGTGTATTTGTGATTTTGGAGAGCGGCGGATGAAGGACCACCATACGATTACCGATAAAAATGTGTAGAAATGCGACAACGTCGCACTTCTACACATCCAGATATCTTGGTAATTATATAGAAGTCATTCAATTCAAAGCGTCCCACATGTACCTATACACGTAGCGCCTAGTGTTTGATCAAGTTATATACGAGGTGATTTTGGTTAATCAACAGACGTACTACCAATCATCGCGATTTCTTCCAAAAAGACGCCATCCATCGATACGCTGTGTTAAAGCTAAAACAGCAAGACATCTGAAAAGTGTTGCGGTAGAACCTGTTAGCCATTCAACTATGAATAGCTGATAGGTTTTTTTATTCCTTAGAAGTAAGGCGATGAATGTGTGATATATGTTGTCCATCACACATAGCTTAGGGTAGGGAGGCTATGTGATGACCAATTTGCAAAACACAGATGAAAAAAATTACGCACACTTTATGCAACGGATTGAAGCTGGCGACAAAATTGAAGCAGATGACTGGATGCCTGAAGAATACCGACAAACGTTGATAAAATTGATTTCTATGCATGGTATGAGCGAAATTATGGGGGCCCTTCCTGAAAAAGAATGGGTGCCGAAAGCGCCGTCTCTTACCCGAAAGTTAGGCATCATGGCAAAGGTTCAAGATGAAATGGGACATGGCCAACTGCTTCTCCGCGTTTCCGAAGATTTACTGAAGCCCTATGGAAAAAATCGTGGGGATTTAATGCAAGACTTATTCAATGGGGACTTAAAATTTCATAATGTATTCCATATGAAAACAACGACATGGGCGGATGCGGGCATTATTGGATGGCTCGTTGATGGGGCTGCTATTATTACACAAACCAATATGCTAGGAGCTTCTTACGGACCTTATGGTAGAGCATTGCAGCGTATTTGTGCGGAGGAAGTATTTCATGCTCAGCATGGGGAATCGATTATTATAGCACTGGCAGAAGGGACCAGTGAGCAAAAAGCGATGATACAAGACTCCATTAATTATTGGTGGGAATCGTTGCTAATGTTCTTTGGACCTGCGAGCAAAGAAACAACCGGTTCCTCGAAACAAGATTTGACCCTGAAATATAAAATTCGGACGAAAACAAACGAAGAGTTCCGGCAACTCTTTTTCGATAAATACATCCCGCGCATTTTATCACTCGGATTGACCATTCCAGATCCGACCATAGGATTCGATGCCGAGAGCAAAATGTGGACGTACAAACAGCCCGATTGGAATGAATTCAAGAAAATCATAAAAAATGAAGGTCCTCGTTCTCAAGCACGTTTGAACTTGCGTCGTACCTCCTATGAACAGAATGCATGGGTGCGTGATGCATTGAGTGTGGTTGTTAACTAATGAAGGGAGTCAGAGAAAATGGGCAAAGAAATAACGTTTTATCAAGAATATGAAGTATTTAGCAAGCGTACACCGAACGCGGCATACCAACACCAATTCAGCTTGCTGGCTCCAAATGAAGATATGGCACTCGTTTTGGCACAGGAAAATTTCATGCGACGCGAGCCGGTTACAGACATTTGGATTGTAAATCGAAAACACGTTAGAAAAATGGATGCCGAAGAGAAAATGACGCTTGCTAGGCTTGACAATAAGGAGTATCGGACAACAAAAGGCTACGGTTATTTAAAGAAAAAGTGGCGCCAATACGAGCAGCAAGTGCTAGATGAAAAAGAGATTTTGTCATGGGGAGGGGATCGGAAGTGACTACGGCAGACGATTGTATGACCCCAGAATATAAAGCTGCCATCACTAGTTTGTTATTCCAATTAGCAGATGACGATTTTTTGTATGCCTACCGTGGTTCGGAATGGCTCGGACTCGCTCCCCACATTGAAGAAGACGTCGCTTCCTCGTCCATTAGCCAAGACAGCATGGGCCACGCGGCAATGTTCTATCAGCTACTCGAAGATGTCGGGGTTGGACGAGCAGATGATCTGGCGCATTTACGCCCTGCATATGACAGAAAAAATAGCATTTTGATAGAACGGGTGAATGGCGAAGGGTACTATATGGAAACGCCAAAATACGATTGGGCTTATCAAGTTGCAAGAAGCTATTTTTATACGCAGGCAAAAAAGGTGAAAATCGATGCGTTATGCGCAAGCTCGTACAAGCCTGTTGCCGAAGTGGCGGTAAAAGTGAGGATGGAACTGTATTATCACCGCCTGCACTGGGAAACGTGGTTCAAGCAATTGATGAGCTCGACGGATGTGGCCAAAAGTAAAATGAATGCTGCCATCACCCTTGTCATGGATGACTTTGGCGATTTATTCTCTTTTGGAAACGAGCAGCAAGCGATTGAGAATCATGCCTTAATCGGTAGTGAAGAAGACTTGAAGAAGCAATGGATCGCTAACGTTGGCCCAGTATTCGGAGCCCTTCAAATGGCAGTGCCCAAGATTCCTGATCATCCCGTGAAAAATGGACGCAATGGTGAGCATACAACCGATTTGGATGAAGCGCTCCTCACACTTGCCGAAGTATACAAGCTGGATCCAGTAGCCGTTTGGTAAAAAGGAACAAGGACAGGGGGGGCTGAAATGACTGTTTCAATTAATGTAACAAGCGACCGTATTTTGGACGTGTTGATGCATGTCAAGGATCCGGAAATTGACTCAGTGAGTATTGTGGACCTGGGTATGGTAGGGGAAGTCGCAACGACAGGAAATGACGTGAGGATTACGCTACTCCCTACTTTTTTGGGCTGTCCGGCTCTTGAATTTATTAAAACGAATACGATACATGCGGTGAAAAAAATGCCTGGGGTTGAGGCTGTTGAAGTAGAATTCGTCTTTCATCCGCCATGGACATCGGACCGCATCACAGAACAGGGTCATGTGAATTTACGACAGTTTGGCATCGCACCTCCGCCAAGCTATGTGGAAGAAGATGGCTCCTGGCATGTGGATTGCGCCTATTGCGGATCAGATTATGTATCACTGGAAAACATTTTTGGACCGACTGCCTGCAGAAGTATTTTGTACTGCAAGAGCTGTAAAAATGTCTTTGAGGCAATGAAACCCGTGTCAACACTACTATAAAGTGAGGAGAATCATAGATGGCTAAATTGATCGCATTATACAAACACCCTGAAAACAAAGAGGCTTTTGATGATCATTATTTCAATGTACATGCCCCGCTAACCGCAAAAATTCCTGGTCTTCGCGATATGAAAGTGACAAAAGTGACGGGTTCTCCAATGGGAGGAGAAGGGAAGTATTACCTCACATGTGAGATGGAGTATGACAGTCTTGAAGCGTTGCAGCAAGGGTTACGTTCAGCTGAAGGAAAGGCATCCGGTAAAGACTTGATGGGGTTTGCGGGTAATCTTGTCACGTTAATGATTGGTGAGGATGCGTAGTGGCTGGCTTTGAATTCATTGAAACAACAGTGACGGAGAGCATTGCGGTGATTGAACTGAATCGTTCACGCCAATTAAATGCATTGAATCGGAAGATGGTTCATGAAATTATCACAGCAATGGAACGTTTTGATGGCGAGGAAGACGTACGTGTGATTGTCCTCACTGGAAAAGGGCGTTCGTTTTCTGCTGGGGCCGATATAGAAGAGATGACAAATGATGATCCCATCAGTCTTGAATTGTTAAACCAATTTGCCGATTGGGACCGTTTTGCACTGATTAAAAAACCGATTATTGGTGCTGTAAAAGGCTTCGTTTTTGGAGGGGGATTCGAGCTTGCACTTTGTTGTGATCTGTTAATTGCAGCTAGTGGGACAGAGTTTTCATTCCCCGAAGTTGGCCTTGGCGTCATGCCGGGCGCTGGAGGAACGCAACGGGTGACGAAACTAGTCGGCCGTACGAAAGCGCTGGAATGGCTGTGGACAGGTGAACGTATTTCCGCAGAAATCGCCCTCAAACACGGGATGATTAACAAAATAGTGGCACCTGAACTATTAATGGAACAAACGATGACATTCGCCAATCGACTAGCCAAACAGCCCCCACTCTCCCTACGCCTTATTAAAGATTCGGTGAATAAAGCAGTGGATTATCCTTTGTATGAGGGCATGCAATATGAACGGAAAAATTTCTACCTTCTTTTCGCATCGCAGGATCAAAAAGAAGGGATGCGTGCATTTGCTGAAAAAAGAAAACCGGATTATCAAGGAAAGTAGGGAGTGACGGCATGTTTGAAACGATACGTTACGAAGTCAAAGAGGGAATTGCGTGGCTCACCTTAAATAGACCAGACAAATTAAATGCCTTTATCGCGCAAATGAATCGTGAAATCAAAGAGGCCATCAAAGTAGCTTCTGTCGATGAACAAGTGCGCTGCGTAGTGATAACGGGAGAGGGACGAGCATTTTGTTCCGGGCAGGATTTAGCAGAAGTGGATGAACAGATGGATCATGGTCAAGTCGTTAGAGACCATTACGGCCCGATGATGAAGCAAATGAGACAATGCGACAAACCGATTGTCGCTGCGGTAAATGGGGTAGCAGCAGGGGCGGGGTTCAGTCTAGCGTTGGCTTGTGATTTTAGACTTTTGTCAGAACGTGCAAGTTTTGTCAACGCCTTTATACATGTCGGTCTAATTCCGGATTCCGGTAATCTCTACTATCTAACGCAACTCGTTGGGCATTCAAAAGCGGCTGAACTCGCTATATTAGGAGTGAAAGTGACCGCTGTTGAGGCAGTGGAAATGGGGCTTGCGAACCGACTTATTCCAGTGGATACATGGGATGAAGACGTAACCGCTTTCGCAACTCGACTTGCCGCGTTACCAACAACCGCAATTGGGTTAATCAAACGATCATTGAAAGCGACTACAGTGCTGTCCTTTGAGGATTATCTTGAACAAGAAGCCCAAGGTCAGCGAATTGCAGGTCTAACACAAGATCATCGTGAAGGCGTCAACGCATTTATGGAGAAAAGAAAACCTGTTTTTTCAGGACAATAGGGGGAAAAGCATCAAATGACAAAAACACATGACAATACGATCGAACAAGAATCGATGAAGCGGTCCTATTACCATCTAATTATTAATGGAGAAAAAGTGAAAAGTAGTACAAGCGAATCGATTACCATCTATAATCCTGCAACGAATGAACGCATCGCAGAAGTAGCAAAAGCATCAGCAGAAGACGCGGAAAAGGCGATAGCCGCAGCCCGAGATGCGTTTGATAATGGAAAGTGGAAGAAGTTCCCCGTTGGACGTCGTTCACAGGTATTGAATAAAATAGCTGCGATTATGCGTTCACGTTTCAATGAACTTGTTGAATTGGAAATCCTCGATACGGGTAAATCGCTTCATGCTGCACAAGGTCAAGTGACTCAAGCAATTGAGGATTTTGAGTTCTATGCGGGTGCAATTGTCGGCCACCGTGGAACCGTTAACAATGTCCCAGGGCAATTCCATAACTATACGGAGAAAGAGCCAGTGGGGGTTTGTGCACAAATCATTCCGTGGAACTATCCCTTAATGATGGCGGCCTGGAAAGTGGCCCCTGCAATTGCTGTCGGGTGTTCTGTCATTGTAAAGCCGGCATCGCTTACGCCGTTAACAGCTATCATTCTGGGAGAAATTTGTTTAGAAGCAGGTGTACCGGCAGGGGTTGTAAATATCCTACCTGGATCAGGTTCGGAAATAGGGAACTTTTTAGTGGAACATCCACAAGTAGATAAGGTGGCATTTACAGGTTCAACGCCGATTGGCAAAGACATCATGGGCAAAGCATCGCAGACGTTAAAACGAGTCACACTTGAACTCGGAGGTAAGTCTCCTAGTCTTGTATTCGAAGATGCGGATGTGGATGCTGCGGTCGATGGTTCGTTATTTGGTATCTTCTACAACTCAGGTCAATCCTGTGAAGCGCGTTCCCGTCTATACGTCCATGAAGACATTTATGATGCGTTCATGAGCAAGTTTGTAGAAAAAACGAAAAAACTTCAACTAGGCAATCCGTTTGATAAAGGAACGCATGTCGGCGCAATCATCGACCAAAGCCAATTGGATACCATTGACGGTTATGTACAGGCCGCTCGTGAAGAGGGCGCGACAATCCTTGCAGGTGGACGTGTTGTAAACCCCGAAGGATACGAAAATGGTTTCTGGTATGAGCCGACAATCATTGCCGACGTCAATCATGACATGGCCGTTGTCAAAGAAGAAGTCTTTGGACCCGTAGTGGTCGTCATGAAATTTAAAGATGAAAAAGAAGCCATCCGATTAGCAAATGATACGGACTATGGATTAGGTTCAGCGATTTGGTCAACCGACGGTGCACGTGCAACGCGTGTTGCCAATCAAATCCAAGCAGGGATCGTCATGATTAACTGCCCATTCTCTGCCTTTCCTGGAACGCCATTTGGTGGGTACAAGCAATCCGGATTTGGACGGGAACTTTGTATCGAAACATTGGACTTGTACTGCGAAACGAAAAGCATTCTGTCCTACTATGGAAGCAGATCGCTCAATCCGTTCGGCTTGTAAAAATGATGGGAAACGAAGGACAGGGCATGCCAACCCCTGTCCCATTCTGTCTTTGTTCAACAAAGGTTTTCGTAAAAGAGGGGGAATTAGATGATAAGTAATATAGTTGTCGTCGGTTCAGGTGTGATGGGGAGAGGAATCGCATATGTCGGAGCGATTGGCGGATATTCGGTGACAATCGTCGACATTCATGAAGCGGCATTAGAAAATGCTAAACGAGAAATAGACGCCATTTTTGAAAAAGGTCTCGTACGCGGCAAGATTTCGGCAGAGCAAGCTGAACAAGCCCGGCGCCATTTAAATTATGAAAGTGATCTATCTATCGCAGCTAAAAACGCAGATTTAATCATCGAAGCCGTTCCTGAAAAGCTAGCGATTAAGCAGCAAGTGTTTGAAATGATGGAAGAATATGCTCCGACACATTGCTATTTTGCAACGAACACATCGACGATGAGCCCTACAGAAATTGCTTCTTTCGGTAAACGCCCAGACAAAACCATCGCGATGCACTTTTTCAATCCTGTGCATAAGATGCCACTTGTCGAAATTGTTCGGGGGTTGGAAACGAGTGAGGAGACGGCAGAAAAGGTCAGACAAGTCGCTGTGGAAATGGGGAAAGAAACCGTTGTAATTCATGAATTTCCAGGGTTTGTGACGAGCCGCATTAGCGCACTTGTCGGTAATGAAGCCTTTTATATGCTGCAAGAAGGGCTTGGAACGCCAGAAGAAATTGATAAAGCCATTAAGCTAGGGTTGAATTATCCCATGGGACCATTTGAACTCGTAGATCTAGTAGGTCTGGACACGCGATTGAACAACTTGAACTATTTACACGCAAAGCTTGGGGAGAAGTATCGACCAGCGCCCCTTCTTGAACAATACGTCAAAGCGGGGCGACTTGGACGCAAATGTGGCAAAGGTGTCTATGATTATTTAGCAGAAGAGGTCGTTCCAAAATGAAGGAAGTCGTCATCGTAGATGCTGTTCGTACACCCATCGGAAGGTATAATGGCGCGTTAAAAGACGTACGTCCCGATGATTTAGGAGCCATCGTGATTCAGGCGCTTATCGATCGGAATCCAACGCTTCCCGCGCAACAGATTGAAGAAGTGGTTCTCGGAAATGCCAATCAGGCAGGAGAAGATAACCGCAATGTTGCGCGCATGTCCAGTTTGTTGGCGGGTCTTCCAGTTGAAGTGGCCGGCACGACGCTAAATCGGCTTTGTGGTTCGGGTCTTGATGCGGTCATATACGCGGCAAGAGCCATCGCAGTTGGAGACGGCGATATTTACATTGCAGGTGGAACAGAGAGTATGACGCGTGCCCCACTTGTTATGGCAAAGCCGGATAAGGCGTTTCCACGTGGCAACATGGAACTGCAAGATACAACAATTGGCTGGCGTTTTACCAATGAAAAACTGAAAGACAGATATGGTGTTGATTCTATGCCGCAAACTGCTGAAAATGTCGCACAGCGCTATCACATAACACGTGAAAATCAGGACTTATTTGCCTACGAAAGCCAGCAACGGGCTAAAAAAGCGTTGGCAGAAAATCGTTTTGCAGAAGAGATGGTTCCAGTGATCTATGTGGATCGGCAAGGCAATGAAGTCATTGTGGATCAAGATGAACATCCCCGTCCACAAACAACACTTGCGCAAATTAAGAAACTGAAACCACTATTTGAGGGCGGTACCGTTACAGCGGGCAACGCTTCCGGTGTCAATGACGGCGCCTGTGCATTGCTGCTAATGAGTGCTGACAAAGCGAGGGAACTACAACTTAAACCATTGGCGAAATATGTGGCTGGGGCAACAACGGGACTCGAACCGTCTGTTATGGGGCTCGGTCCGATTATGGCTTCAAAAAAGGCGCTCGTTCGTGCTGGATTGACGACTACGGACATAGGGCTTGTGGAATTGAATGAAGCCTTTGCTAGTCAATCTTTGGCGTGTATCAGTCAGTTAGGGCTAGACGTTGATAAAGTAAACGTCAATGGCGGAGCCATCGCGCTCGGACATCCTTTAGGTGCAAGTGGTGCCCGAATTTTAACAACACTTCTTTATGAAATGAAAAAACGACATATTCAATACGGTCTCGCAACGATGTGTATCGGAGTCGGCCAGGGAATTGCGGCGATTATTGAAAATGTATCGGATAGTAATCGTTATTAAAAAGACGGACACCCACAGACGAACGGATTCACTTTGCAGTCGGGGAACTAGCAAGGTAACGTACTGACCTATTCGCATGTTCGGATAGGTCACTTTTTGTTGAAATATACCCCTAGTTAATCCAATTCAATTGTAATATGAAAATTAAACCTGATATTGTAACTTTAAGTATTAATGAGGAAATATTTGTAAAAAGTGTATCTTCTTATAATGAATTATTGTATGGTGATATTTACAGCATAGAGTTTCTATTCCTGCTTATCTTCGATACTAATCTATCTAAAATGGGGGAGGGAATGGAATGATCAGCTAGCCAATTATGCGAAGAATTAAGATTAGTAGCCTAAATCGGTGATTTTTGATAGTAAATGGGTTTATGTGCATTTTAGTCTAGAAGCTCAAGGTATGAGCGATGGTAGTACAACCAAATAAAATATGAGGAGGATAATCATGAAAAAGTTTTTTGCGAAAAAAATTGTACCTTTTATTGCGATGTTATCGTTATTGATGGCAATGAATCCCCTAGCTGCATTTGCAGACCAAGATAGCACTAGTAAAAATCCACAAACGATTGCAAGTACGCAGACGGACTGGACAAATCATAAGCAGCTTGGTCAGAAGCTAGCCGAAATTGAGCAAAATAGTTCGGGGAAAGTCAAAGTTGAGGTTTTAGGATACTCTCAACAAGGTCGTGAGATTTATTCTGCCCGCGTAGGTACGGGTAAAAGAGTTCTTCTAATCGATAGTGAAATTCATGGGAACGAAAAATCAGGTACTGAGGCAATATTATCGATGCTGAATACGCTTGGAACGAGTGATAGTGGTGAAGTACAGGCTGTACTTGACGCACTTACAATTGTAGCCGTTCCAAAACTTAACGGTGACGGTTCCGACAAAGATCAACGCCAAAATATAATTTCCTGGGAGGAAGTGATTGAAAATCACCCACAGCTCGCAGGCACTAAACCTGCCTGGTACTGGAATGAACGCAATAACGGTTTTGATATTAACCGGGACTTCAACCCTGATTTAGACTATGTAGCAAAGGCTGAAGACCTTCCTGGTACAAGCGCGCATACGGGATTCTTTTTGACAAAGGAAGCCCGTGTACTGACAGACTTGTACAAAAGTCTACGGGATGAGTTCGGTGAGGTGGAAGCCTATGTCAATCTTCACCACATGGGCAAGGTTAAACTCGAAGGGACCGATGTGGACGTTACCATCGCGTTAAGCGACCCGCCACTAGGTGGGGATAATAACCCGAAGTACGCGGACAACTGGCCGAAGTGGGACCAAGAAAAATCTCGTCGCTATGTAATGGCCGCTGTAAATGGCATGAATGAGAAAGCGGAAGGTGGCAAACAGTCAGGTTTGGCGCGTTATACACAGCCTTCCACATTTGATTTATCCGGTATTGCATTAGGTGCGTTTGGTCTTAATGGAAGCGCTTCTGTTCTATTCGAAATGGCTGGGCAATCCCCTGCTGTTGGATATGATCAGAAGCTGATAGACCAGGTAGAAGCTGGACTATGGGGGATCGCCAACCAAATGGCGGATGGAACTGTTAACGATATAAACGGCAATGACTTTTATAAATTGCCTAAATACTGGGCAGATACGCCACCTGTCTCCAAGCCAGCTCAATATTCTACAGATTTTACGGGCTATGAAATTGGAAAAACTCCAACAGATTGGACACCAATCTGGCAGGGGCAAGACGAAGAGTGGACAATTATGGATAAACCGAATCGTTTACAGCATATCGCAAGATCTGGTGTCAGGGGACTGACTTCGGATAAGGTTGGTGAAATCTATGGTAGTGCCGAAATATTTGGTCTAGTGAAGGGAAGCAATGTACGAGGGACGTTGTTCCAGATGGGCTTTCACATGTCTGGTTCACCAGGTAGTGAGAATGGCATCTATGCCGATGCCCAAATGCCGGGCAAAGATGGGGATGGAAACACCATTCGAATCATGAAACGTACTGCGGGAGCCGGTTCAACTCTTGGATCTGCGACACTTCCATTCACATTGCAAGAGGACGAATGGTATCGGGTGTTACTATCTAGAGATGCTGCAGCTTTACAGGTTAAGATATGGCCCGACGGTGAAGAAGAGCCTAAAAAGTGGCAGGTAACAGTTGTTGAAGACAGAATGTATGGTGGAAAAGTAGGTATTTCCCATTCCAATGTAGGCACAGTGAATGAGTATGCGTACATCGGCGTCGGAATTGGTGGGAAACGTGCCCCTCATGCTCCAAAGGATCTACTCAAACCATCAGAACCTATAAGCGCTTCCGAAATGAAAAAACTTGTTGAGCGTTTTGCGAAAGAAGGAGAGTTCAGCAATGATAGCGTTAGCCGATTGTTAACGACTCATTTGACAGCTATCATCCTTTACGAGAAACAAGAACAGGCGGAAAAAATTGTGAAACATATGAATGGTTTTATAACGTTACTTGACCAACATAAAAAGAATGGATCAATTTCTGAAAAGGCCTATAATACGCTTAAAGGCCATGCCAATTCTATTATCAAACAGTGGCAATAAACTTTTGTTGTTGCCATGAAATACTCCACAGTGACGGGCCGTTGACTTTGTCACTGTGGTTATTGAATATATATGCAATTTATGTCGCTATTCGAGAATAATACAAAATAACAGGGTCGGTGCTTGTTTAATAAACGAGTGCGTTGGCCGAACAAGGGTACAGAAAAAAAGGACTGTAATTAGGTCCTTTTTTCTGTACTAAAGAACTTTCAAAAACGATCATTTTACGGAATTTGCGATTTCCACTAATACTTCTGGTGTTACGATGTCTGAAATTCGCTTATCAACAAGCAGCATATACTGCCATCCATCGTTTTCAAATAATAAGAAATTCATTCCTAACGGCTTTGTACTAAATGCCGCTTCAGTTCCGTTATTCAAATTGAAGAATTGCTGGATATTTTCTTCCTTCAATTCTAGTCGGTATTCGACAGGTTTGACCCGAATGACGTAGTGATTTTGACTCGAATCCTTATTTAGGTATTCAATTTCAAATTCATCATTCATATCTCCTTTCAGGTCGCTAAATCTCCCGAAATGATGCGTGAAAGGAGTCGGTGGCAATTGTGTTGGTAATGCAATATCACGCTTAAAATGTGCCTTGCTCTCCTGTAGAGCTTCGTGTATTCCTTTGTAACCACCTTCTAAAAAAATCTTCCCAAAACTGGAACTATCAATTTGAAAATCATCTGCTTTCGTGCTAATCGTACTGAATAAACAAAGAAAAACCGTCAAGGTTACTACAAAAGATCTTTTCAATAAATACTTCACCTCCATTGATCAGGTAATAATTTCAATTCCATATTAATGTGTGAGTTAACTGGGATTTCAATCATGGGAGATTACTCCACATGAAATTATGATATTAAAGCTTAGGCAATACTAATTCTCGCAGGTATGTCGATTAGTAGTAAACAGCGGACCAAAAGTCATAAATCAAATAGAACTACAAAAATTGGAAACTATTGGTGTGCAGAGTCGTCTCTTATTATGGAAATAAGTATCTAAAGAAAAAGGAGGGGTAAATTGAAGAAAACAATTGGTTGGACGCTTACTTTGTCTACTCTTTTAATCGGAGGAGCAATCTATTATTTCATAGCAGTTTCGCAATACGCAGCATCGAAGGAGTTGTATAACTTCCCAATTCCTAAAAATGCTGAATTAGTTCAAGAAAATTTTCGAGGGAAAAGTTTTGATTGGTTATCAATCTCTGAAGAAAGTGGAATTCCATTAGGATATGAATTAGCAATTAAAGCGAATGGATGGAAAAAGGGAGAAAGAGAAGGCGCTTCAGTTTATTATACAAAAGGGACAAATAAAATAGATTTGATTTCATCTACGAAACACTTGAACGTCCTTAAGGTGGATGATTGATATCAACCACACATGATCGGGTTTTGCTATTAATCGGTGGCGACCGCCTTCATCTTATTAAACAGTTTTTGGAGGAATCTAGGGAGTGTACGGTAGTTGATGCGAATGAATACTTAAATTAGGTGGAGTAGTCTGGTCTTGATCAACTAACTGGCGGTTCATTTTCATAAAAGGGGGATCATGACTGTGGCCAATCAAGAATTTACTGTTGAAGTTGAGAGCAAGAGGGTATTCATGAAAATATTAAAGGCATTAATCCTAGTTGGTTTGTTAGTGGGTACACTAGTAGGTTATGGTGTTTATTGGGCATTTTTTGATATGAATCGGTTACCTACAGGAGAATATCTCACAGAGGAGACATCGCCTAATGGACAATACACGTTAAAAGCATACGTCACCAATGGTGGGGCTACAACTTCGTATGCTGTTCGTGGTGAGTTGGTATTTAATAAAAAAGCTAATAAAACTAAAAATATTTATTGGAATTATCGTGAAGATACTGCAAATATTATGTGGACAGACAATGATACGGTGGTCATAAATGGACATACGTTAGATGCGCAAAATGATAAATTTGATTTTAGAAATCAATGATGTCACCTTTTTCTTCAATTAACAGGGGCGTTTCTCCATCAAGTATAGGCGCATTTTTACTAACGGCACAGTTTAATTCAAGAAGATAGCAATTTGATAAAAAATAATAGTTCTAGATTACAAGAGTATGGGGAAACTCGAAGAAAATTTATAGTTATTTCTAATGCGCTTATCCAATAAAGGGTAACGCTTTTTTTTGTCGAACTTATTGTACTAACAGGTGCTTGTTAGATGGCTCTTTTTTATTGAAATAATAAGGCTAGTTAATTCAACAAGAAGAAGGAATGATCCTTTAATTGAGCTAGCATGAAGGGCCAATTTAATTGTATGGTCCTTTTTTATGGTGGTAATTCAATGATCAAAGCTTACATGATGAAAATCGGTAAATTTATACAATGTATTTATATATTGCAAAACGTACGGCTGATGGGAATCGTCTAATATGCAAAGGTGAGAATAAGGGGGGGGACGGATGGATCGTATTTTGGCAGATCAAAAATTGAGGTTGGCCATGAACGAGCATTCAAATTATCTATTAAAGATTGCCTATTTGTATGTGAAAGATTGGCCAGCTGCTGAGGATATTGTGCAGGATGTGTTTTTAAAATTCTATCAAGAGTTCGAACGGTTTGAAGAACGTTCATCTTTAAAGACCTATTTAACAAGGATGACGATCAATAAATGCAAGGATTATTTAAAAAGCTGGCGCTATCGTAAGCAAATTATAACGAATAGCTTTTCAAATCAAACCAAAAAAGCCAGAAACCGAATTATTGAACAAGATGAAAAATTGGAACTCGCAGATTCCGTCTTACAGCTGCCATTAAAATATCGAGAAGTTGTTGTTTACTTTTATTTTGAGGAGTTATCAGTACTAGAAGTTGCTCACATATTATCGATTTCGGATAACACAGTTAAGACTAGGCTGAGAAAAGCACGAGCACTTTTGAAGATTCAATTGAAAGACCATCAATGGGAGGTGCTTCTCGATGAATGACATTAAACAACAGCTAAACGCAAAAATAGGCGATACGTCAGAACGTGTGAGTCGTGTACAACAGCAGGTGAACTTGAGAAAACTACAGCAGCCCAGAATCAAAAAAGTACAATGGGGCTATTATGCAACAATTGCAGCTTTAATAGGTGTGCTGGCATTTTGTATCAATTTGCTCCCTTCTGCTTTAAATGACATTGAGGTGCAACTGAGTGGACCGGAACCGTCGGAGATACTATTGCCTCCTGGTCTGGATGAGGACACAACCGTCGTGGAAAAGGGGGACTATTACGAGCTATTAAAACAATACTTCTTTCCAGATAATTCGGAAGCTGTATTTTTAGGCGGCTTTGAAAATGGTGGTGTCAAAACACAAACATTTTGGTTGGGTGATCATTATGTCCAACAAGTCATTAGTAACGATGGAGGAGATGTAGAACGAGTTTTCCGATTAAACGGTAACCAGATCGAATTAGTTTACGATGGGGTGATAGATGAATCTGGCCGAACACAGCTGAGCGTCGAAGAATTAAACGAACTTCCAGTGATGGAAATTGTTTTAAAAGCTCCTTTTGAAATAGGTGATCAATATGGGGAGTGGACTGTGATAGAAACTGCTGGAACGGTCACTACCACCTACGGAGATTTCTCGGATGTATTAATTGTTGAAAATGCGGACGAGGAGTACGGTAGCAGGATGAGAAGATACTATGTACGAGGATTCGGAGAGGTCAAAGGGGAGTTTTCTGTGCTCAATCAAGAGACAGGAGACTATGAAGTGTTTTCGAGTACTGATTTGGCGTCAATTGATTCTTCAGTAGTTGAAGAAAAATCGGTGTCACTTTTTGAGCGTAAAGTGGAAACGAATTATGAAGCCCAGTTTCACTCCGGATGGAAAAAGTCCCCTGACGGTTTAAAACAATCAACCATTGATGGCAAAGGCGAAACGGCAGATGAGGAAGGGGAAGCGGCACTCGTTGTAGATTACCCCAATACGAATGAATTCGTCATTTATACACTGAAAGACAATATTCACAGACAAAATACACCTAAATATGTGGAATGGATAGATGACAATCGCCTCTTCGTGATTGTTGGATTATCATATGGCACGGTAACAAGAGGCGGCCAACTTTATGAGATGAATATTAAGGAGAATACGACTATTCCGGTGTTTGAAGATTTAAAACAAAACGAAGAAATTATGAGCATCAAAGCCAATGGAGATGGAAGCTTCACATATCAAAAACATGTTTATGACGATGAAATTTTTGCTGTAGGTCACATAGAAGAAGGAACCATCTCAGTTCCTGACAAATAATGAATATATTATTTTTTTGAAATTCGAATAGTAGGTTAGTGATGAAAAAAATATTGGTATTGTTTTAATTAATCATTGTAGCTCCTTATTCAATTAACGGGTAGCATTCGTATTATAAGGTTAACCAGTTATTACTGGTTGGCCTTTTTTTATAGGATAATAACAATAAACACTTGGAGTAAACCATCTATTATTAGAAAAGGGACTAAATCCCATTTTTAACATTGCAAAATCGGTTAATTTGACATAATATTTAATGTATTAGTAGTTATGTAGTATATTAGGATAAGTGCAAAAACTTACTAGTTAATCGGTTGTGTGTATACTGCCTGTTCGAGGGGGGTAATGCATAAGGTATATTTTTCATTTTCAAAAAATCACACTGAGTAAGTTGAGACTGTACTTCCAAAAGGGGAAATTGGAATGAATCAATCCTTTATGAAACATGAATTCATTATTATGAGCAAAAGCAAAAAAAACATTATTTTCATTATTTTTTTAACCGCATTGCTTTTTAGTTATTGTTTCTTTATTTTACCGAATGAACAAACCTCGGAGTCTTTTGATCCTCAAAAATTGAGTTATGAACTAGAGGAACTGTCTGTCGAGCAAAAAAAGAGAGAGGAAGATGGGTACACAGGAATTAATGTGATGACAGGCGTGCCCGTTTATGCGATGAACAAATATTACTATAAATTGCATAGTAACCTAATTACAGCATTTGAAGATCAAGATTTTACACGTTTTGTCCTTTTGAGAACACATTATCTTGAAGGGAATATGGGTAGTATTATCGGAAATCCGACATTGTTTCCAGAATCACCTTTTCCTGGTAAAGACAGGAAGCATCTTTATCAGCAAACGTTATTGCGATATCAAGGGTATTTGGACAAGGACTTACCCATTTCTTATGCATTGATCGAGCAAAAGACGGCCCTGCAAACATTACAAAAATTCCTTTTGAGTTCTGCAAGCTACTTGATTATTTTTTGTGCCGTCTATTTTAGTAGCGATATTGTAGTGCGTGATCGACAAAACCGAACGATTCTTCAAGGTCTTCCTTTGTCATGGTATCGTGTGTTGAATATCAAAACGATTGTTGCTTTTTTGTACACCATTATTGTTCTTTCAGTGCTATTGATTGTGGGAATGTTCACTGTTTCTCTTCAATCGGGTTTTGGTTTTTTTAATATTCAGATGCCAATTATGATTGCCCGAACAGGTACTTCCTTTAATGATTACGATTCTATTACCATTTTCCAATTTATAGTGAAGGCAATGATCTTCATCCCTATTCTCGTTTATCTATTCACTCGTTTGAGTGTTTTGTTAAGTTTATTGTTTAAAAATGAATGGCTAGTGCTGCTGGTCAGCACAATTGTCTTATTTTCCGAACGTCTTTATTATTCAAGAACATTACGAGAAATATTTGGCATTGAAGTTAGTTATTTTCCACAAACGTATTTCGAATTTGGGAAAGTGGTTTCTGGTGATAAGAACTTTTTAGTCAATTTAGATACGATTACCTATGTGAAAGGAATCATTGTGTTGATGATTACGATTGTTATCATCGAAGGAGTGCTCTATATGGTTTCTCGAATTATAAACAAACGACGTTTTTATCAAACAAATTGAAGCCGTTGCACAAGAAAGGAAGTCAATATGTTTTGGAGATACTTACTTTTTGAGAAGAAATTATTGCTGCATAATCGAAAAAATTGGTTTTTAGGATTGTTACTGGTTCTCTTTTTTCCTCTTTATTCCCTATACTATAGCCAATCTCAACCAGAATCATTAAGAGACCAGAAGAGATATGAAGCAAGCACTGTTAATTCCATACTCGACCAACTCCCGCATACACAAAAAGATACACCAGAAGGGAATGAGGTGGAGCAGAATCTATTGAAACAGTCTTCACTCGTGAACTTTCAAGTTTTCTATTTATGGGAAGGAAATGAGAGTGAAGAATATATTGAAGATGGTTTGCGGTTAAATCAATTGCGTTTAAGAGTACATGAGTTGGGCAATAAAGGAATCCCTGAAAATCTTGTCATACCAGAAGAAGAGATTTTACGAGAAGATGCGCTTTTGCGCTATCTCCAGAAGCATCAATTACCACTTCAACCTGAGTCTTTTGTGGCAAGTCGCTATCTTGTTGTTGCACTCCATGCAATGAGTGGTCTGCTATTTTACTTTTTTGTTTTAGTAAGTGGTAGTGAGATGTTAGTGTACGAACAGCGGCATCGGACCGTTGTCAACGGATTTCCAATTTCATTCATGAAAAAGATAAATAGTAAAATTAGTATTCATTTTATACACATCTTCACATTCTTGGTCTTAGGGTTATTTTTCGGAGGTGTTTTTGTAGCCGGAAAATCAGGTATCGGTAATTTTTCCTCACCTGTATTAATCTACAGCGATGGGGGCTATGAAGCCATCTCTACGGTTCATTATCTCCTGTATGTACTTTTGGCTATGGCATTGATCACGATCATGCTGCTGTATCTATCGGCGCTGCTGAATTTAATTTTTAAAAATGCTTATGCCAATGTGTTGATTGGACTTGGATTATTTTTATTGCCAGATTTACTGATGACGGTTGGGGTAGAATCTGCTTGGCTGTACCCAATCAAATACGTTGAGTTTTCAAATGTGCTATCTGGTGATATAGCCAACCAATTAGGAAACGCTCAAATAGACTATTGGTATTCTATCATATGGTTGGCCGCATTTAGTCTACTAATGATAAGCATCATTTATACAAAAACTAAATTTCCGTTCATCAGAACTTTAATGATACGAAGAAATGAGGAAAGCGATGCTTAAACTAGCGAATATTTCAGTTGCATATAAAGATAAAAAGGTATTGGATAATTTTTCTTTGACCGCCGATGCAGGAGAGATTATTGGTGTCGTCGCCCCAAATGGTACAGGTAAAACGACATTGTTCAATGTGATGGCAAATTTTATAAAGCCGAATACAGGTAATGTGACATTCAATGAGAAGTATACGTATCAATCCGAAAAAGAGGAATTGTTTATTCATAAAAACCTAACTACTTTCCCTGAACAAAGTGATTTGTTTGAAGAATTGACGGGCGTTGATCATTTGAATTTGTATGGTGATATGTGGAAAGGAACTAGGCGCCATATTCCGGGAATTATTGAACAACTCAAAATGGGGAACTACGTCAAAAGAAAAGTTCGTACGTATTCATTAGGGATGCGTCAAAGACTTTGCTTTGCCATGATGATCGCGGCAGACACTCCTATTATGCTGATGGACGAAGTGATGAATGGACTGGATGTAGCAAATGTAGCGTTGATTTCCGAACGATTAATTGAACTGAAAAAAGAACAAAAATTGATATTTGTGGCATCTCACTTATTGGGGAATTTAGATCTATATGCAGATCGAGTACTCTATTTAAAAGATGGAAAAATTATTCACCAACAACAGTTAAATAGGAAGAATGATGTTTACCTTAAATTATCCTTAGATCCATCACAGTATCAAAAATTGAAAACCGATTATAAATTACCCGCCGAGCATCTGTATATCGCAAATCAATTATTTTGTCTTCCTCTCGAAGAAATGGAGTTGTCCGAGCAAACAAAGTGGATTGAGTGCTTACTTGATTTTGAGGGACCAGAACTGGCGATTGGACCATTGGGTACGGTGGATTATTATAAAAAATACTATCCTGATACTAAATAAGTGGGAAATTGTCAGATCATCTGGGAGGCACGGAAAGTATGAGAAAGACATCATTTGTTCTTTTTATCTTCAGCTTAGTTTTTCTAGCCGGCTGTAATCGCCATTTTCACGAATTGCCTTCTGAAAAAGTGGCACGTTATCAAGGGAATTATGAAATCATTGGGAACGAAAAAGATGACATGCTGGGTAATGTCAGTGAGACGATATTTGAAACGAGTGATCGTAGTAATTCAATGGCGAAAGAGGCTAAAATCAACCTTACAAGTAATGAAGGAGAAGAAATTTCGGTACCGTCAGGCAGATATCAGATAACAAGAACCGTTACAGGAAATATCTATATTCATGATGAAAATGGAGACTTGCTGTTTCATGATATCTTGGACAGTTCTTACGGTGTTGCAAGTATTACAGTAGATGTAAATGACAAACACACCATCAGTATAGACGGTGAGATGGATCAAGTATATGTGACTCCTGTGTCGACACAACTCTCAACAGAATTGACGGCAGGCATTTGGGAGGTAGGAACGGATATTGTAGAAGGAGACTATTCAATAACAGCTCCTTATGGGGTAGGTTATCTTCAAATTTTTGATCCAAACGACGAACCTAGGGTGTATGAAGTAATTGGAGGTACTTTTGCTTCAACGAAAAGCGATATTCAATTAAGTAAAGGACAAAAATTGAGGATTATAGGCATTTCACTGGTTCATTTTGAATTGAATGAAGAGTAACCGTTGTCCTGATTCTCGTGAACAGGAAATGAGCAGTGCCGGGCACCGAAACTCTTCAGAGTTGATAGGGTGCCCGACACTTTAATTCATTTAATTTACTTCCTTAACGCAATTCATTTACATTTACATATGAATACCGATTAACGAGAATTTTTATTTAGATCAATTTTTCGGGGCTGCCTAATAAGCCGAATTCCGGCTTCGAGGCAGCCCTTTTTGTTTCTCGTATTAAAAAGGGATTCGTAGGTAAAGTGCCGAACAATAGTATGATGAACAAATTATCGGGTTGGCCTGTTCTTGTGCAACTAACTGGGAAGTTTAGTTCAATAAGAACTTTTTTAAAAAAAGATGAGGTGAAATATTGATTTGGATTTTATTGGCTATTTTTATTGTCCTAAGTTACTATTTTATTATTAAGAATAGCTCAAAAACACTACGAAAGTGTTTCTCTTTATTATCGGGGGTCTTTTTTTTATTGACAATTTCTCCGCTATGGGGTCAAGAAATATTTGTTTTCTTTATAAAAATAAGTTCGTTTTTACCTTTTGTGTTTGGTGTGTTAGGGATTATTTTTGGATGGGCTGGTATTAAAGGTGAGGTAAGAATAAGTTTACTGTTTATAAATTCCTTAGCTTTTATTTTTTATCTTTTCGTGTTTCTTATGGGGACATTTGGTTTTAAACAGCCATAATAAAAAGGGATGAAAACATGGAAAGAAAGTTTAGTAAGTTTTCCATTATATTAATTGTTGTTGGAATTTTTGTTGCTTATATGGCATTCCCACCGATTAATATTGATATTTTGGGTTGGTGGGGAATATTCATTGGCTTTGGTATCTATCTAACAGGCATAGTACTTGGTATTTGTGCTTTCTTTAAGAAAGAAAAAGGGTTTATGAAGTATATCTCGTTACTTTCCATTTCATTAGGTGTTTTATTTATTGCATTACTCTATGCAATCGTCGGGAAAATTTAACGAAATTAAGTTGGTTTCCTTCTGCAACTAATGCAGCAGTATAGGTGAAGAAGGAACTTAACATTAAATCGAAAACAAAAAATAATGACTGACAGGAGTTGGATACAATGATAAAAGGTTTTGGAGGAATATTTTGGAGAACTAAGGATCTTGATGTGGTGAAAAAATGGTACAGTGAAGTGTTAAAGCTTGATATTGATAATTGGAATGGGACGATTATTAAAACACAATCTGAAAGTGAGACAGTCTTTTCTTTCTTTAGCGAGAATGACAGTTATTTTCCAATGGAACAACAAGTGATGTTAAATTTCCAAGTACATGATCTAGACGAGACTATTCAGCATCTTGAACATATTGGTGTACCTCTTGCTAAGAAAAAGGAGATAAGTGAATTTGGCAAGTTTATTTGGATTAAAGATCCTGAAAGTCGGCTGATCGAGCTTTGGGAGAAATAGTAGGTTGTAATCATGTGCTATTAAGCCAAGGGGATTGTCTATTGATGGTGCCTGTATTATACACATGAAAGAGGCGACTACTCTTTAATGGGTGGTCGTTTTTTGCTTGTCGATTTAGAGAGTTATTCGTATGTAAAACACCGAACAATAGAATGATGAAGAATGCATGTTACCATTACTAGAAGTTACAAGAATTATGAGGCGATAAAGGTATAGATGGAATAACAAATGGAGATAGAGTGTGTTTAGCAAGAATACATATAAGCTAAAAGAAGGGGAGAGTGTAATGAGTAGAAAATATTCACAAGAATTATTAGATACCATTGTAGCAAAACAAGAAATAGTTACTTTTAAAGGTGCACAAGTTCTAGTGAAGAACTTACCAGATAGTGATGAAATAGGGGCAATGGATTCTCGTCATTATAAAGATTTGAAAAAACCACTACTAATAATGAAACTTATACCTAAACGCTTGTTGAAGATGGATGCTTCTCCAAAATCAATTGCTAAATTAAGAAAGTTTTTTGATCAAGTGAAAAGTACTCCTATCGTTGAAAAGAAAATTGACATTATACATGAACACGTTGAAGCTAGTGATGGATATAAAATACCAGTACGAATCTATAAATCTGAAACGATGAAGGAAAAAGCGTCAGTTCTTTACTTTATTCATGGTGGTGGATTCTTTGGGGGTTCTCCTGATGTTATTGAGGAATTAGTAAAGTTAATTGTTGAAAATACTGATATACTCGCTGTCTCAGTTGACTACCGTTTAGCACCAGAAAATCCGTATCCAACGGGTCATGAGGATTGTTATTCTGTATTAAAGTGGATTTATGATAAGGTAGAAAGTCTAGGTGGGGATAGGAAGAATATATTTGTGGCAGGAGATAGTGCAGGTGGAAACTTGACGCAATATTGTACTACTAGAGATGTTGAAGCTAACTTAGGCATGGTAAAAGGACAATTATTACTTTATCCTACAGTAAATATGGCAAATAAAGAAGATGAATTCTTTAAATGGAGTAAGGATGAATATGATATGTCACCTAAACATAGATCAAGCATAGAATTTATGTTAAACATGTTTAATGGATTATCAGCGGGATTAAAAGTTATAGTGGGTACAGATGATATTGAAAATGGATACTTAACTCCATATATTAGAGATCCAAAAGGATTACCACCTACATTTATCACGGTTGGAGAACATGATTTCTTAAAGGTAGAATCATTAGCTTATGCTGCTAAGCTTACCAAAGCAGGGGTTGAAACAGAAACTGTATTATATAAAGGATTTGGCCATGCATATGGAGATTATGTAGGTGTTTATCCACAAAGTGAAGATTGTGCAATTGAAATGGGTAATTTTATTTTAAAACATAGTAAATAAAAGGGGATGTAGATGAAAAAAATGCATCCTTTGTTTTCGATTATATGGTTGTTGGTGGTTACCTACCACTGTGGGAAAGCGAAGAATCGCTATCGGTAGTTTGGGAAAATACAACCGGAAATTCTGAATTCTGATTGAACTAATGGGGTGCGTTTCTACAATAAGTAGAGACGCGTTTTTATTAAACGGGGTTTATTGATTAGTTAATTGAAATATTATTCAATCTTGTTCGTCTTTTCTGTATGATGGTAGCATAAGAACTCGCAAGAAAGGAGATCTAAAAGTTGGATAATAGATATCAAAAATTAATTTCATGGGTAGAAGATATAAAAGATCGAAATCACTGCTCTGCATCAGCCTTGCTTATACTTAAGAATGATGAAATGGTAGTAGAGCATTACAGTGGCAGCCACTCTAACGCAGAAGGAGCATTGCCTATTACTCAATGCTCGCAGTTTAATGTTGCATCAGCGAGAAAAAGTTATTTAGGGTTAGCAGTTGCTTATGCAGTCCACGAAGGTAAAATTAAAAGTCTTGATGACTATGCAGTAAATTACTTTGAAGAATTCGATAAAGAATTACTTGGTAGAATGACCATTAGACATCTAATTACGCATTCTCATGGGTTAAATGAGGATGAGAATGGAACGGTTTATAGAGAGTTCAACGCAGGTCAAGGCTGGGCGTACAGAGGCATTAATGTGTTAATGATGACACAACTAATTAAACGATTATACAACCAAAGTGTTCCTGGCTTATTACATACAAGAATCTTTTCGCCTTTAGGTTATAAGGAAACGGCTTGGCAAACAGATGAAAATGAAAAACTAGTTAAAGTCATCTGTAATCCTAACGAAGAGGCAACATTTACACTTGGCCATTCTAATGATGGAACGGAGTCCAACCTTCATGTCTCTGCTAGAGAATTTGCACAATGGGGCAATCTTCATTTAAGAAAAGGAAATATTGATGGAGAACAAATTGTTCCAAAAGAAGTAATTGAAATTGCAACTCAAGTTCAAAGCCCTGTATATAAAAGTGAAGAAAATCCATTGAATGGTGCGTTTTGGTATGTTCAAGGAACTCCATCATTAAAAAGTGAGATTGGAGACCGAGTGCCTAAAGGTGCATTTCAAATCATAGGGGTAACAGGTCCAACTTTATTAGTCATACCTGAATATAATGTTGTTGTTGCAAAGATGTATAACAAAAGATATAACTACGAAGGAATTAATGGAGAAAATTATCTCTATTATTTAAGAGAATTTAGTAATTTAGTAGCTGATACATTTTCTGAGTAATTCTATTGCGTTTATTTATTGGGCAACTGCATTAGTTTAGGGGGAGAAAATGAGTCAATTTCGAGGAATAATCTTAGAAGGCTATTCGAATGCTGGAAAAACATCTGTCCTAAAATCATTGAAACAACTTCAAGCGTGTGATGATGCCGAACGAAGTGTGATCGTTCTTAGTGAGCATTATTCGCAAATATTACATAAAGTAAATGGTGAATTGAAGTGGTTGAGTCGTGAAGAACACTTAGAACTCTTAAAAGAGAGAGTTGCAATGTTGAAAAAG
Source organism: Sporosarcina sp. NPDC096371 (assembly GCF_044762865.1). Taxonomy (NCBI): domain Bacteria; kingdom Bacillati; phylum Bacillota; class Bacilli; order Caryophanales; family Caryophanaceae; genus Sporosarcina; species Sporosarcina sp. NPDC096371. The sequence goes on from NZ_JBIWFE010000009.1 coordinate 191,437, forward strand.
TTAAATAACTGGGCGAGAGAAATTGGACAGTCATCCCAACGTTCCAAAGGTCTTTTTTTTATATTGGAAAGGTTTCATTTAAATCATCGAGTGGCGTTCTCGCATTCGATATCAGATGAAATCAAACAATTAGAAGCTGAGTTGTTTGAAATGGGAGCACGATGTACTTTATTAACTGTATCTCCACATAATATAGAGCAAAGAATAAGTAGTAGAAACCCCAATGAATGGGTAGGGAAAACCGAACAAGAAATGAAAATGGCTTGTGATTTATTATTAGAACAGCAACAAGCGTATAGAAGACAGGCGGAAAACTCAATCATTCCTACAATAGAAATAAATACCGATAATAAAGACTGGGAGTCCTATGCAAAACAGATTTACTGCTTGGACTCCCATGAATATTAAACACCAAACCTCGCAAAAATGGCAACACTAGAGGGGGCGCAGCGATGTGAATTGATGTATCCTCGATGTGCGAGTTCATCCTTTATCTTTTTCATCGTACGTCGATAGAATCTCTTTACATGCTTAATGTCTTCGCAGGCATTAAGCATGTAAAGAGCCGAAGTCACTTGGCAATCTATTCGGCATCCTTCATGTTGGTTTTACGAACCGGCGCTGCTTTCATGTGCTGGGTATGCACAACTAAAAACTAACGGGGCAATTTAATTGAAGAAGGGGATCCATCGTTTTTAGATCAAGCCTTTTCATTTATACTATTTGAAATTGTAAACTTTTGTAGATACTCGGAACTAATGCTGAAAGAAGTAACTTTTTTCTTCCATTGCTTGACTACATCAACGTGGTCATCGTAAATATAAATAAAGAAATTCATTTCTTTTTTTCTACTTTTTTCTTTGATGACAAATGGAATAACATGCGTGTCTGGATGTAGAAAGAATTGTTCGTTCCCCGGGAATATATGGTTACTTTCTAAAAATTGAGCTTCATTAAAATAATCAATAAATCTACTTTTTTCTTGCTCATTTAAGTGAGATTCGTTAAATGTTACAATACTATCTTTTGAATCAAGTTTTGGATGAGGTGTAAATTTACTTAAAACCCATCCTACAAGTGCACTCGTGGGACTTGTAATAAATATTAAAAGTACTCCGATTACTATAATAGCAATAGTCGTCCATGTCATTTCATATCCACTCCTTAATTAATAATATCTGGTTGTCTAATTTACCTGTAGGTAGTTGTATTAAACATTTATAGTTTAAGGTTATCACAAAATATTGATTTTATGTTTGACAACTTTTTAACTTTTTAATTAACCACTTAGTTTGTAGAAATGCTTTTCTCCAGTCAAGACTATTGTCATCTTTGGAATCATGCAAATCCGCAGACTTAAATATTGGGTAAATAAGGTAATTTGATTTCAGGGAACCTAATATAAATTGAAATATTCCTATTCAAATATCTATTCGATGATCATATTTATTTCGATGAAAAGTGATGAACAAATTATGGGGAGTGACCTGTTCTTGTTCAACTTTAGAAGCAGGTTTGTTCAATAAGAACCTGAGTAGGTTTTAATCTAATCTCATATTTCTTAAAAACATATACTATAAGAAATAATGAGGTGAAATTATGTCCAAAAAAAAGAAAATCACTAAAATAGAACCTTTCGGATGTTGTCCGCCAGTTAAGTACACAGCACTAAATAGTTGTTGTCTTCCAGCCCCCTCTTCTTCGTGTCTTTGTGACTGTTGTGTTTCTCCACTTCAGTTCGTCTTACAACAACTTGTTGGGCAAACTGTAATTCTTGGCACTATTGCAGATTCACCAAATGTACAGCCTCTCTTTTTTTTATACGAAATTGTTGAAGTAAATGATTTTTTAGTTACTGTTACAGGTGTAGCGGGAACCTTTACGGTAAATATTTCTGATGTAACGGGGGTAGGTTTTTTACCGCCTGGACCTACTATCAACTTGTTGCCACCTGTTACTTCTGGGTGTGAATGTGATTGTCGTGAGCGACCAATAAGACAATTGCTAAATACACTTATCGGTTCAACAGTGAGTCTTTTCGCAATCAATGGTTCAATGACAGCAGATTTTAACGTAGAACAAACAGGTCTTGGCATTGTGTTAGGCACTTTACCAATAGATCCTCAAACAACCGTTAGATTTGCAATTTCAACTTGCAAAATTACCGCTGTAGGGCAGACTAATTGAATAAGGAATGATGTTAAAACAAATATTTAGCGAGAAATTAGTTATTAAGAATTAGAAATTTTCTTGTTGAACTAACGAGTAGGGTTAGCGAAAGATCAAGGGGCTGCTTAGGTAGCTCTTCTTTCTTGTTGAACTAACGAAGGAGGTTAGGTTTACAATAGACTGCCTTTATAGGGCATCTATGGTCTTATTGAGTAATGAAGTTAACTACTTCCATGGACGGGCATTTGCTATCTATTTCATCATATATATGTTATTCTTAGAAAGAATTATTTTTGTTCTATTTCAGATTAAGAATAGATTTTGTTTTTCGTCTAAGGTATTTGAGCAAGGATAGTAACACATTGTGTGGATATCCGCACTAGGAGGCAACAATTATGGAACAAGGTACAGTTAAGTGGTTTAATGCAGAAAAAGGTTTTGGTTTCATCGAGCGTGAAGCAGGAGAGGACGTATTCGTACATTTCTCAGCAATCCAAAGCGATGGTTTCAAATCTTTAGACGAAGGTCAAAGTGTAACGTTTGAAATCGAACAAGGACAACGTGGCCTACAAGCTACAAACGTTCAAAAAGCTTAATAATAGCTAGAAAAAGATCCTACATGTAGGGTCTTTTTTTGTGCTTAAATTTGGGGTTAACTACTTCCGTGTACAAGCGCGTTTCTTGTTCAACTAACGGTGCAGTTTAGTTGAACAAGAAGGTTTTCTAATTATTAAGGGGGGAGAGAATGATGGGGAAATTAGCAATAGCAGTTTTTTCGATACTTTTAAATGTTGGTTGTTCGCAACAACTAACATTTGAGAGTTTCTTTCATGAAAAGTTGAAGAAAATGCATATTGGGGAAGTTGATTATACATATGAGCTTGTTAAAAAGGAGTTTAATGTAATACACGAAGATGATGCAATAGCAGTTTTCAAAGAAAATAATGAACACGGAGGGAAAATCTTTATTGCTTACTTTGAAAAAGAGGATAAACAATGGGAATGGAAACATACAAGAGGTACTGAATGGAATTCCCCGATAAAATGGACCTCAATGAACCAAGCACCTTTTATATATTCTGGTGACGAACCTGCAAAAATAATTAATGTTGAAGAGGATAAAAGGTTTTGGTACGCAATTAGTCCGACTAACGATGTAGAAGTAATGATGGTTAAAGAAAGATGATACTAAAGAAATTATTGAAGAGATTAACCATGAAGAACTACAAGGTAAATAAGTTTGTGAAGCATTGTACTTAAACTAACTGGCGCTTTAGATTAATTAGAATAGGACTCGCGTTTATGGTCGTTTCCCATGTATGCAAGCCCTTTTTGTCATGCTCTCACAAGGCTCTGTATCAACGATTAGACAACCTGCGTAAAAATGGATTCCACACTACTACATTCTCAAAGTTCACAGGCACGGTAAACGCTTCTAGGAGCTTGTTACGGTTGTCGATGTAAGCTACTTAAAGTTGAATCGATTGAGCTTATCGTATCGGCCAATCACATTTGTTACACAACTTCTCTACACGCTACACCAATATTTGTGAATGTGCTACACTGTATTAAACGACTGATTAATCAGTTACTCAACTAACGGGGCAGCATTCCTGTTTGAAGGATGTTCGGGGTCTTGAAAGAAAAAGAGCCCTCTTGTATGATGCATGAGTGTCAACGACCATTGACCCATCATCAAACAAGGAGGACTTCTCTATGCAGTTTAAATGGAATGAAAAAATTAATCAAGTTACTGAAAATACACTCGTTGTTGGTATGGACATTGCCAAGCGCGTTCAT
>NZ_JBIWFE010000010.1:0-140914 GCF_044762865.1 Sporosarcina sp. NPDC096371
GTCACACCCGTTCCCATCCCGAACACGGAAGTTAAGCTCTTCAGCGCCGATGGTAGTTGGGGGTTTCCCCCTGCAAGAGTAGGACGTCGCCGGGCGCAAGGTCATTGCCAATAGGTAGTGGCTTTTTTTGTGTTTAAAAAGTAATTATGCCATTAAATAGTGTAAAGCGCCTTGATTTTTAAAAATCAAGGCGCTTTTATTTATACTAAATTATAAAAACTCGAATTGTGGATAAGTTGCAACGTAGAGATTTTGCGTCTAGGCTCCAGTGCCTAGCCCCTCTAGTCGCTTCAGTGCGGAGGGATTGATGAACTGTATCTTCCTACTTGTCGGGGCTGAACAGGCGCTTGCGCTTTTGTTCTCTACTTGAATCAATTTCATAATTACCTATTACGTTTAAAAACCCGAACGATTATAGGACTATTCATTTAATCCATCGCCAATATTACCTACTACTTTCGTTGATTGGAGAGAAAGGCAGCGAGTCCAGCGAGAACAGCGCAAGCTGAAGAACCCACAGGAAGAGCCGTCAAGTAGAACGGCTTTTGCGACCAAAAGCAAAGCGTTGGGAGCAGCGAAACAGATGCCTTAATTTCTGCAAAAAAACGCAAAAATACGGCCAATCGAACCCTGCGCTGTTCGATTGGCTGAAGCCGTGCCCGCAGGAAGCGTAAATCAACCTTGTTCGGATATTAAGTCCAATATCTCTATTATGAAATTGATTCACTCGCATTGATATTGCTGGTAGTTGGAAAGTACTTGATTAAACGCATGGTAATGTTTGTGGGAATACTTAGTTGGAATAAGAATTATGGGGGCATAATTAGAAGTACAGTGGGGCATCGAGGGTATAAGAATAGATGAATATCTGTATAAACTGAGAACAGGCACCTTACAGTGGGACTGAGCGGCATAAAATCCGTAGTCAGAAGGGAAGTCAGCTTGATGGTGGAAGGAATCCTCCTTACTTATAGTAGGAACCTGTGAAGATATTGACTGAATCACTTCTAGAAGGCGCGGAAAAGTTATACAAACTGCTCCCTTCGTTGTCCTGTTCATACCACTATTATCAATATTCATTCAACTATTTGTCATTCTCCCCTTGAATTCACTTTCTAACAACGATAGGATAACAGTTATGCGACGAAAGGAGAAATAGCTATGCAAATGGTGCTGATCATATTCGCAATAAATATTGTCTACGTCACTTTCTTTACAGTACGCATGATTTTGACGATGAAAGGGTACAGGTATATTGCCGCTACCGTTAGTATGGTGGAGGTTGTTATTTATGTGGTAGGACTTGGTTTAGTTCTTGACAATCTTAACCAAATTCAAAACTTAGTTGCTTATGCATTAGGTTATGGGTGCGGTGTGATTATCGGTACCAAAATCGAAGAGAAGATGGCATTGGGTTACATTATGGTGAATGTGATTACTGCGGAGAAAAATTTGAAATTGCCAGCTATACTAAGAGAAAAGGGGTTTGGAGTGACAGATTGGTCCGCCAATGGTCTTGATGGTGATCGATCAGCCCTGCAGATTCTTACCCCACGTAAATCTGAACTGAACCTTTATGTGACAATTAAAGAGATTGATCCGAAGGCATTTATCATTGCATATGAGGCAAAAACGATACACGGTGGTTTCTGGTTGAAATCGGTGAAGAAAGGGAAGTTAGAAAAATGAGCCAAAAGAAAACAGTGTGGTTTGAAGTAGGAGAAGAAGAGAGTATCGATGATTGTTTGAAAAGAATGGCTGCTGATGGATACATGGTTGCTGGAAGGAAAGAAGAGCCGCTGTTTACGGAAGTGAATGGGCAATACGTTCCGGTACGGCAACTTATCAAGTTCAAAGGAATACTGACTGAGTGATAAAATGACAGAAATACGAACGATTAAAATAAAAAATATATTAACGTTCGGTTTTTAGCGTTGACGAAAGCGAAAAGTCTTGATAAAATGTGTATAGAGATAGAATCCCCATATATACTGAGGAATTGGCCTTAGTGTTTCTACCAGGGCACCGTAATGCCCGGACTATGCGGGAAAGCGACTTTTCAGGAAACGTAGCGAAAGGTGTGTGGATACCTATGGGTAAAATCATCTTAACGCATAAGTTAACGTCCTTGAATAATCTGCTTTTCATGCGTGGTGAAGAGCGGTTTATTCAAGGACGTTTTAGTTTTTTAAAAGGAAGTTCATCGATTTAGAATGACATAGGGCTTTTAGTTGGCTTATGTTCATATCGTTGAACTTTGATTATAAAGGAGCGGATTATAAGTGGAACCGAAAATCGGTGTGATCATGGGAAGCAAGAGTGACTGGGAAACAATGAAACATGCATGTGACATTTTGGACGAGCTTGCTGTTCCGTATGAGAAGAAAGTTGTCTCAGCGCATCGTACGCCTGATTTCATGTTTGAATACGCAGAACAAGCCCAGGGACGGGGAATACACGTGATTATCGCTGGAGCGGGTGGGGCAGCTCATCTTCCTGGAATGGTTGCTGCGAAAACATTACTTCCTGTGATTGGCGTGCCGGTTCAGTCTAAAGCGTTGAATGGGATGGATTCACTTCTGTCGATTGTTCAAATGCCTGGAGGCGTACCAGTTGCAACTGTTTCAATTGGTAAAGCGGGTGCTGTGAATGCTGGACTGCTTGCGGCTCAGTTCCTAGGGGTCAATAATCCTGAATTAATGAAGCGTCTTGAAGAACGTCGTCATCAAATGCGCGATATAGCATTGGAAAGTAGCGGTGATTTAGTATGAAAACCATTTTGCCTGGACAGACAATCGGAATTATCGGTGGGGGACAACTTGGTCGTATGATGGGGCTTGCCGCGAAGGAAGCCGGATTCAAAATCGCCGTACTGGATCCTGTTATGGATTCACCTTGTGGTCAAATTGCCGATATTCGAATCGTTGCTCCTTATAACGATGAAGCAGCACTTGAAGAGCTAGGCGAAGTCAGTGATGTCATTACGTATGAATTTGAAAATATCGATTATGAAGGTCTTAAAAGGCTTAGCCAAATTGCACACGTGCCACAGGGCGCTGAGCTTGTCCGGATTACACAGAACCGCATTAATGAAAAAGCGGAAATCACGGCATCGGGTGCACCTGTTGCCAACTATGTGACAGCACAGACGTATGAAGAGCTAACGTCAAAAATTGCAAGCGTAGGCTTCCCATGTATCGTCAAGACAGCATTTGGTGGTTATGACGGGAAAGGGCAAGTGAAGATTGCTTCAGAAGAAAGTTTACATGAAGCAGAACCGCTTTTTGCACATTCGGCGTGCATCGCAGAAGCATTTGTACCGTTCACAAAAGAAATTTCTGTTATTATCCAGCGCAATGCGGCAGGTCAATCCTATTGCCTACCTGTTGCTGAGAATATTCACGAGAACCATATCTTACACGAGTCCATTGTTCCTGCACGCGTAAGCCAGGGCGTTATCGCACAAGCTGAAGAGGCAGCGACGAAAATTGCTGATTATCTTGAACTTGTAGGGACATTGGCGGTTGAAATGTTTGTGCTGGAAAACGATGAAATTATCATTAATGAGTTAGCACCAAGACCTCATAATTCAGGACATTATTCAATTGAGGCTTGTAATGTATCACAATTCCATCAGCATGTCCGTGCAGTATGCGGTTGGCCACTTCGCAAGCCGAAACTATGGGCGCCATCCATTATGGTGAATGTACTTGGTCAACATGTTGCTCCACTCAAGAAAGTTGTTACGAATCATCCTGATTGGTCGATTCATCTATACGGTAAAGAAGAAGCAAAAGATAATCGTAAAATGGGCCATGTGACCATCATGACTGACGACATTGAAGAGCTGTTACAAGAGATTGAATCCACAGGTATTTGGGCTTAATAGGGGGATACTTATGATTGAGTGTTGCACACATCAGTCTATCGAAACCAATTTCAAACGGCTCCGTCTTGATTAAAATAAATTATTGACGCAGCTTTGCAAACAATCTAATTCCATTTGGGAGGAAAAAAGACATGACGAAAGTAAACGTATACGTAACACTCCGTGAAAGTGTTGTTGATCCACAAGGAATTGCAGCAAAAGAAGCGCTTCAAACGATGGGTTATCAGGAAGTCGAAAACGTCCGCATCGGAAAAATGATTGAACTTGAACTAGCTGGTTCAGCTATAGAAATCGATGCACGTGTCAAAGAAATGTGCGACAAGCTTTTAGTCAATAAAGTTATCGAAGATTACCGATACGAAATCGGGGAGGTCGCGGGCAAATGAAGTTCGCTATTCTAGTTTTCCCAGGATCGGGCTGCGATATCGACATGCATCACGCGGTAAATGAAGTACTGGGCAAAGACGCACACTATGTATGGCATACAGAAGCTAATCTTGACGGCTTTGACGCAGTCCTCATTCCAAGTGGCGCATCATATGGCGATTATCTTCGTCCGGGTGCTTTGGCGCAGAGTTCACAAGCGATTGTTAGCTTAAAGGAATTTGCAGCATCAGGTAAACCAGTTCTTGGTGTAGGTAACGGTTTCCAAATCCTTGCGGAAGCAGGTCTTCTACCAGGAGCATTCCTACGCAATAAAGGATTGAAATTCAGATCAGGCAAAGCGAAATTGACAGTCCAAAACACGGACTCTAATTTCACAGCTGGTTATGAGAATGGGCAAGAAATTACCATCCCATTTGCTCATGAATTCGGCAACTATTTTGTGGATGAAGATACTGTAGCAGATTTGAAGAATAATAACCGTATCGTCTTTACATATGCGGATGGCAATGCTGATGGTAGTACAGAAGCTATTGCGGGCGTTTTGAATGAACAAGGAAATGTACTTGGCATGATGCCGCTTCCTGAACGTGCTGTTGAGGAAATTATCGGAGGTACAGACGGATTGCCTCTATTCAATTCAATCTTGAAAAGGTGGAGTGAAAACAATGTCAGCCAAGCATGAACCGAACGCTCAGCAAATTAAAGATGAAAAGTTATACCTACAATTGGGGATGACTGACGAAGAATTCTTACGTGTAGAGGAAATGTTGGGTCGCCTTCCGAACTATACAGAAGCGGGTCTGTTCTCTGCTTTATGGTCAGAACATTGTTCATATAAAAGTTCTAAACCGGTACTTCGTAAATTCCCAACTGAAGGAACACGCGTCCTTCAAGGACCAGGTGAAGGTGCTGGGATTGTAGATATCGGTGATAACCAAGCGGTTGTATTCAAGATGGAATCACATAACTCACCGTCTGCAATCGAACCGTTTATCGGCGCGGCAACAGGTGCGGGTGGAGTTTTACGCGATGTCTTTTCTATGGGGGCACGCCCTGTAGCACTAGTTAACTCATTGCGTTTCGGGGATCTAACAGATGCACGTGATCGTTTTCTATTTGAAGAAGCGGTTGCAGGTATTGCTAGTTACGGAAATATCGTTGGTGTTCCGACGATTGCTGGCGAAGTCCAGTTCGACAACTGTTATTCCAAACGACCACTTGTAAATGCGATGGCTGTTGGTTTGTTAAATCATGAAGATATTCAAAAAGGTATTGCTTCCGGTATAGGGAATATAGTGATGTATGCAGGTGCTACAACGGGCCGTGATGGTATTAACGGCGCAACGATGTCTTCAGTTGAAGTAACAGTCGATGAAGAAGCGGAACTCCCAGTAATGCAAGCAGGGGATCCATACCTTGAAAAGCTTTTGATGGACGCATGTCTTGAACTTGTTAAATCAGAAGCGTTAATTGGGATTCAAGACATGGGAGCGGCGGGACTTACTTCGTCAGCGGCTGAAATGGCGTCAAAAGCAGGTTATGGTGTTGAATTAAATCTTGATCTTGTTCCACAACGTGAAGAAGGAATGACGGCGTATGAAATGATGCTGTCAGAATCACAGGAGCGTATGCTACTTGTTGTAAAACAAGGACGTGAACAAGAAGTTATAGATCTTTTTGCAAAATATCACGTCGAAGCGGTGTCAATTGGTAAAGTGACGGACGATAAAATGCTACGCTTACTTCATAAAGGTGAAGTGGTTGCGGAAGTTTTGGCAGACGCACTTGCGGAAGATGCACCGGTTTATCATAAAAAATCAGAGGAACCTGCTTACTTTAGAGAGTTCCAAGCAATGGAAAAGACAGAGCCTGTCGTTGCCGATTTGGATGAAACACTGAAAGCATTACTACAACGACCAACGATTGCTTCGAAAGAATGGGTTTATAACCAATTCGATACACAAGCACGTTCCAACACGATTGTTGCACCAGGTTCATCTGCAGGTGTTATCCGTGTCGGTGGCACGAATAAAGGACTTGCAATGACTTCTGATTGTAACTCACGTTTTGTCTATCTAGATCCAGAAACTGGCGGTAAAATTGCAGTAGCGGAAGCAGCACGTAATCTTATTTGTTCAGGCGCAGAGCCGATTGCGATTACAGATTGCCTAAACTTCGGTAGCGCGGACAAGCCGGAAGTATTCTGGCAGTTTGAGAAATCAGCTGAAGGAATTTCAGAAGCATGTCGTAAATTGAATGCACCAGTTATTAGTGGTAATGTGTCATTATCTAATGAAGTGAATGGTGTTCCAATTTACCCAACACCAACAATTGGTATGGTTGGTATCGTCCATGACCTATCTGAAACGACAACAACTGCATTCAAAAACGCAGGCGATGCGATTTACTTAATCGGTGAAGTGGCAACTGAATTTGGAGGCAGTGAACTTCAACAGATGACAGATGGTACAATTTCTGGTCAAGCACCAGCAATCGACCTTGACATTGAAGCAGCTCGTCAACAACAACTTCTTGCTGCCATCCAAAACAAACTCGTTCAATCTGCAACGGATCTATCCGAAGGTGGTTTCGCAGTTGCATTGTGTGAAAAAGCATTCGATGCAGAAGGACTTGGCGCGGAAGTTACAATCGCGGGTTCTGCTGTAACAGCATTGTTCAGTGAAACGCAATCACGTTTCCTTGTAACTGTAAAAGAAGAAAATATGGTAGCATTTGAAAAAGCTGTGGCAGATGCCGTGAAAATCGGTGTAGTAACGGATAGTAATCAAATCGTTATTCATGGTGAAAATGGAATGTTAATCAACGGGGCGGTTGAAGAATACCGTTCTGCTTGGAAAGGAGCTATCCAATGCTTGCTGAACTCAGAGGCTTAAACGAAGAGTGCGGTGTGTTTGGCATTTGGGGGCATGAAGATGCGGCGCAGATCAGTTATTATGGTCTGCACGCTCTACAACACCGGGGACAAGAAGGAGCCGGGATCGTTACGAAGGAAGGCAAAAAGTTTCATGTGATTAAAGGCGAAGGCCTTGTTAATGAAGTGTTTTCCGGTAATGAGATTAACGATTTAAAAGGAAATGCGGCAATTGCGCAAGTTCGCTATTCGACGGATAACGGCCGTGGAATTGAAAATGTTCAACCGCTTGTTTTTCGCTCAACAACAGGTAGCCTTTCGGTCGCTCACAATGGAAACATTGTGAATGCGGTCGAACTACGAGAGCATCTTGAACGCCAAGGTAGCATTTTTCAGACGAACTCTGATACAGAAGTGTTGGCGCATCTAATTAAGAGAAGCAGCGGATCTTTAACGCAGCGCGACCGTGTGAAAAAAGCATTGTCGATGTTAAAAGGTGCGTTTGCGTTTGTAATATTGACTGATGATGGATTGATGGTTGCGCAGGATCCGAACGGTCTACGTCCACTGTCCCTTGGGAAATTGGGAGATGCGTGGGTCGTAGCATCTGAGACATGTGCGTTCGATATTATTGGCGCGGAATGGATTCGTTCGGTAGAGCCGGGAGAACTAATCATTATTAATGATAAAGGCCTTCAGTCGGACCGATTTGCTCAAGCTGCGGACTCAGCTATGTGTTCGATGGAATACGTCTATTTTGCACGCCCCGATTCGGATATTGACGGTATTAATATTCACATGGCTCGGAAGCGTTGCGGTAAACAGCTTGCACGTGAAATAGCTCATATTGAAGCAGATGTTGTCACGGGTGTACCCGATTCAAGTATTTCGGCAGCTATAGGTTTTTCTGAGGAAAGTGGAATTCCCTATGAACTTGGTCTTATTAAAAATCGTTATGTCGGACGGACATTCATCCAACCGACACAGGAGATGCGCGAAAAAGGCGTGAAGATGAAACTTTCTCCAGTTCAGCAAGTTGTGAACGGTAAACGAGTTGTCATGGTGGATGATTCGATTGTTCGCGGCACCACATCGAAAAGGATTGTCAATCTGTTGAAAGAAGCAGGTGCGACGGAAGTTCACGTCGTCATTGCGTCCCCACCACTAGTCAGTCCATGTTTCTATGGCGTTGATATAAGTACCGATTCAGAATTGATCGCGACAAACAGGTCAATTGATGAAATTCGAGAACTTATTGGCGCAGATTCGCTTACATTCCTATCTGCTGATGGGATGCTTAAAGCTATTGGACGTTCAGATAGTATGAAAAATTGTGGGCAATGTTTGGCTTGTTTCACGGGAGAGTATCCTACAGAAATCTATTCAGATACAGTACTACCACATAAAAAAGAAATCGTTTGATAGGGAGGCTTTTACATGTCGAAGGCGTATGAAAGTGCAGGGGTAAATATTGAAGCTGGCTACGAGTCAGTTGAACGGATGAAGTCGCACGTTGCACGTACTGCACGTAAGGGTGTTGCGGGAACATTTGGCGGTTTCGGAGGCATGTTCGATCTTTCTGCACTCGATTATAAAGAGCCGGTTCTTATTTCAGGTACAGATGGTGTCGGAACAAAGTTGAAGCTAGCATTTATGGCTGATAAGCATGACACAATCGGTATTGACTGTGTCGCTATGTGTGTCAATGATATTGTCGCGCAAGGCGCAGAACCGCTTTACTTCCTTGATTACATCGCACTTGGAAAAGCTGTTCCTGCAAAGGTTGAAGCGATTGTTAAAGGAATTGCAGATGGTTGTGTACAATCAGGCGCAGCGCTAATCGGCGGAGAAACAGCAGAAATGCCGGGTCTTTATGAAATCGATGAGTACGATCTTGCTGGCTTTGCAGTTGGAGCTTGTGAAAAAAGTAAAATTGTCACAGGTGAAAAAGTGGCTGTAGGCGACGTCCTTGTTGGGATCGCTTCAAGCGGTATTCACTCAAACGGTTACTCACTGGTTCGTAAAATCGTTCTTGAAGATAATGGCTATGCAATTGATGGTGTTATCGATGGGTACGAGGATCTTGGAACAGTTGGCGATGCACTTCTTGAGCCGACGAAAATCTATGCGAAGCCTGTTCTACAAATGCACCAAGAATTGGACGTTCATTCAATGGGCCATATTACGGGTGGAGGATTCTTCGAAAACTTACCACGTATGTTTGCCGATGGATTTGGAACAGAAATTGACCTAGGTTCATGGCCAGTGCTTCCTGTATTCAACATGCTGAAAGAAAAAGGTCAGTTGTTGGATAAAGATCTATACAGCGTATTCAACATGGGTGTTGGTTTTGCCATTGCACTTCCAGCTGATCAAGCGGATCGTGCGATTGCCATTGCTGAACAACATGGCGAAAAAGCGTACAAAATCGGTCGCGTGGTAGCAGGTGTTGGTGTAACGTTCACAGGCGAGCATGATGGAAGTCTTTCCAAATGACAAACAAAATGAAAATTGCCGTTTTCGCATCAGGAAGCGGCAGTAATTTTGCAGCAATCGAAGAGGCCAGCCGTAACGGTGAGCTGAACGCTGAAATCGTCCTGATGGTGACGAATAAGCCGGAAGCTTTTGTTGTCGAGCGTGCCGAAAAAGCGGGCATCCCAGTTGCAGCATTACGACCAAAAGATTTCGACTCGAAAGATACATACGAAGAAGCGATTCTTGAAGCACTTCGCGAAGCAGGCGCGGAATGGCTTGTCTTGGCGGGCTATATGCGCCTTGTTGGGCAACCGCTATTGGCGGCGTACCCTTCCCGTATTGTGAATATCCATCCATCGCTGCTTCCATCATTTCCAGGAAAAGATGCGATTGAACAAGCCGTTGAGCATGGCGTGAAAGTAACGGGTGTCACCGTTCACCTTGTGGATGAGGGAATGGATACAGGACCGATTCTTGCACAACGTGCGGTGGATGTCATAGACGGCGATGCAGCCAAGACTGCCGAAGCGATCCATGCTGTTGAACATGATCTATATAAAGAAACATTAAATAGACTATTTAGCCGGTAACTTTTTACCGGCTTTACTTATATATTAGTTGAGCTTATGGATGTGAATACCAATCCAGCGAAGGCGCCTACTTGGGGTAGCCGGAGTAAGAAGACGGACAGTGGTTTTCTGTCTGGCGTCTTGCGGGAGGCATCCCCTAGCGCCAAGCGAATTTCAGAGGAATCAATAATTCAACTAACCTTAATAAAACATATATTTCAGTACTACCAAAAATGGAGGGTTTATTCGTGAAAAAACGTGCACTGCTTAGCGTATCGGACAAAAGTGGTATTTTGGAATTTGCAAAAGTGTTGGAAGGTCTTGGGTATGAGCTATTATCTACAGGTGGAACAATGAAGCACTTGGCGGACAATGGCGTCGCAGTAACAGCTGTCGACGCAGTAACAGGCTTCCCTGAAATTATGGAAGGCCGTGTAAAAACACTCAATCCAATGATTCACGGCGGACTTCTTGCAAAACAAGACGATCCATCTCACCAAGCACAAATGGAAGAACACGGCATTCAGCCAATCGATATCGTTTGTGTAAACTTATACCCGTTCAAAGAAACGATTTCAAAACCAGATGTTTCGACTGACGATGCAATCGAAAATATCGATATCGGTGGACCAGCTATGCTTCGTGCTTCTGCAAAAAACCATGCGTACGTGACAGTAATCGTCGACGCGGTAGATTACGAGCAAGTTATTGCCGAGCTAACAGCAGATGGCAAAACGACACTTGAAACACGCAGACGTCTTGCGGCGAAAGTATTCCGTCATACAGCAGCATACGATGCGCTCATTTCCGGTTATCTAACGGATCTTGCGGGCGAAGAATTCCCGGAGCAGGTTACGTATACATACGAACTAAAACAACCACTCCGTTATGGTGAGAACCCTCATCAAAAAGCAGCATTCTATAGCCGTCCACTTGGTTCTGATTTCTCCATTGCCTATGCAGAGCAATTGCACGGTAAAGAGTTGTCGTATAACAATATCCAAGATGCAAACGCAGCGATCCAAATCGTTAAAGAATTCGAAGGACCTGCTGCTGTTGCCGTGAAGCATATGAATCCTTGTGGTGTTGGAACGGGCGAAACGATCTTTGATGCGTTCAATAAAGCATACGAAGCAGACTCGACTTCTATCTTCGGTGGCATTATTGCCTTAAACCGTGAAGTAGATGCAGCAACTGCGGAGAAACTATCAGGTATTTTCCTTGAAATTATCATTGCACCTGCTTTCACGCAAGAGGCGATTGAGATCTTGACGCAGAAGAAAAACATTCGCTTGATGACGATTTCATTTGATCAATACAAAAAAGATAAATGGAACACAGTATCTGTTGAAGGCGGATTGTTAATGCAAGAACCAGATGCTTATGGTTTTGCAGATGCAACGATCAAAGTGGCAACGGACCGTGAACCGACGGAAGCTGAATGGGAAGCGATGAAATTGGGCTGGGCAGTTGTGAAGCATGTCAAGTCGAATGCCATCGTTGTATCTGATGACAACATGACATTAGGTGTTGGTGCTGGGCAAATGAACCGTGTTGGCGCAGCGAATATTGCACTTACACAAGCGGGTGAACGTGCGAAAGGTGCAGCACTTGCATCGGATGCATTTTTCCCAATGGATGATACGGTCGAAGCAGCAGCGAAAGCGGGCATTACGGCAATTATCCAACCTGGTGGATCTGTAAAAGACGAAGACTCTATTAAAAAAGCTAATGAATACGGGATTACGATGGTATTCACAGGCGTTCGTCATTTCAAACATTGAGGAGGAAATGGATTGAATATACTTGTTATCGGGAGTGGCGGCCGCGAGCACGCGATTGCTAGACAGTTCAATGTCTCCCCTTCAGTTAAGAAAGTATTTGTAGCACCAGGTAATGATGGTATGAAAAATGATGCGGAATGCGTACAAATTGATGCATTCGATTTTGCAGCATTGGTGTCGTTTGCAAAAGAAAATCATGTAGATCTGACATTTGTCGGTCCTGAACAACCGCTTGGTGAAGGAATCGTCGATTATTTTGCGGAACATGGTCTGAAGGCTTTTGGGCCGACAAAAGCGGCAGCGCTAATCGAAGGCAGTAAATCGTTCGCCAAAGATTTAATGGCCAAGTACAATATTCCGACAGCTGACTCTGGAACGTTTACCGATGCAGAAGAAGCGAAGGCGTATATTCGTGAAAACGGAGCGCCAATCGTTGTAAAAGCAGACGGTCTTGCGGCAGGGAAAGGTGTTATCGTTGCGATGACACTGGACGAAGCACTACATGCAGTTGACGATATGATTGGTAACCAGAAGTTTGGTGAATCTTCATCACGTGTCGTCATTGAGGAATTCTTGGAAGGTGAAGAATTCTCTTATATGTCATTCGTCCACGACGGACAGATTTACCCAATGGTAGTAGCACAAGACCATAAACGTGCCTATGACGGTGATCGCGGGCCGAATACTGGGGGGATGGGTGCCTATTCGCCAGTACCACAAATTTCGGACGCAGTCGTGCAAGAAGCTTATGACAAAGTGGTTGTTCCAACTGTTGAAGCTATGGCTGCGGAAGGGACTCCATTTACAGGAATTTTATATGCGGGGTTAATCCTCACAGATAAAGGACCGAAAGTCATTGAATTCAATGCTCGTTTCGGAGATCCAGAAACACAAGTCGTTCTTCCACGGATGGCATCTGATTTTGGTGAATTCATGGCAGCGCTAATGGATAGCAAACCATATGATCTTAAGTGGCATGACGAAGCAATGTTAGGCGTTGTCATTGCAGCGGACGGATATCCGGGAACCCCTGAAAAAGGTGCTGCATTGCCTAATCTGGATGCTTTGTTGGCGCAAGGTTTGGATGTCTTCCATGCAGGTACGAAAGCGAGTGGCACTGAATTTGTCGGCAACGGCGGTCGTGTACTTCTTGTCACTGCACAGGCAGATTCGTTAAAAGAAGCACAAGACAAAGTATACAAAGGATTGTCTGAGCTTGAATGGAACGGTTTCTTCTATAGAAGAGATATCGGCTGGCGTACGTTTGAATAAAAATAGCCCTCAAAATCATCAGATGATGGTTTGAGGGCTATTTTTATTAATGGAAAGCTATATACAAATCGTACTCAAGGAGCTATAAGATCTAGTATTTCATATGCTAAAGATAAAATCCTTTTTTTTTGTGATTCACAATTGGAATGGAGGTAAAGCGATGAATGAAAAATTAGAACTATGGGAACCGCTCACGGAAAATCCTTTTTGTAATTTAAAAAATCAATTGCATTTTTATGATATGAGTTGCTTGCATAATTTTATTTTAGTGTTTGAAGAAGCAGGAAGTTCAAGGTTGTATGTGTTTATATATGAAAATCTTAAAAAGGATACGGCTGTTATCTCGTTTCGTTTTTATCCATTATTAACACGTTCTGATTTCGATCAGTTAGCAATTAATTTTTGGAAGGAAAGAGAAGAAACTGGAGCTCATTCACTTTCATATGAACCGATGTTTTTTAAAGTTTGTTATTCAAGTTGGATTTCTGGGTATGATAGTATTTTTCCGGCAAGAGTACAGTTGAATCCAGAGGCTGAGCACCATGCATATGTGACTTCTGATTATTATATTGAAGTAATGAGTGAGCAAGAACCGATTGTGAGAATTATGGAGAAGGAAGAATGGAAAAAAATTCGTAATTCCCTATTGGATGTTATGTGAAAGATTTTATCGAACAGATATCGACGGATGTAGATTTGAATAAACAAGAAGACCATTTTCTTAGGAATGAGAGAATGGTCTTTTT
The DNA here is from genome assembly GCF_044762865.1 of Sporosarcina sp. NPDC096371. Lineage (NCBI taxonomy): Bacteria > Bacillati > Bacillota > Bacilli > Caryophanales > Caryophanaceae > Sporosarcina > Sporosarcina sp. NPDC096371. Next base: position 13,995 of record NZ_JBIWFE010000010.1, read on the forward strand.
CTGTTTTACAAAATATATAGTTGCAGGATTTTATTGGTTATTTATACTTAAGATAATACAAGAATAGAAAGGTGAAGAGAAGATGGGTTTGCGATTTACGAATGTTGAGAAGAGATTGAACGATTCACTCATATTCTCCGTATTTAATTTATCCGTAGATAGGGGTCAAATTACGGCAATTTACTCGAGTCTTAATGTGCGCAGCACGCTTCTACAGATGCTGACTAAGGAGATGCCTATTTTAAATGGTGAGATATACATAAGTAATGCTGAGATTTCGAAAGTCCATCTTTCGGATATTGGTTTTTCATTTCTTAATGAAGCGTTATATGAGCGATTGACGGTTGCGGAACAGATTGATCTTTATCGAAAACTTTACAATACAAATGAAGCAACTTCAGTGATTTTGCGAAAAGTTCATCTGGAAGAGAAAAGAAATGTCAGGATAAAGAAACTATCTTATTCTGAGCAAAGACGAATCCAATTTGGGAGGCTCCTTATTCAAAATCCTGACATACTCATTTTTGAAGAACCTGACCAAAACATCGACATTGAAACACAACGCGTATTGATGATTATGTTGGAAGAGTTGCGTGCGAAAGGGAAAAGTATACTCATTCTCACGGGTAATATGGAGAGTGCGGTTACTTTGGCAGATAAGGTATTTAAATTGGATGAAAGCGGTTTGCACGAAATTCAAATGGCAGAGGAAATTGAAGAGGATAACCCTACTATTGAAGTTGAGGAAGAACAATCTTCAGCTTTGGAAGCAAGCACCGAAATAGAAAAACCAGACATTCAACCAGTTCGATTTGAAAAAATTCCGACGAAGGTCAATGAAAAAATCGTCCTCTTTGATCCACCTGAAATAGATTATATTGAAAGCAATGATGGTCAGTCGTTCCTTCATATAAACGGGGAAGCATTTCCAACGATGTTCACGATGAACGAACTTGAAGGGCGTTTACAACTTTTTGGTTTCTTCCGTTGTCACCGTTCCTATATCGTCAATCTTCAAAAAGTCCGTGAAGTCATTACATGGACGAGAAATAGTTACAGTCTGATTTTGGATGATGAAAAAAAGTCCAACATCCCCCTCTCCAAAACGAAAATGGCCGAATTAAAAGTGATGTTGGGCCTGAAATAAGCTCCATTCACCCCCAAAAAGGCTCTTTTCACGGGAAATATGATGTTTTTGCGCCGAAAACGACCTAATCTAAAGGTGTAGCAACCAAACAACGACTTGCACATTTTAGGGGGAGTACAATGGAAAACATCATTGAAGTTCAATCATTGGAGAAAGTTTTCGCGAATCAGACGGCACTTGAGGACGTCAATTTCCACGTAAAAAAGGGAGAGATTTTTGGCTTTCTCGGTCCGAGTGGTTCGGGAAAAACGACAACAATTAAAATACTAACAGGTCAATTAAACCAGACGAGCGGAAAAGCAACTGTCTTCGGAGAACCGGTTTCGGGGATGAAAAAGGGAAATTCAAGAAAGAAAATCGGGGTACTGACAGACAACAGTGGCTTATATGGTAGGCTATCCATTTATGATAATTTGAAGCTCTATTGTGAGCTATATGAAGTACCGCAACAACGAATTGACGAAGTGTTAGCGATTGTTAATCTGACAAGCGAAAAGAAGAAAGTCGTTTCAAAGCTATCAAAAGGAATGCTTCAACGTGTAACACTGGCACGAACATTATTACATGAACCGGAGCTATTATTTCTCGATGAACCGACGTCTGCACTTGATCCGACGAATTCGCAACATATTCATGAAGGGTTGCGTGAATTGAAAGCACGGGGGACAACAATCTTCCTAACCACTCATGACATGAACGAAGCTGAGTTGCTTTGTGATCGAGTCGCATTTTTAAACAAAGGGAAAATTCGATTGATGGATGAACCAGGGAAATTAAGAAAACAGTATTCCGATTCAACAATGACGGTCGAGTTGAAAAACAATGAAAAAGTCGTGTTGAAGAGTACGGCTGAAGATGCCGGGCAATTGTTCAACTATATGTCGTCAAACAACGTCGTGGCCATTCATACAAACGAACCAACATTAGGCGATATTTTCGTCGAAGTGACAGGGAGGAAACTATCATGACATTTTCAATGAAACGCGTAAACGCTATTTTTCAGAAAGACTTCAAGGATATTTCAAGAAACTCAGCTGTTTCGATTACAGCGCTCATGCCCCTTATACTCGCTTTTATCTATGGGAAAATGGGTAATTTAACAATTGAAGCGCATTACTTGATTATTAATTTTACGATGGTGACTGTAGGTTCATTTGTCCAATGTAGTCTTCTTGCGGAAGAGAAAGAAAAGAACACGCTACGTGGGCTTATGCTTTCCCCTGCTTCAACGTTAGAAATTCTTGGCGGAAAAAGTTTGCTAAGCTTTATCGCAACAATGGTTGTAGTTGTACTTGGGGCTTTTTTAACGGGATATTCTCCTGAGAATCTGTTCGTTATCGTTGTAGCAATCATGTTAGGTTCTTTCTTTTTCATTGGTTTGGGGACACTTCTGGGACTGTTCGCTAAGTCAGTTATGGAAGCTTCAGTAATTGCTTTACCTTTTATATTTCTATTTAGCTTCGGATCGATGCTCACGGTATTTGCAGATAAATACCCTATCCTAAAAGCGGTGGATTATTTGCCGAATACACAACTGCAAGACATTGCAGTAAAGGTTGAAAGTGGCGTCGGGCTTGGTGGAGTATGGATGAATTTCGGTGTCATTGCACTTTGGGTTATTGGTGTTTTTGCATTGACAGTTATTGTGTTCAAGAAAAAAAGAATGGATTAAAGGTGAAAAATCCCTTTGCTAAATTTCACAAGCAAAGGGATAGTCCTGTTTACTCAGCGGTACAAATCCAACCACCGAACATATTCGTCGTGAAGAACTTGGCGATCCGACCAAATCTAGCTTCACGAAGCAAACCGACAATCTCCTCTTCAGGAATAAAGGAAAGTGCACGGACGGCTTCCTCCATCTCATCGACTTCTGTTTGTGTTAATGTTGTAGCATCAAGCCAGTATGCTTTCCAAAGTGCAAATAACTCATCGAATGCTGGATCATTTGGATTGCCGTACATAGTTGCCAAAACGAATGGTGCGCCAGGTGCTAGATGGTGCCTGATCTTTTTCAACAGCTGCCGTTTCTCGGCGATATCGCTAATGAAATGCAGGACAAGCATACATGTTGCTGCCTCGAACAATACGCCTTCCTCGACATCATCAACAGTACCTTCGATAAATTCCACGCGGTCTGTCATCTCTAAATCGTGCACTTTCATGCGGGCAAAATCGAGCATAGGCGGTGCAGGATCCACGGCGGTAAATGTCCAGTCAGGATTTGTCGGTCCTAACGTGGCGAGTTCAGTGCCACCACCGGCTCCGACGATTAAGACGTTTGCTTGCTGTGCTGTATGTGCACGAAGATAAGCCTGTACAAGCTTGAACATGGAATCGTAGGTAGGCAATGTCCGACGTACGCCTTTGTCATACTCTGCCGCCATTTCTTTATCAAACTTCATTTTTTCAGTCATGTCATCAAATCCAATCGATTGTAGTACTCTAGTATTTCGTCACAAGGCGGAAGAATCCTTTTCTGAATAAGCGCACAACAGTCTCTATTTATTTCCCCAATGCTATGCTAGGATAAATACAAGGGATACGTTACTGCAAAGGAGTGGTCTATATGTGGGAACATCAAGAAATTCAGGGACAAATACATATCATCAATGGTAAAAAAGCGCCGGATCTCATTATTACTAATGCCGAATATTTGCATGCGATCTATAAAACATGGATGACAGGCAACATTTGGATCGCCGGAGATCGTATCGTCTATGCGGGTAAGGAAATGCCGCCGATGACGGAAGGGGCGGAGATCGTCGATGCTGCGGGCAAGAAAATTGTATCCGGTTACATTGAGCCACATGTTCATCCGTTTCAGTTGTATAACCCGGTAACGTTTGCAGAGTATGCAGGTCGACTTGGAACGACGACGTTCATTTCAGATAACCTTGTCCTCTTTATGTCGCTCGATCATGCAACCTCTTTTTCTATGCTCGATCAATTCAATGAACTGCCGTTTTCATTTTACTGGTGGGCGCGGTTTGATTCGCAGACGGTCCTTCAGAACGAAAAGGAGCTATTCAACCCAACAGCTGTTAAACAGTGGATTGACCGTCCAGAAGTACTGATAGGCGGCGAATTGACAGGTTGGCCACGTCTGATGGCAGGAGATCCGAATATGTTTGCTTCTGTTCAAGCTACAAAAGTGGCGGGTAAGAAAATTGAAGGTCATTTTCCAGGGGCATCTGAACGTACACTAACAAGGATGCGACTTCTCGGGGCAGATGGCGATCATGAAGCGATGACAGTAGAGGAAGTGGAGTCGCGATTATTGCATGGCTTTGGGGTGACGCTTCGCCATTCATCGATACGTCCAGACCTACCGCATCTATTGAAGGCGATTGTCGACAAAGAGTTGAACGTGTTTGATCACTTAATGATGACAACAGATGGAGCAACGCCTTCATTCTATAGGGATGGCGTAATGGATAAGTGTATCCATGTTGCGCTTGAAGCAGGGGTATCGCCAATCGATGCCTATCAGATGGCGTCATATAATGTAGCGCGCTACCATGATATGACCGACTTGCACGGTATGATTGCGACGGGCCGGTATGCAACCTTAAACTTCCTTGAGGATGAATACAATCCGGTACCAACGGATGTTTTATCCAAAGGCAAGTGGTTGAAACGTGACGGTCAATCGACAGCACCATTCCCGACCATCGATTGGTCGGTGGTAGACAAGTTTGCGCCAGCATTTGATCTGGAGGAAGCTGATTTTACGTTTAACGACTCACTCGGTCTTGAAATGGTGAATGACGTCATTACGAAACCGTACAAGGTGACCATCGATACGTCGGTAGAAAAACTTGCGGATGATCACGATGAAAGTTTTTTAATGTTGGTTGATCGACAAGGAAAATGGCGCGTTAATACACTTCTTAAAGGATTTTCCACATCTGTTCAGGGCTTTGCTTCGTCATATTCTAACACGGGCGATATTATCTTAATTGGGAATGACAAAAAAGAAATGCTGAATGCTTTCAATGAAATCAAACGAATAGGCGGCGGCATGGTGCTCTTTGAGGAAGGCAGTATTGTTGCGACGGCTCCGTTGTCCATTGGCGGTGGGGTATCGGCAGAGCCAGTAGAGACAGTCATACAACAAGAGTTGGCACTGAAGAAAGCGCTAAAAGAGCGTGGATATCGACATGGCGATGCCGTGTATACATTCCTGTTCTTGCAATCTACTCATCTGCCATACATCCGCGTAACGCAAATGGGATTGTTTGATGTGATGAAAAATGAAATAATTATTCCGGTAACGGAAAGGTAGGGGGACGTAATGAAATTAAAAATGAGAGGATTGCTATTCTATTTAGCAATCGCCGTGTTGCTGCTAGCAGCATGTTCAAAAGACGACAAGGTAGAGGATCCTGTACCTGAGTTGGATGAGGTAGAGGAAAAAGAGGAGCCGATGGAAGAGGTATCTGACGAATTGGTTCGTTCGCCATTTACAGGTGTATTGTCGGAAGAAGAAAATACACGTCGTCCAGTATTAGCAACGATTAATAACCACCCACAGGCAAGGCCACAATCTGGAATTAGTGATGCAGATATCATCTATGAACTTGCTGCGGAGGGCAGTGTGACAAGGCTATTGGCTTTATTCCAAAGTGAATTACCTGCAGAAATTGGTCCGATTCGTAGCGCGAGGGATTATTTTGTCCATATCGCTAAAGGCCTGGATGCATTTTATGTAGCGCATGGTTATAGCCCTGATGCTAAACAATTGTTGGAAAATAATGTGATTGATAATGTCAATGGGATGCAGTATGATGGCACGCTATTCTGGCGTTCTAAAGATCGAAAGGCACCACATAACTCCTATATTTCTGAAGAAAATATAGTGGAGGCTGAGTTGAAGACGAATTCCGCAATGGACATTTCCGTCATCCCGTCATTTTCTTTCCATGAATCCATTGAAGATGCTAAAATAGGAGACAGTGTATCCTCTGTAACTGTTAAATACAGTTCAGATCCAAATTTTACGAGTGTCTATGCCTATGATGCGGAAAAAGGTACCTATGAACGGACAGTAAATGGCAACTTAACAATCGACAAAGCGAATGATAAACAAATTGAGTTATCTAATATCCTCGTTTTTGAAACAGCTCACCGTACCATCGATAGTGCCGGTAGACAGGCTGTCGATATCGAGTCGGGCGGTAAAGGCTTGCTGTTTCAAGCAGGTATTGCTAAAGAAATAGAGTGGGAAAATAGTGACGGCATTCTCATGCCAATGGAAAACGGCGTACCTGTGAAACTAGTTCCAGGGCAGACTTGGATTCATATCGTACCGACTAAACCGGGTATGGATACATCCGTCACATATACACCTTGAGTAAGACATTCAGGGAGGGGGAACGTTATGCAAATCGATAAAATCCGTGGGCATCAAACGGATCAGCTATTTAAAGCGATGCTCGAATTGAAAGACCTCGATGAATGCTATGAATTTTTTGATGACCTTTGTACAATTAGTGAGTTACAGTCGCTTGCACAGCGGCTGGAAGTGGCGCAAATGTTGAAATTGAAAAAGACCTATGACACGATTCAAAGCGAAACGGGGGCAAGCACAGCGACAATTTCACGCATTCGTCGTTGTGTCGATTATGGCTCCGGCGGTTATAGCAAAGTGCTGGATCGCTTGTATCCGGAAACGAAGGAAGAGCAAGACGAAACAATATAATCTATATATGTAAATTGAACTAAAGAATCTTGCCAACAACGCTCGGCTACCCCAGTAAGGCGCCTTCGCTGGAGATTAGGTGGAAATCATAAGTTCAACATAAATAGCAACCGGGCGAGGAAAGAACTCGTCCGGTTTTTTTGGTATACTATAGGAACGTACATTATCTTCATCCAGCAGAAGACCCCTGCTGAACGAAGATAATATGCCTCCGGCGGATGTCACGGATTTTAGGGGATTTTTCGAGCGAACTCGAAAAAAATCCGGACGCAATTTCGCTAAGGCGAAATTGATTAGAGAGATTGGGTGGTTGACTATGGACTTCACAAAATGGCGTCATGCCTTTAAATTAGATCCGGCTAAAACGGTGACAGAAGAACAGCTTGAATTGCTCGCGGAGTCAGGAACGGACGGCATTATTGTTGGTGGAACGGATGGTGTCACACTGGATAACGTACTCGATTTGCTCGTGCGAATTAGACGTTTCTCTGTTCCAGTTGCGCTTGAAATTTCAACGGTAGAGTCCGTCACACCAGGCTTCGATTATTACTTCATTCCAACTGTACTGAACTCGACAAAAGTCGAATGGATCAATGGCATCCATCATGCGGCCTTGCGTGAATATGGACATATGATGGATTGGGATGAAATCGTGACAGAAGGCTATTGCATCTTAAATCCTGAATGTAAGGCAGCACAATTGACGGGTGTGACAGCAGTGCCGGACGAAGAGGACGTGATCGCCTATGCCCGCATGGCGGAGCATCTCTTCAAAATGCCTGTATTCTATATGGAATATAGCGGTCAATACGGTGATCCTACAGTTGTTGAAGCGGCGTCGCGTGTGCTAGATAAGACGCGACTTTTTTATGGTGGCGGCATTACAAATGCAATAGAGGCAAAAGAAATGGCGAAAATAGCGGATACAGTGATTATCGGGAATGTAATTTACGAAGACTTGACAGCGGCACTGACTACGGTTGACGCGGTGAAATCGGTTTCCCGATAGGCCTATTTTGTGTATAATGAAAGAACAAATGTTCCGAAAGGACGATAATGATGAATAAAATAGCAGAAGACTTACTAACGGGCATGAACCCCGAACAAGCACGTGCAGTGAAAAAAACAGAAGGGGCACTCCTAATCATGGCTGGTGCAGGTTCTGGAAAAACACGTGTCCTCACTCATCGGATTGCCTATCTAGTCGTTGAGAAAAATATTTACCCTTCTAATATCCTAGCCATTACATTCACGAATAAGGCGGCACGCGAAATGCGCGACCGTATCGATGGACTGCTAGGCGCTGGTACAGGCGAGCGCATGTGGGTTTCGACGTTTCACTCCATGTGTGTCCGGATTTTGCGCCGTAACAGTGACCGCATCGGTATTTCGAAATCCTTTTCAATTCTAGACTCGGCCGATCAATTATCGGTCATTAAAAGTGTCTTGAAAACGTTGAACTTGGATGCGAAGCAGTACGATCCACGTACGATGCTGAACACGATTAGCTCGGCAAAAAATGAATGTATTGATGCTGCAACGTTTCGCAGTCAAATCAATCCGCAAAATCCGTACGAAAAAACGATTGCTGACGTCTATGATGGCTATGCCAAACGCTTGCGTCAAAATCAATCCATGGATTTCGATGATTTAATCATGATGACACTCGTGTTATTTGAACGTGTTCCAGACGTACTTGAATTTTATCAGAACAAATTCCAATACATTCATGTGGACGAGTATCAGGATACCAATAATGCCCAGTACAGGCTGGTTAATATGTTGGCGGATAAGTTTAAGAATTTATGTGTGGTAGGCGACTCTGATCAGTCCATTTATAGATGGCGCGGGGCGGATATTAGCAATATTTTATCCTTCGAGAAAGATTATAAAAATGCTGAAATGATCATGCTTGAACAAAACTATCGCTCGACAAAACGAATCTTGCAGGCGGCGAATGACGTCATTATCAATAACCAAAGCCGTTACGATAAGAAGCTGCGGACGGACAATGAAGAAGGCGAAGCAATATCCGTTTACAAAGCCAGCGATGAAAAGGACGAATCACAGTTTGTTGTCGGTAAAATTCTAGAGTTGAAAGAACAAGAAAACTTGAAGCTCGACGAGTTCGCCATCTTGTATCGGACCAATGCACAGTCGCGTGTTATCGAGGAATACCTTGTCAAATCAAACCTAGACTATACAATCGTCGGCGGGACAAAGTTCTATGATCGCAAAGAGATTAAAGACTTACTAGCCTATTTGCGTCTCATTGCCAACAACGAAGATGATCTTGCGCTTGCACGCATTATCAACGAACCGAAACGAAGCATTGGTGCTACATCTTTCGATAAAATGGCGCGTTTTGCGATGGATCATGATCGCTCTATTTTTGATGCGTTACAAGAAGTTGACTTTATGGGTATTACGCCAAGGGCAGCGAATGAAGTAGCCAAGTTCCATGAACTAATGACTGGATTTACAAAAATGCAGGAGTATTTATCGGTCACTGAATTGGTTGAGCAAGTGCTCGATAAGACAGGCTATCGTGAAATGCTACAGCGTGAAAAAACAATTGAATCGGAAAGTCGTCTTGAAAACATCGAGGAGTTTCTGTCCGTCACGGAGGCATTTGAAAAGCGTGCGGAAGAAGATACGGGTGATCGATCACTCGTCGCTTTCCTAACGGATCTTGCGTTAATCGCGGATATCGATTCACTTGATAAGGAAGAGAACCAGTCTAAGGAAAAAATCGTCCTCATGACGATGCACGCAGCAAAAGGCCTCGAATTCCCAGTCGTTTTCATAATTGGGATGGAGGAAAATGTCTTCCCACACTCTCGCTCATTAGCGGATGAAGAAGAGATGGAGGAAGAACGCCGGCTAGCCTACGTTGGCATTACGCGTGCGGAGCGAAAACTTTACTTGACCTCAGCATCGTATCGTACACTTTTCGGGAGAGGTAGCTATAATACGCCATCTCGATTTATTGGCGAAATTTCCGACGATATCTTAGATGTCCATTCTAGAAATTCAGGATTCTCATCTGGCAATAAAATCTCAGGACAACATACGACACCTGTACGCCCGGCAGTCAAAAAGCCGATCTACAAAACGAGCGGTGGAGACAAGATGGGCTGGAATCCTGGCGACAAAGCGGTCCATAAAGCGTGGGGGACTGGAATGGTTGTCAGCGTGAAAGGGACAGGCGAGGAAGTCGAATTGGACATCGCATTCCCGGATCCAGTCGGCATTAAGCGTCTGCTAGCAAAATTCGCACCGATTGAAAAAGCATAATCAATTACGCCTTGGCGTAATTGTGTCCAGATTTTGAATTGCGCATGCGCAATTAGCTCTCCTTAAAATCTGTGACATCCGCCAGAGGCTTTATCTTCTTTCAGCAGGTGTTTGAACACCCGCTGAACAGAAAAACGAATACATTTACCCGAGTACCTATAGAGGTGGGGGTCTTCAGCTCAATGAAGATAAGTAAAGGGGAGAAAAAAATTGATGGATCGAGTCGAACTCGAAAAACGAGTGGAACAATTGAATCAGCTACTGCATGAGTATGGTCATGCGTACTATGTGCTCGATAAGCCACTTATTTCTGACGCAGTCTATGACGACTATATGCGGGAGCTATTAGCGATTGAAGCTGAAAACCCGGATCTTGTATACCTTGACTCGCCATCGCAACGTGTTGGTGGAGAAGTGTTAGCGGGGTTCGGAAAGGTCACGCATGCATTTCCGATGCTTAGTCTGTCGAACGCCTTTGATGAAGGAGATTTACGTGATTTTGACAGACGTGCGCAAGAGGCTGTCGGGCATACGGTTTCTTATATTTGTGAACTTAAAATTGATGGGCTGGCGGTGTCACTTCGCTATGTGGACGGCAAGTTTGTCCAAGGCTCAACCCGTGGCGATGGGACAGTTGGTGAAGAGATTACGGCCAGCTTGAAGACAATCCGGACCATCCCACTTCGCCTGAAGGAAGCAGTTTCCATCGAAGTACGCGGTGAGGCGTATATGCCGAAAAAGTCATTTGCCCAGTTGAATGCGGCGCGTGATGAAGCCGGTGAAGAACCGTTCGCCAATCCGCGTAATGCAGCTGCCGGTTCACTTAGACAGCTTGACCCGAAAATAGCTGCCAGTCGTAATTTGGCTGTTTTTATCTATAGTATTGCGGGTGATGGTAGTGCGTATGGACAAGACAGCCATTCAGAGTCCTTGAACAATCTCGACTCACTCGGATTTGAAACAAATAAGGAACGACAAAATTGTGACTCGATTGAAGAAGTCATCGCATATATCGAAAAATGGACCGCCGTTCGTGCTGATTTAAATTATGAAATCGATGGAATTGTAGTGAAAGTCGATAATTTTGAAGACCAGGAACAGCTTGGTTTCACGGCGAAAAGTCCAAAATGGGCCATTGCGTATAAATTTCCGGCAGAAGAAGTCGTGACAACATTACTCGATATCGAGCTTAGTGTCGGTAGGACAGGTGTTGTCACTCCGACGGCTATTCTGGAACCGGTTTTGGTTGCAGGCTCGACGGTCGGACGTGCCTCCTTGCATAATGAAGACCTTATCAAAGAGAAGGATGTCAGAATCGGCGACACCGTTATTATCCGAAAAGCAGGCGACATTATTCCTGAGGTCGTTGCTCCTATCATTGAAAAACGTACGGGTAATGAAGTGCCTTATGAAATGCCAAAAGATTGTCCTGTATGTGACTCGGAACTAGTACGAATCGAAGGGGAAGTGGCACTACGATGCGTTAACCCGCAATGTCCAGCGCAGATGAAAGAGGCAATTATTCACTTCGTATCCCGTAATGCCATGAACATTGAAGGAATTGGTGAACGGGTTGTTGAACAATTGTACGTGGCAGATCTTGTTCATGACGTATCAGACTTATATACCCTGACAAAAGAGCAATTGATTGAACTGGAAAGAATGGGGGAGAAATCTGTCTCCAATCTTCTAACAGCAATTGAAGCATCTAAGGAGAATTCTTTGGAGAAAATGCTCTTTGGATTTGGGATTCGTCATGTAGGTGAAAAAGCGGCGACCATTCTTGCTGAAGAATTTGGTACACTGACAGCCTTAATGGAAGCCGATGTAGAACGGTTACTCACCATCCATGAAATTGGCGACAAAGTAGCCGACTCCATCAAGACGTATTTCAGTAATGAGGATGTTCTTGCCATGCTTGGAAAGTTGGAAACGTATGGAGTGAATATGACTTACAAAGGGCGTACCCGCCAAGATTTGCCGACAGATGGTCCGTTTGTAGGTAAAACGGTCGTTTTGACAGGGAAGTTAGCGATTTTGAGTCGTGGGGAAGCGAAAGAGCAGATTGAAGCATTTGGCGGAAAAGTCAGTGGTAGCGTCAGTAAAAAAACAGATCTTGTCATTGCGGGAGAAGATGCCGGTTCAAAATTAGCAAAAGCTGAAGAGCTTGGTATTACCGTTTGGGATGAAGCGAAATTGATAGAAGTGCTCGGTGAGGAGTCATGATGATGAAAAAGTTATTTATACTACCTGGACTAGCGGCCATTTTGTTCCTTGGAGGCTGTCTTCCTTCAATTGGAACAGAAAAAGAGAAAGATGTTCAGGAGTCCGAGGAAGGTGTCGTGGAAACGGTTATTATTCCAGATGTCCATCTGAAAGATGATATGTACCTGCCGCTTATCCCGTTCAAGAAAAGCGCAAGCCGTGGCTTAATCGTCAATAATATTCACACAAAATACGATATACAGGAAGTAGAAGAAGGTCTGTTACGACTCTCTACTAAAACGTTTGACCCCAAAACATACTTATTTCAAGAAGGACAATATATCGACAAGGACACGGCCTATTCGTGGTTGTCGAGAGGTTCTTCTGATGAGTTGGGGCTAAATCCACCAGCTATCGAAGGGTTGACTGAAGAGCAACTTGCAGAAGAAGCACCAATCTATCTTGCACATATCGTCGAGCAGAATTTTTTAGAGAAAAAAGACAATAATGTGCGCCTAGCAGGGATTTCAATCGGTCTTGCGCTTAATTCGATTAGTTACTCGAGAAGTGGGAAAGAGACGGAGATACCTGATAAGGAGATCGAACAGCAAGGTATGAAGATGGCTGAAGAAGTTGTTCGTCGCCTTCGTACGCAGCAAGGCCTTGCAGATATTCCGATTGTGGTTGGTTTATTTAAACAAGCAAGTCGCAATGCTATTGTTCCGGGCTCCTATTTTGCAACAGCTGTCGCAGATAAAGGGCAATCAGCACCTACAGGCTGGAAAGTCGTTGACGAGAAGTATGTGGTGTTTCCGGCCTCTTCAGATACCAATAATTATCGAGATATGAATGAAACGTTTACAAAATTCAAAGAAGATATCGATACTTATTACCCAAGCTTCGTCAACGTGATTGGTACTGGATTTTATAAAGATGGCAATCTCAAATCTATCCAAATTGAAGTGCCCATCCAATTTTTCGGTAAGAGTGAAACGATTGGCTTCACGCAGTATATAACGGACCGTGTTAAGAATTATTTCCCGAATGTGCATACCGAAGTGAGTATAACATCCATCAATGGCCCAGAAGCATTGATTGTTAAAGAAGCGGGAGAGAAAGAACCCTACGTTCATATTTATGGCTATTGAAGAACATAACTTTTCTTCATTAAAGTTAGATGTTATGATGAATCGTACAATGCAAGGACAAGGAGGAGAGAACATGACACAATTAACAAAAGAACAAGTGAAACATCACGCGACACTGGCATGGATAGCTATTACGGATGAAGAAGCAGAAGCATATGTATCACAACTTGGTGGCATTGTTGAATTCGTGAAAGAGTTAGAAGAAGTAGATACAGAACAGGTCGAGCCAATGACACATCCCCTACAAATATTCAATGTAATGCGTAAAGATGTGCCAGCAGATGTATTAGATCGTGAAGAAATGCTAAAAGGTGTAAAAGAACACGAAGCTGGGCAAATCAAAGTACCAAACATCCTTTGATGAATGGATTTAAGGAGGAAAATAGATGACGTTATTTACTAAAACGGCAACGGAACTTCAGTCGTTGTTACATAATCGGGAAGTGTCTGTCAAAGAATTGACAGATGAGTCACTAGCTCGTATTGCGAAACTAGACGGAGATGTACAAGCATTTTTGTCGACAGACAAAGAGCAGGCACTTGCCAAAGCAACAGAATTGGACAACCAGCCACTCGAGGGTCGGGGACCGCTTTTTGGTTTGTCTATCGGAATAAAAGACAATATCGTTACCAAAGGAACTGTCACAACATGTGCGAGTAAAATGTTGGAAAACTTTGTCCCTGTATATGATGCGACTGTCGTTGAGAACATCAACGCTGCTGGTATGATCACAATGGGCAAACTCAACATGGACGAATTTGGAATGGGATCGACAACAGAAAGATCTGCATTCCAAACGACGCATAATCCATGGAATCTTGACTATGTACCTGGAGGTTCATCAGGCGGTTCAGCGGCGGCAGTAGCGGCTGGAGAAGTAGCGTTTGCTCTTGGTTCTGATACTGGTGGTTCAGTCCGTCAACCAGCTGCATTCTGTGGTGTGGTAGGGATGAAGCCGACATATGGTCGTGTATCACGTTCAGGTCTTGTTGCATTTGCATCATCAATGGACCAAGTGGGACCGATTACGCGTACCGTTGAAGATAACGCATTGCTATTGAATGCAATTGCTGGTTTGGATCATAGAGATTCTTCGACCTCTCCACTAGCGGTTCCAGATTTCAGAGCTGCATTGACAGGCGATATTAAAGGTTTGAAAATTGGTGTTCCAGCAGAATATCTTGGTGCTGGCGTATCTGATGAAGCGAAAAATGCCGTCTTGGAAGCGTTAAAAGTACTTGAATCATTGGGAGCTGAGTGGGAAGAAGTATCACTTCCAAATTCGAAATATGCTTCTCAAGCGTACTACGTTATTTCTTCAGCTGAGGCATCATCGAATCTTGCTCGCTTTGATGGCATTCGCTATGGCTACAGAGCTGAAGGTACGAAGAACTTAGAGGAATTATACAAACGTTCACGTTCTGAGGGCTTTGGTGAAGAAGTAAAACGTCGCATTTTACTCGGGATGTATTCAATAGGTGCAGATCATCACGAGGGTCTATATACGAAATCATTAAAAGTACGGACACTTGTGGCGCAAGACTTTGCCAAGCTATTTGAAAAATACGATGTCATTATCGGGCCATCTTCGGCGACACCAGCTTATAAGATTGGTGAATTGATCCACGATCCGTTGACGTTGTATGCGAATGATATCCTAACTGTTCCGATTAACCTTGCAGGTATCCCAGCGATTTCAGTGCCATGCGGATTCTCGAATGGTCTACCACTAGGTCTACAAATCATCGGGAAGCATTATGATGAAGCGACGCTTTACAAAGTGGCACACGCTTACGAGCAAGCAACTGACTTCCATACACAAACGCCAGCTCTATGGGAGGTAAAATAATGACGAACTTTGAAACGATTGTTGGGCTTGAAGTCCACGTAGAATTGAAAACAGATACGAAAATTATGTCACCGGCTCCTGCCCATTTTGGTGCAGAACCGAATATGAATATCCACGTGACGGATTTAGCTTACCCGGGTGTTTTACCGACACTCAATGAACGGGCTGTTGAATTCGGCATGAAAGCATCGATGGCGCTTAACTGTACAGTGGCACCGATCATGAACTTTGACCGCAAGCACTATTTCTATCCGGATAATCCGAAAGCTTACCAAATCTCGCAAGATAAGCGTCCAGTTGGACAGAACGGCTGGGTAGAAATTGAAGTCGACGGCAAAAAGAAGAAAATCCGTATTGAGCGTGTTCACCTTGAGGAAGATGCAGGGAAACTGACGCATTCCGATGATGGTTACTCGCTTGTGGATTTAAATAGACAAGGAACACCATTGATTGAAATCGTGACGGAAGCAGACGTCCGCTCACCGGAAGAAGCGTATGCATTCCTTGAAAAGCTAAAGGCAATCATCCAATATACGGGCGTTTCTGATGTTCGGATGGAAGAAGGGTCACTTCGTTGTGACGCGAATATTTCGATTCGTCCATTTGGACAAGAAGAGTTCGGTACGAAAACGGAATTGAAAAACTTGAACTCATTCAACTTCGTTCGTCGTGGGATTGCTTATGAAGTAGAACGACAAGAAAAAGTATTGCTATCTGGCGGAACGATTCAGCAAGAAACGCGCCGTTACGAAGAAGCGACAGGCGCAACTAGCTTGATGCGTGTGAAAGGTAGCGCGAAAGATTACCGTTTCATTAATGATCCAGATTTATCTGAGATTCATATCGATCAAGAATGGATGGACCGTGTACGTGCGGAAATTCCTGAGTTGCCAGATGCGCGGAAAGAGCGCTATGTTACTGAATTCGACCTACCAGAGTACGACGCGAAAGTATTGACGTTGACAAAAGTAATGGCTGATTTCTTTGAAGCAACCGTTGCAGCTGGAGCAGATGCGAAACTCGCTTCTAACTGGTTGATGGGCGAAGTGTCTGCCTACTTGAACGCAGAGCAAAAAGAACTTAGTGAGACAGCGTTAACGCCTGAAGGTCTTGCAAGTATGGTTAAATTGATTGCAGACGGCACGATTTCATCGAAAATCGCGAAAAAAGTATTCAAGGAATTGGTTGAAAACGGCGGCAACGCGGCAGACATCGTCAAAGCAAAAGGACTTGTCCAAATCTCTGACGAAGGCACGCTACGTACAATCGTTACTGAAACATTGGATGCAAACGAACAATCGATTGAAGACTACAAAAACGGGAAAGACCGTGCAGTTGGCTTCCTCGTTGGTCAAATTATGAAAGCGACGAAAGGGCAAGCAAACCCACCACTCGTCAATAAAATCCTTCTTGAAGAAATCGCGAAGCGATAACAAAGAAAAGCGCAAGATGCCTGAAAGGGGCGACAGGCATAAGACGGGCCGGCGACGCGGCGTCCATTGCCGCATAGGCGGACTGACTTATGACCCGAGCCCCTGGCACCTGGAGCTAGACAAAATAACAGGACGCCCTGTACAGGACTTTAAGAAGTCTTTGTACGGGGCGTCTTACTGTGGTCTAGGAATTTGATTCGTATGAAGGGACAACGTACAATTAGCATAAAGGAGTGCGTTGCCAAATGAAAACTGAAAAACAATTTTTTGATGAAGCGATTTCGCTCGAGCAATATATGGATCAGATGGACAAGCATAAGGAACATAGTTTTCGCATTTATGAACAATTTGAAGTGCCACAGGACGATGAATTCATCGCACTACTGAAAGAAAAAAAGCCCAGTGTTCTTGTGATTACGGAAGATTGGTGTGGCGATGCCATGATGAACAATCCAGTATTCAGGAGAATTGCAGAGGCGGCAGCGCTTGACGTTCGTGCGGTCTACCGTGATGCAGATACGGACTTAATCGACAGGCATTTAACAAATGGTGGGCGGTCGATTCCGATCTACTTACTACTCGATAGCGACGGAGAAGTGGAAGCCAAATGGGGACCGCGTGCTGCGACCATTCAAGAGTATGTAATGGATTTGCGTAAGGATTTACCACCTGCTGATGCTCCGGACTACAAAGAGAAGCAACAGGCTTTCATTGAGCAGATTACTGCGGAGTATACGTCTAAGCCAGAACATTGGCTGACAGTGTATGAAGATATTCGAAAAACATTTTTACCTATTTTGCAAAAGCAATCCTAATTTTTAAAACGAATTCATATAGCTAGTAATAATGAAGTCAATCCAAAAAATTATTTGTACGAATAGAGGGAGTTTCGGATGAAACGAGCACGAATAATTTACAATCCGACGTCGGGGCGAGAGATATTTCGCAAACATTTAGGTGAGGTACTTATAAAGTTTGAAAAGGCGGGGTATGAGACATCGTGTCACGCGACGATCTGTGAGGGTGATGCAACGGAAGCGGCGAAACAAGCTGTAGAACGTGGCTTCGACCTTGTGATTGCAGCAGGAGGAGATGGCACGCTCAATGAAGTTGTAGCAGGTGTTAGCGCATTTGAGAATCGCCCTAAAATCGGGCTCATCCCTACAGGGACAACGAATGACTTCGCACGCGCGTTAAAAATTCCTCGGGATATCGATACTGCGGTTGACATCATAATCCGTGGTGAAACAATCCCAGTCGATGTCGGGCTCATGAATAATCGTCATTTCATCAATATTGCGGGTGGCGGCAGAATGACCGAATTGACGTATGACGTGCCCAGTAAGTTGAAAACCGTTCTAGGCCAACTTGCGTATTACTTAAAAGGGGTAGAAATGTTGCCATCTATTCATTCTTCACATGTGAGGATTGAGTATGATGGTCAAGTGTTTGACGATGAAGCGATGATGTTTCTCGTCGGATTGACAAATTCAATCGGTGGCTTTGAAAAATTGGCACCCAACTCAAGTATCAACGATGGGAAGTTCACGTTGCTTATTTTGAAGAAATGTAATATTGCCGAATTCATCCGTGTTGTGTCATTGGCTCTCCGCGGTGAGCATCTAGGCGATCCACTCGTCATTTCGAGTGCGGCCGAGAAGATTACCATCACATCATCGGAGGAAGTCCTGCTCAATCTAGACGGGGAGTATGGCGGTGTTCTTCCTGCGACGTTCCAAAATCTTTATCGTCATATTGACATGTTCGCACCGTTAGATGAGTTAAGAGAAGAAGATCGGATTTAAGGAAATACTAATTTGGAAAAGCTGTATGAATGCCATTTAAGGGCATTCATACAGCTTTTTTAATTTACGTTAAGGACTGCAGAATGGAGTAGCTAGACTCATTACAAGTTGAAATTATTAAAAAGACGCATTTTTTAGATGTATAGAGGGTATAAGAAGTAGTAAGGATATAACTAGGTGAAGTAAGTTAAGCCAATGGCCGATGTTAAAAACTTTGAAAGGCTTGAATTGCATAAGGAGAATTGATTGGAAAGGGCGTGCCTTGATGTATAAAAAACAAGAAAAACGACTGATATGGCTGGCGTTTGTTATTGCGGGCATTATGTCGTTGTCCATTTTGGGGCGAATTTTTGGAGGTTGAGGGGGAATTATAGATGGGAAATGAAGAAGCAGTCTTTTTTTCACGTATCTTAACAGAAACGACCTTATCTTTTCATATTATTTACGCGACAATCGGCGTTGGGATCCCACTGATGATTATGATTGCTCAATGGGTAGGTATTAAGAAGAATGACGAACATTATATCTTACTTGCCCGACGTTGGGCACGTGGTTTTGTCATTACAGTTGCTGTCGGTGTTGTAACAGGAACTGCCATTGGCTTGCAGTTATCCTTGTTATGGCCGAATTTCATGGAACTCGCAGGGAATGTTATTGCACTTCCGCTGTTCATGGAAACATTCGCATTCTTTTTTGAAGCTATTTTCCTCGGCATTTATTTGTATACATGGGATCGTTTTGAAAACCAGAAGAAACATTTACTATTATTGATACCTGTTGCAATCGGGGCTTCATTCTCGGCGGTGTTTATTACGATCGTAAATGCGTTCATGAACGCGCCACAAGGGTTTGATATCGTGAACGGTGAGCTTATCAATATCAATCCATTGCTTGCCATGTTCAACCCTGCGATGCCAACGAAAGTGGCGCACGTCGTAGTAACTTCCTATATGACAGCTGCATTTGTGCTGGCGTCGGTTGCAGCATTCCGCTTGTTGAAAGGCTCGAATCATGTTTACCATAAAAAAGCGTTGTACCTAACGATGAAAGTCGGCCTTGTGTTTTCGGTTGCGGCAGCTATCATCGGTGATTTTTCGGGGAAATATTTAGCGGAATACCAACCGGAGAAATTAGCCGCGGCTGAATGGCATTTCGAAACGGAGGGGAATGCACCGCTTATCCTCTATGGTGTGTTGGATGACGGAGAAGTGAAGTACGCTATTAAAATTCCGTTTGCGTTATCGATACTAGCACATAGTAATCCAACCGCAGAAGTAATCGGACTTGACGAATTTGCGGAGGAAGATACACCACCGTTATACATCCATTACTTATTCGACACCATGGTGACAATTGGTATTTGGATGACAGTGCTGTCCGGTGTGTTCTGGCTAGGTACAAAACTACGTTGGAAAATGGTCACGAGGAGATGGTTCCGCTGGCTGATTGTGTTCGGAGGACCACTCTCCATCTTAGCGATTGAAGCAGGTTGGTGGATGGCTGAAGTGGGCAGGCAGCCGTGGATTTTACGAGGCATCCTGCGTACGCAGGATGCGGCTACGACGAGTGGTCAGGTTAGTACCATGCTTATTCTGTTCTGTTTACTTTATCTCGTTTTAGGAGTCGGCAGTGTCGTCGTGCTTCGAAGGATGTTCCGAAAAAATCCGGTCGAACGTGAAATAGAAGACCGTGAGATGGAGAAAGGCGGTGATATGCTATGACGCTCGAAATACTCGGTATTTCCGTTCTGTGGACTTTCCTATTTGGGTATATTCTCGTGGGTGCCATTGACTTTGGGGCAGGGTTCTTTAATGCGTATAGCTTATTGACAGGCCGTCAACGTATTTTAACGAATATCATTCAACGATATCTATCCCCCGTTTGGGAAGTGACGAATGTTTTTCTTGTGTTCTTTTTCGTAGGGATTATCGGTTTCTTTCCGAAGACGGCTTTTTATTATGGGACGACGTTACTCGTACCTGTCAGTATCGGGGTAATCCTCCTAGCGATTCGTGGTTCATATTATGCATTTGAAACGTACGGGGCACGCGGTCATAAAGGTTATTCCTTTATGTATGGTCTTGCAGGTATTCTCATTCCAGCTTCGCTTTCCATCGTCTTGACGATTTCAGAAGGCGGTTTTATAGAAATGGTGGACGGTAATCCAGTCCTCGATTATTGGGTGTTGTTTACGAGTCCGCTGACGTGGGCGGTGGTCGTACTAAGTATTGCAGCAACGTTGTATATTTCTGCTGTATTTTTGACATGGTATGCCAACAAAGCCGGCGATGTAGAAGCAACGAAACTGCTTCGCAAGTATGCGCTCATTTGGGCATTGCCGACAATGATTACAGCAGGTGGCATCATCGTTGAACTAAGAAACCACAATCCAGTGCATTACAGCAATATCCAGCTATTCTGGCCGATGTTTTTAGTGTCGTTCCTCTTGTTTGTTGGAACGGTTTGGTTGCTTTGGATACGTCGCAAATACGGGCTGGCATTCATATTGCTAGTGGGGCAATTTGCATTTGCTTTCTTCGGTTATGGCGCATCCCATTATCCATATTTGCTATATCCGTATTTAACGATTTACGATAGCTTTACGAATCCAGCCATGGCTATTTCATTGATTGTCGTGTTCATCATGGGACTCGGATTACTAATTCCGTCACTATATTTACTCATGCGCTTGTTCTTGTTCGATAAAGACTACGTTCGCGGAAAAGGTAAACACCACGCATAAGGAGGGATGATTCATGACACATTTTCTCATGTTTTACGCACCATTCATCGTGCTCATTGGCTCGCTTGTCATCGCATTTGTCGTCGCTCCGATGGATGGATCAGTACGAAAACAGGTTAAGGAAGAGAAGTAATGCCACGAGAAATTGTGTTGAATTTCCTTGCGTTTTTTCAGGAAGTTCATTATTATGAATAGAAATAATGAAAAGCGATGAAGAGGAAAAGTAAAATGTGGCGTCCTATAGAGAGCTTCTGTCGGTGGAAATGAAGCGGATTAATCGTTTGAACATGATCTCTGAGCTGCGTACTGAACGTGATCTCACTAGTAGGCTACGACAAGATTTGACACTTGTTACAAATGTCAAAGTATAAAAGCAGTTTTGCTTTGTACTTTTGGAGGCAGACAATGTGAGTTGTTTGTGTAACTAAGGTGGTACCACGAGTTTTAAACCTCGTCCTTATCGATTTTTTTCGATAGGGGCGAGGTTTTTTTGCGTTTATTTATTTAAAGAAATGGAGAGGTTAACATGAGTATTTTTATTGGAGGAGCATGGCCGTATGCCAACGGTTCGTTGCACTTAGGGCACATCGCAGCATTATTACCGGGGGATATTTTAGCACGTTATTATCGATTGAAAGGTGACAAGGTGTTGTATGTATCAGGGAGTGACTGTAACGGAACGCCTATTTCAATCCGGGCAGACCAAGAAAGGGTCACAGTTAAAGAAATAGCAGACCGATTCCATAACGAGTTTACAGATTGCTTTACGAAATTAGGATTCACATATGATTTATATACAAGAACGGATAGCCCACATCATCATCAAACCGTACAAAAAATCTTTTTAACGTTGCTTGAAAATGGCTATTTATATAAAAAAGAAATTGAGCAAATGTATTGTCAGCATGACCAAAAGTTTCTTCCAGACCGCTACGTGGAAGGGGAATGTCCGACCTGTGGGGCGAAGTCACGAGGCGATCAATGTGATAATTGTTCCACGATTTTGGATCCCTTAGATTTGATCAAACCTGTATGTAAACTTTGTGGCCATACGCCAGAGAAGAGAACAACCGAGCATTTTTATTTTGAATTAAGTCAATTTCAACATGAACTGGATGCCGTTGTCGAGACTGCCAAACTCCATAAAGTATGGAGGGATAATGCGATTCAATTATCTAAACGCTATTTGAAAGAAGGACTACAAGATCGTGCAGTCTCCAGAGATATCGCAAATGGTGTCAGTATCCCTGTTAAAGGTTTCGAAGATAAAAAAGTGTATGTGTGGATTGAAGCTGTTTCTGGGTATTATTCGGCAAGTATGGAATGGGCGGCTCAAACGGGGAAAGATGTCAACGAATTTTGGAGTGAAGATACGATTTCTTACTACGTCCATGGCAAGGATAATATCCCGTTTCACTCCATCATTTGGCCGGCGATTCTGTTAGGGATCAAAAATCCAGCATTACCGACACATATCGTTTCCAATGAGTATTTGACGCTTGAAAAAAAGAAGTTATCGACAAGTAACAACTGGGCAGTGTGGGTTCCGTATATTTTAGAACATTATCACTCCGATTCAATTCGTTACTTTTTAACAACCAATGCGCCAGAAAATCGGGACACTGATTTTTCATGGAGAGAATTTATATCCAGTCATAACGCTGAACTCCTTGGCGCGTATGGCAATTTTATCAACCGGACATTGAAATTCCTGGAGAAATCATACGAAGGACAAATTTCAACCGGGGAAATAGATGTAGCGATTGAAGGGAGTATTGAACAGTTATATGTCCGTGTCGGCAAGCTAATTGAAGAGGGGCATTTCAAGCAGGCATTGGATGGTGTTTTTGAGTTCATTCGCTCTGCCAATAAATATTTTGACCACGAACAACCGTGGAAGCAACTCACAGAGGATAAAGCGGCTTGTGATAATACATTACTGACATGTGTCCATATCATTGCCAATACCGCTCAGTTACTATCGCCATTCCTGCCAACTACGAGTGATGAAGTGAAAGGAATGCTGAACTTAGCGGACTTCGAGTGGCAAGTGATCAAGAAATCATCCTATCAGTTTACGGGGGTAAAGCCTTTATTCGATCGGATTGATACGAAGAAAATCGAAGAAGAGCTAGCTAAATTAGAAGAAGAAAGTAAACCTTCATGAACCTCCCCACTTAAAACATTCCGTTTTTGAAGTGAGGGTTTCCTACTACATCGCCAAAACTGCTCCAACAAAGCATATGGGTGGCATATACTTTTTGTGACGTATCACAGAAGTCTGTTTCGACAAATTCGATAGGCAACAGTCGTTCCGCCTTTTTGACGGGGCGACAGGGCCGGAACTAGCCGTCTACTACTTTTTGCACTTAGGCAATCCGTAGATACTTTGTCTTGTTTAGGGCAACATCAAGGAGACGAATTTCACCGTAGAACGTTTTGGTGAAAAAGTTTGAAGCACCGTGAATGTCTCGATGATTGGTGTAGCCACAGGAACAACGATAGTTTCTCGAAGACACTTTTTTGCGTCTCGCACAACAAGGGCATTGTTGTGTTGTAAAGCTCTCATCATGCTTTTTGAATTTGATGCCTTCTGCTTTTAGCTTGTATGCTAAATAGTTCGCAACTTTGCCGAAAGACCAATTGGATAGTTTCTGACTTGTTTTGCGGTGTCGTACTTTTTTCTTTTTGCGGCGTGACGTATTGCGCTGGACGCCGTCAACATCGCCAAATGCGACTTCACCCACTTCATTTGCTATGCACCAATCCACAAAATTACGCGTGGATTTATGCAAGGCATCTTGCAACTGTTTGACGCTTTTGGATAGGACATATTGCTTGGCGCGATTGTATTTTTTCCATTGCTTCGAATACTTTTTACATCGTGCCATTTTCCTTTGGAGTTCAGCCAGTTTTTTATTGCGTAGTTGGTGGAAAGAACGGACTTTTCGTCCCGTAATGATAATGTTTTCACCATTTTCGGCAACTGCCGCAATCGTATGGACTTCGCCGACATCGATGGCGGCACGGTTCTCGAAAGAATGATCTTGTACTTGTTGTCCATCTTCAAAAGACAGTGACAACATGAGTCCACGGTCATAAATTAGCTCAATTTCTTTGATTTGCCCTTTCGGTAATGCTTTGATCCATACGATGAGTGGTTCTTGTCTTTTGCCCTCAAAATCACCCATAGACAGCTGGATTTTACCGTTTTCAAATAGCTTGAAGCCGTTATTCGCCCATTTTATGTTGAAATTTTTCTTTTGTTTGTATGGATATTTCGTGTTGCAGCCTACTTTTCTGGCATTTTTTGCACCTGTACGCGCAAAGATGTATTTGTGGCAAACTGCTTGAATGGACTGTGAGTGGATAGGGAATTTCCCTTTTGTACCTTTTTGCAACTGACTTTTTGTGATCCATTTGCCTGTTGCTAACTGAGTTTCTTTTGCAAGGAGTAGACAGTGATTCCAGACGTCCGCAGATACGCGGTTACATTCATATAGTCGATGGATGGTTTCTTGTCCTGCACGAAACGCGGTTTTCATGCACCGAATCATCGTATTCACCCCTTTTTGAAGTTTCATTACTTTGTCTACCCGATATAACATAAACGAAACAAATGTTTCGTCGGTAATGCGCAATTATTCATGTTCTGACTGGTGCCAGCCGAAATTCATCCCCCACTTTCACTGGGCTACGCCCGTAACGTTTAGAAGTGGGAGACTTCTTTCGGTGGGCTGTTACAGACGGGTGTACCTGTTTCTATGGTAAACTAGAGACATCTGAAATGTGGAGGAAAAATGATGTCTTTTAGTGTAAATAGAAATGAAAAATTGAATGTCTTTGTAGAGGACTTAACGCATGATGGCTCGGGTGTTGCGAAGGTAGAAGGTTATCCGCTGTTCATCCCGGGTGCGTTGCCTGGTGAAGAGGTATATATACAAGTTGGTAAAACGTTGAAAAACTATGGCTTTGCACGTTTGTTGAAGGTGACGAAGGCATCGCCAGACCGTGTTGAGCCACCTTGCCATGTGTTCTCAGAGTGTGGCGGTTGTCAGATGCAGCATTTGTCCTATGAAGGGCAGCTTGTACAAAAACGGAAAACCGTACGTGACGTAATGGACCGTGTTGCGAAGCTACCGCATGTGCCGGTTCACCCTGTCAAAGGAATGGACGACCCTTGGCGCTACCGCAATAAATCACAGATTCCTTTCAGTGAGCGCGATGGCAAAGTCGTTTCCGGCTTTTACAAATCACGCACACATCATATCGTAGACACGGATATCTGTCTCATCCAAAGTCACGAAGCAGATGACCTAATGGCGATGTTGAAATATGAACTACACGCGATGGGCATGGATGCTTATGATGAAAGAACACATCTAGGTATGCTTCGGCACTTAATCGTCCGTAAAGGGCGCACAACAGGCGAAGTGATGGTCGTGTTAGTGACGCGCAAAAAGAAATTCACGCAAAAAGATGCGGCCATTGAATTGATTAAGCGTGTCGTTCCAGGCGTGACATCTATCATGCAAAACGTCAATGATCAGAAAACCAACGTCATTTTTGGCGATGAAACCATTTTATTGCACGGAAAACCAGTGATTGTCGATTCGATCGGCAACATCGATTTCGAAATATCTGCCCGTTCATTCTACCAAGTGAATCCTGAACAAACGGAAGTATTATACGGACAGGCACTCGACTATGCACAATTGACAGGGAATGAATCTGTTATTGATGCCTATTGCGGTATCGGTACAATCTCCTTGTTCATTGCACAACGAGCGAAAGAAGTGTATGGGGTTGAAATCGTCCCTCAAGCTATAGAAGACGCTAAACGTAATGCGGAATTGAATGGCATCGACAATGCTTATTTCGAAGCAGGGGCGGCAGAAGTCGTCATTCCGAAGTGGTACGCTGACGGTAAACGATTCGACGTATTAGTCGTCGACCCACCGCGCAAAGGCTGTGACGAAGAGCTTTTGAATACGATTTTAGAGTACAAGCCGAAACGCGTTGTATATGTTTCATGTAACCCGGGGACACTTGCGCGCGATTTACGCATCCTTGAAGATGGTGGCTATCGTACGCAGGAAGTGCAGCCGGTGGATATGTTCCCGCATAGCAGTCATGTTGAATGTGTGGCTTGGTTGGAGATTTGATTTGAAATATAACAAAGGTAAGGAATTGACGAAAATCGATTCTTTGCCTTTTTTATCGAGTAGGATTGATCCGGGGTGCTTGGTTAAAACTCCTAATTACCTGTAATTTATCTGTAATGCGCTGGCTTCTATGAAACGCTCATCAAGTAGAAGGGAAGGCAAAGAATGAAAAATATTTTTGACCTCAAGCATACGATTGAAATTTTAGCACGTATCGATAAGTTGGGCGCCCATTCACAACCATCTTGGGGGAAGATGAATGTTGGTCAGATGCTGGCTCACTGCTCTGCATTCCAGGACATTGCTTCTGGGGATTCTTTCCCAAAGAGAGGATGGCTAGGGATCGTGATTGGCGGATTTGTGAAATCGATTATGTATAATGACAAGCCATTGCCACACGATATGTCAACAATTCCAACCATTTTATTTACAGACGAAAGAGATTTTGAGAAGGAAAAAGTATTATTGAAACAAAAAATCGACTTATTTCAACGCAATGGACCGGAGAAGTGTACGACTCATCCTCATCCCTTTTTCGGTAAGCTAACTGCCGAGCAGTGGGGCATAGGTATCTATAAGCACTTGGACCATCATTTAACGCAGTTTGGTGTTTAGTTTTCTCGGTCTCAAACAATAAGGAGGAAATGGATATGACAAAAAGAAATAAGGAATTGTCACCAGAACAACGTGAAGAATTACTCGAAGTACTGAAAGCTCGTTTTGAAAAAAACATGAATCGCCATGCAGAACTTGAATGGGCTAAAATTCAAGAAAAGCTAGAAGCGAGTGCCGAAAAACTCTGGTCGCTAAATGAGATGGAAATAACCGGTGGTGAACCGGATGTTGTCGATCATGATGAACAGTCAGGCGAATATATTTTTTATGATTGTTCAGCAGAAAGCCCTAAAGGCCGTCGAAGTTTTTGTTACGATCTGGAAGCGTTGGAATCAAGGAAAAAACATAAACCAGAAAATAACGCGATTGATATGGCTGCGGACATGGGTATTGCGCTTTTAACAGAAGAACAATACCGGGGATTGCAGGAACTTGGGAATTTCGATTTGAAAACGTCAAGCTGGGTGGAAACACCTGCTAACATTAGAAAACTCGGTGGGGCGATCTTTTGTGATTGTCGCTATGACACTGTCTTTGTGTATCACAATGGAGCAGATTCTTACTATGCTGCCCGGGGTTTCCGTGGCTCGCTAAGGGTCTAAATTTAGGTGGCACAAAGACATCCTTAAAGTGAAAAATGTTAGTTAACGTGAAGAGAAGTTAAAAGAGAGAAGATACATCGCGAATAGTGATGTATCTTTTTTTTATTTCGTGCATATTCAAAAAACTTATTGTATTAAAATTCATATAGATGTATAATCATGAAAACATTGTAATTACAGGAGTGATACTAATGGAGAGAAAAAATACAATTATTATCGGTGCTGCAGGAAGAGACTTTCACAATTTTAATACAGTATATCGTGATAACGAATTATATAATGTTGTTGCTTTCACGGCAACGCAAATACCTGATATAGATGGACGTAAATATCCAAGTGAATTAGCGGGTGAACTATATCCAGAAGGAATTCCGATTTATTCACAAGAACAATTACCACAGTTGATTGAAGAATTAGATGTGGATGAATGTGTGTTTGCTTATAGTGATATTAGTTATGAAGATGTGATGGGGATTGGTGCGATTGTCAATGCAGCAGGTGCTAACTTCACACTACTTGGACCAAAAGGCACGCAGTTAAAAAGCAATAAACCGGTTATTTCTGTTTGCGCAGTGCGAACTGGAACGGGTAAAAGTCAAACGTCACGAAAAATTATTGAAACGTTATTGGAGCATGATTTAAAAGTCGTGGCAGTGAGACATCCGATGCCTTATGGTGATTTAAATGCCCAGCGCGTTCAGCGTTTTGCGACAGTAGAGGACTTAAAGAAACATAATTGTACGATTGAAGAAATGGAAGAGTATGAACCACATGTGGATCGTGGAAATATTGTCTATGCGGGTGTGGATTATGCAGATATTTTAGCGGCAGCTGAAAATGATCCGGATGGTTGTGATGTAATTCTTTGGGACGGAGGAAATAATGATTTCTCTTTCTTCAAGCCAGATTTAGCGGTTACTGTCTTGGATCCGCATCGTCCAGGTCACGAGTTGAAATACTATCCTGGTGAAGTGAGTTTACGAACAGCTGACGTTGCGATCATTAATAAAATTGATAGTGCAACAGCAGAAGCGATTCAAATCGTAGAAAATAATATTCAATTTGCGAGTCCTACTAGCACCATTATTAAAGCGGAGTCGAAGATTACGGTAGACAATCCGGAAAGTATTGTTGGTAAACGTGTATTAGTTGTTGAAGACGGGCCTACATTGACACACGGAGAGATGAAAATTGGTGCGGGTACGGTTGCGGCTGAACGTTTAGGCGCGAAGGAAATCATTGACGCACGTCCGTTTGCGGTAGGTTCATTAATCGAAACGTTTAACAAATATCAACATATTCAAAACGTCCTTCCAGCGATGGGGTACGGCGAACAGCAATTGAAGGATCTTGAAGAAACCATCAATAATGCTGACTGTGATGCCGTGATCATTGGAACACCGATGGATTTATCTCGAATTATTTCGATTAATAAGCCGTATACGCGTGTACATTATGATTTAGATGAAGTTGGTAGCCCAAATTTAAGCGGAATTTTAAAAGGGTTTATCGAGCAACATAAGCTTGTACAGTCAACATCTGATATGAAATAACAAACGACAGCGCAGGGATTCCCAAGTGAATCTCTGCGCCTTTTTTAGGTTGAAGGGATGAATTCTCCGTACCGGCTAATCAAACTCGCTCAATTGTGACACAGGTACCAACAATAAATTGAAATCTGCCCTCAAAGCTATTAAACTTTGGTAAAGTGAATAAGAATCTATTGATAACTACAGAACTGGAATGGTGAATAAATCTTGAAAACATTTAAAAAGGTGTATGTCGAAATCATAAGTGTGTGTAATCTGGCTTGTAGCTTCTGTCCTCCAACGATTCGAGAAGCAAAAATTATCAAACTAGATGCATTTAATGACATCTTAGATCAGATAAGGCCACACACGAAGTATATTTATCTTCATGTTAAAGGTGAACCTCTTATGCATCCACGAATCGATCAATTATTGGATGCTGCCCACGCCAAGGGATTCAAGGTGAATATCACGACGAATGGGACGCTTATTAAAAAAAATGCTAAGAAATTACTGGGTAAACCAGCTCTGCGTCAAATAAACTTTTCGCTACACAGCTTTGACGGACATGAGGGCTCTGAAAATCGAGAAAAGTACTTGGGCGATATTCTTGAATTTGTACGTGAGGCTAAGGAATATAATACGATTATTTCGTATCGCTTATGGAATCTTCAACAAGAACATGCAAATGACTTAGCGAAGAGAAGAAACCGTGAAACATTAGAAATTCTGGAGAATGAGTATAACTTAGACTTCAAGATTGAAGAAAAAGTACAGCCAGGTAAAGGCGTGAAAATTACGAAGAACGTTTATCTCAATCAGGACCATGAATTCCGTTGGCCTAGTCTACTGGCGCCTGAGGATGAAGGCAAAGGATTTTGTCATGCGCTTCGCAGTCAAGCAGCCATTTTGGTAGATGGAACAGTTGTCCCTTGTTGTCTTGATGGAGAAGGCGTCATTAACTTGGGTAATGTCAAAGAGAAATCTTTTGCTGAAATTGTTGACGGAGAACGAGCAAATAATCTGGTTGATGGTTTTTCTAGAAGAGAAGCGGTTGAAGAATTGTGTAGGAAGTGCGGATACAGACAGAAATTTGGCGTTTAACCAAGTGTACTACTAATCAATAAAGGTTCTATTACAATTTTAAGTTGTGATAGGGCCTTATTTTATCATTATGAAAGGTGTCAGGTATCCATTGGATTTTGAACCATTCGAACATTTTTTTATGGAGACACAATGTTGCTGTAGGGACTATCCCCATACAAAAATCACCTTCTCCAATAGCTATATAACTCGAGAGAAAACCATCGCATTTATCATCCATTATGAGCGATGGTTTTCTTCTAGGTTATGTATTTTGCTAACAGCACAGGCAATTTATAAAATCTGAAATTCCCTAGTTGCTTTTATTCCTCCACATAATCGACTTCTTGTTTAATTTGTTCTATACGTTTTTTTCCCCAATCATACATCATTTCAACGATTGGTAGTAATGTCATCCCAAGTTCTGTCATTGAATATTCGACTTTCGGAGGAACTTCTGGAATCACTTCTCTATGAACAATTCCATCTTCTATCAAGTCACGTAATTGGTTTGATAATATTTTGTGGGATACTTTTGGGAAAAGCCTTTGAAGTTCGCTGAATCGATGTGTCCCTTCTACACCTAAATGCCACAAAATAACGACTTTCCATTTCCCACTAATAATCGATAATGTAAGTTCTTTTTCACAATGATAATCACGATTTAATATTCTTTCTTGGATCTCATTTCTTAATGTATCTGACATGGATAGTAACTCCTTTTTTATAGTAGTAACCATTTGGTAACCTCCGCACAAAAAAGTGCGTTCTTCACAATAGAGAAAACTGTAGGTAGAATGAAGTTAGTCTTAAAGATGAATTATATCCGAGTAAAACCGCGTAATTAAGTATACCATCAGAACAGTTTTATCAAACGTGGCTTACTCAAGTATTAATTTTTTTAGTCTATTACACTTTATTTCGTCAAAAATAAATCTAACTCATCTAAAGGAGCAAAAAACATGCAAACAATCTCAGGAAAAGTAGCATTAATTACAGGGGCAGGGCGTGGAATTGGACGTGCAACAGCAGTAGCTTTCGCGCAGGAAGGTATTCACGTAGGTCTTGTTGGACGTACGCTTGAAAATTTACAACAAGTTGCAGAGGAACTTAAACAGTATGATGTGAAGGTAGCAATCGCTTGCGCGAATGTAGCGGATTTAGACTCTATCACTGCAGCTGTTGAATCAATTCGTGGTGAGCTTGGTGCAATCGATATTTTAGTAAATAATGCCGGCATTTCAAAATTCGGTAGCTTCATGGACTTAACGCCTGAAGAATGGACAAATATTATCGATGTCAACGTTAATGGTGTGTATTATACAACGCGTGCGGTATTACCAGAAATGATAGAGCGTAACACAGGCGATATCATTAATATCTCATCAACAGCTGGCCAAAAAGGTGCACCAATTACAAGTGCATACTCGGCTTCAAAAGCTGCAGTTATCGGACTAAGTGAGTCATTAATGCTTGAAGTGCGTAAGAAAAATATTCGCGTTACTACGTTAACGCCAAGTACGGTTGCAACAGATATGGCTGTTGAGCTAAATTTAACAGACGGTAATCCAGAAACAGTGATGCAAGCAGAAGATTTAGCAGACTTAATGGTTGCCCAGCTCAAACTTCATCCACGTGTTGTATTAAAACATGCTGGACTTTGGTCGACGAACCCTTAATAGAACTATTCAAAATATCAAGGCGCTATCCGATGTATGTTGGATGGCGTCTTCCTTTTTAGAAGAAAAAGCTCTAATGGAGGATATAAAATATATAACTTTAACTAGGGGATGAAGAGTATTTCTTCCTTGGTTTAGTTTTCAAGATGTGCGCCAATCGTTTTATCAAGGTCCGTGCAACTAAGCATGGGCCTATTTTGTATGTGTCTACGAGCATAAAATTTTCCTTTACAAAAGCTTCATTAGAGATTTACACGCATGTAACCTATTAAATTTGGATATAACATACAATTTGATTTGTACATAAAGAAGATTTTGACTACTCAAAAGGAAATGTTTGTAAAAACGAAAATTGTTTTTCGAGCCAGAGCTTGCGGTTCCGAAAAAGGTAGGGGATTGTGCACTCTGGTTAGGCAAATTTATTTTTCAAAGGGTACCAGTACATTGGGGGGTGGTGCGTACGGAGTGAAATGGTCTTTACTGAACACATTAGGCTTTCCAGATCATGTATAAGTGGATGCATAAAACTAAAAAAGTTTCTTCATAGGATTCAAGTATTTCCATGAGACAACCACATGCATATGAAAATGAAAAAAATAGTAGAAATGAGGATTGCCCAATGAACAATAAACGAAATCGAAAAATGTTGCGTCTAATCAGTTATGTCGCGTTAGTCATGATGTCGATTGTTAGCTTGTCCGCTACATCTTTCATACCTGTCGTTAAGGCGGCTTCCGATCAGACGTTAACCATGGACAATCTTCAGTATCTTCAAGGGGATGCTATCAGCCTATCGTATACAGGGGCGGGTGCTAGCGGGACGGATTGGGTCGGCATCTATCAAACCGGAGATGTTCCTCCAGCTTCTGGCGTATCGCTGAGATGGAGTTATTTAAAGTCTGGAGACGGAAAAGTTAATGTGAACAATGGGCTAGCCCCAGGTACTTACGATGCGCTTTATATGCTTGATGACGGCTATACGATAGTAGATCGCAAGACATTCGAAGTCGTTCAACGCGTCCTTGTTAATGGCGTGACGCTAGATCAACAGACTGTCATCATGACGGAAGGCGAAACCCAAACAGTAACGGCTACTGTTACACCTGCTAATGCAAACGATACCCAAGTTGCGTGGGAAAGTAGCAATCCTGCTGTAGTATCTATCACTTCAACAGACGGTAGCGTTGCGCTAGTTGGCAATAGCGCTGGATCGGCAATGGTGACAGTAACAACGGCTGATGGAAATTTTATGGCTACAGCCAATGTGACAGTAGAGTCAGATTTGACGTTACAAAACATAATCGAAAGTGCTGAGGCCAAGTACGATGCAGCAGTGGAAGGCAACGAGGATGGTCTGTATGCAGCTGGCTCGAAAGCTCAATTGCAGTCGGCTATTGATGCGGCCAATGAGATTGTAAATGATGCGAAT
Source organism: Sporosarcina sp. NPDC096371 (assembly GCF_044762865.1). Taxonomy (NCBI): domain Bacteria; kingdom Bacillati; phylum Bacillota; class Bacilli; order Caryophanales; family Caryophanaceae; genus Sporosarcina; species Sporosarcina sp. NPDC096371. The sequence goes on from NZ_JBIWFE010000010.1 coordinate 47,426, forward strand.
GCTACAGAGGAGCAGGTGAAAAGTGCGAAAGCTGCATTGAAATCGGCTATTCAGGTGTTTGACAATCAGAAAATAAGCGCAGATGTCAATGGAGATGAAAGAATCACTGTTGGGGATTTGGCTATCGTTGCAGGTGGATTCGGTAAACAACCAGAGCAAGAGGGCTGGAATGAAAAAGCCGATGTGAATCACGATGATAAGGTTGATCGTGTAGACCTCGAAATCGTAGCCAAAGCGATTCTACGATAAATATATTTTGCAAACGATTTGAAAGTAACGTTTGTGGGGGAGAATCTATGGCCTTTCACACGATGATGCTGGCGTAAATCGAACATTTAGCTGTACAACAGCCCGTACTTACATTAGGAGGTTACCCAATAATGAAAAGAATTGTATCATGTACGCTAGCAATGACGATGATGTTCGGTATGTTATCACCTGCCGTAAACGCGGAAAACCTTAAAAATGTCGACAGTACCACTGCAACGACAATGAACAACATGTTAAATGACGACTCCCTGATGGCATCGATTACATTCGATAACGACTTAAAGAACGATGTAGACCAAGAAGAGTTGATTAGAAAAGGAAATTATAGTTTCGTAGACGGTGTAGTGCCTGGGAACAAGGCGCTGCGTATCGAAAATGGAAACGGCAATAACGTCAGTACGAAGCAAAGCTTAGGTTTTGGTGAGGATAGTTTTACTGTATCTTTTTGGTATAAGGGCGATACGAACGATAATCAGGTCATCTTATCCAACAAGGATTTTAGTAGTGGCTCTAACGCGGGTTGGGCGATTTACACATCAGCTAATGCGGTCAAAATGAATCTCGGATTCCCGACCGCAAAAGAAAAGAACATATCCTTTGGTCGCGACACATTTGAAGCAGCCAAATGGCGCTATGTAACCTATGTGGTAGACAGAGAGAAAATGCTCGCATCGATGTATATTGATGGTTACCAAATGGCCGAAACGACGCTGAAGTACGGATCATTAGATACATCGAACGGATTACATATCGGTTCGGATGGAGTGGGCAACCTTGGCGGAAATGCATTCGCTATCGATGAGCTGAAGATTTGGAAAGGTGCAATCAGCAGCGATGCAGTTAAAACGAATTATCATCGTTACGATGTCAATCAAGTAGATTTGACTGCACTAAGCGACACAATCGCAAAAGCGAAATCAATCCTAGCAGACGGCCTCGACAAGGGCTTCAGCGAAACTGATTTTAATTATTTGCAAAAAGTGTATACGACAGCAAATACAGTTGCAACAACGCAAAAAGAACAGTTATTTACACAGGAAACGCTCAATTATTATGAACGTGAACTAACCAACGCAATCTTCATTTATGAAAAAAGTAACAAAACAGAAACGCCGGCTGATTTAAATGTGATTGTGGATAGCGACGCCGAAATCAGTGGTAATCCCGATGCAATCGCGCGTGTGGAAGGAAATTTCAGAAAAGAACTGAAAATATTCCCGCAAGCTGATGTAATGTTTCTGACTGGAGATGTTACAGGTGGTAACAATGCCATCGAATATAAGTGGATGGGTGATTTGACAGGCGTATACGAAAAACTTGAAAGTGAAGGGTTATTTGATAATACCGAGTTTTATATGATAAGGGGTAATCATGATATGGGCGGCGCCGAAAAATTAATTCCTGAAGGTTCGGCGGGTGCGTGGAATGAAGAAACGAACTCATACGATAACAATTTCTTTAACGATGCTTATCGGGTTAAAGTAAAAGGATACAATTTTGTAGGTTTTGACGGCAATTATGACAATGAAAACACGTCAGGCAAAGCTAAAAAATTTCTTGATGACATCAAAAAAGAAGAGGATTACGATCCAACAAAACCTCTATTTGTCTCTTCCCACTTTCCAGTAAGTGGAACGACGTGGTCGTCAGCATGGAGTAGTGGAGCAAGTAATAATGTGGGTAAATATATTGCGAATAATGATTTGTCTCAGGTGCTATATATGTCAGGTCATACGCATTTCGACCCGACCGACGAACGTTCTCTCTATCAAGGTGAGGCTACGTATCTTGAAGCCGGTTCGACGTCATATTCCAGTTATATTGATGGCGGTCCGTACGGCGGATATATAGAAGGTTCGTATATCAATTACAAAACTGCACCTCGCATCGCGAATTTCTTAGAGGTATACGACACAAAAGTTATCCTCAAACAGTATAATTTAAACACAGAAGAGTTTGTAGGGGTACCTTTTGTAATGAACGTCGGTGAAGGAAAAGATGCTTTTACGTATAACAAGAGCGATTCCAGAGAACTCATCGCTCCGCAATTTGATGAGGCTATTACAATCAAATCCTTCGAAAACAACGAGCTTACTTTTACGATGAAGCAAGCCGAAGATAATGTACGTGTGTTGGAATACAATGTACAGCTGATCAACAAGCTTACGGGGGAAGTTGACAAATCATTCAACAGTCTCTCGCTTCCGTTAGACAAGCCTTTCGATGAGCACAGGGAATACAAGATTACAGGGGTGTCGTCAATTATTCCGTACACACTCCGCGTATTCACTGCGGATTCCATGTATAATCGCTCGTCACAGGACATCGACATTACGCCTGAAGATGTTAATTTAAAGAGCATCACTGCACCTGCTGACAAAACAGGGGTAGCAATCGGAGCGGCGAAGACAGCAGATGCCCTTGGATTGCCAAGGACCGTATCCGTGGTTACCGATGGTGGTATTGGCGAAGCCAAAGTAGCATGGGATGTAGAGGCGTCAAACTATGATCCTGATCAAACGACTGTACAGACCTTTACTGTAAATGGCGCTATCACACTGCCAATTGGTGTGGAAAATCCAAATGACTTACCTTTGACAACAAGCATGAACGTAACGGTTAATAAAATCGCTCAGTCACAAATGACAGCAACGGCGACAAGTGAGGAAACAGAAGGTGAAGATAATTCAGCATCCAATGCAATTGACGGCAATACACAAAGCTTTTGGCATTCCAAGTGGGATAAATCTGATGTACTTCCACAATCGATTACAGTAAACCTCGGAGGAACGTACAACATTAACCAGTTAGCGTATTTGCCAAGGCAGTCCGGTCTTAATGGGACTATAACGGCCTATACGATCTATGTAAGTACAGATGGAGTGACTTTTACCGAAGTTGCAAGTGGAAATTGGGCGAAAGACGCTGCTGAGAAAGTAGCAACTTTTGATCCGACAGACGCATCCCATATCAAGCTCGAAGCGACAGCGGCTGAAAATGGCTGGGTATCGGCTGCAGAAATCAATGTATTGTTAGAATCGACACCTTCGGAAAAGCCACAAACAGTTATAACTGGACCTGAAAAGGTGGCTACTGGCGAAACGTTCAATCTGAAGATGGGACTGAACGGCGAACACCAATCGCTGTTTGCTCAAGATTTGACGCTGCACTATGATCCGAAGGTTTTGAAGCTCGATTCGATTACATCGCTGTCGGACGAATTCCAAGTCATCGAACAAAAGGAGACAGCGCCGGGACAAATTCGAGTCATGGCTGCTAGCATGGGGGCGGACGTTCCTACGCAAGGTGATTTGCTCGCATTCCATTTTACGGGCAAAACGAGTACGCAAGCTTCTGATAAAACGATAATATCGATAGATAACGTTGTGATTGCAAACGAACAAGGGAAAGAGCAGCAGGTAGGTGGTGCCTCCCATGGTGTAACAGTGTCAAAGAGGAACGGTAATGTCGATGAAATTCCGTCAGTACCAACTCTAACACCAGAACCAAAGCCGACACCTAAACCAGAACCAACACCAGAACCAAAAGATCATGTATTCAAAAGTAATGTTATAAATGAAGAAAACTTAATTGAGGCGATTAAGACTAAGGTAGAGGAAGCTAAGAAATCTAATGATCAGATTAACCTGGCTGACTTGAAAGGACATTGGGCAGAAAAGAACGTTGCTACGTTCGTGAAACTGAATGTGGTCGCTGGGTTTAAGGATGGAACGTTCCGTCCGAACAATCAAATCACACGCGCTGAGTTTGCAGCGATTATTGGTCGCGTATTCGAAGTTAACGGCAGTGCTAATGGTGGGGTTAAATTGAAAGATATTAACAATCATTGGGCTAAAAATGAGATTAACAAACTGGTAGCTGCAGGAGTGATTACCGGACACAAAGACGGTACCTTCAGGCCGGATAGAACGATTAGCCGTGAAGAAATGGTCATCATTCTGTCCCGCATTGTCAACTTAAGTGAAGTTTCCAAAGATGATGCAAAAGGGGACTTCACAGATATGTCTAACGTAAGTTCTTTCGCCGCGAATCAAATCAAACATGCCGCAAAAGCTGGCATTATCAGCGGAAGGTCAAATGGGACATTTGATCCGAAAGGCAACTCGACACGTGCAGAGGCACTGACAGTCATTTTAAATGCATTGAGCTTGAATGAGCAAATTAAAACACATTTGAACAGCTTGAACTAATCCACTTTACCTGAGGGGGTTAGATGTAACAAGCAACGAGACGGTGTTATGTAAAATCATTGAAAAGGTTGATCAACCAGAAAAGGTACAGCTCCTCAAGAATTTTGAGAGATCTGTATCTTTTTCTGTATAATGATGAATATAAGAACCGAAAGAAGTTCAAAAGTTGCCATCATGCACCCCTTACATAATGAATGAAACCTTTTAGCTGTAAGATTCGTATACTAACCAAACGTAAATGAATGAGGAGGTCTACACATGTCATTTTTCAATAAAGTACTTGGAAGTTTTGGTATAGGTGGAGCAAAGGTAGATACGAAATTGGAAAAGTCGGAGTATACTGCTGGTGATATGATGACAGGGAAAGTTGAAATATATGGTGGCAAAATCGAGCAGCAAATTGACTCTATTTATTTAACGGTATATACGACTTATATTCGTGAGTCGAATGATAAAAAATATACTGATGTCGCTACAGTAATTAAACATAAGATTAACGAACCCATTTCAATTGGGCCGGACGAAACGAAATCGATTCCATTTTCTATGGAGCTACCTGCTGAAACGCCAATTACCTACGGGAAAACCAAGGTGTGGGTTGAAACTGGCCTGGCTATTAAAAACGCTGTGGACCCGGAAGATCGGGATTATATAGATATCCGCCCAACCCAACTTGCAGCACGCATCTTAGGAGAAGTGGAACGACTAGGATTTAAATTGCGAAAAGCGGAGTGTGAGCAGGCTTCTAGGAATATGCGTCATCGCTATCCGTTTGTTCAGGAATTTGAATTTGTTCCGACAAGTGGTGCTTTCCGTGGGCGTCTAGACGAATTAGAAGTCGTGTTCCTTTCGCAAACTGATCAATCTGCAGAACTACTTTTGCAAGTTGACCGAAAAGTTAGGGGGCTAGGAAGTTTTCTAGCAGAGGCACTTGAAATGGATGAAAGTCATATTAGACTATCTGTCACAGCGCAAGATTTACCGAATCTTGATGAGAAGTTAAAAAAAGTTATCGCAAACCATATGTGAGGGAATGTAGGTTTTTTAGTGCCAGTCACGCATTTAATCTAAAATAAGAGAAATTCAAGCGAGGTATGTATCCATCTATGAAAAAGATGCGCTATGAAAATACGGATAAAAGTGCAGCACTTGCTACATTTAAAGATTTACGACAGTGGCGAAAAGAACGTAAAAGCAAACAGAAAGATTTATCATACCAAGTGCCGTTGGTAGAAAAAACGGAAGAGGCATTTTTACAACGAAACCGGATAATTCCGACCATCACATGGATTGGGCATTCCACTTTTTTGATTCAACTAAATGGACTCAACATCCTAACAGATCCGGTTTGGGCAAATCGTCTGGGTACGGATAAACGACTAACACCCCCAGGACTTCCAATAGGGGATTTACCGCCCATCGACGTTGTTCTCATTTCACATAGCCATTACGACCATCTTAGCTATTCCTCTATTAAAAGGCTAAAAGGTGATCCGACCTTTTTGGTCCCAATTGGACTTGGGAATTGGTTTCAAAGAAAAGGGTTCCGCAAAACTGTGGAATTTAACTGGTGGGATGAGCAGCAACTGAATGGGGTAACGATTGCCTTTGTACCAGCCCAACATTGGTCGAAAAGAACGCTAACAGATACCAATCACTCCCATTGGGGCGGATGGGTGATTCAGGATGCAAGGCAAACCATCTATTTCGCAGGAGATAGTGGGTATTTCAATGGATTTCGTGATATCGGGGATAAGTACGCCATTGATTATTGCTTGATGCCGATTGGTGCGTATGAGCCGGAATGGTTCATGGCTGCCCAGCACGTTAGTCCGGAAGACGCTGTGAAAGCCTTCATCGATACACGTTCAAAAGTGATGATCCCGATGCATTATGGTGCATACCGATTAGCCGATGATACACCGAAGGAAGCACTTGATCGATTGCTGGCTGAATGGGAAAATAGAAAGCTAGCTAGTGAGAAGTTAGCGATTATGAAACTTGGAGAAACCATTAAGATAGAGGCTTCTTCTACTTGAAAGGAGAAGGAATGAACTGAAAGTTAAAATTGAAAATGAAATGATTACATGTAATGTGCAGTATGGAAATAGGAAGAAATTATCGATACATATAGATCCGTTTGGTTTTATAACGGTTAAAGCACCTAAAGGCACAAGTGAAGAACTAATTGTCAGTGCAATAGAAAGCAAAGGGAAATGGATACTAGAGAAAATCCATGCAATTGGTGTTGCCAGGGAAACCCCTAAGGCAAGGGAGTATCATACGCAAGGAAAGTTCTTACACTTAGGGAAAGAGTGTTTTCTTCATGAATTAATCGAGATTAATGAGTTAGATGAAGAGATGCTTAAACGAAATCTTAAGAAGTTCTATATCAATAGCTGTAAGGCGGTTGTAGGAGAACGAATAAAAATATATCAAAAACAGCTGAAAGTAAAGCCTAAAACGATTGAAATCATAGAGTCTAGGATAAAGTGGGGGAGCTGTAGTTCGGATAGAAATTTGACCTTTAACTATCGGTTAGCAATGGCTCCCATTGAAGTGATCGATTATGTAATCATTCATGAACTCTGTCATATTACCCATATGAATCACGATCGATCATTTTGGAGACGTGTTGGAAGTATCATGCCAGACTATAAAGAAAAAGAAGCGTATTTAGCAAGGCATGGACAGTCGATGTCATTATAAGAAACGGTTACATTTTGAGAAAAATGTGACCGTTTTTTTGTATTCGGAAAATAAATCTCTCCTCCCCCTTCTGAAAGCAGCTGTAGTTGTTGGTGTTTTACTGATTTATTTAGGGGTCCTAAATCCAAGAACTCTACTATTACGAATTAACACACTTCTAAAAAGCAATCATAAATGTCGAATGTTGTCGAGGGAAGTAATATAATAGACTGATAGTGGGAATTATAAAGGTATATTGTCTTGGTAACGAAATTTTGTAATAGTGGATAAAAGTATCACTTAGTTGCCGATATAAAAGGTACCTTTCTTCTCGTAAGGGAAAGCCAAGGGGAATTGAAAATGTTTAGATCAGATGACTAACTTACACGTATATGGACAAAAGACTGGTGCGACAGGGGCTTACAAAAGTGAACTTAAAAAATGCGTATGAGACGCAATTAGAAACGAGCATAAAGATAGCACTTGAAAAGGACCAGTTTCGATTATCGTATCAACCAAAAGTTGATGTAGTAACAGGAAAAATTGTAGGGGTAGAGGCATTAATCCGATGGGAGCATCCTGAAAGAGGAATCATCCCTCCATTGGATTTCATACCCATTGCCGAAGAAACGGGGCTAATCATCCCGATTGGTGAGTGGGTATTGCGAACCGCCTGTAAACAAAATAGGATTTGGCAAGAAGCAGGTCTCCCCCCATTCGTAATCGCGGTCAATCTTTCTGCCCGGCAACTGTATCAAACAGATTTGGTTCAAATGGTTCAAGATGTACTCGGCGAAACGAAACTGGCTCCCGAATATTTGGAGCTTGAAATTACAGAAAGTATGATGATGGACGTTCAGCATGTTCTTCCAATCGTAAAAGAATTAAAACGAATGGGTGTCCGACTCAGTCTGGACGACTTTGGAACGGGTTATAGTTCTCTTCACTATTTGAAGGAGTTTCCGATTGATGAAATCAAGATAGACAAATCTTTTGTTCGTGTTTGCACTTCGGATGCAAAGGATGCCACGATTACCAAGGCCATTATTGCAATGGCCCATCAGCTTAAACTGAGCGTTGTGGCTGAAGGTGTGGAAACAAAAGAACAATTAGTTTTTCTCCAACAGCATCTATGCAATAAGGCGCAGGGTTTTTTGTTTAGCAAACCTATATTGCCAGAAGAATTTGTGCAAAACTTTGAGAAAATAGAACGAATCGCCAAACAAGAGGGGATTCCACAAGAGTTAAGTAGACAAAAGTGGTTGGAAGAGGCCTTGGAAAATGCTCGCCAAGAGTTGCAAGATACGGTCAGGCAGCAACAAGGAATGATTTTCAAGTTTACTGAACGAAATGGAAAATTCATTCATACGCTTAGCTCTGGAGAATTGCTGAATAAAATAGGACTTGGCCCGCAAACACTCATTGGAAGAGACCTTTATGAGGTACTTCCATTTCATGAGGCTGAAAGAAAGTCCTATTATTACCGCAAGGCGTGGGAAGGCGAAGAAAACGTCAGCTACGAAGGGAAACTCAATGGTGTTTGGTATCTTGCTTCACTCCGCCCTATTCGAAAGGCTGGAAAAGTCGTTGAGGTGATTGCTTCTTGTGTGGATATTACCAAACGAATAGAAAGTGAAGAACGTTTTCAGAAGATCGCCGCCTTTTCGCCAATGGGGATAGGTATTTTTAGTGATGGGCAAATTCTTTATACGAACCTATCCGCTTTGAAAATTTTACGGGAAGACAATGTGGTAGGGAAATCAATATATAATTTTCTACCGACGGATACCTCCGCGATTGCTGAACAGCGATTGGCAATCTCTGGAAGAGAGCCTTCAACGGTTGAGATGAACCTCAAACTCCATGATGGGGAAATAGTTGAGGTGGAACTGACAACAGTTCCTATCAATTATGAAGGTAGTCCATCGATTTTAGTGCTATTTAGTGACGAAACGAAAAGAAAAAAGACTGAACAAACGTTTCGAAACTCGATAAAAAAACTGGAGGACGTGAATCTAGCTTTAGATGAATCCTCTATTTTAGCTATCACAAACAAAAAAGGAATTATTCAATTCGTGAATGATAAATTTTGTGAAATCTCCAAGTACCCAAGGGAAGAATTAATGGGGAAAGATCATAAAATCTTAAATTCTGGCTACCATCCGAAGGGATTTTTTAAAGAAATGTGGCGAACGATTGGTCGTGGAAAGACTTGGAAAGGGGAAATTCGAAATAAAGCGAAAGACGGTAGTTTTTACTGGGTTCATACTACCGTTGTGCCCTTCTTAAACAGTAATGGAAAGCCTTACCAATATGTGTCTATACGAACGGATATCACCGAACGAAAACAAGTGGAAGAGGCGCTTCGACTTAGTGAAGAACGGTATCGGCTAATCACAGACAATATGACGGATCTCGTATGTATTATCGATGGGAATGGATTTTGTAAATATGCCTCCCCTTCTCATTTTGCTGTCTTAGGTTTTCCAATCGGTGTGTATGGCCAGAAAGATGGGAGAGACTTGATACATGCAGATGATGTTGAACAAATGAACATACAATTTAAGAAGATGGTCGATACAAAAAAAGGTGGAACTGTTGAATTACGTTGCAAAGATGCAAATGATAATTGGATGTGGTTGGAAGCGAGAGCCACTCCGATTTTCGATAAAGAAGGAGTCTTTGAACATTTTCTCATCGTTTCGAGAGAGATATCTGAAAGAAAAATGTATGAAGAGAAGTTAACGTACATGGCCTATCATGATATGTTGACAGATTTACCAAATCGTAGACTGTTTCTAAAAATATTAAAGAAATCATTAGAAGAAGCCATTCAATATCAGCGGAAAATGGCAGTGATTTATCTAGATATGGATGGTTTTAAACAGATTAATGACACGTTTGGTCATGATGTGGGGGATGAGGTTCTCAAACAATTTGTTCAAAGAGTTCAAGGGGAACTTAGTGAGGGCGCTACCTTTGCAAGACAAGGGGGAGACGAGTTCATGGTCGTACTTCCCGATTTACAAGCAGAACAAGATGCAATAGACATTGCTGAACGGATTATCATCTCGCTTCAAGAACGTTGGCAAAGTAATGGGCTTAAAGTTAAGATGACTGCTAGTTTAGGCCTTGCTTTTTATCCTAGAGACGGAGAGACGGAGCATAAGCTGATGGAATTTGCAGATAAGGCATTGTATCGGGCAAAGGAGGGGGGGAGAAATAACTATAAAACGTATTCCATCATGTGAGAAGACAAGGTCTTGAATTGGATCTAAAACGACCATTACAAATAGTGCCAGGTATCCGCTACGAGTTGAATCGTTTTGGGTACCTGGTACTTTTCATTTTTATATCTGCGCAAATTTCAAAAACCGCCCCATCCACGAGGAAACTCCTTGGATGGGGCGGTTTTTGAAGTACAAAATGAACCATCTTATTTTTTATTTTCAAACTATTTGTTGACAATGATAATCATTATCAGTAGAATGGGAAACGTTGAGAATGGTTATCAATTATAGATAGGGGATTGGGAAATGAAGAGAATCGTATTACTTTGCATGTCAGTATTACTGTTGGTCGTTTTAGCGGCATGTGGTGCAAAGGCTGATACCAACACAGCCGAGAAAGAAGTGGCACCGAAAGAAGAGGAGAAAAAAGAGCTAGCGTCGACTATTGAAGTGACAGATGCCTCAGGGGAAAAAATGACGTTTGAGACAGCACCGGAATCCATCGCAGTTCTCAATTCAGGTGATTTAGATATTTTACTAGCATTAGATGCGAATGTGACAGGACGTCCAACTGCTAGCGGTCCTGTTGCGGAAGCGGCAAAAGGAATTACGGAAATTGGTAATCCACATCAGCCAAACTTTGAAAAAATAGCGGAGGTTCATCCATCCGTTTTGGCTGCATCTATGAGCTTCAAACAGCACGCTGAAAATGTGGAACGACAAGGTACGAAAGTTGTTTATACAAAAGCGAATTCCATTGCAGATATTCAAGAAACCATTCAACTGTTTGGTCAGTTATTCCAAAAAGAAACAGAAGCAGAGGCGATCAATACATCTATTACGGAAAAAGTGAACGAGATTGGAAAATCAGCTATAGAGCCAGTGAAAACATTATTAGTCTATGGGGCACCTGGTACGTATTTAGCAGCGCTTCCAAATTCACTTACAGGAGACCTATTGGAAAAAGCGGGTGGAGAAAATATTGCGTCCGATTTTCCACAGGAAGAAAACTACCCACAATATGCGAGTCTAAGTGTCGAAAAGATCATTGAAAGAAACCCGGAACTAGTCATGCTCATTACCCATGGTGATCCGGAGGCAGTGAAAGCTGCATTTGAAGGTGAAATGGAGAAAAATGCGGCGTGGAAAAACCTTGATGCTGTGAAAAGTGGAAATGTAGTCGTGCTCCCTTCAGACTTATTCGGTTCAAATCCGGGAACGAAAGTAATAGATGCACTAAAAGTGATGAAAGAAAGTCTAGCGGCGGTTAAATAAAGTGGAAGCTGTAGAGGTACAAGTAGCTAAGACTACGCATCCACTTGCGAAAAAACGCACAATGGTCATTGTCTCTTTTAGTATTCTGCTACTCATTGCAAGCACAGTCAGTCTGATGATTGGACCTGTGTCATTCACGGTAAGTGAAGTGTGGAGTGGGATTTTCCATTCCGATGATTCCTTGGCAAGACGGATTGTATGGGAATTACGCTTCCCGCGGGTATTAATCGGCTTGATTATAGGCATGTGCCTTGCCGTATCAGGGGCCATTTTACAAGGGGTAATGAAAAATCCATTAGCCGATCCTGGCATTATCGGCGTAACTTCGGGTGCGGGACTAGCGGCAACGGTCATTATGATTATCTTCCCGGCCTATATTATGTTTTTACCGTTAGCAGCTTTTCTCGGGGCTCTTGTTACAGCGCTTGTTGTGTACTCGTTGTCTTGGAGAGGGGGTACTTCGCCAGTCCGAATTATATTAGTGGGCGTCGCGATTAATGCCGTAATTGGTGCGTTTATGAGTGCGCTCATGTTGCTCTATAGCGATCGCGTGCAGTCTGTTCTTCCTTGGTTAGCGGGTGGGATTGCTGGAGTTGGTTGGATTCAGTTTGAAATGATTATCTATTATGCGGTTGCAGCGCTCGTATTTTCGCTATATGCGATTCGACATATTCGCATTTTACGGCTTGGAGATGAAGTAGCGAAATTGCTGGGTCACAATGTCGAAAGAAGCCGTTTTTTTCTTATCGTTCTGAGTACACTTCTTGCAGGAATTGCAGTGAGTGTTGCGGGATTAATCGGCTTTATAGGCCTTGTTGTACCGCATATCTTACGTATTATGATTGGCGGAGATTATCGCTATTTATTGCCTGCATCAGCGCTTGGGGGCGGTTTGCTTGTGGTCATGGCGGATACGGTAGCCCGGAGTGCATTTGACCCAATCGAGTTGCCAGTTGGAATTTTATTGGCTTTTCTAGGCGGACCATTTTTCTTGTATATGATTCAACGAAGGAGGGATTCTGTTGCTTCTCACTAAAAATGTGTCGTACGAGCATTCATCTTCCTTTCGTTTAGAGGACATTGATTTACACATAGCGGAAGGGGAAATCGTTAGCTTAATAGGCCCAAATGGCTCTGGAAAATCAACCTTTCTGCGCCTGATTTCACGTCTTATTACCCCTAGAAGTGGCGAAGTAATCCTGGATGGCAAAATGATTGGCTCGATGAAAAGCCAAGAGGTGGCTAAAAAACTTGCGATGTTGCCACAAATGCAAGATCATCAACTCGATTTAACGGTAGGAGAGCTCATTGAATTTGGCAGATACCCTCATCGAGCAGCATATGGGAAGCTAACACAAGAAGATGAGGACATTGTTCAGTGGGCAATGGATGTTACAAGACTCACACGTTTTAAAAATCGACCGCTCCAATCACTTTCTGGTGGAGAAAGACAACGGGCTTGGATTGCGATGGCCATTGCCCAGCGACCGAAGATTTTATTGCTAGATGAACCGACTACGTTTCTAGATATATCACACCAATTAGAAGTGATGGAACTAGTCCAGGCATTAAATGAACAATTTGGCATGACGGTGGTCATGGTACTACATGATATTAACCAAGCAGCACGCTATAGTGACCGACTTATTGTGCTAAAGGGTGGCAAAGTTCAATACGATGGCATTCCACAATGCGTGTTATGTAGGGAAATGTTTCAATCCATATTTGAAATCGACGCGGATATCTATAAAGACAATGGAAAACTATTTTTCACACCAATTCGAATACGAAAGGAAGAGTATGCATGAAAAAAGAGCCATTAAACAATGGGTTAGTACGGGATTTTGTGATTGCAGCGCATGGAGATTTGAGAGAAGTGAAGAGACTAGTTACCCAAGAGCCGGCGCTTATTCATGCAGTTGTCAATTGGGGAGGGAATGACTGGGAAAGTGGACTTGGGGCAGCGGCACATACGGGGAATCGCGAAATCGCGGAATGGTTATTGCAACGTGGTGCACGCATGGATATTTTCACGGCTGCAATGCTTGGTGATTTACAGATTGTAAAGGCAATGATTGAACTTCAACCAAATGCCATTCGTGCAACAGGTCCGCACGGTATTACGCTAAGTCGCCACGCACAAGTGGGCGGGGAAGCCGCATTGCCTGTCTATACGTATTTGGAGTCTTTAACATCAAAGGAGGAAGTCGTATGATGATAACAGCGGTCAACACAATTCGTATAAAAAAAGGAAGAGTAGATGAAATTCTGTCTCGTTTTCAAACACCGAAATCCGTTCATACATTTGAAGGATTCATATTAATGCAGGTGTTGAAAAAAGATAACAGTCCCGATTATGATGAGTTGAAAATTTGTACAACATGGGAAGACCAAACATTTTTCGGTAAATGGCTCGAGAGTAGAGCAGCGAACAAAGCGCATGCACAGAAAAGTGAACAAAAGACGGAAGATAGCCCAATCCTAGGCTCAGAACTCACAACATTTGAAGTAGCTATCCAGCATAAGCCAGCTGTTGTACAGCCGTGATAAGCACGTAAACAAATCCCCCTACGTCAGGTTACTGATATAGGGGGATTTATGTGTTATTAAACGTCCGTCCATGTTTCCCTACAAAACGAAAATAACTAGGGATTTGGTAGAGTTGTAGGAAAAACAGTTACAGGGTAAAATTGGATGTGTTGATTGGTTACCACTAAAAGTCCCTTTGTTTTTCCACAAAAGACAGACTAACTGAAAGCGGAGGTGTAAATAACGATGGCAAACGTGTCTATCGACATCATAGCGATCATAGCTGGCATCTTAGCATGGGGTGTTATTGGAATGTTAGCCTATCGTACATATAAAAAACTTCCCATGAAGCCAAAGGTATGGAAAGTGATCGTCGTACTCGTTGTAGGTCTTGTTTCTTTATCATTTAATTGGAATTTAGAAAATGGACTTGCCAGGATTCCCATTTTACCACTCGGTGTATGGCTATTGTATTGGGTTTTGAAAAGAAAAGAAGGCCGGTGGGAGCGTTATCGAGCCTTTGCTTGGTTAGGATTTTTGGCGAACTTTATTATGTTGGCTACAACTTTGCTTGCAGTACCCGTCCATCATGCTATCTACCCAGCAGATAAGCCATCCACCTATCTCGCAGGTATGGACAATGCGGCGATTATTCAAACGCATCCATCCGCCAAGGATCGTACCCTGAATAAGGAAAGTATACAAAGGCAACTTCCTATATTGAAACAGGAAACAATCTACAGTGACCAATGGTACAGTGAAACGTACATGGACACTGAATCTACTAAAAAAAAGGAACGGTTTCCTTATCAATTAATTGGAACTACAGCAAAATGGGGAAGCGGCATCGAAACGATTGTTTTTATTGAAGAGGATGGCAGGGGTATTTTACTGACGACACCGAAACAGCAACTTTATTTTCTCGCTGCAGATTCAGTGCTGGGAGGTGGGGAATAATGGCCACGAAAAAAAGAAAGCTGTTTGCTGCAGGATTACTAGCTGTTCTATTAGCGTCTGCAGTTCTTACTTGGTTTTATTTCTCGAAGCCGACTTCTTTTCCAGCAAATGATCAATTGGTAGAGACGATTAATAATACGATGCCACAGGCAGAAGCAGATATGATTCAAGACAGCATTTATGTAGATGCACAACATGTATTTGTACCCTTTATCTCGAAAAAGGGTGATTATGGTGTTAGTTATTGGGTGTGGCAAAAGGCTAAGCAAAAGTGGAAGGTTGGTTCGATTAGTACAAGTGGGGAACCACTTCTGTGGAGGATTGATAAAAAAGATCCATCCACGTATTACTTCGTATGGAATATTCATCCCGACGATCAATTAGATGCTGTACAGTTCTATTTAGTAAGGGATAGGGGATATCATATCTCGGATGGTAAAGAGAATTATTTTTCAAAAGTGCAGATGGAGAAAAAAGAGTCCCTTCAAGAAAAATCTTATGGCGTATTGAACTTTCCAGATGAGTGGGTTTCCTTTATCAATCCGCTTATGCGGGTAGAATCAGCTAAACAACCTAATATCTTCTTTACTAGTTTCTATCCGGAACATGCTCTGCTGTTTAGCTGGATTTCATATGATCGCATGGGGCAAGAGAAGTATCCAGAAAGAACCGGAAATGGGAGTAGTCATACGGATGGTGGCGTGGATATTGATTATGTCAATTTTTTTAGTGAGAGCGCGATCGAGTAATAATTGCTTCAGCAAAAAAGTACCTGGTACGAACACAACAAGGAGTTGCATCCGTACCAGGTATTCTAAAAGACGAGGAGATTTATAAACAAGTTTCTTACTCTTCCCACTGAACTAGATTAGGGTTTTCATCCAATATGGAATCATATTGTTCCTTCACCCCGTACTGCCCTTGCGGATCGAGGGTCATATATCGTTTATACTTTTCCGTCCGAGTTTCCTGCGTTGCCCATCCATAATGCTTAACCCTCAAGTTAGAAAGACTATTGGGCAATTGAAATATATTATTAGGAAACCTCCCGCAATGTTGGGGTGTTTCTTTCCAAGTATACGTGAAATCTTTCCGATACCTTAACAGAAAAGGGCGATAGAACGAGTGGGCGTTCCAATAGCCGTCCTCGCGATAATGGGTAGCATCCCAAAAATCATACAGTCTAAATGAATAAAGATCGTAGTCTTCTTGTAGCAGTAGCTGTTGTATATCTTGGACAAATCTGTCCTCAAAGATTTCGTCGGCATCCAGATTTAAAATCCAATCCGGTTCAGTCTTTATCGTTTCCTCCCACTGCTGCTTGCGCAGGTCGACTTCGTTGGAAAATTTCGAAACGTCATTTCTTATGATTGTGAATGGGATCCCCTTTAATAGTTCTTCGCAAATTTCTATCGTATTGTCTGTACTGCCGTCATCGATAATTACAGCTTCATCAATAGCGGGGAGATGCTTGCTGAGTACTTCTTTGAGGTATCGCTGTCCTTCATTTTTTACAATCATCGATAAAGTGAGTTTCGGTTTAACGACATATACATTTTCAGGAGCTATTTTTTCTGTATCACGTGTTTTACTAAAAAACGCAGGGATTCCCACCTTATCCTCGTCACGATAAATATGGTAAGCGGGATAGTGGGTATCCACGTGTAGCGCCAAACCAAGGGCGGCTGCACGTATACAAAAATGCCGGTCTTCCCCCCAAAATGTCAGATTAGGAATCAGTTCAAAATTAACCCCTTTCTGAAGCGCATTCCGTGATAGAAGCGTACATGCGCCAAGCCCCCCAACTTCATAAACACCAGGTACCCTCAATTTAGTGAGGAATTCATGGAAGCGAACGGTTATTTGCTCATCAGATAAGAGTTCTCCCCGATGCTTTTGATACTGGGTATACTCGTCATAGAGCCATACTTGCGGTTGCTCAAGTGCAGTTGGTTGCCATCTAGTCCAAAAAACTTCGGAAATAATATCTTTCTCCTGCTGAACGAGATGGGGAATGGTCTGCGGATAGAGTAAAAGATCCGAGTCAACCAAAAATAGATAGTCCACATCTTGTTCGATTGCCGCCTGAATGATCGAGTTTTTAAAACCCGCCACCTTCCAAACGAGATGTTCATTCCAATAATGGGTGGTACGATCTCGCACATAATCATCCTGATACGTTGACTTTTCAATGTTTACGGATTGGTTTCTCTCTTGAAATTTTTGAAGAAGTCCGCTGGATTTCGTGTTTGTATTATCATCTATAAAATGAAAAGCGAATGCGATATTCTCTTGCTGAAGTTGTTCCAAGGAATACAAAAATTCGCCTAATACTTCTGGCTTTTGATATACCGGACTCGCAATCAATACTTTCTTTTTCTCTACGATTTTATTCACCATCTTTCGATTCATGAAAATCCTCGATTCACGCTTATTATATGTATCATGCAAAATAAAAACACTCTACCTGAAGCCAGAAGCGCAGCAAGCCCTTGGTGTGTAAGGATTCCATTATAAATAGTCTGAAATGTTGTATAATAATGAGGTGAACACTCAGTCATAATGGTTTAGTCAAGGAATATAAGGGGGAATCGCCGTGCAGAAATCTAGTATTATTTTCTTAGAAAGAAAATTTCCAAGTGCAAACATGATTCTTATAAAAGATCAGTTCCCGATGCTCATTGATACTGGTTTTGGGAGCGAAGTAAAAGAGACAGAACGGTTCATAAAAGAAGCAGGCGTCTCACCAGAAGAATTACAGCTGATTGTGAACACGCACTATCATAGTGATCATGTAGGAGGCAATTTTTATCTTCAAAAACAGTATGGTACTCAGATTGCTGCTCATAAATGGGATGCCGATTTAATAAACGCATGCGACCCCGAAGCCTGTAGTGCAGAATGGTTAGATCAACCTGTAGAACCTTATCGAGTCGATCGAAAACTCTCGGATAACGATGAGATTCATACGGGAAGTAGAACCTTGAAAGTCCTACACACACCAGGACATACGCTAGGGCATATTTCTTTATATGAACCTGAAGAAGAAGTATTAATTTGCGGAGATCTCTTTCATAGAAACGATATCGGGTGGATAAATAACTTCCGTGAGGGGGTTGCCTCCATCCAGCGATCTTTGGAAAGCTTGGATCGGCTGTCAAAGCTTCCAATTGGGCGTGCCTATTCGGGACATGGACCCCAAATCGAAAATCCTTTAGCTGCCATTAATGCGGCAAGGAATCGGTTTGAAAAGTGGCTTACGTCGCCAGAAAAAGTTTCATGGCATGCGTGTAAGCGGATCTTTTCATTCACATTAATCATTAAAAATGGATTGGCAAAAGAAGAAATGGACCACTACCTGTTGCAGTGCGGCTGGTTCCAGGATTTTGCACGCTACTCTTTCCTGGTCCAACCGGAAGAATTTATTCAAATCCTGCTGGATGAAATGATTCGTTCTGGTGCAGCAAGCTGGCATAATAATCGTCTAATCGCAGCTACCTCATACCAAGCATCAAATGAGGAATGGCTGAATAAGAACATGAAGCCGAGAGATTGGAAACCTCACTATTTTCTCGCATAACTAAAACAAGTAAGAAGTGGATGCAGGGGGAGATTTATATGACATTAAAAGTAGGGGACATCATACCGTTTGAACGGACTTTTACAGTAAGGGACCTTGAATTATTTACGGAAATTTCGGGTGATGAAGGGATTCATCATTTGACACCAGATGAACAGGGAAGACTTGTTGTTCAAGGATTATTAACGGCAACTTTACCAACAAAGGTAGGTGGCGATCATAATGTACTGGCTCGTACGATGAATTTCGAGTTTGTTAGACCGGTGTTTACGGGAGACACCATAATGTGTGAAGTGAAAATTGAAAAATACGAAAGACAAGAAAACAGTAGAACAGCTATTACGGCATCCTTTTTATGTGGAAATCAGAATGGAAAAGAAGTATTAAAAGGGAATTTTTCAGGTGTAATCCTTTAAATTCATTATTATTGCTTCGACTGAAGGAGTGGGGATATGAGTGACCGTTTTGAACTAAGTTTAAAAAACAAGGAAGTTAGAATGTGGTTGATGATTATGATACCTACTATGATAGCGGAATTTATGATGATTTCTGCTGAAAATCGCTATCAATATTTTCGAATTGTCTTACCTTTACTGTCTTGGATCGTTTTTTTTATATGGCGATATTTTTATAGACGGAACCTGAGGAAAGAGTCTTCTTTTACTTAATATTTACTTCAAACGTAAAGTAAATGTAACTTTTTAGCAGAAAGATACGTTTATAAAGAAAAGGGGAGGGAATCTAATGGATTTGGGGATGTGGATTTTCTGGGGGGCAATTGTCACTTTGCTTGCAGGTTGCTATATTGTAGATTTTTTAACTGGGGGTAAATATAGTTTAAAAGCACAAGAAAAATCATTGAATCGGAATTCAAGGGTAGCTGATTCCCTACGGCAAGTGGGGCGGAATGATCATCAAAAGGGCCCTTTTTAAATTAACTCAGCAGAAGTCCGCCATTTCTAGAAGTGGCGGACTTCTGCTGATTCGGTGAACTCTGAGTAAGGGGATGGGTTAATGAGAAAAGCATATGTACGTAAAGTGCTACTAATAGGTGTGGGAATAGTGGTATGTATACTCTGGATGAGTGGGTGGCTGAATCTGCAGATCAAAGGGCTTAGTGTTATTGCCGAGGATGTGGAAGGTTATCGATTGCAAGCATATCCCGTTGACGGGGAATATTCCGCCAAGATTGATTTGAGTGATTTGGATAGCAATGAGGGAAAGGTGCTTTATGATGATGGGGAGAACCAAATTTACGTAGAAAAAGTATATGTCAGCGGTAATTCAGATTACGAAGTTAACTTTAGGTCGAGTGGAACTTATCGTGTAAGAGGTGCAACAGTAGTATCTGGCAATGAACACGCACGAACCGAAAATGGTTTTACACTTATTAATCATGTAAACGCAACAGCAACATATCAAGGGGATTCGTATAAAATATACCCTTCTGGTTCATCTGGATTAAATTATAGGGATGGAGATTCATTTGGCTATTATTTGAATCCGCACGATAAAGAGGTAGATATTGATATTGAAAAAGACCCCATTATAGAAGTGAAACTTTCAAATTTATATATGCATAAGTGGGAGAAGAAATAAATGCTTGATTATAACGCTTTTCAACTATCGAGAACAGCTGTATTTTGGATAACTTTAAAAAGAAAGAGTGTCTCGATAATCGATTTGTTAACCAAAGGGCGGATTCTATGAAAAAAATTCTTATCATTGGGTTGGTCATTTTGATACTTGCTCCATTTTGCGGGGTACAAATAAAAAAACGCGTGTACGAAAATAGAGTTGAACACTTCCTGACAGAAGAAATGTCTTACGGTAAGGAAGACATACAGTCAATTGAAGCCAAATGGCATTTTGCAGGGCTTCCGAAGTGCTGGGTTAATGTCATTTTTTCAGATGAACCACAAGTTGTGTATACTTATTTTGCTCACGATAAAGAACATATAGGACAGTTCGAATATCATTCAATTGATGCCACGATTCTTTCAAAAGATAAATTAAAGCATTTTGCGCCATATGAATGAAATAAAAAGGAGGCGATTATGAACGACTCACCTTTTGAAATTAAACGATAAATTGATTAGGGGGAGCTACTTGCTTATTAGGAAACTTTTTTCGGGATTAATTGCTGGTGTTTTAGTCGTGTTAATTTATTTTCTATTAGTACAGTCTGGCGTTGTCATCGCAATAGGTGTGTATCTAATACCGGTTCTTTTGATTTATGGAGTACCATCATCTATTCTCTCTGATTTCGTCAAAAAAAACTAAGTGGATTGCTTATAGGAAGTACGGCATTATTCATTCATTTATTCCTTGCCGCTTCGTTTGTTTTAATCTTAAACACGGATAGGATTTTAAATAGCTTAGTTTTTATTACCGCTCTTTTATCTTCAATTCTGTTTTGGTGTATAGATGAGTTCCTTAGGTCTAAAAGAGCTAAAGATATATGTGACAAGATTGATGGTTTGAAAATTTATTGAATTTATATTCTATAGTTCAACTAACTGGTGCTTACTTGATGCTCATTGTGCTGATAAAACGGCTCTTTTTCTTATTAAACTAAAGGTGCAGGTTAGTTGAAGAGTGGTGTTTAACTTGTTTTCAACAATCGGGTCAGATTGATAAGTGAGTAGAAATTATTTGAATTTAAAAGGAGGTAAGTTCAGTTGTGGAAGAAGAATATTCGAATAATAATAAAAAGGTTGATACAACGAAGTTAGCAATGAAAGAGATTGGCTTTTTAGTATTAGTAATACTATTTTTTGTTCAGTATTATAAAATACTTGCGTATGTATGGAACCGATATGTGTATGGCACAGGTATTAGCGATTCTATCAGTATCTTTATCTTGATTTTCGGTGTTATTCCACTGTCTTATTTATCCGCGAAATATTTAGTTAAATTTATTAAGAAAGCATAGTGAATAGTAAGCGTCCTTGTTATTAATACGAGCGGGTGCTTTACTTGAAGATCATTGAGCCGATAAAATTGTTCTTTTTCTTATTAAATTAAAGGGCAGTATGGTCAAATAAGAATAATAATCACATCGAATATTTGAGGGAGGGGAAAAATAATGAGTATCGATAAAGATAGAACTTTTTTAGAAATGGCGTTGGAAGAAGCAGAGCAAGCATTAAAGGAAAATACATACCCTGTAGGGGCAGTCATTGTTGATGAAAACGATAACATCATTTCAAGAGGACGAAATAGGGTGCATCCAGCACAAGATGCAACTGCACACGCGGAAATTGATGCAATAAGAAATGCGGGGCAAGCCATTTTTGACGCGAAAATAAAAAGAGAAAAGTTCACGATATACACAACGTTGGAGCCTTGTCCAATGTGCACAGGTGGAATTTTATTTGCAAATATCAAAAGGGTAGTTTGGCTTCTAAATGACGACTTAGGATTTGGTGGGTATAGAAAAATAAAGGATTCTAAGGTCTTTGATGCAAGATTTAATGTAGTAGAAATGATTGAACAGCCATATGAAGACCTAAAGAATAGGCAAAAAGAACTTATGGATAAATGGGCGGTTAATCCAAATAATGTAGTGAATCTGCGGAATGCTGTAAAATAGAAATATTTTATTCGACATAGGAGGTGTTTCTACAAGTAGTGGAGACGCCTTTTTAATTAATAAAAAAGGAGCTGAGCCTAATGAAAACGAAAGTCAATTATCCATATATCTATTTTTTGATGGAACCCAATGTCGTTTTTGTGTATCGCATTGAAACAGAAAAGTATGTAACGATATCTGATTGGAGTGAAGGTGGCAACTGGGAGACATTTGAAATCGATCATAGCGCTGATTTTGAAGCGTTTAATCATAAGGAAAGACAGCCGATTGAAGGAAGAAGCTACTTTGTAAATCAGGATGGTATGAGTGAGTTAGTGGAAGAAATCAATAAACATATTCAACTAATCCGACATGCAAAGGGACTGGGGCATCAAGACGGTGCAGTTCATATTGTTACTTCAGAATCTGCAGCAGGTTCTTTACGGGTAGGACTTGAACAACCAAAGACGGTCATTGGATTTCCAGACTCCTTTTCGATTGGACCATTGTGGAAGTTAGATGAACAATTAGGTCAAAGCTATCGCAAAGAATGGCTATTTGAAAATATAAATGATGAGCACGATGACTTTGAATATGACCATAAAATCACCAATACACTGCGTGAGATGGAGGATATAGCGGCGCATGTTCCGATTTTTATTTGGTATGGGCATAATGCTGATGAACAAACCGGTCTCCGATTTTTTCTCTATTTATTGCGTGACAAGCCAAATGAGATTTTTTTGGTGAACTCCACTGAACTTTATGAAAGATCTAATGCTCCTGTAGAAGATCAAGCTATTTTTCATACGAGTCAAATGGATTCAACTAGTTTGAGAATGTTTTCTGAGCACAATCAAGAATACCAACCATTATCCGATACGGACCTTGTGCAATTTTATAGGGAATGGGAAAAACTGTCCCGAACGAAAGAGGTCTTACGTTTGTGGATTGATGATGAAATTAAAGGGATGCCAGAACATCATTATGATCCATTCATCCTCAAAACAATCGAACAGCTACATCATGAGCAAGGAACGAAAGATTTTATCAACACGGGAAGCGTGATTGGAGAAATATTTTCACGAATGGATACGCATATAAACTTTTTCTTTTTAGAATATCGGATTCGACATTTAGTATACAGCGGAGCACTTGAGTTAAAAGGAATACCAAAATCAATGAGGCATTACAGTATCAAACTTCGGTGATTCATCTGAACAGTAAGCATCGATTGCTGACTACTAAAATAAGAAAACACTGAGATAATAATCAGTGTTTTTGTGATATGGACTATGCGGTTAGAATTGACGTACACCTGTCGACTGTCAGAAACTATCACATCATCTTTTTTTCTTTTTACCGAAATCTTTCGCAGCCGTTTTGCTTTTATCTACAACTGGTTCAAACTCTACGAAAGCATGATACACGTTTTCTCTTATCATCAGTACACTAATCACTTTTCCGGTACGTCCTTTGATTTTCACAATATCATTGATAGAAGGGACTGTTCTACACGCCCGATTTAATACATAAGTTTTGTTTTCATAATAATGAATAGCATACATATTCTAATCTCCTTTAATTTTTGAATGAAAATCGGAATCCATTCATTTTATGATGTTATTGGAGATTTAGAACGTCAGCATTTCCGGATACCTTTCACCAATGATAAGAAAGGAAGATAACTATTGGGGACCCCTATCGTTTTTAGGCGCTGGCACCTTTGATTACTGAAATGCTTGCACTAGTGGAAGTTGATTTCATTAATGACGATCTCTAAAAAATCCACAAGTCATACGTGTCTGTAATCTTATATAGTTATACAGGAAACGAGCGTGCCTTCCCTCTTTCGTACATGGATCTATTAGGGGACGTAAACGGTCAAGAAATTCACGGTCACAATCACAGGCCCTTCTTCCCTTGAAATAGCAAATATCGTGTGCTTTGCAGGCGGCATCGACATCATTGATAGGGGGGCCGGGTCCATTACAACCAGGTCCACACCAGTTATAGCCTGGTAAGACACAAAAACGAAACCTCCCATTTTTTCTCCGCGACAAAACCAAAACCTCCTTTGTGTTTTACGAAAATGCGAACTTACTCTATGTTATTCAACGATGCAGGGTCAGGTATAAACTGATACCTATGCATTTCATAAGCAAAAATCTACCTGGTTCTAAACAACTATGAATGTATATCGAACCGTTTTTACAAAAGAAGCATCATATAATAAAAAAATAATTTTCCTAAAGTGTATCCCTTTGCCTCGTTTTCTTCTATCTAAAGAGAAAAGGGGTATTTTTTATGACAACCTACCTTGCTGACTACGCACATTTCACAAACAAGCACAATATGGATGAAGCCGTGATGCAACACGTTTCGGCTAATTTGAATGAACTGAACAAAACTGACCGGGTTGTACTTGATATAATCCGTCGCTATTCCGTTAAACATGGTGCTGCACACTTAAAGCACGAAACCATTGAAAAAGCAGTGGGGAAGTCGAATGGGACAGTTCGCCGTATCCTTCGTAAGTTAGAACAGCTCGACATCATTGAACGTGTTCGATTTATTCGCCCTGTGATGAGCGGACTGGGCGCCAATATTTATGCCGTTAAACCTTTTCAAGAAAAACCGAAAGTGATTGCGCCGGACCCAGTTGAAACACCGACTATCGTCAATGTGCGACCAGAGGTGCCTAGTCCAGAACCAATCTCTACGGAATCAGTTGTAGACAATCATGAGCAAGTACCTACAACACTTTTTGGCCGTATGAAATCCATCCTTTCCTCAACCATAGGTGAAGATTCGTTAGCACGTAAGATATACGGCGTGTATCGTCAACAATCAGGCCGAATGCTGAAACTACCTATTTACGCTGAGGAAGGAGCGCTTTTTGAAGACTTGGCGATTCAAGCACTTCATATTTCTGTACAAGCTACGAAGCGAAAAGCAATCCGCAATATGCCTGGCTATTATATGGGCGTTTTGCGGGAACTCATCGACAAAGCACTTTTTAGTGATACGTATATGCACTTTGATGAGCAACCAACATTTTTCTTTATCAATCAACAAGGTGAACGTTGCTATTCATAAAGTGGAAGAAAAAACTGATAATAGCCAGTCGGTTTTAGCCAGTGGGGGAGAAGCAGGAAACCCTTGATACAACAGCTGCCAATGACAATTTGCGGAATCCGAACCGTTATTTTTAATAATCTTTAAAAGACTAAGATCAACATACTTATATCTTTACAAGATACGTATCCGAGGGGGGCGTCTTGGTGGGGAAGAAAAATGTGGATAACGTATTCACGTTCAAGATACATTTTGAAAACTCCTGTGCAAGAAACAAACACAACGGTTGTTCATTCGTGTTTTCCAAATGGAAGTGGAAGTGTACCCTGTAGACAAGTGGAGATTAAACAGTAGAAAATTCAAAGGTACCGGAGGAATACTTTTCATCGTAGAGAATATATACAGAATAGGAATCTACGTATGTACTTTCTGGTGAAGGGAGAAATCTCATGAATGAGTTTGTAAATGACAAGCTGGACGAAACGAGAACGAACCTTGTAAAGGAGATTACTTTATTAAGTAACGCTCAATTTAATTGTAAGCCTGCTATGGATGTGTGGAGTATAGCACAGGTCTGTCACCATTTAGTATTAGTGGAAGAGTCATCGGTAAAGGCGATTGCATGGGGCTTAAGAGAGATTGATAATACTCAAAAAGAACGTAAAAATGTTCAACTTATCTTATTGGATAGAACGAAAAAGATTAAAGCCCCAAAAATCGTTGAACCCGATGTAGAACCATTTGAGGTTAAGCAAATAATGGATTTGTTAAATGACTCGAGGACGAAATTGATGACCCTTCTTAGTTCTATAGAAGACAAATCTATATTGACGGAAAGATCGGTGAGGCATCCTGCTTTAGGTGAATTACCTCTTGATCAATGGGTTGAACAGATCTATTTGCATGAACAGCGGCACACCGAACAAATTCAAGAAATAAAATTGCTATTAGTTGCTGGGCACTAAAATGATGCTCATCAACGGACTGTTGTTTAAGTAAAGTGCCTGGCATATATGCTTAGGGTTCTAGAACTGTTAAAATGTTGCGAAGCAAATCAAAATAGATAAGCAAGAAAAGGTACCTGATACTAAAACAACGTTGAATTGTTTTGGGATCAGGTACCTTTTTCGAATTCTCATCAAACTCTCATTTTCCTCTCATGTTGCTTTAATATACAAACGTTATTCTATAAATACAGAACGACAAGCAAACATTTCGTCAAAAAAATGGAGGTTATTATTATGGTAAATACAATTCAAATTAAGAAAGCGTTATTTCAAAATCAAATCAATGAACGGTTTTCATTCTCGGTAAACGTTCAAGGGAACGACTTTCAAGGACTTTATCATGAAGGGACCATCAATTGGTTCAATCCACAACCTTTCAATAAACTTGGCGCAAAGCAATTACAACAAATCGAATCCAAGGTAACAGATAAAATGCAACAACTTCTTGCTTAATGTTGGTGTGCAATTCAGAAGTAAAAAAGTGGCCGAAGGAAAACTAATTGGTTTTCCTTCGGCCACTTTTGATTTGTCATCTATAAGCTGTCCGACGTCATTGCATGTAATGGTTATGAAGTATGCATACAGAAGCATAAACTCTATTGCTTATTTTGCTTTTATGAAATCGGCTGGAATAATTGGTCAATCTGATCACGGTCATAGTCTAAGATCCAGTCATTACAAGTTGTATAAAGGTGGCGTAAATCTTCTTTATCAGCTGCAATGACATCACACCCCCGGTCGTCATAAAAATGATAAATCATTTTCCTCGTCACATTGATAAAGTAGATATCATATCCAGCTTGATAATTTTGTTTCAAAATCCTTGTTGGATGTGGAAAATCCTCGTAACTGATTGCTGATAAAAGCTGATGGTATCTGATGTCGCTTTTTTTGCATGACAGAACAAAGCGATGAGTGAGCATCTTTTCGTAATCAGCATCGTCCTCTGAGAATACGTTCGGAAACTTTCGATGTTGGAGTTTATTTATTAACCTTTTGTTCCTCACATATTTCTGATAGACCTTTACAGGTTTCTTGCGCAAAAAAGTATCCTTCTTGTCACAATGGATGTCTGTAATCAGCAGTAATTCATCCGTATCTTGAAAAACGTGATTGAATATTCCCGAGCTTCTTTCATTAATTTGCTGAAGGTTGTGGGTATCTTCATGTTTTTCCGCAGGCATGGAAATTTCAAAACGGATACCATACTCCCAAGAATAAAATAGAGGTGGCCTTAAAGGCAGATTGTTAAAATGCTCGTTCATAAACTGATTTTCGATAGTTGTCATATTCATCCTCCGAATGCTTTAGAAAGGTACTGTCATTATCTCATGTAGGAATAGTTTTACAAATGAAGGTTTTTACGAAGTATATTGGTTTTACCTCAAACAAGAAAGTGCTAGGGTAGCATACTCTGGTGATGAAGATGTTATTATAAATTTAATTTAAAAAAGCTTGGGACAGTGTATAGATGATTAACATAGGCTTGAATGATATGTCATACATATATATGGGGACAATTAGAAGAGGCGCTTGAACAGTATATAAAAATAGCTGAGAGCCCACTGATAGTACGCATGTTTTTTCGTACAAAGTGTATAGCACTTCTGATAAAGTTGTTGGAATTGATTTAGGCATTACATCCTTTAGCGATCTGTTCAAACGGCAACAACCTCAAAATCATTAATAAAACAAAAGAAGTACGCAAAATGGAGAAACGCCTTCGTAGGTTGCAAAGAAGTGTTTCCCGTAAATATGAGATGAATAGGGAGGTAGACCGTTGCGCTAAAACAAGCAACATTATAAAAATCGAAAAGCAGATACAGCACCTATAGACGATTAGCCCACATCCACACGAATCATATTCACCATTTTCGGCCGTGGAGTGTCACAGCATTTGCAAGTAGCTTCGGCAAAAGTAGGGAGCAAACAAGGCTTATAGATTTTTATACGTTTTTTAGCAACGGTATAAATGAGTATGAATGAGGAATTAGTAAAAAATGCTGATGCATGCTATCGGTTGGCTGAGCAGAAGTCTGCTCATTATTTTGCATCACTTTCTGAACAGCTTGTGCAACAGACTTACGTCCCGCCCCTGATAAAAGATATACAATCCTGGAAACAGAACCACATTCATCCCAACTCATTTTTCTCCTTTTTTTCGCGTGGAAAGGGAAAAGCTGATTCCAAAGGGTATCACAATTATATCCAATGGCTGAATTATACAGGGAAACTAGATAATTACCTGGATCGAAGCATTTCCTATATTTACATGCGTGATCTAGGCAAAGCCTTGGACTCACCTGACACACAGACTAGGGTTCGGCGTGTGGTGGATAGTTTGAAAAATCACCTGACTCATTCCAATGCATCAGATGGTGGGGACAAAATCGAGACGTTTAGTATGGCTTGGTTGTACCGGCTGGCCCAAAAAGAAGGCGTGGAGTCTACAGTTATCTGGGTGATGGACAAATTAAAGACCGTATCTTCCAATATTCCGAAGGGGATGGATGCTGCGGAAGCCCGGCGAAAACTTATCAAAATTATGGCTGGGGTCATCATACATGTGAATGAAGAGATGGATGCCGATGTAACTCCTGAAGAACGTTCCAAGAAACTCGATGAAGCGATTAGGCTAGGGTATGGCTATGGGTTGACTTATCCATTCATAGATGATCTGCTAGATGCTAATGTTTTATCTGAAAAAGAGAAAAAGCGATTTGCCGATTTAATTCGTACCACACTTATCTCGGGATCTGTACCGGAATTGGGAGAGTGGACTGGGAAAAACACGAATCTGATTGTCTATATTCATTCGGAACTCCGAGAAGCTTTTGAGTATATCAAGGGCTGTCAGCGACCAGAGACAAGAAAAAAGTTTTTCGAGCAATCCTATGTGTTTTTTAATTCTCAGGAAGTAGATCGAGTAAAGGATCTGTCTAATGCGAATTACACCAACGAAGAGCTTTATATCCCTATCATTTTAAAATCTTCCTATTCCCGATTGATTACACGTTCAGTAATGAGTGCTCCAGAGGATGAAGGCTTCGATAACCGAACGTTTTTATATGGAATTTACAACCAACTAGCCGATGATTTTGCTGATATGTTTGATGACATGGAGGAAGGGAGAGTAACCCCCTATACCTATTATATGACCTATCATGATCAGCGTTTGGATCTCATCAATCCATTTGAATTGTACTGGACGGTCATCTTCAATTTGATCCATAACGTGTATCACTCTGATAGCAAGACTCGTGAGGTCATTCTCGATCGGGCAATCAACGGGCTGAAACGATTCAAAAAGCGAATGGGCACTAAAAAATACAACGAAGTGATGCGATTACTTGCTCCTGGAAATTCAAAGTTCGGCGATATTGTTCAAAAAATGGTTCATAAAGCGGATAATGTAGATTTTTTTGATAAACTGCTTCGGGATCATATGATTACGAATCTGAACAATGAACGAAAAGAGCAGGAAGAATTTTTAGATACGATTGAAACCGTACGCAAAGAGATTAACAGCTTGTTAACGATCCCTACTATAGGGGATGTTCCTTTGATGCGCGAGCCAATCATTGATGCTGCAAATTATAGTTTAGAAAGTGATGGCAAGCGTTTGAGACCCATCATGACTTGGGTTATGGGCGTTAACGAATATGGATTAAATAAGTCAACTATCGCGCCACTTCTGAAATCATTGGAGTATATGCATACAGCATCCCTAATCTTCGACGATCTACCATCCCAGGACAATGCGTCCACTCGTAGAGGGCGTCCAACATTGCATGAGGTGTATAACATTGCCGTAGCAGAATTAACTGGACTTTTCCTCACCCAAAAAGCGATTGAAGAACAAACATCCCTTGACCAGTACGACCCGAAAACGGTGCTTACCTTGATTCGCTATTCTTCCCAGGTAACTGGGGATATGTGTAGGGGACAGGCGATGGACTTAAATGCCAAAGGGAAGCCGTTAACCCTGGAGCAATTGAATATGATGTGCTTTTATAAAACTGGCATTGCATTCGAAGCGTCACTCCTCATGCCTGCAATTCTCGCCCATGCAAATGAAGTGGAAATGGAGGCGTTGAAAACATTCGCTCGTCATGCCGGTATCGCGTTTCAGATTAAGGATGATCTGCTAGATGTTGAAGGCGATTCGATAATACTCGGGAAAACTGTCGGAAAAGATGCTGAGAATAACAGTACGACATTTGTGTCAATCTTAGGTGTTGATGGAGCCAGAAAAGCGATGTGGGACCATTATTGTTGTGCAATGGAAGCCTTGCAAGAAGTGCCACGTAATACCACTTTTTTAAAGCACATCTTGAGTTATATTGTGAACCGGGATCGTTGAGGTCTAAATGCTTGGTGCCTAAAGAGTTAAAGAAAAGCAGTCCATTCCAAACACCCTTTTGGAATGGATTGCTTTTTGTTTTATTCAGACATTTACAAATCCTTCAAAGACCTCCACTATTATGTTATACGGTATATCGTGACGCGTAATAATGGAGGTGCCTAAAAATGAAGCAGGCTGGCGGGCCAATGACAGAGGCCATGTATTATGTTTTACTAACCCTGATGAATCCGAGCCATGGCTATCAGCTGATGCAGGCTATAACAGAAGTATCGAGTGGCAGAGTAAAAATGGGACCTGGCACGCTTTATGGGGTCCTTGCCCGCATGCAAAAGGAAGGGCTAATTGTGTTAGCAGACAATGATGGGCGAAGAAAAACGTACGCGATTACAGCGGATGGAGAGCAGGCGCTACGTCAGGAATATCATCGTTTGGTGGCGATGATAGAAGACGGAGTACTTTTGAAAGAAGGTGATAGGGATGCGTAAGATTAAGCGGAAAATAATGGTCGATAATTGGAGTCTTGGGGAGCATGAAAGCTGGTTTTCGGATATGGCGAAGGAAGGCTGGCATTTGAAGACATTTGGGGCGTTGTTTGTTCATTTTGAACGAGGAGAACCAGAGGATACTCAATATAGAATCGATACATCTTCGAATAAAAAGATGTCAGCAGCGGATAAGGAAATGTTTCAAGAAGCGGGCTGGTATCATGTTACGAAGCTAGGTGAGTTCAATGTTTTTTCGTCACTAATGGAATTACGAGCGCCAGAGTTACATTCGGATCCAGCGGAGCAGGCCTATACGTTGGAAAACTTGGCTAGAAGAATGAAAAGGAATACAATTTTCGCTAGTATTATTGGTACACTTAGCCTAGCTTTAATGATCTCCCTTTGGTTTATAGATAAGACACCTACGCTTAGATTTGTTACGGGTGATTTTATGTCAGCAGTATCTATTCTTTTTCTTATCACTGCTATGTTTGGAGCATTACTAGTCAATCTCTCCATTCATGCATTACGAAAAAAGTTGATGGAAGGTATCCCGATTAATCATCATGCTCCATGGAGAAAAAAGAGGAGACTTATTCTTGCTGTGCATGGTTTTTTCATCCTATTGTTTTGTGTAAGTATCCCGATGCAATGGGTACAAATCGCACTTGGGAAATCACACACGTTACCAATAGAAAGTAGCGACTTACCCATCGTTCGTCTCGCTGACATTGAGCAAAATCCTGACTTAGTGAGAGAAGAACATTTTGTGAGAAATGAACTAGATATGTTGAATCAATACAGCTTTAACTGGAGCCCCCTTGCGCCACTACAGTATGAATCGGATGAGAGTGGTATTGTTCCAGGACAATTATGGAGAGATTTAAGCGGAACATATTCACCGGGCCTTCGTACAGAAGTCTATCGATTGAATTTCCCTTCGCTGAGTGAAAAACTATTGGCTGATTTGGTACGGAGATATATCTATGAAGGAGAAGCTATGGAGTTGGAAAGCGATGTGTTCGATAGCCTGTTTATTCATGAGGAAGAAGGATCCAAAGATATATTCGCGGCTAAAGGAAAAGGCATAATCTATGTGGCTTATTATGGGTATGCAGATACGGCAATCATTTTACAGCAGATAGAAGAACAGCTAGCACTCATTGAGAAATAACTATAATTCTACTTAAGCCCACTGCTATCACGGTGGGCTTTTAACTTATTTTACTTTTGGTGAGGGGGCAACCCCCTGCGGAACGCTTTGGATGGAATGACTCCTATATGATTATCGATAATCGTGTGTTGGTCATTCATCTGTCGCACTCCAATAGCATAGATATACGAAGTGCCAAAGCTTTTTGGAACAAAAGAATAGCTGGTTTCTAACCTGAATAAAAGCCGCCAAAGACACAATTTTGGCGGCTGAAGCCTTCTTTATGGTTTTTTCATTATATATATTAAAGAAGCAAATGAAAGGAGGATAGGTGTATTGAAAAAAATCATAGTTGTTGTTTTACTGTCGCTGTTATTAGCTTCATGTCAGTCAACATCACCAAGTAATCAAAGTGATGAAGGAGGGAGCGATAAGGGCAGCCATGAAGTAGATACACAGGGGAACGAAAAAGAAAATGAAGTCGCAAAAGAAGAAGAGGAAGTCGAGGAGATCACTTTAGATACACCCCAATCTTGTGAAGGAATTGTGTTTGAAATAGGTAGGACGATTGAAGGGAAAAAACTAGCCGCATGTATGAGAGATGCGATGATAGCAGCTGGTAGTGGTTCCCATAAAGTACAAACATCTACTGCAACTTCGAAAGTCGATTTCAATTGGACACCAGATTTCTCAATGCATGTTGAAACAGAGGACACTGCAGTCATTCTTAAAGGAAATTATGGTTGGATGAAACTTCCGGGTAGTGGATGGATTGAAGAAAAGGATAATCCACTAGACGTAGATGAGGTCATTGCATCGAACACAATCAAGTTAACTAGAATATTTGGCAATCCGGAAATGATTAGTGGAAATTTCAGAGGTTCAAAAACATGGCGTGTTGTGGAACAAGGAGCAGTACCTGATGAAGAAGCTTTCGTTGATACTGCATGGCATTTAGTGCCGGAAGAGACGATACAGATGGATGGAGTCGTATTAACGGATATCCATTTATGGCTTACAAGTAATTATTTAGGGGCATATTATATTGCTACAGCTTCAGTAGCCGGGATATCAGAAACAACAAGTAATACATTTTTGCAATGGGGAGAGCCTGTTGAAATACCTAATCCGGGAACGGAGTAAGAAGGTAATTGTGATGTGAAATATGCAATCATTCTCATCTCTGGCGAATCTCTCTTCACTACATCATCGATTTGGAAAGGGAGGTTCGCCAATTTTGTTTACTACAATTAATTGTAAAAGACATATAGGTGATATGGGGGCTGTCCAGAAAGTCAGTGAAAACCGACTTTCTGTGACAGCTCCTTTTAATTATGTATTGTTCTAGAATAATTTGAAAATAGATTGACAAATGATAATGATAACCGTTATCATTATCAACGAGATTGAAAATCATTATCAATTACTAGTTTGATAATGATATCAAACAGACATATACGGAGGGGTACAATTTGAGAAAGTTTTACTTGATGTTATTAATGGCAGTTCTTGCTTTGCTAACGGCCTGCACGGCTGATTCAAAAGAGAAAGAATCAAAACCAGAAGGTGATACAACTGAGTCAGCTGAAAAAGCTTCTGATCAATATAGCTTAGAGAATGATGGTATAGATAAAACAGCACTTACTGAGGCAATCAGTCAGTTCCCTACAGAAGTACCTGAACGTGTCATCACAACATCTGTACCATTAACGGAGATGCTACATTTGCTTGGGGTTACGCCAGTTGGTGTACCTACTTCAACAAACCCGATTCCAGCAGAATTTGATGCGATTGATCGAATTGGTTCACCTATGCAGCCTGATCTTGAAGTGGTAACGAATCTTGCACCTGATTTGGTTCTTGGGGCAGAGTCACTTCGTAGCACATTGGACAAAAACTTAGAAGGCTTCGATCTACAAACAGCTTATTTACCAACAGATTCATTTGAGGATTTAAAACTGAGCTTTAAAGCATTAGGCACTTATTTCAATAAAACGGATGAAATGAATACAGTTCTAAGTTCATTATTGAACAAGGAAAATGAATTAATCGAACAAGCAAAAGGCAAGGAACTGCCAAGCGTCATGTTGATGATTGGTACAGCAGATTCCTTCATGGTTATGAGTGAAGGTTCTTATCTAGGTAGCTTAGTGAATAAGCTAGGTGCAGATAATATTGCGACTTCTGTGCTGAAAGTGTCTGATACTTACTCGCCGATCAATATGGAAGACGTAGTCGTTGCGGATCCAGATATTATTCTTGTATTGGCATCAGGGGATCACGGCGCATCAGAAGATATGTTCCAGAAAGAAGTAGAAAGTAATGATACGTGGACGAAGCTCTCTGCTTATCAAAACGATAACGTCCACATCTTGGACTATGACGTTTTTGGTGTGACGTCTATTAAAAACGCAGAGCAAGCATTGACACAAATCTCAAATTACTTTTATGAATAACAGAGGGGCAAGTATGACATGAAGAAAAATCGAAGCGGGGCCATTGTTCTTATCACGTTTGTGCTGGCGATTGCTGCCGCAGTGATTGCCATTGGATTAGGAAGTGTCACCATAGCAGTTCCGGATATCCTCCAAACGTTATTCAATTCAGCGTCCAGTACGGTGAATGACACGATTATATGGAATATTCGTTTGCCACGTGTGCTGTTGGCGATGATTATTGGGGCGAATATCGCCATTTCGGGAGCACTATTACAAGCAGTTATGGGTAACCCGCTTGCGGATCCAGGCTTAACGGGTGTAACGAGTGGAGCAGCATTTTTCGTGCTCATTATTATGCTAGCGATGCCAGAGTACACGCAATTCATCCCACTGGCGGCTTTTGTTGGTGGACTTCTTGCGGCAACGATTGTCTATGCATTGGCATGGAAACGTAATGGCATTTCCCCAATTACGATAATCTTATCCGGTGTTGCGGTAAACGCGTTGTGTGGCGGCGGTATTGGCTATTTGTCGATTATGTATAGCGATCGTCTACCGGCGGCCGTTCAATGGTTGAATGGTAGTTTGGCGGCCAAAGGCAATAATGCTTTGTGGATGGTTTTCCCGTATGCGATTGTTGGTTGGATTTTATCGATCTTCGCAATACGTAAAGCCAACGTCATCCGAATGGGCGATCAGGTGGCGTCGAATCTTGGGGAGAATGTTACCAAAATTCGTATCTTGCTATCGATATTAGCTGTTTTCTTGGCAGCTATTTCCGTGGCGGCTATTGGGATGATTGGCTTTGTAGGCCTCGTCGTGCCACATATGGCTAGATTGTTAGTCGGTTCCAACTATAAATATTTATTGCCAATGAGTATGGCACTTGGTGCGCTTGTATTATTGCTGGCGGATACAGGTGGGCGAACATTGTTTGCGCCACTGGAAATTCCGGCGGGTATCTTGATGGCTGTCATAGGGGGACCTTATTTTCTATACCTGATGAGAAGGAGTGCATTCTAGTATGTTTACTGTAGATTCCGTGTCAATTCGGTATGAGCAGAAAAGTGTGATTAATAATTTCTCATTTACCGTAAACCAAGGTGAGATCGTCTCTATCATTGGGCCGAATGGATCTGGGAAATCGACATTATTGAAAGCTGTGGCACGGCATATTCCTTATTATGAGGGTACGGTGGAATTGGAAGGTACCAATTTGAAAGCAATGAGCCCGAAGCAAGTTGCGCGCAAAATGTGCATGCTCAGTCAGAAAAACCAGGCCCCTAACGACATGACCGTTTTTGATTTGGTTGCTTATGGCAGATATCCACATAAAAAATGGTTTGAGAAATTAAATGATGAAGATCGAGAAATCATCGAATGGGCGATTGAAAAAACACATTTGACGGCATACCAGGATCGAACAGTATCTTCGTTATCAGGAGGAGAGTCGCAGCGTGCCTGGATTGCGATGGCGCTTGCACAACGACCGACCATTTTGTTACTAGATGAACCGACGACGTATCTGGATATTTCTCATCAGCATGAAGTGTTGGAGCTCGTTCGTGAACTCAATCGTGATATGGGCATGACGGTCATTATGGTGTTACATGATCTCAATCAGGCTGCTCGCTATAGCGACAATATTGTTGTCGTTCAAGCAGGTGAGAAGGCTATGTATGGCACGCCTAACCAAGTGATGACAACAGATATGATTCGACAGGTGTATCGAATGGATGCAGAAATCCAATACATACCGTCCGAACGGAAACCTCGTATTCATTTGTTGAGTACGGCTAGATAGACTTTGATTGATGAATTCAAAAGGATTGAGCGTAGGCAGTTTTAATGGACCTTTTAATGCAACACATATGAATCTATTTCATAATTGCCTATTTCAATTGAAAAGACGAACGATTGTATGACTACCCGTTCGATAATACTTAAAATTTACGTTCCATTTTCGTTGATTGGAGCGCAAGGCGGCGACTCCAGCGGGAATAGCTTGAGCTGAAGACCCCACAGGAGCGAAGCGACGAGGAGGCTGAAGCCAAGCCCGCGGAAAGCGTCCGCCTGGAGCGGAAATCAACCTAGTTTGATTTTAAGGGCACTGTTATTTTATGAAATTGATTTAAATAGACAACTAAAAAAGTGGAGGAATGCATCAATGACAAAAGTAATTGACCTAGAAAAAAACAAAGAGAAGTACTTACAATTTGTGGCGAGTCGTAAAAATTTGATTTTGAATGTAGTAGATGGAGAAGGCAAGCCATTTACGAGCTGTGCGCCGTTTATTAAAAAAGATGGCAAGCTATACATCTATATTAGCCAAATTGCTGAGCACTACGGATATATCGATAACAGTGACTATGTCGATGCGCTGCTAGTTGCGGATGAATCAGCAACGAACAACCCATTTGCAACAGAACGGGCACGTTGGAGCTGTACATCGGAGAATATCGGTAATGAAGGACACGAGGAAGTTTTTGAACTGTTCAATACCAATTATGGCGCTAAATTGATGGACGTTTTACGTGGATTGGACTTCTCACTCTTCGAATTGACCCCATTGCAAGGACGTTACGTAGTTGGCTTTGGTATGGCATTTGACCTTGATATCGACGCGAATGTCTTTACACACGTTGTGGTGGATAAAAAGAAAACTGTTGAAGCGTAAAATATATATGTTGAACTTATGATATTCATCCAATCTCCAGCAAAGGCGCCTAACAGGGGGAGCCGAAGCGATAAGACTGACGGTGATCTTCCAACTGGCTTATCACGAGAGGCATCCCCGAGGAAGGATGTAGTTCAATCCTTCCCTAGCGTCGAGCGCATTTCAAAGGAATCTTTAATACAACATATATAGAAGGAGCGGTTATGAAATGACATATTCAACAGTGTTACCAATTTGGAATGCCACTCGACAACGTTTTCTTAAAACGGCGAAAGCGTTGCCAGCACAAGATTTAGCATTACAGCTAGGTCAATCATCCATTGGTTCTCTACTGCATCATACTGCAGAGGCGGAGTATATGTTTGCGGAATGGTTTTTTGGCAAAAAGATGCCTGATGAGGGGATTGCGAAGCCATCTATTACGAACCACGAAGAACTCGTTGAACTGCTAGTGGCTTCAAACGACCACCTACTCGAAGCAATGCATGCGTTAACTGAAGAACAATGGCATACAAGTGTGGAGTCACCTATGGGTCCGTCAACACCAGTAGAGGCTATCGGGAGACTGATCTATCATACGGGGATGCATGCAGGGCAAATTTCACTTATTCAAAAGAATGGACAGAGCCCAACCGAATAAAGGATAACACCAAGTTATTTTAACGTCTAAATACTTTTTTCATAATGTAAAAACACCTTTTTCTTAATAAGAGAAGGTGTTTTTTTGTGTGCGCAATTAGAAACAAAGGGCGTGTTGAAAGAGTTCCTCCATTCAGATACGGCAATGTGTGTACGAGTATGAAAATGATATCATTCATCTTGTTGAAATTTAATAATACGTTATTTTTTAATTAAATGTAGAAGTGGATATGAAATGATATATGTCCAAAATAAGCCTGCTTTATGAACGATTTGTGACGTGGGTGCCCGTTATTGTGGTGAACAATTTGTGAAGTTCATCTCGGACAATTGTTTTTGGGATTTTATTATATTAAGATGAAACCTGTGTTAGGAGATTTAGCAAAACCTATACTTTTGCGTAATGATTCCAAAGTTATATAACAAAAGAAAGGGGTACTTCCATGAGAATAAAATGGACTTTTTTAAGTTTGGCGATTGGTCTTCTCGCCGTATTAGCAGGTTGTGAACCGGTCATGGTATTGGATCCAAAAGGGCCACAAGCTAAAACAATTGCCGATGTCATTTGGATATCGATGGGGACTATGGCGATCGTTGTCATTGTTGTATTCGGTATGTTGATATACATCGTATCTAAATATCGTGCTTCGAAACAAAGCGCGGACTATGAACCCCCACATATAGAAGGTAATCCGATTGTTGAATGGATTATTGTTGGGATTCCGGTTCTGATCATCGTCTTCCTTTCGATTATTACGGTTAAATCGACTTATGAAGTTGAGGCGACACCAAAAGGCTATGAGAATCAAAAGCCATTGGTTATCTATGCATCTTCTTCTGACTGGAAATGGCATTTTAGCTATCCAGAAGAAAATATCGAAACAGTGAACTATTTGAACATCCCGACAGATCGACCGTTGGAATTTAGGCTTTACTCTTACGGGCCAATTACAAGCTTTTGGATCCCACAGCTTGGCGGACAAAAGTACGCTATGTCGGATATGATTACCACGTTACATTTGGGAGCTGATGTTCCAGGTGAATACATGGGAAGAAACTCAAACTTTAGCGGTAAAGGCTTCGCAGAAAATATCTTTGACGTGGAAGCCATGTCGGCAGCAGATTTTGATAAGTGGGTAGAAGACGTGCAAACGACGGCTAAACCTCTTTCAGAAGAAAAGTTCGAAGAGTTATTATTACCAGGTCATCTTGGGCGCTTGACGTTCAGCGGAACACACTTGGAATTTTCTCCACCACCTGAAGGTCATCATGACGGAGGGCACCAGGAAGAAGATTCAAGTAATGAGCATGATGAACATGCAGAGCATGGTGAATAATTTCTTTCATCGTGACGATAGAAGTTGAAAAAGCGCTTGCAGGTAGAAGCGTATTCAACGCAAGATTGACACTGATATTTAAAGCATTACAAATCGAGTATTGGTTTCTATAGAAAGGAGTTCTAAAAAGTATGGATTACTTTGATCGATTTGCCATACCCCATGCAAGTCCAGCGATATACGCATCCATGGTTGCGATTGGTTTAACTGTGATTGCGATTCTCTTCGGCTTAACTTATTTCAAAAAATGGGGATATTTATGGCGTGAATGGTTGACAACAGTTGACCACAAAAAAATCGGTATAATGTATCTAATTGCCGCTTTGCTTATGCTATTCCGCGGTGGAGTAGATGCGATTATGCTACGGGCACAAACAGCTGTACCTGATAATAATTTATTGGATGCGCAGCATTATAACGAAGTATTTACGACACATGGGGTAGTTATGATTATCTTTATGGCGATGCCATTTATCTATGCCCTCATGAACTTCGTTGTTCCTTTGCAAATCGGAGCGCGTGATGTAGCATTCCCACGTTTAAATGCACTTAGTTTCTGGTTGTTCTTTATGGGTGCGATGTTATTTAATATCTCATTCGTTGTTGGTGGTTCACCTGACGCAGGTTGGACTTCGTACTTCCCACTTGCAGGGAATGACTTTAGCCAATCCGTAGGAACGAACTATTATCTAATCGCTATTCAGATTGCAGGTATTGGTACGTTAATCTCAGGGATTAACTTCATGACGACAATCTTTAAAATGAGAACACCTGGCATGAAGTTAATGAAAATGCCGATGTTTACATGGACTGCATTAATCACGAATGCCATTGTTGTTTTCGCATTCCCAGTCCTGACTGTTACGCTACTATTGGGAACGATGGACCGACTATTTGGTACGCATATCTTCTCAATGACCAATGGCGGGATGGATATGCTTTGGGCGAACTTGTTCTGGGTATGGGGACATCCGGAAGTTTATATCCTGGTGTTACCGGCATTCGGTATCTATAGTGAGATTGTTTCTACGTTCTCACAACGTAACCTCTATGGTTATAAATCGATGGTCGCTTCAATTGTGATCATTTCATTCCTTTCATTCTTGGTTTGGACACACCATTTCTTCACGATGGGGCAAGGTGCACTTACGAATAGTATTTTCTCCATCACGACAATGGCGATTGCGATTCCAACCG
The DNA here is from genome assembly GCF_044762865.1 of Sporosarcina sp. NPDC096371. Taxonomy (NCBI): domain Bacteria; kingdom Bacillati; phylum Bacillota; class Bacilli; order Caryophanales; family Caryophanaceae; genus Sporosarcina; species Sporosarcina sp. NPDC096371. Next base: position 88,117 of record NZ_JBIWFE010000010.1, read on the forward strand.
GGATAAAAATCTTCAACTGGCTGTTGACGATGCGAAAAGGGAAAATTCGATTTACGGTTCCAATGCTCTATACCATCGGGTTCATCCCGATTTTCACAATCGGTGGGGTAACCGGAGTTATGCTTGGGATGGCCAGTGCCGACTATCAATACCATAATACGATGTTCTTGGTCGCGCATTTCCACTATACCATTATTCCAGGCGTTGTCTTCGCGATGATTGCCGGTCTAACATACTGGTGGCCAAAAATGTTTGGCTACATGTTGAGTGAAAAAATTGGTAAATGGGCATTCTGGTTTATCGCGATTGGCTTTAACGTTACATTCTTCCCGATGTTCTTCACAGGGCTAGATGGGCAAGCACGTCGTATGTACACTTATTCAGAGGCAAGTGGCTATGGAGCGTTGAATTTACTGTCCTTCGCTGGCGCTATTGTTCTGATGATGGGTGTTGCGATTCTTGTATACAACATCTATTACAGTACGCGTTATGCTCCAAGAAATATCAGTTCCGATCCATGGAATGCTCGTACGCTTGAGTGGGCAACACAGAGTCCGGTTCAATCGTATAACTTTGCGAGAACACCACAAGTGGACTCCATTGAAGCGTTCTGGGATCACAAGAAAAAAGGTAAACCGTTATTCACTGGCAAGCTTGAGAAAATTCATATGCCGAATAACAGTGGTATGCCGTTTATCATCAGTTCTATCTTCTTTGTATGGGGCTTCTCGTTTGTATTCAGTATGTGGATACCTCTAATCATCACAACGATCGCGATTTTTGCTTGCCTAGCGCATCGTTCGTTTGAAAAGGATGACGGGCACTATATTTCGGTTAAAGAACTTGAAGAAACAGAAAAAGATAGCGAGGTGTTAACAGATGAAAATAGATAATTCACTTCCGCTTGAATATAAAACAGAACAAAATAAGTTGAATATTTTAGGCTTCTGGATTTTCCTTGGCGCCGAAGTGATGCTGTTTGCAACTCTGTTCGCAACTTATTTCACACTGGAGCATCGTACCGCTAGCGGACCTGCTGGTGCAGAGATTTTTGAACTCACGCCGGTGCTCATTGAAACAATCCTACTGTTAACGAGTAGTTTTACAATTGGTCTTGGTATTCATGCCATGCGACTTGGACGAAAGAATGCAATGATGACATTCTTTGGAATTACATTGTTGCTTGGTCTAGGATTCCTCGGTATGGAAATTTATGAATTTGTGCATTACGTCCATGTTGGTGCAGGGCTTCAAGTAAGTGCCTTCACAGGTATTCTACTGACGACATTAGGGACGCACGGAGCGCACGTTACGCTTGGTCTGTTCTGGGGATTATTTATTATCATGCAAGTGAAAAAACATGGTTTGACGCCAAAAACGGCTAATAAAGCCTTTATCTTTTCCTTGTACTGGCATTTCTTGGATGTTGTCTGGATCTTCATTTTCAGCTTCATCTATTTGAAAGGAATGATGTAACATGAGCGAATTATTCCCGCGTAAACAAGTCATGGGCTTTGTCTTTTCGATGGTTTTGACTGCAGCTGCATTAACAGTTTATTTTCTAGATATGTCATTTGCAGTGGGGATGACGGTTCTGTTAATTACAGCATTCGTGCAAGCGGCAGTTCAGCTCGTCGTCTTCATGCATGCTGGTGAAACAGAGGATAAGCTTGCAATCTATATGAACATCTATTATGGAGTTGCCATAGCGCTCGTCACTATTTTCGGTACATTACTGATTATGGTTTGGGATATGTAATAGCAACATCAAAAAGGAGCGCCTCAATGGCGCTCCTTTTGTTATATCTATTGAATGACCCGTATGCCTTTATCGACTTTTTCTTGCATTTCTTCAGTTGCTACAAAGAATACCCCCATCATGAAGATGAAGACAGCCCCCATAACCGTACCAATCCCAATGCCTGTAATTGTACTGTAATCGCTTACGAAGAAGCCGTACAAAAAGATAGAAATTCCAATCGCAAGTATCGTGCCCCCAACATACTTAACAGCGTTTAGCATTTTCAGTCTCGATTCCATTTCGTTCACTCCCTTGTCATATATTATTCACTTTGTTCACAACTTTGTCAAACTTTATTTTAAATATGATATTATGTAGTGTTTTGTAGTTGACAGTACGCGGCGTGAATAGTTGTTTTGGATCGCTTTGGATGGAATGACTTCTATACGGTCATCGTGAAGTTTGGATGTGTAGGGGTACGATTCCATCGCAGCCCCCGAACGAATATCCTTAGAATTTATGGCGGTAATGAAAAGCACCACGTCCTAAGCTGTAATCAGTTTAGGACGTGGTGTAACTTCAGATATAATACGAAAAATCCTCTGGCAAGACTCTTTTTAAAAACTTTTGTGTACGTTCTTCTTTTGGATTCACAAAAATATCCTGAGGCGAGCCTTCTTCCACAACAACGCCGCCGTCCATAAAGATGACTTTGTTGGCTACATCTTTGGCAAAGGACATTTCATGCGTGACGACTAACATGGTCGTTCCTTCTTTAGCGATATTTTTCATGACGGTTAACACTTCACCGACCAACTCTGGGTCCAATGCAGAGGTGGGTTCATCAAATAAGATAATGTCTGGATTTAAAGCAACCGCTCTAGCGATGCCGACCCGTTGCTGCTGTCCGCCAGATAATTCGCTAGGGTAGGCACTGCATTTTTCAGAGAGACCTACTTTAGCTAAGGCTCTTTTTCCAATCTCATCCGCGTTCGCTTTGGAAATTTTCCTACCAATAATAAGCCCTTCCGTTACATTCTCTAATGCTGTTTTATTATGGAATAGATTATAGTTTTGAAAGACAAATGCGATTTTCTGTCTGATGCCATGAATTTGTTTTTTAGACGCTGTTTTTAACTGAACTTCATCATCTCCGAAAATGGCAAGGCCCTCATCTGCTCTTTCTAGGAAATTGATACACCTCAGTAAGGTTGTCTTGCCGGAACCGCTTGGCCCAAGAATGACGACGACATCCCCTTTATCAATAGAAATATCGACACCTTTCAAAATCTCATTTTGGCCAAATGATTTATGGATATTTTTAATCTGCAACATTTTTTTATCCCCCTATCACACTTAAACACTCGCAGGTTTATATTTGCTGAGACGTTTTTCATACAATTTAAATGCATATTCCACTACGCTACATAAAATGAGGTAGACGAGAAAGATATCGATATAGGCCTCAATGTAGTTGTAGCCAACATTGGCCGCCACTTTCGCTTTTAACGTGATTTCCGGTAATGACAACGCATAACCCAAAGAGGTTGCTTTGATCAGATTGACGGTTGCTGTACAGACATTTGGCAAGGCAACGACGAGTGCTTGTGGAATGACAATTCTCCTAAACGCTTGCACATTGGTTAGCCCCACCGATTGGGCAGCTTCCAATTGCCCTTTATCGACTGTACCTAAAGCAGAGCGAAATACTTCCACTAGAACTGCTGTCGTATGAAATGAAAAGACGATGAAAGCGTACCAAATGGGGTGTACATCATAAATGTTGATGTCTATTTCAAACTTTGTGAAGAAGGAAGACAGCAATAAAGGAACACTGCTATAAATGATGAAAATTTTTATGATGATGGGTGTCCCTCTAACAAATGATACGTATACTTGCGCCAAACGGTGTAACACGGGGATGCGATTGATGCGCGTTAAAGCTAGTGAAAACCCAAAAGGTAAGGCGATGAGTAAAGCGACGATTGTAACGGCCAATGCGATAGGGACTCCTGACAATGCGACAAAGAACGTATCCAATAAAAATGGATAATTGAGACCTTCCGACACTTTCTCACCACCTTAGTTCGTTTTTAACGCTTGTTTGCCTTTGCTGAAAAACTTCTCTATTTTCAAAAACAATTGTTCAATCGCGATGGATAGTACCCAGTAAATAATCGCTAGGGCAATAAAGATTTCCAATGTATGTGCATTATAGTTGCCAGCAATTATGAGGTTTGCTTTTCCGACAACGTCTATTAAGCCGATTGTATAGGCTAAGGAACCTTCTTGAAGTACCGCAATCAAGCTGTTGCCAAAGTTCGGCAATGCGACGACGAAAGCTTGTGGAAAGACAATTCTTCTGTACGCTTGTGGGTGACTTAATCCCACACTGACTGCGGCCTCAAATTGTCCTTTGTCAATCGATGCAAACGCTGATCGCATTACCTCGGACATGGCGGCGGCGAATTGTAGTGTAAAGGTGATGACGACAAATACGGCTGTATTCACATTGTTTAAGTTCAGACCGATATTCTCTCCAAGAGCTGGAATCCCATAATAGACTAAAAACAGGAGGACAATAGAGGGGGTGCATCTCATTATGGTTGTATAGATATTAGCCACTTTTCTTGCAAACTTATTTTTACCGATTTTCGCGGCAGCTAAGAGGAAGCCGAGCAGCGTTCCAAACAAGACGGACAGTCCGGCAACTAGAAATGTCACTTTTAAAAAGGGGATGAGTACCGGAAGTGATTCCCATATATATGTCGCGTCAAAATACTTTTCCATGTTGTCACCCCATTATAGAAATAAAGGCCGTTGAGCTTGTTGCGCACCCAGCGGTCTTTGCATCCTCATCTTTCTACGGTTTCTAATACGTCAAACAGATTTCTTCCATAAAAATTTGTGCTCAACTCATCTGTTTTCTTTTGTTCTTTTAATTGTTTGACTGCCTGATCGTAAGCATCTGCAAATACTTGCTCTTTTTTGTTGAACAACGGCCATGTTTTAATGACTGCAAATTCATTGTAGACAACATCATTTACAAGATTATGGTAGGGACCATCTGCAGCGGTCACTTGTTTTTCAAAAGCGCCTTCAATGATGACACCGCCGTCAACACGCCCTTCATTTACCCATTGGACGACTTCAACGGAGAAAGCATCGCCAGCTTGGAGGTTTACCGGATTGTCGGGATTCGCCTTGTTGTATTCATCGATAATGGTGTATTGGGCATTGTTTGCTGCAATAGGTGCTAATGAAAAATTGGCTGATGCAAAATCTGCTAGCGTTTTGATGTGTTCATTTTCTTTCTTTAGCACAAGACCTGCACTGCTTAAGCCGATAAATTCTTTCGGGAAGATAAACTTCTCAGTTCTTTCTTGCGTCCAGAAAGCATTTTTAATCCCTACCTGATATTTCCCTTGTTCAACCCCTACCAATAAGTCATCACTTGTCGTTCCGATAAAATCAAATTCGTATTGGGGTAGTAGTTCGTCTACTAATTTCATGACTTCAACGTCATAACCAGTTGCATTTCCTTTGTCATCTGACCAAGACATCGGTTTTGAGGCCTGATCGTAGGCGACTTTTATTTTTTGTATGCCTGATTCATTGTCAGCTGAATCGGAGCTGCAACCTGCTAAAATAGTGGCCAACGCCAAACCAATGGCTGCAAGTTTTAACACTTTTTTATTCTTCATGAATAACATCTCCTTTGATTTTTATATGCGAATTAGCCTTGAAGTGGATTGTTAGCCTGATCTTGTTCAATGGCGGACAATGCTAGTTTTTTAATGGTCATGTCATCCATGGGTGGATTATGCAAACCAGCTCGAACATCACGATAGTGCCGTTGCAAAGGGTTGCTACGTTGCAGACTTTTTGCTCCTACAATCCGCATGGCTTTATCGACAATAGTCACGGCTGAATTTGTGACTGTATGTTTGACGACGCCTATCTCATTGGACAGAAGACATCTTCGTGAGTTATCGTCGTAAGCTTCCGCGACGCTATAGAGTAGATGTCTTGCTTGGGTTAACGCCAATTCCATTTCGCCGATTAACTGTTGGATACTTGGTAATTGACTAATGGGTCCGTTTAAACTGTTTGGTGTATGATGATTGGCGAAATGGACGGCATAATCACGCGCTGCTTGTGCAATTCCGAGGTAGCACGCGGGAATATGCAGATGCCAACCGTTCGTTTGCCCGCCACTCGGTGCTTCCGAAAGTTCAACAAGTTTGGACGCATCGACTTTGACGTTGTTCAGAACTAGATCATGGCTGGCGGTTCCACGCATGGATATGACGTCCCATGTCTCTTCAATAGTGAGTCCTGCCAAATCCTTATGCAGGAGGAAGAATCCTACTCTTTGCTGTTCTTCAATCCATGCAGATGTTAGGAAATACGTGAGAACGGGGGAGGCGGTTGTGAAAATCTTCCGTCCTGACAGTAGCCAACAATCGTCTGCCTTGACGGCGGTTGTTCCGGGGCGGCCCCCACGTGTCGGACTTCCTGTTTGCGCTTCACTCACCGATCGATTTACTAGAGCACCGTTCAGAACTTCTCGTGCAAAGAACTTCAAGTTGTCATCCGTCCATAGCTTTTTCTCGAATAGATCGCCAACCACTCCGAGATTCCAGCCAATGGAAAGGGCCGTATTTGCATCAAAACTAGCAAGTGTTTCTTGAAAAAGAATCATGTCATAGACAGTGAATCCTTCGCCGCCATAAGCTGTTGGAAGCGTACCGCTGGTATAACCGATATCTATGAGTGCTTGAATATTTTCTTTTGGAAAGATGGAGAGCTCATCAATTTCTGCAGCCGATTTTTTAAATGTAGCCTCTTTCTCGTACAAACGTTGTAACCATTCTGTTTGGCGTTCTGTTTTTACGAATAAGTTCATTTTGTTGTACCTCCTTAATGTAGTAGAAAAAAGATGTTAAGTGTATACTATGCAAACAATTCTTATTTGTTTAGTAGGTTTTCGGGTAAATTAAAATAAAATGCTGGATTATGAAAAAGCCCTCTTCAAAAAAGAGAAGAGGGTTGGATGTTGCACATCAAGGCTCTTATCTTTCAAGCATGTATACTTGTTGGAGGTAGCACCTTTCTGTTAGACAGAGGTTGCTGAAGCGTCATCGGGCCAGTCCCTTAGCTTCTCTTGATAAGTCGTTGTGAAGTTGTTGAAATTTACTTTAAGGGATATGGATTGCTTTGTCAATCATTAAAACATAGTATTCAGATAAGGATTTAAAAATGATGGAGTCAATGAATAAAAAAATCCCTAGTGAGTGTATTTACTCGCTAGGGACTTCATTATACAGCTAATATCTTAATCAATATTTACGATTATTTTGTTTGTTGACTCGTAAAGAAGCTCATGAAATTTATCGGGAAAGCTTTCTTTGTCTTATTTTTCTTAGAGAGAGAGCGATGCCCTAAATCATTTTGTCTTGCTTCCTTTTGTAATTCAGCCATCCGTATCTTGTTACATTCTATATCAATAATAAACATTATTTTTCTCCTTAAGGAGAAGTCCAATTGTATTGTTAAGGTGTAGCTAGCACCATTCCTGTTAGCCTTTTCCCACCTAAATAGCGTGTTGGCAACTCCAATTTATTTTTACCTACTAATGCATTCATCTGCTTATCAAACTTTTGTACATTGATCATTCGTTTCTCCTCCTTCGTTAATTTTTTTGCAACGCAATACTTTTAGACGATGGGGGGCTTACCCCCATCTACACTACCCGCTTTCGAGAGATTCCTTTTTTAAAAACTTTTTCTGCTGTTTCATGTTGATCATCACCAGCACTCCTTTTCCTGTTATTTTGTTTTTATATGCAACACGCAATGCGTGAAAACACCAGATTTACAATCAATTACGCCTTGGCGTAATTGCGTCCAGATTTTTTTTCGAGAGAGCTCGAAAAGCTCCCCTAAAAAATCTGTGACATCCGCCGGAGGCTATACCTAAATTCGGCAGAATTTAGGTAAATACACACAAAAAAGCACACGCTTCTTTACATAAGCGTGTGCTCATAGAAAAAGAACGGCAGAACATGCCATTCCGTATGAATTATTTATAGAAATTACATAGCGGATGGGCACGGAATGATTATGAAGTTTTGTTGAGCAGTTCTAAGTGTAGTCATGTTCCGTACCTCCCTTTCATTTTTGAATAACTAACTACTTTAGGATATCATTACCTAATTGTGGGTGTCAACACTATTCTGAACAATTTAAATTAATATTAATGTAGTTCATTGATCAAGTCGTTAGGTGATGTCTTCCACACGGACATCGAAATAAGCATTAATGATCATTTGCATAGTTTGTTGGGACATAGCAAGATGTTTAATAGTTGTCCCTTCAATCAGTTGCTGTGTGTTGCTGTCGTCAAAATGAAACGAACGAGATAAGTAGGCATTGAAGATGCTAATCATGCCGTTTAATCGCTGTTCTTCAGTCGTCAACGTTTGTACGTCAACATCTTCAATGATTTCCAGTTGGTTGAAATCAAGTGCATTCTTAATCATGGTTAACAGATCATAGTTTGTAGCGGGTGATGGATTTGTTATGTTGTAAATCATGCCAGCTTCCGCCTTTTTCGCCGCGAGCGCTAAAATATCGGCAACGTAATTGACGGGTACTAGATTTGACGTGGAGTCTTTACTGCCGATGACGTGGTAGATCGTCTCCACATTGTCTGTTTTTCTTAAGACTCTTCGTTTGAAGACATCGAGCGCGCGCATGAAACCGTAAAGGGTAAATTCGGAATCCGCTTCGCCTGTTTCAGAATCTCCAACGATGATGGAAGGCCGGAAAATGGATACAGCCATCTGATCAGCATAAGAAAGGACGAGATGTTCGGACTTTACCTTGCTTTCCTCATAGGGGTTATGGATGTCTGCGTCGATAGGGTACAATGCTTCCACACCATGGGTCCGCTTTCCGACTGTGTAGGCTGTACTGACATAAATGAACTGTTTGACCTGTAAGGTTGAGGCAAGTTCGAGTGCATGTTCAGTCCCGCCGTAATTGACTGCGAATAACTCTTCTCGCAATTCCTCATCGAATTTGACAAGGGCCGCTATATGATAAAAAAGGTCAACTTTTTCTGTTAATTCTTGAATGGTTTCTTTCGTCAATCCGCAAAATGGTTGTGTAATATCTCCATGCAAAATCGTAATCCTTTCATCTGCTCCCTCCGAAAGACTAGCGACCAACCGTTTTGCTTTTTCGATATCCCGGACAAGTACAAATAATGTATGATCAGTTGTTGCAAGTAAGTTATTGAGCAATTTACCGCCTAAAAAACCAGTAGAACCTGTTAAAAGAATTGTCACTCTAAATCCCTCCATGAATGGAAGTGGGAATGGCCCCTTCCGTTACTACTTTGATTATCGCATAGACTGCTCCAAATGTGGAAAGTTAACGACGGAATACCCATAAGAATAGCGTGTCAGGGGATGTAGAATCGGACATGTGATACATAGCGTGTTCAGGCGTCGTATGATAAAATAGGTAAGTATTCTATTTAAATAAGAGAAACGAGTGACAACATATGACAGTTAAAGACCAACCATTCTTGCCGATTTTATTGGGCTCGGACATGAATGCATACGGGATGGCACGTTCATTCCACGAAGCGTATGGCATTAAACCACTTATCTTAGGACGTGCCAAATTAACTGCAACTGAAAATAGTAAAATTCTTCACTTTCGTGCTATTCCACGATTAAATGAGCAAGATGTATTTTTGCCAGCAATCCTAAAAATCGCAAGTGAATTTAAAGGTCAGAAACTTCTTCTCCTTGCTTGTGGGGATGATTATGCAAAATTGATCATTACAAATAAATCTAAACTTACACCGCATTTTGCTGTGCCATATATTGATCAGAAATTGATGGAACGCATTGTACTGAAAGAGAACTTTTATAATGTATGTGAAGAATTTAATTTTGCCTATCCTAAAACGGCTCTTTGTACGTATGAAACGAAAGATACATTCACTATCGATTTTAACTATCCAATTATTATTAAAGCATCTAATTCCGTGGCTTATTGGAACTGTTCATTCCCCGGTAAAAAGAAAGTATTTGTTGCCCACGATGAAGCAGAAAAGACTGCAATCCTGACTGCGATTTATCAGTCCACTTATAAGGATAACTTGACGATTCAGGAGTTCATACCAGGGGATGATTCCTACATGCGCGTGTTGAATGCCTATGTTGGGAAGGATGGAAAAGTTAAGCTTATGTCACTTGGGAATCCTATTTTGGAAGAACATTCTCCAGAAGGCATTGGCAGTTATGCAGCCATCATTAATACATTCGATGAAGCGTTATTGGATAAAGTCCGCTATTTCCTAGAGGAGATTGGTTATATTGGATTTGCCAACTTCGACATGAAATTAGATATGCGTGACGGGCAATATAAATTATTTGAGATTAACTTGAGAAATGGTCGTAGTAGCTATTATGTATCTGCTAGCGGACATAACCTTATGAAATATGTAGCAGACGATCATATATTTAATAAGCCGCTTGAACTTACCTATGCGAAAGACAAGCATCTATGGCTCATTATTCCCAAAGGCGTCTTGTTTAAATATACACAGAATGACAAGTTGAAAAAAGAAGCGAAGCAGCTGATTGCACAAGGGAAATCGACGAACTCACTCTTTTATAAACCCGATTTCAATTTGACTCGCTGGGTAAAACTCATGATGAATAACTTAAATTACTACCGGAAATATAAAAAATACTTTAATAATAAAGGATTGTCTTAATGTATGACTAAGAAAACGCTAGGCATTATTGGTGGGGTAGGTCCGCTTGCAACTATGTTGATTGGAGAAATGATTGTCAGATTGACAGAGGCGGAAAAAGACCAAGATCATGTCGACATGATTATTACCAATAACCCACACATTCCCGATCGCACCGCATTTATTTTAGGTAAAAGTGATAAGGATCCGGTGCCGGTAATCCTATCAGATGCGGAGCGACTTCGTGTAGCAGGCGCTGAGATTCTCGCAATCCCATGCAATACGGCGCACTCCTTTTTTGGGCAAATCAAAGAAGGAACGGATCTGACAGTCATCGATATGATTGGAGAGACTGCGGCTAGGGCTGCCAGGGATGGGGCAAAGCGGATTGGTATCCTTGGGACAACAGGGACGATTATAACTGGGGTTTATCAGACTGCGTGTGAGCGCTATGGTATGACGGCTGTCGTGCCTGATGAGCATATTCAATCTGTCGTCATGTCACTCATTTATGATGATGTGAAAGCTGGAAAGCCCGCTGATCGTGAAAAGTGGTCCATCATTAAAGCTGCGATGGATGAAGCAGGTTGCGATAAAGTGATTCTTGGCTGTACGGAATTATCAGTTGTGAATCAGGAACTAGCACTCGGTGCTGAATGTATCGATTCGCTTCTTGTCCTCGCGGAAACGGCGATTGAAAGATGCGGTCATACACTTAAAGGGTGAAAGAACGTCTGGAAGCAGGATGATTAGCTTCTGGGCGTTTTATCATTTCCAGCGATGTCACAAAATCTAACGATAGATAGTACGTGCGTTAGGACCTATTGTGATACACTGAAAAGACTAGAGTGAAGGTGGAGATAAGAATGTCCTTCTTGGAAAATATGGATGATCAGTTCAAAAATAAGTGGAAGTTCGAGCACGAAATGCCAATCCAAACAAAATTGATCCCTGAGATGTTGGCAGGGAAAGACATCGTTGCGGAGTCGCCGACTGGATCGGGTAAGACACTGGCTTTCGTTTTGCCGATTTTACAGTTGGTCGATGGCGATAAAAAACAGACCCAGGCACTGATTATAACGCCGTCACAGGAATTGTCGATGCAAATCGTCAACGTGATTCGGGAATGGGTTGAAGGAACAGGTATCACTGTTACCCAACTAATCGGTGGGGCTAATATGCAGCGCCAGATTGAGCATTTGAAGAAAAAGCCAACGATCGTTGTTGGAACGCCGGGCCGCCTGGCGGAGCTTGTGAAGGTGAAAAAATTAAAAATGTACGATATTCGCCATATCGTTTTGGATGAAGGAGATCAGCTCCTGTCGCGCGATCACCGTGTGGTTGTAAAAAATATGATTGAGGCAGCAAATCCGGATAGACAAGTGGTTGCCGTATCAGCGACAATTACTGAAGAAATTGAAGTCGTGGCTAGTAAATTTATGAATGATCCGATTTACATTCAAGTCGGTGCGGAAGACATGCCGAAATCAGGTAAAGTTGTCCATTCATTTGCGAAGACAGATGTGCGGGATAAGACCGATGTATTACGCGGAATCTCTCATTTAAAGGGAATTCGTGCCCTTGCATTCATTAATAACGTCGATCAGTTGCGCATGAAAGAAATGAAATTGAAGTACAACGAGGCACCGATTGCGGTTCTCCATTCTGAAATGAAGAAGTTTGAACGCCAACAAACATTGGAGAACTTCCGTAAAGGGGAGTTACGTGTGCTAATCGCAACGGATCTTGCAGCACGTGGGCTGGATATCGATGGCTTAACACATGTTATCCATGTAGACGTTCCCCATACGATTGAACAATACTTGCATCGCTCAGGTCGGACAGGCCGTGCAGGCGAAGACGGAGAAGTATTGACACTGTTGTCTTATGCGGAAGAGCGCGATTACCGTAAGCTAACAAAAGGCATTAAAACGGTCCAGAAAGTTTGGTACAAAGGCCAACTGTCGGAAGGTAATTCGAAAACAGTGGGGAATAGTAAGAAGAAATAATGAAATGCGGAGGGTGCCTGCTAGATACGACAAGGAGGAAGGATGAAATTCAATCCTTCCCTACTGAAGCGACTCAAGCATCTGGCACCCGTAGCTAGACAATAACCAAAAGGGCTACCTTCTGAACCGATACGGATTCAGAAGGTAGCCCTTTTGTATATATTATAGTTGAGTTAAAATGATCGGCTCGCCTTTTGTGACGATAACCGTATGCTCGATTTGTGCGACGAAGGAATTATCAGGCGTGACAAATGTCCAACCGTCTCCTAATTCGATAATACTTTCTGCTTTTTCGGAGATGAACGGTTCTACTGCAAGGACCATTCCTTCCTTCAGAAGTGTTTTATCCCAAGCATCATAATAGTTCAAAATATGTTGTGGTTCTTCATGTAGAGATTTTCCGATACCGTGCCCCGTCAAGTTTTTTATGACAGCCAATCCGTGGCTTTTTGCCTCACGTTCAACAGCTTTACCGATTTGGTTTAGGCTGGCACCCGCTTTTACTTTTGTCATCGCCCGCTCGAAAGCGCTCTTGGCAACATCGCAAAGCTGTTGTTTTTTGTCGTTAGGAGTTCCAACGACAAAAGAAATGCCTGTATCAGCAAAATAACCGCCATATGAGCCAGAAACGTCGATGTTAACTAGATCGCCGTCTTGAATGACACGGGAGCCTGGAATGCCGTGTGCGACTTCATTATTGACACTGATACATGTGTAACCAGGGAAATCATATTGATCGATTGGTGCGGAGATAGCCCCTTTTTCTTCAAAGAGACGTCCACCAAGCTCGTCAATTTCTTTTGTTGTTTTACCTGGGACGGTAGCTTCTTTTAACGCTTCACGGATTTCAGCAACAATTTTGCCGATTTTTTTTAACGCTGCGATATCCTGTTCTGTTTTTGCAATCATTTTGCACAAATCCTTTCTGCGTTCGTTTTTTTCTATACCATACTATATCATATTGCGGCGCAGAAAAAAGCCTGCAAACTTTTTAATGCTTTGCAGGTCGTCAGATTATTTTTTCGGAATTGTCGCATTGGAGCCTTTCTTATTCGCGATTACTTTTCGCACGATGGGATAGACGATTGGGGCTACTTTAATCGCCGTTTTAACTAATTTACCAAGATTCAATTTCATTCTCTCCTAAGTACAATATTTGTTATGCTATTCCCGCTATAGGGGTGTGATAAACCTCATCTAAACACTTTGACACCTTGTATGATGTTCCAAATTACTATAATGATGAATAGAAGACCATAGATCAGTGAGAATAGTACCGGGGCGAATTGCCAAAAGCCAAAGCCAAAGTTTTCGCTGGGTATCCCGCTCATTCGATTTGTAAAAGAAAACATCGAAAAGGTAAGAATAATAAAACCGGCGATAAGTAGCACAACCGGAACAAGATGTGATACGAGAGAGCGTTTAGCATGGAATTTAATTTCCCGGTCACTTGTAATGAAATAAATGATGAGGGGGAGAAGTAAGGGGGCAAAAAAAACACTGAAATAGCATAAGGCAGCCAATATTTTGTTGTTTTGCAAGAGTATCCCTCCATTAATGATTAACTGTATAGGTTTTTATCATACCTGTTAATCATCTTGCTTAAAGAATCTCTATCTTATACAATGCGCTAGCTAATTGTATAGCTTGGACCGCAAAATGGGCTATTATGGCTGAGATTGGACAATTATGTCTCCGTTGCTATTCAGCTTGTCTCCTTTACCAGCATAAAAAATCGCCCTTCTTCTTATTGAAAGTAGGGCGATTTTATCATGTTTTAGACGTTAGTTGTTTTCGTTTCAAAAAAATAACGACTCCGATTGTAGCAGTTAGAAACAGTGCAACGGCTGAAACAAATAACTCATCCATCCCGTTTTTCACCGCAATGCCGATAAATGCCCACATGAATACGGTACCTAAGGCGATATCAGCATGATGATAGAGGAAATGGTGTGCAATTGCAGTAGCAAAAGTTAAGTAAATTACCGCCCATAATGGATCACTTAACCCCCAACCAGACCAATCGTGTAGGGTAAGGACATAACTGATATTGGCAATGGTCATGATGAAAATCCAACCTAGGTTGACGGCGATGGGTACTCTACTGGAAAATTGATTGTCTTTTTTTTGATAAGTAAAATAAATGGCAAGTAGCGTAACCAGTAGCAAAGCCATGAGGACAATTGTCCAAGTAAAGAAACCAGAATGCCAAAGCAATGTCCACGCAATATGGAGTAGGCAACTGATAACAAATAGGGTAGCTCTCCAATTTTGTAGCGTATGGCTAACATGTACATTGTTTCTGTTGAAGTTATATAGCCAGTAGGCAAGTAACACGTAAATGATAGCCCAAAGAGCAAAAACATATTTTGCAGGCATCACAAGCACGGGTAATCTGCTTGCAATTTCTACAGTTGTACTTCCGTTAAAAGGTATTATATTGGTTGCTACATTGACAAGTACAGCGGCAATGAGCGAAAGGGTCATTATTATCATTCTGTTCATATGAAAAATCCTCCTATTGACTAGTATACATAGGAAAGGCGGAACCTGCGAAGGAAAGTGTGAAGTTTCCGTCACAAATGTACTGAATGTAAGAAAAGGTCTTCACTTGCCCAGCTGAAGGGCTAAAAAACAAAAAAAGTTCTGCATGTGAACAGGCCGAAGCGAAGGTGTAATTGACTAATTTCGCAAGCCGAAGTTTCATGTTATAATTAAATTGCATTTTTAGAAAATTTGGAACGGTATAAGGGGGACATGGAGTTGGCGCAACAAGCATATTCTGAAGTATGGGATCTTGATGTATTTTTTAAAGGTGGAAGTGAATCGCAACAACTGCGTACGCATCTGGATGGTTTGAAAGACCAGCTCGCTTCATTGGAGGAAACAGCTCGTGCATTACAAATACCGGTGTCGGTGGATGCAGCAAACGAAGTAGCAAATCTGATTAATTCTATAAGAGACGTGGCACTGGATCTATCACAGGCGGGCGCAGTCATCGGTTGTTTCCTAGCAGCTGATACAACAGATAAAAAAGCGTTGATCCATCAAGGAGAAATAAGCACATTAGGCGCGAGATTCTCGACAGTGATGTTGACCATTCAACAAACACTCGCTAAAACAGATGCGGATACATGGAAAGGT
The DNA here is from genome assembly GCF_044762865.1 of Sporosarcina sp. NPDC096371. Classification (NCBI taxonomy): domain Bacteria; kingdom Bacillati; phylum Bacillota; class Bacilli; order Caryophanales; family Caryophanaceae; genus Sporosarcina; species Sporosarcina sp. NPDC096371. Next base: position 103,789 of record NZ_JBIWFE010000010.1, read on the forward strand.
CTCATGGAGTCGGCTGAGTTGAAGGAATTTGCATTCGTGTTGGAGGAGTGGCGCGAAGAAGTTGCGCTGAAGTTGTCCGAGGAAGAAGAAAGTTTAATCACATCGTTAAGCGTCGATGGCCTTCAAGGATGGGGTCAATTATATGACTTGCTTGTCAGGGATATTAAAATTAAGATCGATGTCGATGGCGTGGAAAAAGAACTATCTGTTGGGCAAGCCAATAATTTAAGTTCACATGCGAGTGCTGATGTACGAAAGCGTTCATTTGAAGCGTTAGAAGAAGCATGGGGAGAAAAAGAAGATTTCTTCGCTTCTGCATTAAATCGAATTGCTGGATTTAGATTAGCCGTATACAAAAAACGGGGATGGGATTCTGCTTTAAAGGAGCCTCTACTGCGTAACCGTATGAGTGAAGAAACACTCGATGCGATGTGGAGCGCCATTGGTTCCCATAAGGCACCGTTCGTTGACTACTTGAACGTCAAGGCGAAAATGTTGGGTACAGAGAAGATGAACTGGTATGACATGGATGCGCCAGTGTCGGCATCGACGAAAAAGCTATCGTACCAAGAAGGTGCAGAGTTTATTTTGCAACACTTCGGAGAATTTGGTCCTGAGCTAGAAGCATTCTCAAGGAAGGCGTTTGAAGACAGCTGGATTGAGGCGGAAGATCGTCCTAACAAACGACCGGGCGGCTTCTGTACAGGTATGCCGAAGTCGGAGCAGTCTCGTATCTTCATGACCTATAGCGGAACGATGTCGAATGTTGCAACACTTGCGCATGAGCTTGGTCACGCATTCCATTCGTATGCATTACGTCCAGTTCATTGGATGAATCGCCAATATGCAATGGGTGTTGCAGAAACTGCATCGACATTTGCAGAAATGATTGTTGCGGATGCTGCGGTGAAAGCAGCGGAAACAAATGACGAGAAAATCGCATTGTTGGAAGATAAAATTCAGCGTAGTGTGGCATTTTTCATGAATATTCATGCTCGGTTTTTATTTGAAACAAGATTTTATGAAGAACGTAAAAACGGTATCGTTTCTACAGAACGATTGAACGACTTGATGACAGAGGCGCAGCAAGAGGCTTATGGGGATGCACTTGATACAACACATCCACACTTCTGGGCATCCAAGTTGCATTTCTATATTACGGGTACGTCTTTCTATAACTTCCCCTATACATTTGGCTACTTGTTCTCGTTAAGCATTTACGCCAAAGCGCTAGAGGAAGGCGAAGGGTTTGAACAGAAATATATGGCGCTACTGCGTGACACTGCAGTGATGAGTGTAGAGGATCTTGCGATGAAACATCTGGGTGAGGATATTACGCAACAAGCATTTTGGGCAAAAGGCGTAGCATTATGTGTGAAAGACGTCGAGGAGTTCATGGAACTTACTTCAGTCAAAGGGTGAGTAGATATTGATTTTACTTGATGGGGAAACGTGTTACTTACGGATATTGACGGAGCAAGACGCATCGCTTTTCACTGAATTGCTAACGGCAAATAAAGATTATTGGACTGTTTTTGAACCACGAAATGATTCCAGTTATTATAGTGTTGCCGTTCAAAGAGAGAAAATAAGAGAATCTATTTATCAGATGCGAGATCGAAGAGAATATAATTTTGGAATCTTTGATAAACAGACAGATCGACTGATTGGACATATCTCGCTGTACAGCATTAAAAGATTGCCTTTTTCCAGTGGGTTCGTGGGATATTCCATCGATGAAAGAGAGATAGGGCGTGGGCTAGGAACGGAGGCTGTTCGTCTTGTGACTCATTTCGCTTTTGGGAAAATGGCCTTACATCGCGTGGAGGCATTCGTTTCACCCCGTAATATCGGTTCTATGAAAGTGTTGGAGAAGGCGGGCTACTCCCAGGAAGGTCTAATGCGCAAACTTTTATATATTAATGGTGTCTGGGAAGATCATTATATGTACGCAACCATCGAGGATGATTTTTGAAAGGGTAAGAATGTACTGCGAAAATGGGCAATAAAGATAAAGAGCCGATACCTGTGAAAAGGATCGGCTCTTGTCTATTTCCCGGGGAATAAGTCGTGTTATTCCTTAGTCATGAAAGCATACCCATCGACAATAATATCGAGTTTTCCCGTATCCGGGTGAGCCACGAGTCCATGAATGGGTACCTTTTTATCCATCAGGGGATGGTTTCGAACGGCGTCTACACTCATTCTGACACTTTTTGTCACATCTTCAAAGCCATGAAGCCAATCTTTCATGTCGATGCCGGAATATTTTAGCGTAGTGAAAAGGCTTTTATCTATACCACGATCAACCATCTCTCCGATGATTTTTCCCGTATCAATTGAGCTCATTCCACAATCGTGATGTCCAACGATGTATACTTCATCGGCTTGCAGTTCATAGACAGCGATTAGTATGCTTCGCATAATCCCACCAAAAGGGTGTGTGACGACCGCACCGGCACTTTTAATAATTTTGGCATCGCCATTTTTTAAGTTCATCGCTTTAGGTAATAATTCTGTTAGTCTCGTATCCATACACGTCAAAATGACAATACGTTTGTCGGGAAACTTTGTCGTTGCATACTGTTCATAGTGCTTTTCCGTTACAAATGAGTCGTTGAAATTAAGAATTTCCCCAAGAATAGTCATGGCAACCTCCAATAGTTGTGATTAGTTTTATATTACAGAAAAAGATGTAAAAAGAAAAGAGCTGCCTATTGGCAACTCTTAAAATTTTGTTTCAGGTTTTGGATCAACTATTTCTGAATCGACTGCTATGAAAGCTGTCTGGAGACTTCTCATGATAAATAACCCTGAAATACCCATAACGACCATGAAACCGATGACTGTTGTGAACATTAAGCCCATATATAAGACCCCTCTCTGACAGTAATAATTCATTACAACTATCATTATACAGTAAAAAGGCAATTAAATTAAGAGGGATATGAAATGTTTATCTAATTTGTGAAGATTATTAGAATGCCCAGTTGCCTTTGTTGAAAACAGGCTCCGTAGAACCATCGTCGAATATTCCGTTAATATCCATTTCATCAGACCCAACCATGAAGTCTACGTGGGTAATACTTTGGTTTAACCCGTTTGTTTCAAGTTCTTCGCGTGCCATTTCTTTTCCACCCTCGATACAGAATGCATAGGCACTTCCAAGTGCAAAGTGATTTGAAGCATTTTCATCAAATAGTGTGTTGTAGAAAAGCAAACCGGATTGCGAAATTGGTGAGGCGTGTGGGACAAGGGCTACTTCGCCAAGATGTTTGGCACCTTCATCCGTATCAATCAGACGTTGTAACACTTCCTGACCTTGTTCTGCCGAAACTTCTGTTACACGACCATCTTTGAATGTGATTTTGAAGTTATCGATGATATTGCCGCCGTAACTAAGCGGCTTAGTGCTGGATACATAGCCATTAACGCCCGTTTTCAAAGGAACAGTGAATACTTCTTCTGTAGGCATATTTGCCATGAATGTATGACCTTTTTCGTTGACGCTACCTGCACCACACCAAAGATGTCCTTCAGGTAACTCGACTGTTAAGTCCGTGCCAGGCGCCGTGTAATGAAGTTTACGGAACCGTTTGTTATTAAGATAATCCACTTTTTCATGTAAGTTATTGTCGTGTTCAACCCATGATTGAATCGGGTCTTGTTGGTCTGCACGTACTGCTTTGAAAATAGCAGTCCAAAGTGCAGAAACTTGTTCGTTTTCTGGCAGATTTGGGAACACTTTTGCTGCCCATGCTACGGATGGTGTTGCAATGACTGTCCAGCTTATTTTATCGGATTGAACATATTGACGGTATTTATCGAGTGCTTGCCCAGCTGCTTTTTGGGAATCCGCAATACGTGAAGGATCAATCCCTTTCAACAGATCGGGGCTTTGGGAAACGATGCTCATGAATGCCGCACCTTTTTCCGCAAGTTGTTCACGTTCCATTACCTTCCATTCAGGGAATTCAGTAAAGGAATCAGCTGGTGCTTTTTCAAAACGTAAGCGGGAAACGACATCATCGATCCAATCTACGATTACGTGACGTGCACCTGCATCATACGCTTTTTCTGTCACAAGACGGACAAATTCTGTTGCCTCAGTGGATGCGCTAACATAAAGAATTTGATTCGGTTGAATATTGACCCCTACATTTACTGCAAGTTCGGCGTAGCGTGATAATTGCTCTTCAAAAGTTGACATGAATAATTTCTCCCTTCCCTATCATCTTTTATAATAGCAAGATAACTATCTAGCCTGCAACGTCTAAATAATTAGACAGGTTGTGAACATTTACTAAAAGTTACTATATTTAATCTAACAGTCTACCTAAAGAAGTTGAGAAAGATGCCGAAATAAGAAGAAGAATGGAATATTTGGAGGTTCAAAGTATGGATTTTTCAACAGTTTTTGGGCTTATACTAGGAGTTGTCGCTCTCTTTGTTGGGATGGCCATGAAAGGTGTTACACCAGACAACTTGCTGAACTTAGCAGCTATCCTCATTATTATCCTTGGGACAATTGCATCTGTCATTATTGCTTTCCCAATGAGTGAATTGAAACGTGTACCAAAACTTTTTGGCGTGCTCTTTAAAGAACAGAAACTTGTGTCGGACGCTGAAGTTGTTCGCATGTTTTCTGGCTGGGCAGATGTTGCACGACGTGAAGGACTGTTATCGCTAGAGGCAAAGACGGACGATATTCAGAATCCGTTTCTGAAAAATGGTCTTGGGCTGGCGATTGACGGTCAGAATGCCGATTATATCCGTGATGTTCTTAGTGAAGAAATTGATGCAATGGAAGATCGCCATGCGGCTGGGGCTCTCATATTCTCGCAGGCGGGTACTTATGCGCCGACGCTAGGCGTACTAGGAGCAGTTGTAGGACTGATCGCAGCACTTAAGAATCTGAATGATATTGATGCGCTAGGGCAGGCGATTTCTGCTGCGTTTATCGCTACTTTGCTTGGTATTTTTACAGGTTACGTTCTTTGGCATCCTTTTGCGAATAAGTTGAAACGTAAATCTGGCGAAGAAGTCCGACAAAAAACGATGATGATTGAGGGGATTCTCTCTGTACTTGAGGGGGAGGCACCACGCGTTATTGAACAGAAACTTTCATCTTATTTATCTGCTGAAGAACGCCGAAAACTGGCTGTTAAAAATGAAGAAAGTAAGAAGGAGGAGAGTTCGTTTGCAGAAGAGACGTAAGAAGAAAAAAGAGGCTCATCATGTTGATGAATCATGGCTATTGCCATACGCCGATCTTCTGACTCTTCTTTTCGCACTATTCGTTGTACTTTTCGCCTCCAGTACAATAGACGAATCAAAATTTAGTCAGATTTCATCGGTTTTTAATGAGATTTTTGATGGTGGCAATGGTGTGATGGACAATGCAGCATCTGTACCTATCGCCGTACCGAAAGATACTAATGGTACGAGTGAGGAAAATACATCTTATTTAGAGGACCAGAAATCACTAGGTGAAACTCAAGATCGAGTGGATGAATATATTGCAGTGAATGAATTAGAAAATCAATTTGAAACAGAAATGACCGATGAAGGGCTACTGATCACGATTAGAGATAGTATCCTTTTTAGTCCGGGTAAGGCGACGATTCGTGAGGAGTATAAACCGATTGCTGGGGATCTCGCAGATTTACTTATTTTTGATCCACCCCGTCAGATCGTTGTTACAGGTCATACGGATAATGTCCCGATGAACAATGCTGAATTCCAGTCAAACTGGGAACTTAGTGTAATTCGGGCTGTGAATTTTTTGAAAATTATTGTCGATAGCGGTAATATTAATCCGCTGCTCTTTAGTACAAAAGGGTACGGGGAGTACCACCCAATTGCATCAAATGACACAGCGGAAGGCCGAAGTAAAAATAGGCGGGTAGAAGTGCTTATCCAGCCATTGGTTCTCAAAGATGGGTCAGCATTTGAAAAATAAAACCCCATAAAAAAATTCACAGGCAGTATGACCCGCCGGTGAATTTTTTTGTAGTCTAGACTCCAGCGCCTAGCCCCTCGAGTCGCTTGGGCCTACAGGATGTAGGTCATGCAGTCGTTGCCACAGGACGTGGCGTTTTTAGACTGCCTACCCCTTGAAGATAAAGGCAAAGAGCGCCTTTTTCTTCAAGCCTTCCAGCAGGGAAGGATTGAACTGCATCCTTCCTACTTGTCGGGGCTGAACAGGTGCTTGCGCTTTTGTTCTTTATAATTATTTTCGTAATGAGCCAAGTTCTGCAACGATAGCTTGCATTTCATTTGGAGTAATCGTAGTGCGTTTCATAACCATTTCATACATATAATGCAAATCCTCATATTGTGCGGTACTGAAATTTTCAGCTTTCATAGCGTCTACGTTGACCATACGAAGTTTATCTTTGATTTTCTCAATCATATATACGACGTTTTCTGGCGTTGGGTTAGATAAATCCATGTATTTTGTCCACCTTTCATTAGCTTGGAACTAATCATTTCATTAATCTAACAGGGTGTCAACTGAAAGTTAAGCAGCTTTCTTTGCTGCCTCCTTCGCCTCTACCTTCGCGGCTTCCTCTTCTTTTATTTTTACATGGAAGCGTTTCGTTTCATAAACAATCACACCAGATAGCCCAAGGAGTCCGATTAAGTTTGGAATGGCCATTAGTCCATTCATGACGTCGGCGAATGTCCAAATAATATCCAGGGATACTGTCGCACCTACAAAGATGAATGCAACAAAGGCAAGACGATAGAAGAGAACGTATTTTTGGTTAGGTACTAAGTATTGGAAGCATTTCTCTCCGTAGTAGCTCCATCCCAAAATGGTAGAAGTGGCAAAGAAAATGAGTCCAATTGCAACGACATAGGGACCTGTGCTGCCCAGGAATGTACCGAATGCTGCTGCAGTAAGATCTCCTGGTTCGATGGCTGGATTTTTCCATTGACCTGACATAACAATTGTTACACCTGTAATTGAACAGATAATAATCGTATCAAATAGTACTTGTGTCATTGAAATAAGTGCTTGGCGACCAGGCATATCCGTTCTTGCAGCAGCGGCTGCGATTGGAGCAGATCCAAGACCGGCCTCATTTGAGAATAGACCGCGGGCAACCCCGAAGCGAATAACGGTACCGATGGCCCCACCTGCGAGTGCCTGTCCACTGAATGCATCTGAGAAGATAAGCCCAAACGCTGCCGGAACAAGGTCGAAGTTCATGACGACAACAATGGCACCCGCGATAAAATAGAACAGTGCCATAATAGGAACGAAAAATGCTGTAACTTTTCCGATTGATTTAATACCACCAAGGATAACGAGTGCTCCGAAAATAACGAGCCCAATTCCCGTAGCGTAGTGTGGAACATTAAAAGTAAGTTTCATGACGTCTGCCACAGCTTTTGCTTGTGTTCCGTTCCCGATACCGAATGCAGCAAGCGCACCGAAAAGGGCAAAAAGCACACCAAGCCATTTTTGTTTCAATCCATGTTCAAGATAATACATCGGTCCGCCTGCCATTTGACCATTGGCATCTTTGACCCGATATTTTACAGCAAGAATGGCTTCTCCGTATTTTGTGGCCATGCCAAAAAATCCGGCTAGCCACATCCAGAAAATTGCTCCCGGTCCCCCCATGACAACCGCGGTCGCAACTCCGACGATATTCCCGACCCCAACTGTAGCAGCCATGGCTGTCATCAGTGCCTGAAACTGCGATATATCCCCATCTACTTTTTTATCATGGTTTCTCGAAAATACTTGTTTTAAAGAATAAGGAAGTAAGCGAACTTGAATAAACGAAAGTCGAACCGTTAGAAAAATCCCTGTCCCGACTAGTAAGATGAGTAGTGGTGGCCCCCAAATAATATCCCCAGCACTTTTTAAAAAATCGTGAATTGCTTCCATCTCCATACCCCCTTTGATTAGTTTGACTGCTACTGGACATTCAATTCCCCGGTGAACACGTCCTTCCTTTCAATCTAGTATAGTTACTACTATTGTTAATATTCCGAAAGTTTAAAGCTTTCGTCAAGCCTTTTTTTCTTAAGTTGTCAATATTGTTTGTTTCCCTTTGCCACAGGGTATAATATATATGCGAATTAGTTGAAAATGGAGGGTTTAATATGAGTAGTAGTAAATTCGGTAAATGCATTTTTGTAGGTGCGCTTGTAGGGGCTGTTGTGAGTATGTTTGACAAAACTACGCGCAAGCAGGTAACAGAAAAGTCGAAGGAACTCGTGTTAGGTATCAATTTTTATACCCAAAATCCAGATGTCCTTAAATCAAAGGTAATGGAGAAGAAAGAAAAGTTTCAGACGCTTTATGAACAACTGGCTGGGGATGCAACATACATTAAAGCGCAAGTAGAGGAATTGAAAATATTGACGCCGCAAGTGAAAGACATTGTGATGGATACGAAAGATACATTTGTGGAGTCAAAAGATGAATATAAATCAATTGTCAACGATAGTTTAGGGTAAGCAAACTTTGAAATGACGCAGTGAAGGGGGAGAGGGTGTGAAAGACAAAAAGCGTTTAACTCCCAAAGATAGCGATGAAGAGAATGTGGGGAAGGTAAGACAAGTGATCAACGGTTTGGTGGGAGATACTGAGATTATGAAGTTTTACGATGACGTCATAGAAGGGGATCTTGAAAAATTTGACGTTACAACGACGCAGGGCTTTTGGAAAGAGCTATTGATTCGGATAAGGAAAGTAGATATAACAGGACTTGCTTCTCAGCTCGCCTTTTTTTTTCTGCTGTCATTGTTTCCACTTCTTATCTTCCTCATTACATTGTTGCCGTTTTTAAGTATTGATGAAGCACAGGTTTTTTTATTTATTCGGAGTTATGCTCCAGAAAGTGTCGCCTTGCTTATTGAGAATACGTTGGCCGAGGTGCTCACCAATCGAAACGGTGGTTTGCTGTCCATTGGCGCACTTGCGACAATTTGGTCGGCATCTAAAGGTGTGAACGCACTTACGAAGGCGTTAAATTTGGCTTATTATACAGCCGAGACACGCTCATTCATCGTCACGCGCGCTTTGTCATTAGTTTTTACCGTTTTACTTATTGGAGTCTTTCTGATTGCACTGACTTTATCGGTATTTGGGCAACAAATTGGCGTATTTGCATTTTCAGTTTTGGGGGTAGAAGAAAGTTTTCTTGCCTTTTGGGATAGTTTACGATGGGGTATACCACCCGTTCTTATTTCCCTTGTATTTGTAGTCGTTTACTGGGTAGTTCCGAATTTAAAACTGCGTTGGAAAAGTGTGATTCCAGGTGCATTATTTGCAACAGTGGGATGGATACTTACTTCTTTTATCTTTTCATTTTACGTCGGGAATTTTGGGAATTTCTCAAATACATATGGAAGTATTGGAGCGATTATTGTCTTGATGTTGTGGTTATACTTTTCGGGAATTATTTTGATACTCGGTGGGCTACTTAATGCCGTCATGACCGAGCGGGAAGCGGTAAAATTGGCAAGAGCAAAAGGTCGTGCGATCAAGTGAATGCACGACCTTTTTTCTTATGCACTCCATGATGAAGTGGGAGCCGCCTAATCTATCCGATTGAGCATTCGTAAACCATTCAATATGACAAGAATCGTACTGCCTTCGTGGCCGATGACCCCAAGCGGTAAATCGACGAATTGCATAAAGTTTGAAACGATGAGTACCGAGATGACTGCAATAGAAAAGAAGACATTCTGTTTGACAATTCGCTGCATCTTACGAGAAAGCTTGATGGCATAAGAAATCCGTGTCAAATCGTTTTGCATTAGAACGATATCGGCTGTTTCAAGTGCGACGTCAGTTCCTTCGCCCATCGCAATGCCAGATGTTGCCGTTGCAAGGGCAGGTGCGTCATTAATGCCGTCTCCGACCATTCCGACAGTCTTATATTTGGCAAGTAAGTGTTTTATATGATCAACTTTCATGGCTGGTAAACAGTCTGCGACGTACGAATCGAGTCCTGTTTCTTTGGCAATGGCGGCAGCTGTTTTTTCATTATCCCCAGTGAGCATCACTGTGAAGATACCTACGCTTTTCAACTCTTTGATTGCCTGTACGGCTTCTGGACGTACAGTATCTTTTAGGGCGGCAGCAGCGACAATTCCTTTTTCGTCCTTCATGTAGATGACGGTTTTCCCTTGATCTGCAAGTGCGAAAGCAATTCCTTGTTGAAAGCTTTCTGCTAACTCTTGGCCAACGAAGCGTGGGTTACCAATGAGTAATTGTCCTGCTTCTGTGACTGCTCGGATGCCGTGACCGGGTACGTCTTCGATTTGAAGATTACGGGTTAATGTCATTCCTTTATCTGTTGCATAATTTGTAATCGCGATAGCAAGCGGGTGATTCGATTGAGATTCGATACTTGCGAGTACCGTTAAGATTGCGTCTACATCTTCACCATCGCGTACGAGGAAGTCCGTAACAACAGGTTTTCCATTCGTCAATGTCCCGGTTTTGTCAAAGGCAATGGTGTTGAGGGAGCCAAGATGCTCAAGATGAACGCCGCCTTTAAAGAGCACCCCGCGTTTTGCCCCGTTTGAAACTGCTGCAAGCGTAGCGGGCATGATGGATGCAACAAGTGCACATGGTGAGGCAACGACAAGCAGGACAATGGCGCGGTAAATCGTTGTTGTCCAATCCCATCCGAATAAGAAGTGGGGAAGGAACATCATCACCAAAACAGCAATGATGACAATTTTAACGTAAACCCCTTCAAATTTTTCAATAAATTGCTGTGACGGCGATTTCTCACTCTGTGCACTTTGGACAAGTGTAATGATTTTCTGAAAAAGTGTTTCGGAACTTGGTTTTGTCATCTTCACTTGAATCGCGCCACTTAAATTGACCGTGCCAGCAAACAGTTCGTCACCCGTTTCCTTTAGAGTTGGAATCGATTCACCGTTAATGGCAGACATATCGATGGACGTGGTGCCGTAAATGATGACCCCATCGACAGGAATCCGTTCACCTGGTTTGACAAGGATAATGGATCCGACTTTCAGGGAGTCAGTCGGCACTTTGTATTCGCTACCGCCATCTTGAATGAGCCATGCTTCTTCCGGCTGTAATTGCATAAGGGCGGAAATTTCTTTGTGGCTTTTATTGAGTGTATACGTTTCTAGGGCACCGCTAATTGCAAAGATGAAAATAAGGATGGCACCTTCCGCCCAGTAGCCGATTAGGGCGGAACCAAATGCGGCAAAAATCATTAGCATTTCGACATTCAGTTCCTTATTCTCAATCGTTTCTTTAATGCCTTCTCTCGCTTTAGCGAATCCTCCGATTAAAAAGGCAATGATGTAAAGGGTGACGGGAAATGCTTCGACCCCACTTTTACTGCTCAGCCATGCTACGCCGATGAGGATTCCTGAACCAATGGCAGCGATGAGTTCAAGATGTTCGAACCACTGGGGGGCTGTTTGTTTTCTTTCTTCACTGATAATATTCATATGAATGACCTCCTTGTTGAGAATGACTATCAATTTCATAACCCTTATTAAAATACAAAAGTCGATTCCTGTTAGAGGAAATCGACTTAATGGATCTATTTGATATCAGTTATAATATAATAATCATTATTATCTATAGTGTAGCATAGGCGAATAGAAAGTGTTACAAATCAGCTTGTAAAAAAGATTAAAGATGCACTATAGGATATGCCGTATGAAAACAAGGATCAGGGCACACAGGCGACAACGCATACATACAGCACGCAGCGATTGACGAACCCAACACCAAAGCTAAAAAAATGCCCTGCGTTCGGAAATGATTCCGATGCAGGGCATTACTCTATTCGTATTATATAATCTCGTATTGTAGGAAACGCTGCGACATAGTGATTTTGCATCTAGACGGCACCATGCGCATTTGTTCTTTAGCTAAATACTTTTTCTTTAAACTGTGCCAGTTTCTCAAGTGACGACTTATCCACATCGGCGTGTAAACTATTGCCGTGTGAGTCCATCGTAACGACCGCTGTGAAGTCCTCAACACGTAGGTGCCACATTGCTTCAGGGATGCCGAATTGAAGCAGGTCGACGCCTTCAACAGCTTTGATGCAGTCGGCATAATATTGTGCAGCTCCGCCGATTGCGTTGAGGTAGACACCGCCATGTTCTTCAAGTGCAGCAAGTGTTTTAGGACCCATGCCACCTTTACCAATGACGGCACGAACGCCGAACTTTTTCATGATGTCGCCTTGGTACGGTTCCTCACGCGCTGATGTTGTTGGACCAGCGGCTTTAATCTCATAGCCACCATCTTCTGTCTTCGCGACAACAGGGCCGCAATGGTAGATGATGTGTCCGTTTAAATCGACAGGTGAATCGTTTTCGGAAAGATGTTTATGAATCGCATCGCGACCTGTATACATACGTCCAGAAATTTTAACAACGTCGCCAACTTTTAAGTCACGAATTTGTTCTTCTGAAATCGGTGCAGTAAGCTCTACAGTACGAGCAGATGATTGCTCATCTTGCTTGTTATCTTCTTGTGTGAAGGCAATCTTTTCTCCATCATTATAATGCCAGTTTGTAATTTTCCCAGATGTTGCATCGATATCGACAGCCATCCGGCGGTAAGCCCAGCAGTTATACGCGACGGAAACATAGAAGCTAGCTGGAATCCGATGCATGACGCCTACTTTACAACCAAGAAGAGTCGCTTCGCCACCAAAGCCCATTGTGCCGATGCCAAGTTTGTTTGCAGATTCTAAAATGTAAGCTTCAAGCTCTGCTAATTTGTCGTTAGGATTCACGTCATCCACTGCACGGAAGAGTTGTTCTTTTGCTAGGTCGTAGCCTGAAGCACGGTCGCCACCGATTCCAACGCCGATGAAACCAGCCGAACATCCTTGTCCTTGTGCTTGATAGACAGAATGCAAAACGCATTTGCGAATGCCGTCTAGGTCGCGTCCAGCACGTCCAAGCCCATCAAGTTCAGTAGGGAGGCTATATTGGATGTTTTTATTTTCACAGCCGCCGCCCTTAAGAATTAGTTTTACTTCGATGTGATCTTGTTCCCATTGCTCAAATTTCACAACAGGGACACCTTCACCAAGATTATCACCGCTGTTGTCGCCTGTAAGGGAGTCAACGGAGTTCGGGCGGAGCTTCGTATCTTTTGTTGCTTGAACAATCGCCCGTTTAATGGCTGCTTTGATTTCAATCTGGTTCACGCCGACTGGTGTTTTAACTTTAAATGTAGGTAAGCCCGTGTCCTGACAGATTGGAGACATTTTTTCGTCTGCCATGTTGATATTTTGAGCGATGGTGTCTAAGCTCATTGCGGCGCGTGTACCCGCATCTTCCTGTTCTTTCGCCGCAAGGATCTTCCGCCGTACGTCTTTCGGAAGGTTTGTGGATGTTTCGCAGATGAGGTCATACATACTTTTTTCAATTTGTTCTATGTACATGCTCAAATCCCCCTGGATGGTTAGTTATTTGATTTTATCTTTTCGACTTGTTCTTCAAGTTCGTCTATCATGCTGATGAGTCGATCGATTTCTTGTAAATCTGCTGTTTCAGGTTCAATTGTATCGAGTGTTTCAAGGAATTGATGGAAGCGTGTTTTTAATCCATCAACATGGTTGTTATCTTGTGCTTTGTCCAATCCGTACACCTCTTTTCATTACTGTAATCGTAAACGAAAAAACGGAACTTTTCAACTTACTACGGTTAGTTATGCATCAGTCGGTTATCATGAACTTTTGTTTGTACAAAGGTAGAATAAGGAATTGAAATAGAACTTTAGAATGAATTAACGATTAAACTTAACAGAACATTTACAATACAAAGATTACATGCTATGATACATGTAATCAAACGAAAGGGAGGCCTAGAGTAGAAACGAATCAAATCCTGTTAATAAGGAGGGGATCCGTAAGTGTCAACCGGCTAGATGCCGACAGACGACTACGACTTATGTTAATGGAAAATGAAAATGAGGATTCAATTCATACGTAAAGGCTCAGCCGTAATCTGGTAAACAGATATGGACTGGGCCTTTATGATTGAGTAGGAAATAATCAAACACTATTTGTAATACGTTCCAATATGTTAACATCAACTAATGCTTAACAATTTAGGGAGCGTTGGAATGATGGATACTTTTTCGCAAGTAGAGAAGAAACGTTTTTGGATACTTGTCATCATCGTGTCAATCTCTGGATTTTCACAGGGAATGTTACTGCCACTCATTTCGGCCATCTTTGAACGTGACGGTGTGTCGAGTGCGCTGAACGGGTTGAATGCGACAGGTTTATACATAGGAACACTTCTAGTGTCTCCGTTCATGGAGGCACCTTTACGCCGCTTTGGCTACAAGCCGATTATCATCGGTGGCGGGATACTTGTTTTTAGTTCTTTACTGCTATTTCCATTATGGAAAAGTGTCGTGTTTTGGTACATATTAAGATTGCTGATTGGCATAGGTGATCATGCCTTGCATTTTTCTACCCAGACATGGATTACAAGTTTTTCTTCGCAACAAAGGCTAGGTCGTAATATTGCGATTTACGGATTGTCATTTGGGGCTGGATTCGCGGTGGGACCGTTATTTGTGCCGCTTGTTAATGTCTTTGAAGGATTGCCATTCATCGTCTCTGGTATCCTTTGCCTCCTGGCATGGTCTCTTGTCTTTAAGCTGAAGAATGAATTTCCGGATGTTATGAAGGGAAAGGCTGCTACAGACCGTTTTTTCACTCGATTTAAAGCAACGATTGCTGTTGCATGGCTCGCGTTTCTTGGCCCATTCGGCTACGGGTTTCTGGAATCCTCTCTTAATGCGATGTATCCGGTGTATGCATTGAGAAGCGGAATAGATCTTACATATGTATCACTTATTCTTGTGTCATTTTCCGTGGGAGGGATGGTTTCGCAAATACCTCTGGGGATATTGTCCGACAAGATCGGTAGACGTCCAGTATTTCTGCTGGCACTTGGGGGAGGAGCGCTGTCGTTCTTCGTAGCAAGCACCGTAGAGACCTCTATCATTGCCGTCATGTCGATGTTTTTTGTTGCTGGCCTGTTTGTCGGCTCGATTTTCTCGCTGGGTATATCGTATATGTCCGAAATGACGCCGAAGCACCTGTTACCAACAGGGAATTTATTGTGTGGGATCTTTTTCAGTGTCGGAAGTTTGACGGGGCCTTTCCTTGGCGGTCTTTTTCTTGAATTTGAAGCGAGTTTTAGTTTCTTGTTACTGATTTCTATTTTCTTGGGGACCTTATTCGTTGTGTCACTAATTAAAAAGGGACAATCAAACAGTCCAGTAGCATAAGAAAAAGCGTCCAAGTCCGGACGCTTTTTTTTATCTAAAAATGGCGTGAACGTTTTCATATTCCAACACAAGATCGTCAAGTGTATGGAATGCGTAACCCGCTTTCTTGGCATCTTGAATAAAGGACGGTAACGCTTGTGCATTATCAGGTGACACGGTATGCATTAAAATGACGGCACCTGGATGAAGCTGTTTCATTAATTCACCGTAGGCGTAATCGCGACCTCGAGGCTTATCCCTGTGCCAATCAATGAAGGCGACCGACCAGAAAATATGTCGATACCCCAGTTCGTTCCCTTTGGCAAGAAGCGCGTCATTAAATACCCCTTCAGGTGGTCTTGCGTAGACAGTTCGTTTGACACCGGTAAGTTGCTTCAACAGCTCGTCGAACTTGGTCCATTCTTCCTCCATCCTTTGTTCGGATAGATTCGCCATATTCGGGTGATCATAAGAGTGGTTTCCAATGCCATGACCGTCTTTGATCATCCTTTTAACGAGTGGTGTAGCACTTTTTAAATAGTGACCGGTAAGAAAAAACGTAGCTGGAACGTCTTCCTTTTTTAATGTGTCTAAAATACTTTCGGTATAGCCGTTCTCATAGCCATTATCGAACGTCAAGTAGACAATTTTTTCGTCGGGTTTTCCCTTGTAAATCGCCCCATACTTGTCGAGCATCGAATCGAGTGCAGCGCCTGCGTTCGGTGGGACGCCATCCGTCGCTTTTTTAAATCCCCAATGGAATTCTTCCGCTTCAGTAGAAAATGGATTTAATACCAGTCCCGCTAAAACAATAAAAGCGGCTATTAGAATTCCGGGGCCATGCCGTTTGACCATAAAGAATGCACCTTCCTTTTTTGGTAGGATGTGCGCAAGTGAATAAGTTATACGTCGTCGATTAGGATGTTTTTTAGAGCCGATTCAAGTGTAGGAAATGTAAATTCAAAACCGCTGTCTAGTAACTTTCTAGGCAAGACATGCTGTCCTTGGAGGACGAGCGCACTTTTCTGACCAAGTGCCAGCTTCATGGCAAATGAAGGGACTGGTAACCAGTGAGGGCGATGCAAAACGGCACCAATTGTTTTCCCGAACTCATTCATCCGTTTAGGATACGGTGATGTCGTATTTACGGGACCTTGTAGATGGACATTTTCAATAGCGAAAACGATGGCTCGAACAACATCTTGAATATGCATCCAAGAGATCCATTGTCTGCCGGATCCAACTTTGCCACCTGCAAATAATTTGTAGGGCAATACCATGGGCGGCAAAGCCCCGTCACCTTTTCCGAGAACAACGCCAAATCTCATGAAGACGGCGCGCGTTTCTGGGAATGAAACCATTCCGGCTTTTCTTTCCCAATCCGCTACGGTCTTGGCGAGGAAATCATCGGCAATCGCTGTCGCCGACTCTGTATAGATTGTATCTTCCGAAGCAGGATAGATGCCAATTGCACTTCCATTGACAAGAACGGAAGGTTTTGTTGATAAAGTAGAAATGATGCGCAACAACTCATCCGTAGCATTCATTCGACTGTCGTAAATTTGTTGTTGATGTTCGGAAGACCACCGGCCAGCATTGATGGAAACGCCGGCGAGATTGACAAAGGCATCCGCCGAACCAATCTCCTTTTCAGGCTTGGCTCCGGGGTGAAGCCATTGTACGTAACGAATGTTTTCTGTGCCTTTTTTTACTGATCTCGATAAAATCACGACTTTATGCCCTTCGTGCACAAGGAAATCTGTCAATGTACGCCCGATAAACCCTGAGCCGCCTGCAATGACGATTTTCATCCTCTGACACCTCCAAAATAATCTTCTAGATGAATCGATTAAGCTGAACCCAAACGATAGAACATGTATACTGATAAAGAGTAGGGGGTTATGCAACAATGCCTGTCATTACGAAGATAACACAACAGAAAAAAGATCACGAACGATACAATATTTTCCTAGATGAAAAATACGCATATAGTGTCCATGAGTCTGTACTTGTTAAATTTGGGTTAACCAAAGGCATGACGCTTGAGGACTGGTCCATTGATGACATGGTCTATGAAGATGAAATCCGCAAAGCATTCAATCGGGCGCTCCATTATCTTGGTTTTAGAATGCGTAGCGAATTTGAAGTAAAGAAAAAGCTGTTGGAACTTGATTATGGAGAAGCCATTGTGCTGGAAGCAATTGTGAAATTGAAAGAACTTGGCTTCTTAAACGATGAAAATTTTTCGGAAGCTCTTCTACAAACACAGAAGAACTCATCAAGTAAAGGTCCGAGGGCCATTCAACAAGAGATGCAAAAAAAAGGTATTGGGAAGGAGCTGCAAGACAAAGTGCTTGAATCCTATTCAGAAGATGAACAGCTTCAAATTGCATCAAAGCTTGCAGAAAAGGCGGCAAACGCCAATCGATCCGTGGCCCCCGCACAATTGAAACAAAAAATCCAAAATGCCTTGCTACGTAAAGGGTATTCATTTGATATTATTAAACAAGCGCTCGATAGTATCGACTTCGATCGGGAAGATGATGAATGGACAGGAATTACCGAATCAATCGGAGAGAAGGCTTGGCGCCGGTATAGTTCGAAATTTAGTGGACGTAATTTACATAATCGAGTGAAACAGGCCATGTATCAAAAAGGCATTCCGTTCGAGCGAATCGACGCATTTATTGATAAGAAGGAGAATGAGGAAAATGGAGACTGAGAAAAAGTATAGCCAGATGACGGAGCATGAGTTACGTACAGAAATCGGAAAGATTATGGAAAAGGCGCGGAAAGCAGAGCAACTTGGCATGGTCAATGAGTATGCGGTATATCAGCGAAAAGCAGTTATGGCACAATCTTATTTAATCGACCCGAAGACCATTAACAAAGAAGAAATTTATCGAATTGATGGCGATGAGGGAGTGTTCTTCCACGTCGACTATTTAAAAGGTCGATTTGCTTGGGGCTATCGATTAGGTGGCGAACGGGCAATGGAGGCATTGCCGATTGCCATGCTAAAGTCTGTTAAAGAAGGTAAATAAGAAAAGGCTGTAGACAACGAATGGATGATGTCTATAGCCTTTCCGTTATTTTATCGGCTAAGCTCCTGGCGCTTGCGCTTTTCGAATTAGGAGTTTGGGGCGAAATTCAATTTTTTTCGTAGCTTGTCCTCTGAGAAAATCCAGCCTGTATAAGAATTGACGACGTTTAGTTCTTTATCGACATGTGCGACCGCGACAAATGAGTAATAGCCTTTGCTTCGGTAGCGCAGATCAATGAGGCGCACCTCGCATAGGTCGCCGACGCTTGTGACGGACCAACGATAAATAGGAGAGAATGATGTGAAGGCCTCCATGTTTTTGTCACACATGGCCACGTCAATTTCAGGTGATTTTGGCATGGGTTCTCGCTCAAATCGGTCATAAATATTAACGGATCTGCCGTAAGCACGTCCAACATAATGGCATGTCTCTGAAGAAGCAGCTATTCTCCATTGGAAAAAGCGCATCGTCGGAGCAATTATAATTTCCGTAGCATCGGGAACGGTATTGTGAACAGCTCTTTTTACGGCAGATTTAATGGCAAAACGCAGTAGGTAATAAAAGAAAATGACCACGTAGGTCGCCAGAATTGTATAGACAGGATTTGCACCAAGAGCCCAAATGATGAGGGCGATGACATGTAAGACGAAAATAATGGGATCGAACGTATTAATGACCCCAATGGCGACCCACTTGTTTGAAAAGGGGCGTAATGCCTGCGTCCCGTATGAATTGAAAATATCGACGAAGACGTGCAGAAAAACAGCAAGAAATGTCCACGCCCATACATGCATGAAGTTGGATTCGGGTACTATCAAGGACAATAGTAACGCGATGACGAGTGGCCATAACATCACCGCAGGGACGGAATGGGTAATGCCCCGGTGATTTCGGATATAGACGGCGTTATTTCTTAGTTTTAAAACGGTATCGACATCTGGGATAAGCGATCCAATAATGACACCAGCGACGACCGCACTCATTGTAGCGGTCTCGGTTGAAACGACAGGATCCGCTAACGCTAGCCCGCCAAGTGCAACGCCCATAACAATATGTGTTCCAGTATCCAAGTGATCACTCCTTTAGCTTAGGAATTAGCGACAGTCACGGGATGGTTGGCAAAAAATACGTATCCATCTATAAGTATATACCCTTTTCTGATTAACAGTAAGCATATGTGATATGGAGGAAAACATGCAAATTATAAAGAAAAAAGACGAATTCCGCGCTTCCCTTCTTTCATGGTATCATCGTGAAAAACGGGACTTACCGTGGCGCAATACGTCAAATCCCTATTATATATGGGTTTCTGAGGTCATGCTGCAACAAACAAGAGTCGATACAGTAATCCCTTATTATGAACGATTCATCGAAAACTTCCCTACAATGGAAACGTTGGCAACAGCGAATGAAAATGATTTGTTGAAAATGTGGGAAGGACTCGGTTACTATTCGCGTGCAAGGAATTTGCAAGCCGGGGTTCGGGAAGTAGTCGAGAACTATGGCGGAGAAGTTCCTGCAACGCGTAAGGAGATCTCGACACTAAAAGGTGTAGGACCTTATACGGCTGGCGCAGTGCTAAGTATCGCCTATGGAGTTCCCGAGCATGCAGTTGACGGCAACGTGATGCGGGTGATGTCCAGGCTTTTACTGATTGAGGACGATATTGCGATTCCGCGTACGAAAAAGATTTTTGAGGTTGTTGTGATGGATTTGATCGACAAGGAAGATCCTTCTTCATTCAATCAAGGATTGATGGAACTTGGCGCGACAATTTGTACGCCTAAGCCTAAATGTCTCCTTTGTCCGGTACGTGATTTTTGCAATGCTTTTCATGAAGGCAGGCAGGAAGAATTGCCGGTTAAAACGAAGAAAACAAAAATGAAAGTGATTCCGGTGGCGTCATTTGCTGTACATAATGCGCATGGTGAATGGTTGTTAAGGCAAAGACCGTCAAAAGGCTTACTTGCAGGATTGTGGGAATTTCCGATGATTGAATTAGTGGATGACAAGACGTTACCGGAAAAAGTACATGAACAATTTGGTGTTGAGCTACAAGGTCTTACTGATATACTAACATTCAAACATATCTTTTCACATATTACATGGGAGATGACAAGCTATCTTGCACGAATGACAGGAACGGATTCAATTCCACAGGGCTTCCAATTTTTCACGCCAGAAGAAGTAGAATCGTTGCCGAAACCTGTGCCTGTTTTAAAAATATGGGAAGAGATCAAAAGAGGGAGAATCGACTGATGACAGATCATAAAGTAGCAATGGTGACGGGGAGTTCTAGAGGATTAGGAAAGGCACTTGCGATTGAACTTGCAAGACAAGGCTATGACATTGTAGTGAATTATGCACGTAGTAAATCCGCTGCTGAAGAGACTGTAAAAGAAATTGAAGCACTTGGTAGAAAAGCGATAATGATTCGTGCAAATGTCGGTGATGTTGCAAAATTACGCGTGATGTTTGAACAAGTGAAAGAGGAATTCGGTCGCTTAGATGTATTCGTGTCGAATGCAGCGTCGGGTGTTTTACGTCCTGTGATGGAGTTAGAGGAGTCACATTGGGATTGGACGATGAACATTAATGCCAAAGCCATGCTATTTGGTGCGCAAGAAGCTGCAAAACTAATGGACAAAGGCGGCAAAATTATTGGCGTCAGTTCACTTGGCTCGATTCGGTATCTTGAAAATTACACGACTGTCGGTGTTTCAAAAGCGGCGATTGAATCAATTACACGCTATTTAGCGGTAGAGCTCGCGCCAAAAGGGATTGCTGTGAACACGGTATCTGGAGGTGCGCTTGATACGGAAGCGTTGAAACATTTCCCGAATCGTGAAGAACTCCTTGAAGATGCCCGTAAAAATACGCCAGCAGGGCGCATGGTTGAAATTGAAGACATGGTGAAAACGGCCATGTTCCTTATTTCGGATGGTGCAGATATGATTCGTGGACAGACGCTCATCGTCGATGGCGGACGTTCTATTTTGTTGTAAAATATTCCAATGGGATAAAAAAGCTCCTTTGTGCACATGATAGTGTGTACGGAGGTGAAAATCCATTGCCAAATAATAATAACCCAGGTAAAACAAATGCGAACAAAGTTCAAAAACAAAATCAGTTATCACAGCAAAACAAATCTTATTCACAGATGGCTGAAGAGTTTGGATCTGAAACAGATGTAAACGAAGTTCGTAAACAAAATCAACAATCTGAAGCAAACAAGAAAAATGCTTCTGGTTCGCGCGCGAACCAATACGAAAACGGTACAAAATAAGTGGATGGACATCACCGGCCGACGGAAGCTCATTGCTTCTGTCGGTTTTTTATCCGTATTGTATACCAGGCAATCTACGCTATTCTAACCGTTTAGGCTTCAGCCCCTCTTAAAAAAAGTTTGCCCTTTTCTGGACATAAAACAGAAAAAAGGATGATAAGGTTTCAAATTTTACTGTACTGTTGGTATAATAATGAAATCATGAGAGCTTCGAAATTTTCCGGCAACTAAAAGGTGGGGATGAGCATGGCGATTGCTATAGAAGGAGAAACTATCCAAGTACATAGTTACAAACATAATGGGACCATCCATAGGGTCTGGCAAGAAACGGTCGTATTGAAAGGGACACGTAATATTGTCATCGGTGCCAATGAACGGACGCTTGTTACGGAAGCAGACGGTCGTACATGGTTAACACGTGAACCTTCCATCTGCTATTTCCATGCCGAACACTGGTTCAATATTATTTGTATGTTAAGGGAAGACGGCGTTTACTATTACATCAACATGAGCTCGCCGTTTGTGTATGATAACAAATCACTGAAGTATATCGATTATGATTTAGATGTGAAAGTGTTCCCTGATATGAGTTATATGATTCTCGATGAGGATGAATATGTCGATCATAAGGAACAAATGGATTATCCCGATGCGATTGATCAGATTATGAGAAAAAACTTAACAACATTACTTGGCTGGATTAAGCAACGTAAGGGACCGTTTGCACCGGACTTCATTGAAGTATGGACGTCAAGATATGCATTTTATAAACAGGTTAAAAATGGTAAATGAAAATCTGTCCGCGTTTGCGGCAGGTTTTTTTCATCTAGGCTCCAGCGTTTGTCGGAGCTAACAGGCGCTTGCGCTGTGCACTATTAGGAGGTACACCATATATGGGTGACAGTATTAAACGTTATATGAAATTTGTGAAGCCTTATAACTGGCTTATTCTATTGACAATTATTTTGGGTGTCATAAAATTTGCGATTCCGCTGTTTATGCCGCTGTTGATTAAAATTATCATTGATGACATTGTCGTCTCGGAAGTACTGACGAAAGCGGAAATGACACGGCAATTATTTTATTGGCTTGGTGGAACGGCGCTTGTCTTTTTCATTGTCCGGCCACCGGTTGAATATTATCGGCAATATTTCGCGCAATATGTGAGTAATAAGATTTTGTATGATATCCGCGAGGAATTATATGCTCATCTTCAAAAACTCAGTCTTAGCTACTATTCAAATACGCGGGCAGGGGAAATCATTTCACGGGTGATTAACGACGTGGAGCAGACGAAAAACTTTGTCATGATTGGCTTGATGAATGTCTGGCTCGATTTGGCCACCATCCTCATTGCGATTGCGATTATGTTGACGTTGGATATCCCATTGACCCTTGTCACACTTCTGGCTTTCCCTTTTTATGCTTACAGCGTGAAGCATTTTTTCGGCAAGCTACGAGAATTGACCCGGAAACGCTCGCAGGCATTGGCAAATGTGCAAAGTTATTTGCATGAACGTGTCTCAGGTGTGAGCGTTATTAAGAGTTTTGCACTTGAAGAAAAAGAACAAAAGAACTTTGACGAGGTCAATGGACAGTTTCTTGAGAAGGCAATTGATCATACAAGATGGAATGCTAAAGCCTTTGCTGTTGTCAATACCATTACGGATGTTGCACCTCTCCTTGTTCTCGCTTATGCAGGTTATCAAGTCATAAATGGCTCGTTGTCCATTGGAACGATGGTTGCATTCATTGCTTATATTGACAGGTTGTATGGTCCACTTCGCAGGCTTGTTAACTCATCGACATCGTTGACGCAATCATTTGCTTCGATGGACCGTGTCTTTGATCTGATGGAGAAAAAGTATGACATTACAGATAAGGCCAATGCAGTTGAACTACCTCCGATAACCGGGGGAATTGAATTTGACAACGTACGTTTTTCCTACGAAAAAGATGGGGACATTGTGCTAAATGACATTGATTTTACGGTGAAACCTGGAGAAACAGTTGCATTTGTCGGTATGAGTGGTGGCGGAAAGTCCACAATCATTAGTCTGATACCTCGTTTTTTTGACGTCACAGGTGGGGCGGTTAGGATAGATGGCTATGATATTCGAGATATCACGGTCAAATCGTTGCGTAATCAGATAGGTATTGTTTTACAGGACAACATCCTATTTAGTGATTCTGTAAAAAGTAATATATTAATGGGACAACCGGACGCAACCGATGAAGAAGTGATAGAAGCTGCAAAGGCAGCGAATGCACATGACTTTATCGTGTCGTTACCCGAGGGCTATGATACAAAAGTCGGTGAGCGCGGGGTGAAATTGTCCGGTGGGCAGAAGCAACGGATTGCGATTGCGCGTGTATTTTTGAAAAATCCTCCACTTCTTATATTGGATGAAGCCACTTCAGCACTCGATCTTGAAAGTGAAGCACTTATACAAGAGTCGTTAGAAAGATTAGCAAATGATCGAACAACACTTATCGTTGCACATCGCTTGTCGACCATTACACATGCAGATAAGATTTTAGTAATCGACGCTGGCGAATTAAAGGAAATGGGTACACATGAACAATTGATGGCGAGTCAAGGGATTTACTATGGATTATTCCAAGTTCAGATACTTGGGAAATAAAACGAACTATGCACATTACTGGAAAGTAACATTCAGTAATGTGCTTTTTTTTGCCCGATGTATAAAAAAGTGCTGTTGCTTTTATTCCGAATAGATGTATAATAACGAATATCTTTACAATTCGGTCAAATTGAAAATAGGAAAAAGGTGATTTGATGAATGACAGGAAAAAAGTCCTCGAAGTGAAAGATTTACAGACAACCTTTTTCACTGATTCGGGTGAAATACCAGCTGTGGATCATATCGATTTCCATGTGAAGGAAGGGGAAATCCTTGGCATAGTCGGAGAATCGGGGTGTGGTAAAAGTGTCACATCACTTTCTATAATGGGACTTGTACCGAAACCTCCCGGTAAAATAGTTGGCGGAGAAATTCTATTTGAGGGCGAAGACTTGCTAACTATGTCGGAAAGGCAGATGCGACATATTCGAGGCAATGATATTGCAATGATATTCCAAGAGCCGATGACGTCATTGAATCCGTTGTTCACCATAGGCAATCAAATGGTAGAGGCAATCCTAATTCATGAAAAGGGTTGGAGTAAGAAGAAAGCGGAAACCCGCGCAATTGACATGCTGAAACTTGTCGGATTACCACGTGCGGAGGGGATTATAAAAGATTATCCTCACCAATTGTCCGGCGGAATGCGACAGCGGGTCATGATTGCGATGGCGTTAGTCTGTGATCCTAAAGTACTGATTGCAGATGAACCAACGACTGCTTTAGATGTTACTATTCAAGCACAAATTTTGAAGTTAATGAGAGAATTGAATACTAGATTGAATACGGCTGTTCTACTAATTACCCATGACTTAGGTGTCGTGGCAGAGACATGTGAACGTGTCATCGTCATGTATGCTGGACAAGTGATTGAAGAAGCACCCGTCAAGCGAATTTTCGAAGATCCGCAACACCCGTATACAAAAGGGCTGATCCAGTCAGTGCCCGACATGCGTTATAAAAAAGACCGACTTTTTTCGATTCCTGGCAATGTACCAAAACCGGGTTCGATACGTCATGGATGTAGATTTGCAGCGAGATGCGAGTTCGCATTTGACCGTTGCCATAAAGAAAACCCTGAACTATACGTAACATCTGATGTTCATCAAACTAGATGCTTCTTATATGATGGAGAAGGGGTGGAAATGAATGAAAACAAAACCCTTGTTGAAAGTTGAAGGTTTAAAAAAGTATTTTCCTATTAAAAAAGGATTGCTCGGCCAAACCGCAGGGCATGTCAAAGCAGTGGATGATGTTTCATTTTACGTAAATGAAGGAGAAACGCTGGGCATTGTTGGCGAATCCGGCTGTGGTAAATCGACAACGGGACGTATGCTGATGCGACTACTTGAACCGACCGAGGGGAAAGTGGAATTTAACGGAAAAGACTTAACGGCTCTATCTACCGAAGAGATGCGGAAAACGAGACGTGAAATACAAATGGTTTTTCAGGATCCATATGCATCATTGAACCCGCGCCATACGATTGAGAAAATTTTGGAAGAGCCGCTTATCGTTCACGGTATAAGTAACTCGAAAGAACGGAAAAAGAAAGTACATGAGTTTTTAGAGATTGTTGGCTTAAGTGCGTATCATGCAAAGCGTTATCCGCATCAGTTTAGTGGTGGGCAAAGACAACGTATTGGCATTGCCAGGGCGTTAATGACGAATCCTAAATTGATCATCGCGGATGAGCCTGTCTCTGCACTCGATGTCTCTATTCAAGCGCAAGTATTGAATCTGATGCAAGACTTGCAAAAGGAATTTAAACTTACTTATATTTTCATAGCGCATGATTTGGGCGTTGTTCGTCATATCAGTGACCGTGTTGCTGTTATGTATCTAGGGAGAATCGTGGAGATTGCGGACAGCGAAAAGTTATATAAGAAAGCGCTTCATCCCTATACACAGGCGTTGTTATCAGCTGTGCCTGTGCCTGATCCAGATTTCAAAAAAGTGCAGGTCGTTCTTGAAGGGGATATACCGAACCCGGCAAATCCACCATCAGGATGTACATTTCATACACGATGTCCGTTTAAAATGGATGTGTGTACGAAAGTTGTGCCACAGCTTAGCGAACATTCTTCGGGTCATTCTGCCGCCTGTCACCTTTATAGTGAAGAGGTCGGCAATGATATAAAACAGTTGGAGGGGTCAGCATGAATAAAAAGAGGATATGGTCATTTGGCTTAATGCTGTTACTGGTGCTTTCGGTAGCACTTGCAGCATGTGGTTCAGATGAAGGGACGAGTGGGAAAGATGGAGAAAAAGGGAGCGTCAAAGACAAAGACGTCAAGGACACATTGGTATTTGGGCGCGGTGGGGACTCATCATCACTGGATCCATCACGCGTAACGGAAGGTGAAACTTTCAAAGTTACCATCAATCTGTACGAAACATTGTTAAACTTTGGGGATGAAGATACAACGACTCAACCGGGTCTTGCAACTGAGTGGGAGCCGAGTGAAGACGGTTTGACGTATACATTTAAACTACGTGAAGGTGTTAAATTCCATGATGGAACTGACTTCAACGCAGAAGCAGTTGTGAAAAACTTCGATCGTTGGGCAGGTGGGGACGCTGAGAAATTCCCTTACTACTCTACAATGTTCGGTGGTTTCAAGGATGACCCGGAACGTGTAATTGAATCAGTAACTGCAGAAGGTGATTACACAGTCATCTTCAAATTGACACGCGCACAAGCACCATTCCTTAAAAACCTTGCAATGGATATGTTCGCGATTGCAAGTCCAACAGCATTTGAAAAAGGCGACGATCAGTTTGAAAAAAATCCAGTCGGAACAGGACCTTTCAAATTTGTTAATTGGAAGCCAAATGACTCCATTACAATTGAGAAGTTCGATGGCTATTGGGATGCAGAATTACCGAAACTTAACCGAATTATCTTCCGTTCCATTCCTGACAATTCAGCACGTTTGAATGCATTGATGACTGGGGATGTCGACCTTGCAGATGGTATTAATCCATCTGATGGTGTAGCAATTGAAGGTAACGACACATTACAGTTGTTTGAACGTCCATCTATGAACGTTGGTTACCTAGGTATGACGGTCACACGCCCTCCTTTCGATAAAAAAGAAGTGCGTCAAGCGATTAACTATGCGATTAACAAACAAGACATCGTCGATGCATTCTTTGAAGGACGTGCGGATGTTGCGAAAAATCCAATGCCGCCATCCATTTCAGGCTATAACGATGCGATCGAAGGATACGATTATAATCCTGAAAAAGCAAAAGAACTTCTTGCAGCAGCAGGATTAGCAGACGGTTTTGAAATGGAACTATGGGCAATGCCTGTACCACGTCCATACATGCCAGATGGTAAAAAAGTAGCTGAAGTTATTCAGAAAAACCTTGCAGATGTAGGCATCACAGCAAATATTGTTTCTCATGAGTGGGCGACTTACTTGGAGCTTGCTAGTAAAGGGGACGCAGATGCGTTCATGCTTGGTTGGACAGGTGATAACGGAGATGCAGATAACTTCATTTATGCACTTCTAGATGAAGATAATATCGGTAGCAATAACTATACGTACTATTCAAATGATGCGCTTCATGACATTTTAATCGAAGCACAAACTGAAGTAGATGAAGACAAACGTATTGAACTTTACAAACAAGCACAGGAAATCATTCATGAGGATGCTCCATGGGTACCACTTGCTCACTCGACTCCACTTATCGGAGGCGCGGCTGATCTAACAGGTTACCTTCCACATCCTACTGGATCAGATTTGCTGTCGAAGGTAGAATTTCTTGCGAATGAAAAGAAGTAATCAATAAGTTAAATAAATGAATATAGGTATCGGCATTCTTTATTTCAACTTATAAAGACGAAAAGGGAGAAGTCTGCTAGATTTCTTCCTTTTCTTTTTCAAAAAAATCGATACATACAGCGATTAAGTGGTGGAGGGGGAAAGTACATGCTCAGCTATATAGGGAAAAGGTTGCTGCAGCTCATTCCTGTCCTACTTGGGATGACGTTCATTGTATTCATGATAATCCGTGCGATTCCGGGGAATCCCGCACAGATTATTCTTGGCCAGCAAGCGACTAAAGAAGCAGTAGAGGCATTGACGGTTAAGCTTGGGCTCGATAATCCATGGTATATTCAATACTTTAATTATCTTGGTGATCTTTTTAGGGGTGACCTAGGTGAATCGATGAGAACGCGGACACCTGTAGCGGATGAAATATGGCCGTATTTCGCAGCTACTTTTGAATTGGCGTTATTTGCGATTATTATCGCAGTTGTTATCGGCATTAATGCTGGTATTATTTCAGCGTGGTTCCAAAATTCATGGTTTGATTATACGGCAATGATTTTAGCTTTAGTCGGTGTATCCATGCCGATTTTCTGGCTAGGTTTAATGGGGCAATGGGTGTTTTCATTGGAACTGCATTGGTTACCGACGACTGGTCGGGAGGATGTTCGGGATCCGATAGACGCCATAACGAATTTGTATGTGCTCGATACAATTATTCAAGGGCGTTTTGATCAGTTATGGCAAGTGATTCGACACCTTATTTTGCCGGGACTCGCACTGGCGACAATTCCGATGGCAATCATTGCGAGGATGACAAGATCGAGTATGCTTGAAGTCATGCGGGCTGATTATATTCGTACTGCCCGAGCAAAAGGACAGAAAATGTTTTGGGTTGTTTATAAACATGCGTTGAAAAATGCGATTATTCCTGTGTTGACGATTATTGGTCTACAAATGGGAATGTTGCTTGGCGGTGCCATTTTGACTGAATCGATTTTTGCTTGGCCTGGCGTAGGTCGTTATATTTACGAAGCCATTGGTGCAAGGGATTATCCAGTCATTCAATCAGGAATTCTCATTGTTGCATTCTTCTTTGTCATGATTAACCTGATTGTCGACCTGCTATACGGTCTTATCGATCCGAGGATTAAATATGATTGAGGAAGGGGGAGACTTTTATGTCAGAGTTGGTACCAGGGGCTAATGAGATAGCTAAAGTTAAAGTGGAAAAAACAGTAGGACCCGGACGCGATGCATGGAGGAGTTTTAGCAAGAATAAAGTGGCAGTTTTTGGCGCTGGAATAGTCGTTTTCTTTATTTTACTGGCAGGGGTCGGCTTTCTATCGCAATATGTTTCATTTATTCCAATAGAGGGCATTAATGACCAAAAGTTATCGGACCGGCTTCAACCTCCTTCCAGTGAATACTGGCTCGGAACAGATGACCTTGGACGGGATATTCTTTCCCGAATTATCCACGGCGCTCGCATTTCTTTATCGGTTGGCTTCTTTTCGGTCGTTGGATCGATTATTGTAGGAAGTATACTAGGTGTGGTCGCTGGGTATTATGGTCGTTGGGTAGATACCGTGATTTCAAGAGTATTTGATATTATGCTTGCATTTCCTTCTATTCTATTGGCGATTGCCATTGTTTCAGTATTAGGTCCAAGTTTACGAAATGCATTGATCGCGATTGCGATTATTAATGTGCCGAACTTCGGACGGCTAATCCGCTCGAAGGTGTTAAGTATCAAAGAGGACGAGTACATTACGGCGGCAAAAGCGATTGGGATGAAAGATCTTCGGATTCTTTATTCTCATATTTTGCCGAATTCCATGGCACCTGTTATTGTTCAAGGTACACTTGCTGTTGCGACAGCAATTCTTGAAACGGCTGCGCTTGGCTTCCTTGGATTGGGTGCGCAGGCGCCTCAACCAGAATGGGGAACGATACTCGCTGACTCGAAAAACTATCTACAGTCAGCTCCGTGGACAATGGTTTTCCCAGGACTCGCGATTATGTTTACAGTTCTTGGCTTCAACTTGATGGGCGATGGGTTGCGTGATGCACTCGATCCTCGGATGAAGAGTTAATAAAATAAAAACTAGCCTCCAAGTCATTGACTTCAGGGCTAGTTTTTATTTTATTCAGCGGTGCTTCGTGTATCGTATGTGTGGATCTCTTTGGATTGAATGACTTCTTCTATTCGATTACCGAGAAGTCTGGATGTGGTAAATCTGTCGTGATTAGTTCGCCGAATTCGGACTGAAATGATCCAGTGAAAAAGGATGATCGACAGACGTGATTTAATAGATTTCTTCTTTCAACTTCATGTTCATTTCATTATTATGATATTTTTGGAACGATACAATGAGTGTATCCAGATGCTCCAATTGTTCTTCATAATTCAAAATAGACGATAGAATATGAAGAAGATGATAAGAGGAAAAGTCTTCTTCCTCTTTGGTAATCACAATTTCCTTTACGAATATCTCCATCACTTCATGGCGTTGAATGTAGTCATCATTTTGGCAGTTGACCATGGTATCCGCCTTCAACTTACCGACAAACTTTAAATGTAGTTGTTCATGATAAGTGAGTAAGGTATCCAAACGTTCTTGCACCATCATTCGGAAGTGTTGGGGTAGATTGATCAATTCATTTTCAAACTGATGTAACCTTTTCAACACATCATAACTACTTCTGGAAGTGGCCACCATTTGTCTGTAAATGACCAGTTTACGTGCTTTCGTTCTTGTTCCTTTTTTAAAGTAACTCCGTTCTTCTTTAAATAGAAGGTATAATTCATCCACTCGTGTAAGTCGTTCTTTCAGTTTAACGAGCGCTTTCTTGGTAGCGATATGCTCAGATGCCTGTCTGCCAGCAAGTCGAGTCCATCGAATAATATCATCCTGTGCTTGGTGAATGGATCCGAAAAGTTTCGTTTCATATTTAGGTGGCATGAACAGCAAGTTAACAACAAATGCAGCTAGAACACCGATTATCATCGTTGAAAATCGAAGTAGCGCAAATGACAGGAATTCATCACCTTTGATTTCCATAATGGCAATCATGACGACGAGGGCTA
Organism: Sporosarcina sp. NPDC096371; assembly: GCF_044762865.1. Classification (NCBI taxonomy): domain Bacteria; kingdom Bacillati; phylum Bacillota; class Bacilli; order Caryophanales; family Caryophanaceae; genus Sporosarcina; species Sporosarcina sp. NPDC096371. The sequence continues at coordinate 134,917 of NZ_JBIWFE010000010.1, forward strand.
ACGAAATCGATTTCTCAAGCCGTAATTTAAGCATGATTAAAATGAGGATGACTGCTGCAAGGCCTATGAAGATGAGCTGATGGCCAAAAAGCAGCACAAAAGTAACAGCAATAACCGCACCGATAATATTCCCTTGAACTTGTTCGACAATGGTTAAATAAGACCTGTAAATCGAAGGTTGAAGGGCGAAAATGGCTGCGATGCCTGCGAATACAGGATTCGGTAACTGTAATAACTCTGCTAGGAACAATGCGAATACAATCGCAATGCCCGTTTTGAAAATGCGGGCACCAAGTTTCATGGAATTATTCCTTTCTACTAAGGACGTTTTTCGCTCCTGTACATGAATAGGGGCGTATGGTCAACCGTTCAACCAAATTCAGTGGGGGGCACCCCCCCCGCTGAATTTAGTTGAAGCCTCCGGCGGATGTCACAGATTTTTAGGGGGAGCTTTTCGAGCTCGCTCGAAAAAAAATCTGGACGCAATAACGCCTAGGCGTTATTGATCTGAGTTGCAAGTTCTTCGAAAGATTTGTCGACTGCAACGAGCGTATCCTTGATGTCTTGTTCTGTATGAGCGGTTGTTAAGAACCATGCTTCATACTTCGACGGGGCAAGGTTAATGCCGTTTTTAAGCATTAGTTTAAAGAACTTCGCAAACGCATCGCCGTCTGTTGCTTCGGCTTGTTCGTAGTTTTCTACTTTTACATCTGTGAAAAATAGCGTGAGTGCTCCACCTAGACGGTTTGTTGTTAACGTAATGCCGTGCTCTTTTGCAGATGTCAATATACCAGCTTCAAGAATAGCACCAAGACGATCCATTTCTTCGTAAACACCAGGCTGTTGAAGGACTTCAAGACAAGCAATCCCTGCAAGCATGGAAGCTGGATTTCCCGCCATAGTCCCCGCCTGGTAAGCCGGACCTAGTGGTGCAACTTGTTCCATGATTTCTTTCTTACCACCATATGCACCAATCGGTAATCCGCCACCAATGATTTTCCCAAAAGCCGTTAGGTCAGGTGTAAGACCAAGTAGGTTTTGGGCACCACCATAATGGAAGCGGAATGCAGTAATGACTTCATCATAAACAATTAATGCTCCCTTTTCAGCGGCTAGTTCATGGACAAGTGGAAGGAATCCTTCGTTAGGCTCGACAATACCGAAGTTCCCCACAATCGGTTCAACAAGGACACAAGCGATTTCATCGCCCCATTTTTCCATGGCTGCTTGATAAGCTGCGGGATCGTTGAATGGAATTGTGATAACTTCTTCGGCAATCGACTTCGGTACACCCGCGGAATCTGGTGTGCCAAGTGTTGCGGGACCAGAACCAGCCGCAACAAGTACAAGGTCTGAATGGCCGTGGTAGCAACCAGCGAATTTCATAATTTTCGTACGTCCTGTGTAGGCGCGAGAAACACGAATGGTTGTCATAACAGCTTCAGTCCCTGAATTTACGAAACGGACTTTAGCCATAGCAGGCATGGCTTCCTTCAACATTTTTGCGAATTTAACTTCATGGCGTGTAGGTGTGCCGTATAGAACTCCCGTTTTTGCAGCCGTTACAATCGCTTCCGTAATATGTGGATGCGCATGCCCGGTAATAATCGGACCGTATGCGGCCAGGTAGTCGATGTATTTATTGCCATCGACATCCCAGAAATAAGCGCCTTCCGCACGCTCCATTACTGTGGGTGCTCCGCCGCCAACTGCTCGGTATCCACGTGATGGGCTATTGACGCCTCCGACGATATGCTCGCATGCTTCATTATAGATTTGTTCTGAATTTGTTCTGATCATCATAATTCCTCCGTTCGATTGGTTACCCTTCTATTGTAAACAAAACACAGCATATACGCCAAAGAAATTGAAACTGAAGGGCTTGTTCGGTAGGATGAAGAAGAAAAGCAGTAGATGCCTGGACATTTGATGCTCGAAGTCCACACAAAAAAGGTTATTGGAGGAATAGACGATGACGACACTTGAAGGGTTGCATGCACCTGATTTTTCATTACCAAATGAAAAAGGGGATGTCATTTCATTAAAAGATTTTGCCGGTAAAAAGTATGTGGTTCTCTATTTTTATCCGAAAGATTCTACACCGGGTTGTACAACGCAAGCATGTGATTTCCGAGATGCTTATGAGGATTTTGGCGAACTAAATGCGGTCGTACTTGGCGTAAGTCCAGATAGCGGCGCTTCACATGGCAAGTTTATAGGTAAACATGGGCTGCCTTTCTCCTTACTTGTTGATGAACATCACGAAGTTGCAGAACAATACGGTGCTTGGAAGTTGAAGAAGCTATTCGGCAAGGAATATATGGGCATTGAGCGTTCGACGTTTTTAATTGATCCAACGGGGACAGTTGTGAAGGAATGGCGTAAGGTGAAAGTGAAAGGACATATAGAAGAGGCACTTGCAACACTAGAGCAACTGACAAAGTCTTAAGGGTATGGGGGAATGAATAATGGAAGTGTTGTTCACGTTTGATATCAAAGAACAGCAGAAAGAACACTTACTGACAAAGTTTCCGGGGGTGTCTTTTCATTACGAGAAAAGTCCGGAAGTACAAGAAGCAGAGAAGGCCAATGTGATTGTTACCTATGGCGGGGATATAGATGCTGCGCTATTGGAGAGGGCGACGTCTTTGGAATGGCTGATGATTGCGTCTGCGGGCGTTGAGAAAATGCCGCTTGCTGAAATTGCGGAGAAGAAGCTTATCATGTCAAACGTGCGTGGCATTCATAAAACACCGATGGCTGAATCCGTCCTTGCACATATACTGGCGCTTAAACGGTCATTACCTGTGATGTATCAACGCCAACAATCGAAGGAATGGAATCGAAAAGTTGGTTCTACAGAACTGAAAGGTTCAACAGCGCTTATTTTGGGTCCCGGTGCGATTGGTTCGGAGATTGGCAGACTGCTCCAAGTATTTGGGGTGCGAACGATAGGGTGCAACCGTTCGGGGAAAGCGTGTCCATCAATGGATGAAATGATTACTTTTGATCATTTGGTCCCAAAACTGCCTGAAGCTGATTATGTCATTTCGGTATTGCCAAGTACACCGGAAACGAAAGGGCTTCTCTCTGAAGAACATTTTAAAGCGATGAAAGAATCTGCTGTATTTATGAATTTTGGTCGTGGTGATCTAGTGGATGAGGCTCTTCTTATAGAAGTATTAAAAGAAGACATGATTGGACACGCAGTGCTCGATGTGTTTGAAACGGAGCCTTTGCCGGTGGAAAATGAGTTCTGGACTCTACCTAATTGCACAGTGTCACCGCATGTATCCAGTCTTTCAGGGAAGTATGTCGAGAGGGCGCTTGTCATATTTGAAGAAAACTTGGAAAAGTGGCTACAAGGTGATCGGAATCTTCGAAATGTCATTGACTTGGATAACGGATATTAAAACGATAAGTGTGTTGGATGACAATCGCTTTAGTTGACATATGCACCCCAATTTAAGTAAACTAATTATAATAATTATAAAGTGATAACCTTTATGGATTGGGGTGCATGTATGATGTCTGAAGCGAAATTGAAAGATGCCTTAGACGCATTGAAAAAAAGTGGTGTACGAATTACTCCACAACGGCATGCGATATTAGAGTATCTCATCTCTTCCGAATTACATCCGACGGCTGACGAAATATATAAATCATTGGAAAGTGATTTTCCTAACATGAGTGTTGCAACAGTATATAATAATCTTCGTGTATTCAGGAATGCTGGACTTGTGAAAGAACTGACCTACGGGGACGCTTCAAGTCGATTTGATTTCGTTACAAATGATCATTATCATATTATCTGCAATAAATGTGGAACGATTGTTGATTTTCATCATCCAGGCCTTGATGAAGTTGAACGCTTGGCCTCCCACGTAACAGGGTTCGAAGTAAATTCGCATCGTCTTGAAGTATATGGGACTTGTCCCTCATGTGCTTCAGGTGTCGCTACTATCAATTGAAAAAGCGTCCGACTTACCTAGTTAACAAGGTAAGTCGGACGCTTTTCTTATTTTGAATTGTCTGTTGGCTCAGTGGTCTTCTTTTGGGGACGGTTGTAAGACACATCAAATTCTTTACCTTCTAATGAAGGATCGAGTGTGAGTGGCTCGCGGCAATGTCCGCACATATCAACGCGCCCAAGCATTTTCGTATGTCTACCACAGCTTGGGCATTGAATTTGTACGGCTCGTGTGGATAACAAACCAATCCAAGCATATACAACCGTACTTCCAACGATGGCTAGAACGCCAAGCACCATGAAAATAAGCATAATGATCTCGTTTGACCTGAAGAAAATCCCGATATACATAATGACAACCCCGATGAATATTAACGAAAGGGCGAATGTACGAATTCGGTTTATCTTATTTTTATAAGGTTTCATCCAGCATACCTCCTTGATATATCCTCAATTACTATAGCATATATTTTACTTTTACCATCATTTAACTTGCTTGCAATAAAGGAGATTGATACTTCAATGTCGAAAGAAAATGCAGGGAGGTGTCCAAGTGGAACAAGTACTTAGACCAATTTATCAGGAACGTGCAAGTTTTCCCGAGACGCTTGGCGTCATTCTTGTGGAAAAAAGAGGGGAAGGGGATCCGCTAACGGATACATTCGATGCGATCCTTTTAATCATTACCGCTGACGAAGAAATCCCTATCTTTACGAAACATTATACGGATGGAAACGGGAAGGCCGCCATGCACATTATTAGTGAAAAGCAATTGCGGAAGTGGTTACTTCTTGGATCGAGACGCAAAGTGGTGGATTGGCTATTCTATGGCAAGGTCTTTTTTGATCGCAATGAATTCGTGGAACAATTGCGGACAGATCTACAAGAGTATCCTTTTTTCGGCCACAAGATAAAGATGGGACTTGAATTTTCAAAGCTTGTTAGAGGTTATATGGAAGGAAAGACTTTTTTCGAGCAAGGAAACTATATGGATGCCTATCATCATGTAGTCAAGTCGCTTCATCACCTCGCGCGACTGGCGGTTATTGAAAATGGATTATTTCCGGAAGTGACAGTATGGTCGCAGGTGAAAAAAATCGACCCCGCGATTTATAAGTTATATGAAGAACTCATCATGAGCGAAGAACCTTTAGGGAAACGATTGGAATTGCTGTTCCTTGCAAGTGAGTTCTTCATTCATCACCGAACGCTTGATGGGGCCCGTCATATTTTGGATGTAATGGAGTCTCAACAGCTTTGGACGATTCAAGAACTTCATGAGCATGAGGAAGTCAGGATGTACTCAGTCGACCTTGAGGTATTTATTGAATTTCTAATCGATAAAGGTGTTCTCCGAGTAGTTCAAAGTGATTCGAAAAATGAATTGATCTTTCATAGAGACTACAGTGTAGAGTGATTTAGAGCTACCGGAGTCTTTTACTTTAGTCAGCAGGTATCTAAACGTCCACTTAATGGGGTGCTTATTTTATGCTTATCTAGCAACCTATTATAGAAGGAAAAGATTCCTGCTGAATAAAGTTGAATTCTTTCTAGTAATCTTGTTGACAATCAAATCTAAACCGTGTTAATATAATAAACGTCGCCAAGGGAATAACATAAAAGTCCCGAAGAGATGTAGCTTGAATCCTTCGAAAAAAGAAAAACGAAAATAATCGTTGACTCATTCGAAAGAAGATGCTAAGATAGTAAACGTTGCGCTTCCGACATAATGAAAACAACGAAAAAGAAATTGAAATTAGTTGTTGACATGAGGAACACAACTTGATATGATATAAGAGTTGCTGCTGAAACAATAGCGACAAACTTTATCGACATGAACCTTGAAAACTGAACAGCAAAACGTCAACGAAATATAGCGAAGGTGCCAAGCGCACTTAAGCAAAACGTTTCTAAGTAAAACGATTTCCGTCGGATGAACAGAAACACACATGACATTATTAATTTAATGCCAGCAAGAAATGAGCTATTCATTTTCTTCTATTATGGAGAGTTTGATCCTGGCTCAGG
>NZ_JBIWFE010000011.1:0-90438 GCF_044762865.1 Sporosarcina sp. NPDC096371
GCTACAGGGATTCAAGGCGTTACAGGACCGACCGGAGCTACAGGGATTCAAGGCGTTACAGGACCGACTGGAGCTACAGGGATTCAAGGCGTTACTGGACCGACCGGAGCTACAGGGATTCAAGGCGTTACAGGACCGACTGGAGCTACAGGGATTCAAGGCATTACCGGGCCGACCGGAGATCAAGGTATCCAAGGCGTTACTGGACCGACCGGAGCTACAGGTATCCAAGGCGTTACTGGACCGACTGGAGCTACAGGGATTCAAGGCGTTACAGGACCGACCGGGGCTACAGGGATTCAAGGCGTTACAGGACCGACCGGAGATCAAGGTATCCAAGGCGTTACTGGACCGACCGGGGCTACAGGGATTCAAGGCATTACTGGACCGACTGGAGCTACAGGTATCCAAGGCATTACTGGACCTACTGGAGCTACAGGGATTCAAGGCGTTACAGGACCGACTGGAGCTACAGGGATTCAAGGCGTTACAGGACCGACCGGAGATCAAGGTATCCAAGGCGTCACCGGACCTACCGGGGCTACAGGTACTCAGGGCGTTACAGGACCGACTGGAGATCAAGGTATCCAAGGCGTCACCGGACCTACCGGGGCTACAGGTATTCAGGGCGTTACAGGACCGACTGGAGCTACAGGGATTCAAGGCGTTACAGGACCGACTGGAGCTACAGGGATTCAAGGTGTTACAGGACCGACCGGGGCTACAGGGATTCAGGGCGTTACAGGACCTACCGGGGATCAAGGAATTCAAGGACCTACGGGGCCTACGGGACCTACAGGTACAACCGGTATTCAAGGTATAACCGGACCGACTGGAGCTACAGGGATTCAAGGTGTTACAGGACCGACCGGAGATCAAGGTATCCAGGGCGTTACAGGACCTACCGGGGATCAAGGAATTCAAGGGCCTACGGGACCTACAGGTACAACCGGTATTCAAGGCATTACCGGTCCGACTGGAGCTACAGGGATTCAAGGCGTTACAGGACCGACTGGAGCTACAGGTATCCAAGGCGTTACAGGACCGACTGGAGCTACAGGAATTCAAGGGGTTACCGGACCGACTGGAGCTACAGGGATTCAAGGCAATACCGGGCCGACTGGAGCTACAGGGATTCAAGGCGTTACAGGACCGACCGGAGCTACAGGGATTCAAGGCGTTACCGGGCCGACTGGAGCTACAGGAATTCAAGGCGTTACGGGACCGACTGGACCGACAGGTATTCAAGGCATTACCGGTCCGACTGGAGCTACAGGGATTCAAGGCGTTACCGGGCCGACTGGAGCTACAGGTATCCAAGGCGTTACAGGACCGACTGGAGCTACAGGGATTCAAGGTATTACCGGGCCGACTGGAGCTACAGGAATTCAAGGCGTTACCGGACCGACTGGACCGACAGGTATTCAAGGGGTTACCGGACCGACCGGAGCTACAGGGATTCAAGGCAATACCGGGCCGACTGGAGCTACAGGGATTCAAGGCGTTACCGGACCGACTGGAGCTACAGGGATTCAAGGCGTTACCGGACCGACTGGAGCTACAGGGATTCAAGGCATTACCGGGCCAACTGGAGCTACAGGAATTCAAGGCGTTACAGGACCGACTGGTATCCAAGGCGTTACAGGACCTACTGGAGCTACAGGTATCCAAGGCGTTACAGGACCGACTGGAGCTACAGGAATTCAAGGCGTTACGGGACCTACTGGACCGACAGGGATTCAAGGCATTACCGGGCCGACTGGAGCTACAGGGATTCAAGGCGTTACCGGACCGACTGGAGCTACAGGGATTCAAGGCGTTACAGGACCGACCGGAGCTACAGGGATTCAAGGCGTTACAGGACCGACCGGAGCTACAGGGATTCAAGGCGTTACAGGACCGACTGGAGCTACAGGGATTCAAGGCATTACCGGGCCGACTGGAGCTACAGGGATTCAAGGCGTTACCGGACCGACTGGAGCTACAGGGATTCAAGGCGTTACCGGACCGACCGGAGCTACAGGGATTCAAGGCATTACCGGGCCGACTGGAGCTACAGGGATTCAAGGTATACCAGGTAACAACTCACTCATCCCATTTGCATCAGGAAACACAGCTATATCACTGACTGTACCACTCTTAGGTTTGCTTGGTACTACAGCTCTCATAGGGTTCGGTACTTCTATACCAGGTGTCGCAATTGCAGGTGGCTCATTTACACTTCCAGTACTTAGTAACTATGCCTTTGTCGTTCCCCGTACAGGAACACTTACAAATCTATCAGTGACCTTTATTAGTACAGTAGCATTAAGTCTTGGGGCAACAACAACGGTTCGTGCGGAAGTATTTCGCGCTGCAGTAAACAGTAATATCTTTAACTCAACCGGCGTTGCAGTAAATCTAGCATTCCCATCCCCAATTTCAATTGGTTCTATGCAAACTGGTACCATTAGTAATACTTCGGTTTCGGTAAACGTGGGAGAACGTTTAGTATTGGTGTTTGCAGCTAGCGCCCCAGGGCTTCTCACAATTAGTACCTTAGCTGGTGCTGCAAGCGGAGGTCTTACAATCAACTAATAAACAAAAATATACGTGTATTTTACAAAAACAACGCAAAAGCCCCCTTCAACAAGGGGGACTTTTTGCAGTTCAATTATGTTTGTGAATAACCTTACACCAACTGCTTCACACGACGTTCTTCATACTTCGCAATATGCTCTTCATATTGAAAAGTCAGCGAGATTTCATCCCAGCCATTTAGTAGCATCTGTTTATAGTATGGATCAATGTCAAATGAATACGTCTTGCCATCTTGCCCTGTCACCGTCTGCTTTTCTAAATTAACCTCTACAGAATAGGCTTCCTGTTGACCATTCGCCAACAACTCTTCTACTTCTGAAACGGTTAATTTAATAGGAAGTAATCCATTCTTCATACAGTTATTATAAAAAATATCAGCAAAACTCGGAGCAATGACGACATTGAATCCATAGTCCAAAATCGACCAGGGTGCATGCTCTCTAGAAGAGCCGCAACCAAAGTTTTCATGAGCAACAAGAATTTTCGATCCTTTGAATCTCTCATCATTGAGAACGAAGTCTTCTACCTCACTCCCATCCTCATGAAAGCGCCAATGATAGAACACGTACTTGCCGAATCCTGTTCGCTCAATCCGTTTAAGGAATTCTTTCGAAATAATTTGGTCTGTATCTACGTTTTTACGGTCGAGTGGCGTTACGACACTGACCACTTCATTAATCGGCTCCATCTGCTTATCTCCCTTCGTTATGCATTAGCGAGTTGTAATTCCCTGACATCGACGAAATGGCCTGCAATCGCAGAAGCCGCAGCCATCGCTGGACTCATCAGATGTGTACGAGCCCCAGCACCTTGACGCCCTTCAAAGTTACGGTTCGACGTCGAAGCACAACGTTCGCCCGCTGGAACGACATCGTCATTCATAGCCAGACACATACTGCAACCGGACTCTCGCCATTCGAACCCTGCTTCAAGGAAAATAGCATCAAGTCCCTCATCTTCGGCCTGTTTTTTAACCGTACGTGATCCAGGCACGACAATCGCCGTAACAGAAGAATGGACTTTCTTCCCTTCAATCACTTTTGCAGCAGCCCGCAAATCGCTTAGCCTCGCATTTGTGCATGAACCGATGAAAACGTGTTGGATGTCGATAGAAGTCAACGGAGCCCCTTCTTCTAGCCCCATATAAGCAAGTGCCTGTTTCAATGCATCTTTATCTGACTCTGATTCAAAATCGTTGGCAGATGGAACATGCGCTGTAATGCCAGATCCCATCGCAGGATTTGTCCCCCATGTCACGAATGGTTCGATCTCTTCTGCTTCAATTTCAACGATGGTATCATAGCTCGCTCCTTCATCTGATGCCAATGACAACCAAGTTGCCGCCGTTTCATCAAATGCTTCTCCTTCTGGAACATATCGACGATTTTTCAAATAAGCAACTGTCGTTTCGTCAGGGCTGATCAAACCAGCTTTCGCTCCCGCTTCAATCGACATATTACAAACCGTCATTCGTTCTTCCATCGTTAGATTGCGAATCGCTTCCCCTGTAAATTCAGCAATATGACCCGTACCCATATCGATACCAAATTTCGCGATAATCGCCAAAATAATGTCCTTGGCTGTCACACCAAAACCAAGTTGTCCATTCACACGAATTTCCATTGTTTTCGGTTTGGCTTGCCATAGTGTTTGCGTCGACAAGACGTGTTCCACTTCACTCGTTCCTATACCGAACGCAATGGCTCCAAATGCTCCGTGCGTCGACGTATGGCTATCTCCACAGACAATGGTTTTCCCTGGTTGAGTCAGCCCAAGTTCTGGTCCAATAATATGAACAATTCCTTGGTCTGGGTGATCCATATTCGCAAGTTCGATACCGAATTCGTCACAGTTGGATTGCAACGTGTTAATTTGCTTGCGTGCAATCGGATCCTTAATGGCATCTCTGTTACGCGTTGGCACGTTATGGTCCATTGTTGCAAAACACAAATCAGATCGTCGTACAGTCCGGTTAGCCAGTCTTAACCCTTCAAATGCTTGCGGAGAAGTTACTTCATGCAATAAATGAAGGTCAATATAAAGCAAATCCGGCTTCCCCTGTTCTTCGTATACGACATGCTGGTCCCAAATTTTCTCAATTATATTTTTCGCCATTGTACTTCTCCTTTCTATTATAAGTTGAATATATGAATAGTTGTGTAATTTGAGCGTAGGCGCCTTACAGGGGTAGCCGAAGCTATAAGACTGGCGGCGAAGCTGCCCGGCTTATGACGAAAGGCATCCCCGAGGAAGGATGTAGTTCAATCCTTCCCTATGCGCCGAAGCGGATTTGAAGACATTCGTTATTTTATAAAACTATTAGATAAAATACTAAGAGGAAAACAGGTATTATACCCGTTCCCTCTCTCATTATTAAACGTAGGAATACATAATACTATTCGAAACAAATTGCGTATCTAATTCATCTACCACTTTGTCCGTCCATTCTTTCGTCGATAAAACCCGTTGCCCTGGCGATGCAAGGTCTGCTGTGAAAAATCCTTCTTCGAATACCGTATTCACCGCTGCTTCAATCGCCGCCGCCTCCGTTTTCAGGCTAAATGAATACTTCAACATCATCGCAACCGATAGAATTGTTGCAGCCGGGTTTGCGATATCTTGACCGGCAATTTCAGGTGCAGATCCATGAACAGGCTCATACAAGCCAAAATTATCGCCATTAATGCTGGCAGATGGCAATACACCTAGAGAACCTGTAATGACAGACGCCTCATCACTTAAAATATCGCCAAACATATTCTCCGTCACAACAACGTCAAACGACGAAGGATTCGTAATCAGTTTCATCGCACAAGAGTCGACCAAAGCGTGCTCCACTTCGATATCTGGATATGCTTTTCTCATCTCTTCTACCACTTCACGCCATAATTTACTAGATTCTAGTACGTTAGCTTTATCGACAGATGTTACTTTTCCTCCGCGCAATCTAGCAAGCTCAAATGCTTTTTCTACAATACGTTCGATTTCCGCACGTGTATACACAAGCGAGTCAACCGCTGAATTCTCTGTCCGTCTGCTCGGCTGACCAAAGTAAATGCCGCCCGTTAATTCGCGAACTATCATCATATTGACGTCTTTTGCAACTTCTTCTTTTAGAGGAGATGCATGGAGCAAAGATGGCACAGCAGCCACAGGACGCAGATTGGCAAATAGATCAAAATGTTTTCGGATCGCTAGCAGTCCTTTTTCCGGCCGTAGCTCAGAAGGATTCTGATCCCATTTTGGTCCGCCTACTGCACCGAGGAGAACGGCATCACTCTCTTCGCAAAGCTTAATGGTTTCATCCGGAAGTGGATTGTTAAAGTGGTCAATCGCATTGCCGCCGATTGCCCCGTATTCAATATGAAAGGTATGATGAAAGCGTCTTCCAATCGTTTCTAGCACCTTTACCGCCGCCGCTGTCACTTCTGGACCTATTCCATCACCTGGTAATACCGCTACTCTCTTTTCCATAGGACTTCTCCTCCTTGTTTTAATTTACTTCTACTGCAACTGCCCTCACTGGCGCTGCTGTTTTGATCAAATGTCTGTTATATGCATTCAAATACGCTTTAGCTGATGCTTCCAATACGTCCTGCGCAACATCGCGTCCAATGGACACTTCGCCGTCGATACTTAAATTGACAACCGCTTCGCCAAGCGCATCGCGTCCTTTACCGATCGATGTCACTCGGTAATCGAGAATATGAACTTCTCCCGTGACCAGCTGTTCCAATGTATTGAAAATAGCTTCTACTGACCCGGCCCCCGTCGCTGCCACAGTGAGTGATTCGCCACTCGGTTCTACTGCCGATACAGTGGCTGTCGGAATATTAGCTGTCCCATACTGCACTTGGACATTCGTCAATTCATAGACAGGTGTATCTTTATATTTAATTTGTTGATCTGTGAATAAAATGAACAGATCATCTTCTGTGATTTCTTTTTTACGGTCCGCCAATTTTTTAAACTCTGCGAATGCTTTATTCAACTTCTCATCACTCAGGTCAAAGCCCATTGTAATCGCACGGTCTTTAAATGCATGCCTGCCAGAATGCTTACCAAGTGCAAGCGGTTCTGTTTTATCGCCAATAAGTTCAGGTGTAATAATTTCATACGTTTCACGGTTTTTCAGATAACCATCTTGATGGATTCCCGATTCATGCGCAAATGCGTTTTTACCAACAACCGCTTTGTTCGGCTGAATCACGACGCCCGTCAATTGGCTAACGAGCTGACTCGTACGCTTGATTTCCTGTAAGTTAATTCCTGTTTCGAAGCCATAGAAATCTTTTCGTATATGTAGCGCGACTGCGATTTCTTCAAGCGCTGCGTTTCCGGCACGTTCGCCAATCCCATTGATCGTTCCTTCGACTTGTTCCGCACCATTTTCAATAGCTGCGATTGAATTGGCTACCGCCATTCCCAGGTCATTGTGACAATGTGCAGAAAGCTTTACTTTATCGATACCTGTCACATTTTCTTTTAAGTATTTGAATAAAGCCCCGTACTCTTGCGGTGTTGCATAACCAACTGTATCTGGAATGTTGATCACTGATGCACCGGCTGCAATGACTTGATTGATAATACGGACTAGGAACTCTCGGTCTGAACGAAATGCATCTTCTGCTGACCACTGCACGCGCGGGAAAAACTTACGTGCATATTTAACAGCTTCTACTGCAATATCCACTACCTGATCAGGTGTTTTCTGCAACTTATATTCCATATGAATGGGTGATGTTGCTAAAAAGACGTGTAAATGAGGTTGTTCCGCACCACGAAGTGCTTCCCACGACGTTTCAATATCGCTTTTCATCGCCCGAGCAAGACCTGTCACTGTCGAATTTTTTACTGTATTCGCAATGCGTTGAACCGCTTCAAAATCACCCGGGGAAGAAGCAGGAAATCCTGCTTCAATGATTGTTGCCCCGAATTTTTCAAGTTGCTTTGCAATTTCTAACTTCTCAGCCGTATTTAGATTAATGCCAGCTGATTGTTCACCGTCCCGAAGAGTTGTATCAAATATGTCAATTCGTCGCACTACCCACCACTTCTTCCTCTTTTGTTTTTGCGCCTTCATTTACAAACGGCATCATCGCACGAAGTTTTTTACCGACTACTTCTATTTGGTGCTCTGCTTCTGCTTTTTCGATGGCATTGAAGTTTGGACGACCATTTTCGTTTTCTTCGATCCATTCTTTTGCAAATTTACCTGATTGAATATCTGTTAGGATGTCTTTCATACGCGCTTTTGTATCGGCATCGACAACGCGTGGACCTGATACAAAGTCGCCCCACTCAGCTGTATCGGAGATAGAATAACGCATGCCTGCCATTCCGCCTTCATACATCAAGTCAACAATCAGTTTTGTTTCATGCAATGTTTCGAAGTAAGCAAGCTCAGGCTGATAACCCGCTTCTACAAGCGTTTCAAATCCTGCTTTTACAAGTGCTGTCAAGCCACCACAAAGTACAGCTTGCTCTCCGAATAGATCCGTTTCTGTTTCTTCTTTGAATGAAGTTTCAAGAACTCCACCACGAGCAGAACCGATTGCTTTCGCGTATGCAAGTGCCACATCTTTCGCATTGCCTGATACGTCTTGATACACTGCGAATAGTGCAGGTACGCCAGCGCCAGCTTCGAATGTACGACGAACGAGATGACCAGGTCCTTTTGGTGCTACAAGGAATACGTCAACATCGGCAGGTGGTTCGATTTGATTGAAATGGACGTTGAATCCGTGTGCAAATACGAGTGACTTTCCTGCTGTGAGTGCTGGTGCGATTTCTGCATCATAGACTGCTTTCTGTCTTTCATCCGGAAGTAGGATCATGATCACATCCGCTTGTTCAGCTGCTTCGCGCACTGTTTTCACGTTCAAACCATCTTGTTCTGCTTGATCAAAAGATTTCCCTTCGCGTACACCGACAACTACGTTGAAGCCTGAATCGTTTAGGTTTTGTGCGTGTGCATGACCTTGTGAACCGTATCCGATAACTGCGATTGTTTTGCCCTGTAGAACTGCCTCGTTGATATCTTGGTTATAATACATTTTTGTCATAATAATTTCCTCCTAGTAGGTTATAAGTTTTTTAGTTTTATATGGGCTTGCTATGAATCACTTCGTTATTGCTTTAAAATAGACAGCTGTGGAGATTGGATTTTCTGCATATCACGCGTCATAGCTGTTGCACCCGTTCGCGTCAATTCCTTGATACCATAGGGCTTGAGCAACTCGATGAAGGCTTCAATTTTTTCAGGATGCCCCACCACTTGATAGGTCACAACGCTTTTACTAGAATCGAGAATTCTCGCCCGGAATGGCTCGATGATGCTGTTCATTTCACTTCTGACATGGGGCGGCGAAATGACTTTTACTAGTGCAAGCTCCCGCATGACGATGGAGTTATCCGTAATATCATTGACTTTGAGAACGTCAATCTGTTTGGACAGCTGTTTGACGAGCTGCTCAATTTTCTGTTCATCCTCCACATTGACGATGAACGTCATTTTCGATCGATCCGGCTGTTCTGTATGACCAACCGTAATACTTTCAATATTGAATTGCCTTTTCATCAGTAAGCCGGTCACCCGATTCAAAACACCGCTTTGATTAATAACCGTAACTGTAATGACTCTTCTCACTTCCGACTCACCCCAATCATTTCATGTACGCCTTTACCTGGCGCCACCATCGGATAGACGTTTTCCAACCGTTTTACACGGCAATCAATGAGGACCGGTTCATCCGATAAAAGAGCTTCTTCGAACATGGATTCAGCCTCCGCCAATGTGTGAATACGGTAGCCTTTGATATCATAGGCTTCCGCCAGTTTGACGAAATCTGGTTGAACGGGAATCAATGATTGTGAGTAGCGTTCTTCGTAAAACGTTTCTTGCCATTGACGAACCATCCCTAGTGCTTGGTTGTTCAAGATGACGACTTTGACAGGAATACGAAGTTCTTGTAGTAAGGACAATTCCTGTGCAGTCATTTGGAAGCCCGCATCCCCTACGATGGCCACAACACGTTTATCTGGCTTAGCCAGTTGTGCTCCGATTGCCGCTGGGAAGCCGAACCCCATTGTGCCAAGCCCTCCGGACGTTACCCAATGATCCGGATTGTTCAGTGGGTAGTATTGAGCCGCCCACATCTGGTGCTGCCCAACGTCTGTTGTGACAATCGCGTCTCCGTTTGTCACACGATGGATAATTTCGACTGCTTGCTGGGCAAGTAGCTCACTCTCATCACTGTTGTACCATAATGGATACTCTTGGCGTGATTCCTCCAAATACGTTAACCAGTCAGCCGTTTTCGTTACAGTGATGTCTTGGGCTAACAAGGCTTGCAATGCTTCTTTCGCATCCGCCACAATCGGGATGTCTGTGGGTACGTTTTTGCCAATTTCAGCAGGATCGATGTCGATATGAATGACTTTTGCGTTTGGTGCAAATTTGTCTAGATTACCCGTCAGTCTGTCATCGAAGCGTGCGCCGATGTTGATGAGCACGTCACATTTATAAAGGGCCATATTAGCTGTAACCGTTCCATGCATCCCCGCCATGCCAAGGAATAATTCATGATTACCGTGGATCCCACCCAACCCAAGAAGCGTGTTGGTCACTGGGATTTGGTGTTTTTCAACAAATTCTTTTAATTCGTCCATTGCTTGTGCATGGAGAATGCCGGCCCCCGCAAGGATTAATGGTTTTTCAGCCTGAGCAATCGCTTGAGCTGCTTTTTGGATTTGCAAAAAGTTTGGCGTTGTTGTGGGTTGATAGCCTGGTAAGTTGACTTCTACATCCGCTTCATCAACCGGTACAAACAACCCCGTCGCAATGTTTTTAGGGATATCGACGAGCACTGGGCCTTTGCGTCCTGTTGAAGCGATATGGAATGCTTCTTTGATAATCCGCGGAAAATCTGCTACGTCATTTACTTGGTAGTTATGCTTCGTAATCGGTTGCGTGATCCCAATAATATCCGCTTCCTGAAAGGCATCCGTTCCGATGACCGAACTGGCCACTTGACCTGTGAAGACAACGAGTGGCAGTGAATCCATCATTGCATCCGTAATCCCCGTCACAAGGTTCGTTGCTCCCGGACCAGACGTTGCAATGACAACACCCGGTTTTCCTGAAACGCGTGCATAGCCTTCTGCTGCATGAATGGCACCTTGCTCGTGCCTGGCAAGTACATGGGAAATCGGATTCTTATACAATGCATCGTAAATCGGAAGGACAGCCCCTCCAGGATAGCCGAAGACAACATCAACGCCTTGGTCTTTCAACGCTTGAATGAGAACAGCTGACCCATCTTTTGGTTGGTTCGTTTGTTGTTCTACCACTGTCTCCGGCACCATTTCCTTAGCGGGTTGCTTCACTTGAACTCCAGCATTCATTTACAAATTCCCCCTTACTTTTCTTATCGTTAATGGTTAGTAAAAGTTGCCGCTATTCGGCTTATTATTGATTGAATAATCAATCATTTGACTATATAAAAAAAGCTTTTTCACCCACGCAAAGAAATAGTATTCTTTACATAGGGATGAAAAAGCTTTTCATGGTACCACCCTTGTTCGTAGCAAAAATCGCTACCTTATGAATAGACAAGTCTATTCTTTGTTAACGAGCGCAGATTTCTCTACGCCCGAGATTGCCTACATTTTACTGCAGTTTCAGCAATCCACTCCGAGGGGATGTCGCGGTTGGTTGTATTGCCGGCTTCCAGCACGACCGGCTCTCTGGGAATACTAAATTCCAACCACTTTTACCTCATCAACGAGTTATTATATTCAATTGCGCCTTGGCGTAATTGCGTCCAGATTTTGAATTGCGCTTACGCAATTCACTCCCTTCAAAATCTGTGACATCCGCCGGAGGCTTTAACTTAATTCAGTTGGGGTTTGGCCCCCAACTGAATTAAGTTAAATTTTCATAACGCCACCAGTACTTGCAGATGTGACAAGTGCTGAATATCTAGCTAACCAACCTTTTTTGATTTTAGGTTCAAACGGTTTTAAGGTTGCTTGTCGTTTTTCAAGTTCTTCATTCGCCACTTCAAGGTCAATCGTTCGCTCTGTCAAATTAATGGTGATCATATCACCATTTTCAACGAGGGCAATTGGCCCACCATCAGCAGCTTCTGGAGAAATATGTCCGATTGAAATTCCGCGGGAAGCCCCGGAGAAACGTCCGTCCGTAATGAGGGCTACCTTCGTGCCTAAACCGCGTCCTTGAATCGCAGATGTCGGAGCAAGCATTTCCGGCATTCCAGGTCCACCTTTTGGTCCTTCGTAGCGAATAACGACTACATGACCTTCACGTACAGTGCCATTATCGATGTTCTCTTGTGCGTCATCTTGCGATTCAAACACAATCGCTTCTCCACGGAATGTTTTAATCGATGGATCTACAGCACCGACTTTAATGACACCACCATCCGGCGCAATGTTTCCGAATAATACGGATAAGCCACCGACCAAGCTATGTGGATTGTCTTTGGTACGAATCACTTTATCGTTGGTAATGTGATAGTCTGCTACGTCTTCACCAATCGTTTTGCCTGTTACCGTCAACCGATTTGGGTGAATAGCACCGGGGATTTTTGTTAGTTCATTGATAATCGAACTAACGCCACCCGCTTTAAAGATATCGTCCATCGAAACGTCTGAAGCTGGCATAATTTTCGCTAAATAAGGAACGCGCTCTGCCACTACATTAATATCTTGGACTTTATAATCAATTTCCGCTTCATGTGCAATGGCCAATGTGTGGAGTACTGTATTTGTCGAACCCCCCATTGCCATATCTAAAGCGAATGCATCGTCGATTGCTTCTTTTGTAATGATATCGCGAGGTTTAACGTCTTCTTTCACCATCCGCACCAATTGTTTGGCCGCTTCTTTAATGAGTCGATGACGTTCATTGGAAGTCGCTACAATCGTACCGTTTCCTGGTAGCGTAACGCCTAGCATTTCCATTAAGCAGTTCATGGAGTTCGCAGTGAACATTCCTGAACAAGAACCACATGTTGGACAAGCATTCGATTCAATGTCTAGCAGTTCTTCAGCTGACATCTTACCTGCCTTATAGGCGCCGACTCCTTCAAATACAGAAGTGAGTGACAGTGCCTTCCCTTCCGCAGATACGCCGGCTTCCATTGGACCACCTGACACAAAAATGGATGGTACATTGGTACGAACCGCCGCCATTAGCATACCTGGCGTAATTTTGTCACAGTTCGGTATGTAGAACACGCCGTCAAACCAGTGTGCATTGATAACCGTTTCTGCCGAATCGGCAATGAGTTCACGGCTTGGCAATGAATACCGCATTCCGATATGCCCCATCGCAATTCCATCGTCAACACCAATGGTATTGAACTCGAATGGAACCCCGCCTGCTTCCCAAATCGCCTCTTTAACAATTTCCGCAAATTTATTTAAGTGTTTATGTCCCGGGATAATATCAATATAGGAGTTACAGACGCCTATGAACGGCTTCTCTAAATCTTTCGTTTTAATGCCAGTCGCGTATAGTAAACTTCTGTGAGGTGCGCGATCCACACCTTTTTTGATCATGTCACTTCTCATAGCATTCTCTCCTACTCAATTCACTCACACATCAAGGAAGAATGTAGTTCAATTCTTCTCTATTCACTGATTCTGTCTGTTTACATGTTAGTAGTTTGTGAATTGAATCACGAACTAATATTGGATTGATGTCATCATATCTTGGAAATCTATCAGAGTCAACAGTCTTTTTTAAATTGTTTATCAATTACAAATAGTGAAATTAAATGAATGCGCTTACAAGTAGCGCCGTTATGCGATATATTGCATACGAACTTTTTGTTCACAATTTAAAAGTTTTTTTGGAATCTATTTTTGGAGGAGCTAGAGTTGAAGGACATTGTTTCGCGAAGGGCCTGCCTTTGCACAAAAAAAGACACCATCTCACAAAGTGAAATGATGCCACGCCTGTAGATTAACCAAAAACAACCAAACTCTAGGTACTCTGTGTCTCGTTCTTTTTGGACTGCTTTAGATGGAACGCTTTCTATACAGTGTTACATGATAAAAAATCAGTTAGGAAAACATTGTACAATGTACAAAAAGAGCCCGAAATTGTATCTTCGGGCTCTTCCATTCCTTATTGCAAGTCATCTTTTCTTTACTTTACCAGTAACAGTACTTTTCACTAACTCATTGTAGAAACGCGACAGGTAATAATTCACAAGAAGGGTATTGAGAAGAATAGCTAGGAATGACAGAGTCATTCCTAGCTATTCTTCCCTTCAATTCTTTTAACTATCGTGAATCACTTACCTAAAGCGGACCGCAAATGAACATGTGAAAAAGTAAATTATGATACTCTGCTTGATCATTCAAATGCCCACAGGAACGATATACATCCCCGCTTCTTCGTCTGTTTTAACTTTGACATCGACGCCATAAATCTCTTTAATCGTTTGCGCTGTCATGACTTCACTTGGTGCGCCTTTGACAATGATCTCCCCGTTTTTCATCGCTATAATGGTGTCGCTATAACGAATCGCCTGGTTAATATCGTGGAGCACCATAACGATGGACATGCCATGCTCACGATTTAAGCTCTTGATCAATTCCAATAACTCATACTGATAATAAATATCGAGATACGTCGTTGGTTCATCTAAAAACAGATAATGGGTTTTCTGGGCCAACGCCATTGCAATCCAGACGCGCTGCATTTGCCCGCCCGACAATTCGTCGATTGGTACTTTTCGCTTATCCGCCAAGTTCGTGCATTGTAACGCCCATTCAACAGCCTGCTCATCCTCTTCCGTCGTTGAAGAAAATAGCTTTTTATAAGGAATCCGCCCATAGCCCGTTAACTTTTCTACAGTCATGTCAGCAGGCGCGTTATTTTGCTGATGGACAACTGCTAATTTCTTCGCCAATTCCTTTGGCTTGAAATCAGCCAGTGCCTGGCCATCCAATAGAATTTGTCCACTCTTCGGCTGATGATTATTCGACATCACACCAAGTAATGTCGATTTCCCGCAGCCATTCGGCCCGATAATCGTTGTCACCTTTCCGCTATCAATCGTACTATTGACACCATGCAGCGTATTGACTTTTTTATCGTACGAAAAAGTAATATCCTTAATGTCCATAAATACGATCACTCTTTCTTAGTAGGAATATGAGGAATGGTCCCCCGATGACAGCCATGATGATAGAAGCCGGAATTTCATTTGGCGCAAGTATCGTTCTGCCGAGCGTGTCTGCCGTTAAAATCAACAACGCACCCGCCAACGCAGAAAATGGAATGAGCACTTTGTGATCTGTACCGACCAATGAGCGGCCAATATGCGGAACTAGCAAGCCCACAAATGCAAACAATCCCGCAACAGATGTGGCAACAGAAGCGAGTAAAACGGCGATTAGTGATATAACAAAGCGAGCTAGATTGACATTGACGCCTAAATTTTTCGCTGTCCGATCTTCTAACGCCAAATAATTACACCATGCATAGACACCGAACGATAACAGCAGGCCAATCGTTCCATATAACACGATGACATCTACATCGCTCCATTTTTTCATCGTTAACGTCGACGTCATCGTCTGGCTCATGGATTGCGTCAGTGCGCTACCACTAAACCCAATTCCCTGACTTAAGCCTGTGAACAAAGCATTAACCGCAATCCCTATTAATATCATGCGTAACGGATCCAGTCCCGATTTCCAGGATAATGAATACACAAGGAAAAACGCCAGTGCTCCGCCTACAAACGCAAACAACGGCACAAAAAAATACAACGTCGGGAATAATGATACAACCAGTATAGACATAAAACCAGCACCCGCCGAAACACCGATAATTCCTGGATCGGCTAATGGATTACGCATAACGGCCTGCAACAGAACACCCGCCACCGATAACGCTGCACCCGCAAACAAAGCAATCAGTATGCGTGGCAACCGCAAATCTTTAATAATAGCGACATCGTCATTCGTTCCCGTGAATAGCCCTTGAATCAGTTCAAATGGCGTGACTTTGATACTGCCGGTAATCGCGGACTGAATGATGACAACGATCAGCAATACGAGCACAACCACAAAACTAATTGTTTTTTTATGTTTAGCAAACATCCTTTTCCCTACCTTCACTTACGGATACAACATTTTTTGCAATTCATCCAACGCTTCGACAGCCGCTAGATTGCCCGTTGTTCCAAATAGAAGTTCGTCCAAATCATAGACGCGATCATTTTTCACCGCTTCAAAATGTTTCCACACATCATTCGTTTGGAATTCATCATCAAACATTTTGACAACCTCGTCAGGCATACCATGTGCCGCCCTTAAAATAATGTCCGGCTTTGCCTGCTGCAAATATTCCGTATTAGATGATAAAAATTCGACATCTTCCCCCGTAATGACATTTTTCCCACCACTACGCTTCACAAGGTCACCGATATAAGAATGTTCGGTTGCCACCAGATAACTTCCCGGAATCCCCAACAAAATCAGGACGGATGGCTGTTCCTTACCTTCTGACACCTGTTCAATCTCAACCACTTTCTCTTCGAACTGATCGACAATCGCTTGTGCTTGTGCCTGGCGATCATATTTTTCACCTAACTTCAAAATTTCGCTATGCATGGCGTCGATACTTTCCAAATTGACATAAGTCATTTCGATATCGCGCCCCTCAAACAACTCTTCTAAATCGTATTGTAATGTTGTAACGGAGAGTATTTCTGTCGGTTTCAAAGACAGCAACATTTCCATATCAGGACTCATCGGATTACCAACTTCTTTGGCATTTTCATACCGTTTCGGTAAATCCTTATAGCTAGATGGAATTCCGACCAAATCGATTTCAAGTGCATCCATTATTTCCGTCAAAGCAACCGTCGTCGCGACAATACGATCCTCCGATGGATCGATGGCCTCTTTAGTAGATGAAGGTCCTTCTTGCGATGAACAACCAGCCAACACGACCAGCATCACCATGCACAGTATATAAAGTGCTTTTCGCATATTGTATGAACAACTCCTAAAGATAGGACTTGCATGAGTAACAAGCCCCTGATCAAGTCTATACGTCTTCAATAGAGAACGTTATTTCTTCCGTCTTTTGTTCACGAAGAATAGAGCGCCACCAAGAAGGACAATCACAAGAATAATGATGACAATTGTGCGGCCAGTATTTGACGTTGCATCAGCTTCGACTTCTTCAACTGCCTGTTCTTCTGTTGCCTCTGGTGCTTCTTCAGGTTCTACTTCTTCTTTTACATTGTCTTCATCAGCTACAACTTCATCTTCCACTGGTTCAGTCGACTCTACAGTTTCAGTAGATACCGGTTCTTTTTCCACAACAGGTTCCTCTTCTTTCTCACTAACAACTACCTCTTTAGGCGGTACTGGCGTTTCCTCCACTTTCGCAACCGGTTCTGTCTTCTTCTCCACTTTCGTATCCGCAGGTTTCTCTGCAGGTGGAGTTGGCGTTTCAGTCGGTTTTACAACCGGTTTAGGATCCGGTTTTGGCGTTGGTTTTGGTGTAGGTGTAGGTGTAGGCGTTGGAGCCGGCTTTTCAGCGACAGGCACACGCGGAATGTTCGCACCATTAAATTTGAAACGAATATCGTATTTATTATCATAATCAAAACCAGGAATCCCCGTGACGATGATATGAATCTTCGCACTCACCATTTGGTCCAAGTCGCTTACTGCAAACTTCACAACGCGTTTATCATTCGCCTTATCTTCACTTACCACTTGAACATCAGCTGATTGCACTTTGAAATATTGCCACCAAGAGCTGTTATTCAGCGTCATAACAACATGCATCTTACCGTTTTGGACAATCAGCTTGGCAGGACTGACAACATATTCCGCTGTCGCTGAAGGTTCATTGCCCGTATCTTTTAACACGCTAAACGGCAACGTATACTCGCCATCCTGATAAGGCGTGGCAGCTAGTGCTTTGCCAGGTGCAAATAAAGGAAGCGTCATCCATACCATCAACAACATGGCGACAAGGCCAATCGTCTTTTTCTTCAACACGTTTTCTCTCCTTTAATCGGAACTGTAATCAGCTGTACGCACCACAACGCCGGCTGCCACTACAGAGAGTGACGCCGGCATTTTAGTTTATTATTAGTTGTACGAATAAAAACAGCGTAGGCGCCTTATAAGGGGCAGCCGAAGCCATAAGACAAAGGAGGGATGCAGTTCAATCCCTCCCTAGCAGCGAAGCATCTTGGCTTATGGCGGGAGGCATCCCCGAGCGCCGCAGCGGCTTCAATGTGATTCTTTATTTGATTACTTAAGTTTTTCTACCAACTGGTAAACCATCGTAGCGGCTTCTGCACGCGTCGCGTTTTTTGTAGGTTCAAATACTTTTTGACCATTCACTTCGCGTCCATTAATGATGCCAAGTCCAGCTGCCAAATCAATTACTTTTTGTGCATCTGCTTTTAGGTTTTTCGTATCTGTAAATGCAACTTTAGTTGTGACACCTTCTAATAAGCTTTCATCCTTGAATTCAATCGCTTGAATAATCATTGTCGCCATTTGTTGACGAGTAATTACTTCATTCGGAAGGAACTTCCCTTTGCCTGCACCGTTTACGATACCTGCGCGGTTTGCTGCTTCAATTTCATAGACTGCTGATTTCATGTTTGAAGATACGTCAGAGAACAGTCCTTCAAACTCTTTTTTCGGTAGATCAAGTACACGTGACAAGATCACTACAAATTGCGCTCTTGTGATTTGCTCATTTGGTGCAAATGTTGTAGCCGTTTTCCCTTTGACAATGTCTTTTGTAGCTAATGCCGCAATATATTGTTTCGCGAAAGATTTTTCGATGTCTGTAAATGGAGCTTCTGGTGTTTCAGTAGTAGCATCTGCTGCTTTAATGCTTGCTTTATCGAATGCAAGACGAACAACATGGTTACCTGTGTAGTTTTGCGCTGGCACAGATACTGTTACTTTTGTATTCATAATGACTGAGAGGTCTGCTACCTCAAATACAACAACTCTTGTGTTAGCTTTTTCATCTGTACTCACAACAGTTGCATCTACGAATTTATCGCCTTCTGCAACTTGGAATGCTGTAATTTGTTCGTTGTTTGTTAATGTAAGTGACACAAGATTTTTACCGTCTTTTACTGTAAGTGCTGCCGGTGTATCAATGTATCGAGCCATTGAAGAGGCTTTGTCTTCTTTTTCGTGTAGTGCTTTAAATGCAACTGTGTATGCGCCATCTTTCAATGCTTCAGGCTTCACTTCTGGTTTTTCCTCAGGTTTTACTTCTGGTGTTGTCGGTACTTTGCTTCCTTCAAACTTCAATCGTAGATCGTACGTGTGATCATATTTTCCGATTCCCGGTACACCCGTCACGATAATATGAGCTTTCACATTCAATACTTTCGTAGCATCTTGAATTTCAAATTTAACCACTTTCGTATCTGCTGTTGCATCTTCACTGACTACTTCTGCAGTTACGAAATTCGTATCTGTAAACGCACCCGGTTGTGTCGTTTGTACTTTTAGCGACTGCCAATACTTAGTTTGTAATAGTGTTACATACGCATAAGTCTTGTCACCTTCCACAACAACTTTCGCTGGACTCTTCATGAAATCGCCAGCTGTAGACTTCTCATCTTTATCCGCTTTTAGCACGTCAAACGTGACCTCAGCCTCTTGTTTCGTCACTTCTGCAGCTTGTGATTGAAGTGCAGGGAATACTGAAAATACAATAAGTAGTGCAGATAATAACATCATCATTTGCTTCTTCATTTGTTGATCTCCTTTGAGAATACGTTATTTTTTGGATGAATACATCTTACGAACAATAATAACAATAGCTGCTACAATCACAGCAATTAAAACATAAATAAGTGCTTTGTTACTCGTTGAATCTTCTTGCTCAGCAGGGTTTGCTGTCGACTTCTCATCAGTGGATTGCACGACAACCGCAGGCGCGTCTGTCTCTTGCATCGACTCCGTATCAAAGTCTAATCGAACAGAATACTTATGGTCATACGCCGGTTCCATCTCTTCAATCACGACATGCATTTGCATAATGACTGGCTCTGAAATATCCCCATCCACTTTAAATGCAATGACACGCTGATTATTTTCTAGATCTTCGCTGATCACTTCTACGTCATCAAACGAATCCCCATTTGATGCCTGTAGCGATTTCACCCATTCACTCCGGTTCACAGTGAATTGTACATAATGCCCGCCATCGTCAATCGTCAGCTTCGCTGGCTTTTCAAAATAATCATTCGCGATCGACACAGAATCATTGTCGGCCTGTAGCATCTCATACTCTACGAGATATGTACCATCCGCTAGAGTACTAGCGCTAACTTGCGGTAGTTGCGCAACAGCTATGACGTAAAAGAGTGTAGCAACGAAAAACGATAGGGTTAACAACTTTTTCACAAACGATACCTTCTCCTTTCCCAATAAAAGACCTTGATTCCAATATTAACTATATATTGAGAATGATTATCACTTCTTACTCTTCTATAATAACTGATAGAATACTATTGTCAAACTAGTAGATAAACCTTTCACAAACTGTTCACATTAACACGAATGAATCGTGACAGCAAGACGTCATTGCTATCAAAAGAATAACATTATCTATTCCAACAGAAAAATACACCATTCCATAATTGAAATGGTGTATTCCATGGGTAGCATCAATAATGACAGGGCTAAACTTGAACCATTAGCGAGTTTGGACTCTCACTAATTTCCTTCTGGCGAATCAAGTTAAATCTCAACTTGAATCCCGATCCCTAGATCTTTCGCTTTGCGGTACACACCTTTAGCGACTGCTAAATCGAAGTATGCGGCACCCACTGATTTGAAGAATGTGATTTCATTGTCATCCGTACGTGCTTCTACTTCTCCAACAATGACATCCATCAATTCGCCATGGATGTCATCGAATGACCAGTCCGGCTCACTAGCGGCGTGGATTAATTCTCCAGCCTCCTCTGTTACCCCTTCCAGATCGTCGACAACAATTTTACTTGCACGTTTGATAAATTCAACATCTACTTCTCGCATATGTGGTAAATACGATCCTACGCCATTCACATGCGTTCCAGGCAGCACATCGCTACCATTGAAAACGGGTTCAGTCGATCGCGTGCTACAACAAATAATATCTGCACGGCGCACCGCTACTGAAACATCTCTCACAACATCAATGCGAACTTCTTCGTTCACCCCAAATGCCCGGAGCTTTTCACCGAACTGTACGGCTTTTTCTTCAGTTGGATTGACGAGAAGTATTTCTTTAATATCACGAACTGCAAGAACACCAAGCACTTGTTCAAAGGCCATTCCGCCCGTCCCGATAACCGTCAATACAGTTGATTCCAACCGCGATAATTTCGCTGTTGCCAAACCACTTAAGGCACCCGTGCGCAATCTCGTTAAATACGATGCATTCATTAATGCAAGATGTTCACCATTCTGTGCGTCTGTGACAAGGATAACCCCTTGCGTTGTTGGTTTTCCAACGGCAGGATTGTCCGGAAAAATTGTAACCGTTTTCACAGTTGCTACTTCTTCAACTAGATCTGCACTAGGCATGTACAAAGATGATGCATGATGTTCCGGGAATTCCACAACCGTACGTGGCGGATTTTCAATCTTCCCTTCTACCTTGGAGCGCAACACTTTTTCAACGTCTTCCAATGCTTCAGTCATTCCATAGATTAATTGAATTTCTTTTTCATTCAATAAAAGCATGCTTACCCCACCTTTTTAAGTTCTTCATCTAACGCCTGACCTTTTCGATCTTTTACGGCCCAAATGGCTACTAATGACACGAGTGCAGTAAAGACAATATACAGAGCGACAGGGATATATGAGTTGTCGAATCGTAATAACAACGCAGTTGCAATCAATGGTGCAGTTCCCCCAGCTAAGGCAGCACCAATTTGATACCCGAGTGAAATTCCTGTATAGCGGACTTCAGCAGAGAATATCTCCGAGAACATTGTACCTAGCACTGCAGTAATCGGTGCCCAA
Organism: Sporosarcina sp. NPDC096371; assembly: GCF_044762865.1. Classification (NCBI taxonomy): domain Bacteria; kingdom Bacillati; phylum Bacillota; class Bacilli; order Caryophanales; family Caryophanaceae; genus Sporosarcina; species Sporosarcina sp. NPDC096371. The sequence continues at coordinate 21,646 of NZ_JBIWFE010000011.1, forward strand.
ATAATACCAAGGCCAATCACTGTCGCAATCACAAGAAGTACAACAGAACCTTGCTTAACCAACCAGAAATACGGGAATGCATAAAGAGCCATAGCGACTGTTCCGTAAACATACAGCGACTTTCTTCCAACACGGTCTGATAACGCACCCATCATTGGGATTAAAATCGCTGTCACAACTGTACCTACCATCACAGCATTCAGTGTTGCCGTTTTTGAAAACCCAAGATTTGTTGTTGCGTAAGATACAACAAATGTACTGAAGATATAAAATGGAGCTGTTTCAACAACTTTAGCACCAATCGCAATGAGTACTTCACGCCAATGCGTTTTCAGTGTTGTCACAAGCGGTATTTTAGGAATATCCCCTTTGGATTGTACTTCTTTAAACGATGGTGTTTCATCAATTCCCTTACGAATCCATAACCCAAATAGGACAAGTAAAGCACTCAAAATAAACGGCACACGCCATCCCCAAGTCATGAATGAATCTTCTGGAAGTAGTGTCATAATCGATAGTGCAATCGTTCCGAGTAGCATTCCAATTGGAATCCCCATTTGTGGCACACTACCATAAAATCCACGTTTTTCAGGAGGAGCATATTCAACAGCGAGCAGTAATGCTCCGCCCCATTCTCCACCAATTCCTATTCCTTGAATCAAGCGTAATGTAATCAAGAGAATAGGTGCCCAAATACCAATGGCTTGATATGTAGGTAAGAGTCCCATTCCAAATGTCGCAATCCCCATCAGGCTTAGTGTCAAAACTAATGTTTTCTTTCTTCCGATTCGGTCGCCAATATGACTGAAAACGATTCCACCGAACGGGCGGATGAAAAACGCCAGCGCAAACGATGCATACGCGAGCATCAATCCAATTGACGGGTCCTCTGTAACAAAAAATAATTGGTTAAAAGCAAGTGCTGCTACGGTCCCATATAAAAAGTAATCGAACCACTCTATGGAACTCCCAACGAGGCTCGCGATGAGTACGCGATTCATCTTTTTCTTATCCATTCGAAACTCCCCTTTGTTTGCGAATCAAATTGAAGTAGTACTTCAATTTGTATTATTCCAATCATATTGATAGTATAATATTCTGTCAACACATTTTTTTGAGGGGCGATGTAATGCAATTGAATAATTTGGGGATTAAAATAAAAGAAATACGAAAAAAACGACAAATGACACTGAAATGTCTTGCTGATCAGACAGCGTTCTCCATCAGTTTCCTATCTCAATTAGAACGTGGAAAATCGTCCGCTACACTTGAATCGCTCAAAAAAATCTCCATTGCGCTTGATGTAAATCCAAGCTATTTTTTCACCGATCCTGACGAAGAAAAACAAGCCGTCAATCGCAATATTTCAGTTTCAGAACGTATGAATGATCATAATATTTACTACAAAGACTTAAGCGGCGCCATGAGCCAACCTGCCTTCTCACCACTGCTCGTCGTATTAAAACCTGGTCAAAACGACGGTGATCTGATCACCCATGATGGGCAGGAATTCTTGTATGTGCTTGAAGGTCAATTAACTGTTCAAATCGGAGAAACCATCCATTTACTGGACGCATTCGACTCCATCATGTTTGACTCCAAAACTCTACATTATTGGTATAACTATACCGATCGTGATGTAAGATTTTTGTGTATATCATATGATGAGAAACCATTGTCTACTTTATAAAAAATAGAAGGCTGCCCAAAAACCCGGTCGAAACGGATGTTTAGGCAGCCTTCTATTTTGTCTATTTTCAAGGAATTAAATCAGTATGCTAACACTTGTATCAACCAACCAACAAATAACTTAATCAAACACCAGACGCTTCATGTATAGTTGCTTGCGGATTGCTTTGGATTGAATGACTTCTATACGATTACCGGGATATCTGGATGTGTAGGTACACGAAGTGCTGAAGCTTTTGGGGACGAAAGAATAGCTAGCTTCTTACCTGGAGAGAAGCCGCCAAAGATACAATTTTGGCGGCTGAAACTTTCTCTATAATTTTTTCTTCTTTCATATTAGAGAAGTGTCACCTTCTATAAGGCATCACATGAGGAGGAATTGAAGTGCATTCCTCCTTTGATTAGAAGCATAATCTTTGCTAAAAATAAGAAAGAGACGCATTGTACAACGTGCTGTAGTGCCCGAAATTGCATCTTCAGGCATTTACAATCCCTGTGAAAAGCCATCTATTCTTTTCTTCTAAAGCAACTGTATTTTTCACTTGAACGTTGTAGGGACGAGACAGGTGATTATTTACAAAAGGATAACCGAAAAAAGTGTGGCTAGAAATGACGGAGTCATTTCTAGCCACACCGCCCCTCGGTAAATCTGTTGTGATTAATTCGCCGAAAGCGGACCGAAAATGGTCCAGTGAAAGTAGAGTTTTTCAGCCCTTCTCACCAGTATTTTAAGCAAGAAAGTGGTTAATCAACAGACGTGGTATGCTCAACAATTATTACAACAACCCTACCATTTCCAATCCATGGGCAAGGCCATCCTCACTGACATCCTTCGTCACATATCTCGCTGCTTTTTTTACTGCGTCAGGCGCATTTCCCATTGCAACGCCATGCCCAACGTATTGCAGCATTTCGATATCATTTAGACCATCACCAAACGCATAAACCTGTTCTTTCGTAAAATCGGTTTTTTCTATGAACACCGCAATGCCATTCGCTTTGGAACCACCAAGAGGCAGGACGTCTACCGCATATTCATGCCAGCGAATAAAGTGTAGATTCGGGAACTTTTCACGATAGAGGGCTTCCTCATGCACTTTGCAATACAGCAAGGCTTGATAGATTTCTGTGTCATTATAATAATTGGCGTTCATTTCGATTGGCCCTATATTCGCCTGGAGAGTAGCAAGGGATTCTGCTATTTCGGAATGAAAGTCAATCGTAGATTTCATTAACTCCTCTCCCATAAATACAAGCGGATGCTCGTGGGGCATAGCAATATTCGCTAAATCTATCAGGAAATCTTTTTCGATTGGATTCCTGTAAATGACTTCATTGTCCTTTACAACGTACTGGCCATTGAAACAAATATAGGAGTCAATGCCCAACTCTTCCCTGATCTCTTGAATGAAGTACGGTGCGCGTCCTGTCGCAATGACCACTTCATGCCCTGCTTCTTTCAACGATTGTACAGCTTCTTTAGCTGATGCTGGCAACTTCTTATCATGATCCAACAGAGTACCATCTATATCAAACATTACTAATTTCCTCGTCATCTTCTCATCTCCACAATAGAATTTTTTCGATCAAATGCACGGTTACATGTATCACAAATCCAATAAAAGAAAGCATGAAGGCAATCTCCTAGAATCTTTGACCCGATTCTAGGATACTGCTTTTCCATGCTCACTTTTTATGATAGGTTACAAACCGCAACGAGCATTGACAGCTTGCGCTACTTCATCGGCAGTTGCCATCTGAAGCGCTTCATTTGCTAGCTCGACCATATCACTTTTCTTCAATTGTCGGATTTGACTGCGTGCTGGTAGAATCGAAGTGGCACTCATCGAGAACTCGTCCAGCCCTAGACCGATTAATAACGGTACAGCCACGTCATCTCCTGCCATTTCTCCACACATCCCAGCCCATTTACCTTCCTTATGCGCTGCGTCTATGACCATCTTCACTAAACGTAGAATAGCAGGGTTATAAGGTTGGTACAGGTACGCAACACGCTCATTCATACGGTCCGCCGCCATCGTGTACTGGATTAAATCGTTTGTGCCAATACTGAAGAAATCTACTTCTTTAGCAAATACGTCAGCTAGAACGGCAGTCGAAGGAATTTCCACCATAATACCGACTTCAATACGCTCTGCAATCGGCGTACCACTTGCAAGAAGCGCTTGTTTTTCTTCCTCCAAAATGGCTTTCGCCTGGCGGAATTCGTCAAGTGTTGCAATCATCGGGAACATAATTTTTAAATTACCGAATACACTTGCCCGTAATAATGCCCTTAATTGCGTGCGGAAAATATCTTGCTCCGTTAAACATAACCGAACGGCACGCAGACCCAAAAATGGATTCATCTCTTCAGGTAGCTGTAAATAAGGCAGCTCTTTGTCCCCACCAATATCCAGCGTACGCACAACAACCGGCTTGCCCGCCATTCCCTGAAGTACTTTTTGATAAGCTTCAAATTGCTCTTCTTCCGTTGGCAATTTGTCTTTGCCCATATATAAAAACTCAGTCCGGTAGAGTCCAACGCCTTCTCCACCATTCGCCGCAACGCCCTCCAAATCTTCTGGAGTACCAATGTTGGCAGCCAACTCCACAGCATGTCCATCTGCCGTGACTGTTTTTTCATTGACTAATTTAGCCCATTCTACTTTTTGTTGCTCAAACTTTTGCTGCTCACTTTCATATGTAGAAATCACTTCGGCACTAGGATTAATATGTATCTCTCCATTTAGTCCATCCACAATAATGAGATCTCCATCTTGAATCCGTTGGGTCGATTCTTTGGTTCCGACAACAGCCGGAATTTCCAAAGAACGAGCCATGATTGCAGAATGTGAGGTTCTTCCACCAATATTTGTAGTAAAGCCTTTGACAAATTGGCGATTTAACTGCGCTGTATCTGATGGCGTTAAATCCTCCGCAACAACAATGACTTCTTCAGAAATCAGGCTCGGATTGACAATTTTAACACCTAACAAATGCGACAACACTCGTTTGGTAACATCGCGAATGTCCGCCGCACGTTCTTGCATATATTCATTATCCATTTGCTCAAACATCGTGATAAATAGATCCGTCGTTTCTTTAAGCGCATGTTCGGCATTGACCAAATTCGTTTTAATGTTTTCTTCAATCGGTCCGATTAACTCCGGATCCGTTAAGACGAGGACATGCGCATTAAAGATTGCCGCCTCGTCTTGACCTAATTCTTTTTCAGCGATATCGCGAATCGACTCTAATTCACTTTTTGAAACGGCAAGTGCTGATTGGAAGCGCGCAACTTCTTCAGCACCATCTGTAATACTTTTTTGACTAAAAGATAAATCAGGCTCAACTAAACAGTATGCTTTTGCAATTGCAATTCCGCTCGATGCAGCGATTCCTTTTAGTAGGCTCATTATTCTGCAAGTCCTTCAGTTTTCAACGTGCTTGCCAATTCATTGATAGCTTCTTGAGCATCCGCGCCATTTGCATTCAATTTGAATGTTTCGCCATGACCAATTCCTAAAGACATAACGCCTAAAATCGATTTTAAGTTAACATTTTTCCCACTGTAATCTAAATTGACATCAGATACGAATTTGTTTGCTACACTCACTAACATCGCTGCTGGACGTGCATGAATACCCGCTTTATCAGTTACCGTAAATTGTTGTTCTACCATTTTCATCAAACTCCCTTATCTTATAATTAATTTCTCTATATTCACAATACTTTTTTAACTCTAAAAAAACAAACGTTATCACTTATCTTTTAGTCACCTTATTGATATAACCGTGCAATTCGCTTCTCAATTGTTGTTCATCGGTAATGACCGCATGTTTTTTCATGATACGAATCATCTCATCCGTATCGATTTCGGAAGGAATATAGCCGTGTAAATCAAATAAGACCCGTTTCCGTAGCCAATGTCTTTCCTCCTCTTCAAGGAACGACTTCGCTAGAAATAACTTTTTATCTGTTTCTAAAAAAAACGGTGAAAAAACAACATCCACATCTAGATCAGTATCATGGAATTCCCTCACCGATACCACATCAAGAAAAACAAATTCCGGGAACAATTCACGTAATTCATTGAACATAACCCGTGAAACCGACACATCTGTTGGACAAACCACGATGGCTTTGACCTTTTCTTGGAAGCTGTCTCCTTGTTTCCTTAACCAGCCACCTATTAACATCGTTAAATAGGCCATTTCACTGTCCGGGATATCACTGTCGATGAGCTCAGCAAGCGGCTTAGCCGATTGACTGACAAGATGATACAGCTCCTTGTATTCATTTTTCACAAGTGCATACCCGAGGTCATTGATTTCCGTCAGTTGATATTTAATGCGATAATAGGCCGGTTTTAGATGAAGGAGCATTTTATTCACTAATTGTTGGCGATCTTGCAAGTGGACAGCCGCACTTGTTTCAAACAGCCGCAACATGTCATCTAACGCCTGCGTTAAATTCGGAATGGGCTCTTCTGGCTGCACTTCAGCCCAATAGACATTTGTCGTGAGCAATCGCAAAGTGATGAACAAACGCTCCTGTACCGGAATATCTTCCACATCAAATAGCAGTTCTTCCGTTGCTTGATACTCTTTCGTATCCGATAATTCCTCATATCGAATGGAAAACGATGTTTCCATGCGATTCTCTTTCACCCTGCGTAAAACCAGTGACAGAGAGTAGGGCAATTTTTCAATTTCTGCATCTTCAAACTTCAAATTCAGTTTTCGTTCAATTTTTTCAAGCCGAACGGTTATCTCCGCCAACTCTGCTTCCGTTATATGCGCTAATTCTCGTAGGCGTTTCTGTCCATTGGGTATCTCGAGCATTTTATAAATCGTGTTGATCAACAGTCTTCGGATTGAAAACTCTTCACCTTCCAGCAAATAGCCCGCTACTCGTGAATAACGAATCACCAGGCCATATTCCTCGACCCATTTTCGTGCTTCTTTTAAATCACTTAACACGGTATTTTTACTGACATCTAATGCGCTTGTGAAATGGAAAAGGGACAGTTCCTCTTGCTTACTAAGCAGCATCAAAATAATCATTTGAACACGTTGTGATTCAGAGATAATATTCATTTCTGATGAAGGAACGGTTTTCCCATTGCCATAGTTGACAAAAAGAGAGCGGTCAATGATAAATTGCCCTTGCCGTGTTCGTTCAATCATCGAGAGGCCTTTTACTTGAAGCCATTCATTGATTTTATCGAAACTATACCCTAGCTGCCTTCGGGTTAAACCGTATTTATTTTCCAACCCTTTACTTGTGATGCTAGGATTCCTCATTAGTTCATCAAAAATCAACCGACTCCGATGATCGAGCTGCATCCTTACCCTCACCTCAATGATTATCATAACACAATTAATCCAATCATTGTACAAACTTGCATCACACTTTTCCGAGAATCCATTGTACAATACTACGCTCTAGATAATTAGCATTCAACGCCACAAGATCCTCCTGGGATGCAAGAGGATCTTGTGCGTTTATTTCAACATGATGTTTCCCATGACTGCGTCTCCAAAGATGGCTAAGCAAATGAAGCTGACAATGCCGACAACGACGACGTAGACCACTAAGCTATAGTATGGATCGATGATCGTTTTCTCTTGTGTCACCAGCTTTGTGAGTATGTATAGCGGTACGATGAAAAATGCCAATAGAAGTGCGGTTATGAGTAGTACGTTTCCGAAGGTAAATATTTTTAATAGAAGAAAGGCAAAGGCAATCAATACGAGGAATGCGGATGGGATAAGATGCGCTGCGTACATGCTAATAAGTTTTTTGATGGATTGTTCAGGTCCAAGAAACTTGGTGGTCAAATAGAGCGAACCAAGGACGATCGCCACACTACTGACGACATAGGCTGCTACGTTGCCAATCACGGAGAACGAATGCGTTTCAACCTCTTTCAGGATGGTGAACATCGATAATCCAACGAGAATCGCCAAAATACCAATGGTAACCACGCCGTTGATAAAGTCTTTTTCTTCCCGTTTAAACGCGTCCGCGGGATGCTTCAATAAATAATTCCAGTACAGATTGAGTTGCTTTTTCATCTTTTTCGTATAGTCATTCGGTTGTGACCGCGAACGAACCCCCACCATTTCTACCGGTTGCACCGTCCCATCTACAACTCCACCTAAAGCGTTCCCACAACCCGCACAAAACTTTCCTTCCCTTTGGTTATGTCCACAATGTATGCAATACAAAGTGTTCCTCCCTTCATTTTATCAACCAATTTATTGAAAAATGGATTGGTTTAGCTAGCGTTAAAGGCTTAATTTAATAGACTGTATATTGCACCTATTCCGTTAAATTAAAGGGCTGCAAGGCTTCTGCTAAAGCATTTCAAAAGAATCGTTCGACAAAATTCTCGCTTCACCACAGCTGTGGATAAGCTTACAAACATTGTACCCACCACTCTCCTTATATTTGTAGCCATTATAAACAACTTAACCACAAGTTATCCACTAGTAACTGTGGATAAAGGAACGGTTGTTCTAAAGGAATCTTTTTGGTAGATTAAGAGCATAGCAATATTACTTATCAGTATATGGGCACACATTTCATTTTATGACAGCATATATTACAAAATTGGAGGTGACATCTCGGATGAGCAAACTACCTGATGAATTACTTATTAAAACCTACGTAAAGGCGAAATCTTCAAATTTAAACCCGCACTTTATTAATTTGTTAGAAGCTGAAATTCGCAGACGTTCTTTATTGTCCCACATCCAGTGCTCTTCATGATGCATAATGTATATTTTGCAAAATGAAGCAGGCCCTCAACAAGTAGAGAACCTGCTTCCCTTATTTCACCGTTACATCTACATAAATTCCCTGTCTCATCAACTGGTGATTCGTCCCTCTCCAACGCGGATGAACAATTAGTACATAGTGTTCCCCTGACACTAATGCTTGCTGAGGTACCACCGTTACGCTTTGATCGTCTTTCACTTCGATCGCCACTTCGTTCTCTTTGCCACCTAATTGAATAAGTTGAACAGCGGATTTGTCAAAGGTGTCCCAACTCATGGTTGAATCCATTTTGACTGTAAAGGTCTTGGTGATTGGGACATGTTCCAGTTTCGGAAGTTGCCTGTAGCCCTTCAACTGACCTATCAGCTGAGCGCGATGGGATACTTCAAGCTCCGCCCCTTTCGCGGTGACGACATTCGGCTTAACACCAACTTTATCCACCGCCTGACCGCCCGGCGAATAAAATCGAGCAGTCGTCAATTTCAACACACTACCATCTTCGAACTCAAACATCGACTGCATCGTGCCTTTGCCATAGCTTGTTTGCCCATAAAGGGTAGCCAACTTCTGCTCTTTCACTGCCGCCGCAACCATTTCCGAAGCGCTCGCACTCGATGCATTAATCAACAAATGGCGAGGTCCAACAAGTTTAGTTGGTTGCGTGATGGCCTGGTAGTTCACCGGGTCACTATTCTTTTCCCTTAATTGAAAAGCACCGCCTGCGTTCGGCAAAAAGCCCATCACTTCCTGCGCGGCCGTCGTATAGCCCCCACCATTATTCCGTAAATCCACAATCCATCCCTTCGCACCTTTCAAGGAGCGAATCGCCTCATTCATTTCTTTTGCAGAATCGGTCGCAAAACTATTCAAGCCTATATACCCAATATTCCCGCCAAGCATGGTCGATTCAACACTCGCCATCGACATCAATTCCCGCGTCATTCGCATCACTAGTGACTTGGCTTGACCAGGTCGTTCAATCGTAACCTCTACCGTCGTATCGGCAGCCCCGCCAATCCAAGACGCCGCCGTCTCCATAGATTGCCCCGCCATACTCCGTTGATCTACATGCGTGATCACATCGCCTGGCTGAATACCCGCCCGCTCTGCCGGCCCTTTCGAAATGACGGATGTTACTCTTACCCCTTTCAAATCTTCTTCCAGCACAACACCGATTCCAACCACGCGTTGCTCCAGCCTGTTGATAAACCCCTGATAGTCCTTCGCACTCATATAGATGGAATGAGGATCCAGATAATCCATAATCCCATTCGCTGTAGATCTCTCTAATACCGCTTCCGGCACATCATCGATATAAAGGTCGCGGATGATTTGCCGAATATCATCCAGCGAGTCTGCCGAAGTCTCTTGCGCAAAAGGTAGTAAGACAAATAACATGGAGAATACTAATAAAATTGCTTTAACATTTCTTTTCAAAACGATAAATCCCCTCTCTTCTGCACAAACCTTTCCTATTATACTATTCCCTTTACTTCATTGAATAGTCTTGAAACATCGCAAATATATTGTTCCAGGTATCAGGAGATACAGGGAGCTATAAAGTGTCCAACCAAACTCACAAATCATCCAATGCAGACCACGGTATGTCCGACCAACCATAAAAAAACCCATATCCATTACTTCCGGATATGGGTTGAACCCCTACTTATTAATTCATAACTCTAGCAGCTGCGCCATACAACCCAGCTTCACCTTTATTCACACTAGCCTCAATACGCTGTTCTTTGCCTTGTAGCATCGGATGTTGAAGATAGCGTCCAACCTCTTTACGCACCGCCTCAACGAGTGCAGGGTGATGATTGAACACGCCGCCACCAAGGACGATGCAATGTGGATCAGACAAGATGAGAATATGATACACTTCTTTAGCCAATGACGTAACGGCTTCATTGACAATCGCTACGATTTGTTCGTTGCCAGCATAATAGTCTTCCATCATACTCTTTAATGTTAGCGTAGGATTCCCCACAACTTGTCGGCCTTTCGCCTCCAGTGCAGGACCTGAAACAAGCGATTCCAGCGTTGTATCCACTGTATCCGTCAAGCTAAATCCAATTTCGCCCGCCATTCCGGCACCACGTAAAAATGCACCTTGGTGGATTGAACAGCAAGATATGCCCGTGCTCAGTGTTACATAAGCAAACGATTCTTTGACAAATCCTCGAATCGCGTATTCTCCCCACGCCGCCATATACACATCATTGTCGATGACAATTTGCGATGCAGGAAACACGTTAGCCAGTCTTTCCACTAACGGGAACTCCCGCCACGGTAAGTTATTCTGAAAGATAGCAATTCCATTTCCTACATCTACAATTCCGGGTATCCCCACTGAAACCCCACTTATCTCACTCAGATTAACGTCAGCCTCTTCACAAAGCCTCTGAAAGGAATGAATTAGGGATTGAAACAGTTTTTCACCATCTGTCTTTTCACTCGGTATTTCGGTAGCTTTCATCACAGTTCCATCTGATTGAAACAGCGCTGTTGCAAGTTTCGTTCCCCCTACATCAGCCGCAAGTATGTATCCCATTACACTCACCCTCCAATTATGACCATTTCATAACATCTCGATAACAATTAAACAGATGAATACCTATTACACGTAATAGATTGAAAGGTATTCATTATTCCAAATTATATACCAATTACTTACTTTCCTCCACCTGAAACGTTCCATCCGACTCCCCTTTCAGTCGGAACACCTGTGAAGACATCCACGTCAAAAACAAGATCGTTACACTGACGCCGAAAAACGGGAGAAGCCCCGGTATATATAAGAAAATTCGATACAACACATACAGTCCCATCATAGACCCAATGGCCTGAACCGGGAATGATATGCTAAGTAAAAGCGAAGCCGAAAAATAACGGGAGAAAGGTAGATCATAGTGCGCAAACACTTGGAATATATTCATCACCATGACTGCATATAGAATTGATAACATGACCATCAGCGCCACCATCGCAAAGCCAGTGGTTCCTCCCATTGTCAATACAAGTCGTAAATTGAGAATAAGAAAATACCCAATAACCATGATCACCAAACCGATTTTATTGGAATTAACGAACTCCGCTTTATACGTCTTCCAATAGTCTGCCGTTAAGGAGCGCAAATCATCTTGCCCTTGCATTCTTTTGCGCATCACCACAAATAATCCGACCGTCGCCGGTGATATCCCCAATACAACCAGACCCATCAATGTTAGTCCAATCCACATTAGTTGTAGCACCGCAAGCATCGTGACAAATTCAACAAACCAATAGAGTTTTCCTTTCCAACCGTTTGCGCCCATTCTACTAACCTCCATAAAGGGTAAAACTCATACGAAGGAAACCCTTCATATGAGTCTTAGTTCACCTTATTTTTCTTTTTGCATACGCTCGTATGCACCTTGAGCTATTTCAAGATAATCAGGTAATCCCATCTTATCAAGTGTTTTCTTGTAGCTATCCCACTCGCTGAAGTCTTTTTTGCCTGTAACGAAAGCGGCAGTCATTTCATCAACGTATGTTTGAGCGTCAGTCATAATTGCACTGACTCGATCATTTTCTTCCAATGTGTAGTTCAGACCTGGAATAATGTCTGCATCATTGATACGGAAAGGTCTTGTTTGCGCAGCATTTTCAGCCGTCGCTTCTTTTCCTTCCGCTCCTTGGAAGTATTGCTGTCTAACAATCCCTGGGTAATAACCTCCAGGCCAAGTCAAGTATTCACTAATCGCTTGGTCCATATTGAGCCCATCTGGATTGTCTGTAATTTCAGGTAGATACTTGAATTTCCCTTCTGCATCTTCTTCAAATGTGACACCCTCAAAGCCCATGAAGAACATCTTATTGCCTTCTTCACCGTAGAAGTGGTCCATCCAGCGAACCATGGCTTCCGGATTCTTCGCTTTATCCGTCAGGACGAACATCCCAAGATTCCCAAGTCCAGTGGACACTGTGTTATACGAACGTTCACCTGTAGGACCTTCAAGAACTGGTACACCTACGTAGCCGTCAAGTTTTAGCAATTCTTTCGGGTCAACTTCACTTAGCATACCAAAGTTCCCTTTAGATGCTTCAGCAGCAAATACCTGTGGCTCCGTCGTGAACACATCTTGGTTGATTAAACCATCTTTATATAGCTTGTTCAAGTACGTCAGCAATTCCTTGTATTCATCCGTAGTTGGAACAAAGCGGAATTCTTCTGTACCTTCTTTAAAGTCTAGGTTCAAGTTCATAGATCCTTGTTTGTTCAAGCCAAAAGTTCCGCGTAAATAGGCGAGGTATTCATTAATACCATAGCCGCTTCCCCAGCCCATTTCATCCGCTTTGCCATTGCCATTCGGATCTTTCTCTTTGAAAGCCTTCAATACTTCATACAATTCATCCGTTGTTTCAGGTGCTTTTAAGCCTAATTTGTTAAGCCATTCTTCATTGATCCACGGTGTACCTGCACGTAAACCTTCGAATTCTGGGTCATAAATCGCAGGGAAACCATAAATGTTACCATCTGCCATTGTCACACCTTGTTTTACAGCAGGGTACTCATCAAGAAGCGCTTTGAAGTTCGGTGCATATTTATCGATATAGTCATTTAGCGGTACAAATACGCCTTGTTCACCGTATTTAATCAAGTCTGTTTTCGGTAAAGCGGAAGCAAAGTAAAACTCAGGATAATCACCAGCTGCAAGCGCCAAGTTGCGCTTCTCAGCTAATCCTTCTATTTGTACAGTCTTCCAATTGACTTCAACGTTAGACATTTTCTCATACTCTTCCCAAAGCATAAGGTTGTTCCAGTCTTGTGAAGAAAAGAACTTTGCCGCAAATCCATCGACCTGAATCTTTTCGTCCACAATTGGCATACCTGTTGCATTTACCTTATCAGCATTCGCACCTTTTTCAGCAGGCGCCTCATCCTTCGAACAAGCCCCCAAAAGTCCTGCTGTTAACAATAAAGTTACTGCAACGCTTGAAAAATATTTTCTCTTCAAACCATTCTCCCCCTTATTATCCCTTTAATGAACCAATCATAACGCCTTTTACAAAGTACCTTTGTAAAAACGGATAGAGCATAAGCATCGGTAAGTTCGCCACAATCAGTACGGCATATTTCAACCCTTCAACACTAAGTTGTTGTGCTAAAAAGCTTTCCGATGTCCCTTGAATCATATCGTCGGTCTGACCTTGAATAAGAATTTGTCTAAGAATTAATTGAAGTGGAAACTTTTCCTGATCTTGTAAATAAATCAATGCTTGGAAATACGAATTCCAGTGACCGACTGAATAGAACAACACCATGACGGCAATAACCGGAAACGATAATGGTAATACAATACTCCACAAGATTCTAAAGTTACCAGCCCCATCGATATTGGCTGACTCTTCCAACTCCTGTGGGATTGCCTGGAAGAATGTTCTCATAATAATGATGTTCCAAACCGCAACCGCATTCGGAATAATCATGACCCAAAACGTATTGAGCATGCCAAGATCACGAATCAGTAAGTACGTCGGGACAAGTCCCCCACTGAAAAAGATGGTAAAGACGATGAATGCCATAATGACTCCGCGCCCTTTTAAATCTCTACGTGACAAGGGATAAGCTGCTAAAATCGTCATAATGACGTTCAAAATCGTGCCGAATACCGTATACTTCAATGTGTTGATAAACCCATTAATAATATCCTGATTCTTGAAGACCTTTTCATAGGCATCTAGTGTAAATTCTTTAGGCCACAACCACATCTCACCCGATATGACATATTGTGGATTACTTAAAGAAGCACTGACCACAAAAATCAATGGATAGATGACAAGTAGGGCGACAATACTAAGAAACACATAGTTAAATATAGTAAACGTACGATCTGCTTTCGTTTCTCTCACTGCACCCACCTCCTACCATAGACTTGTCTCATTTACTTTTTTCGCAATCTGATTCACCATAATCAGCATGATGAAGTTAATAATGGAGTTGAACAATCCCACCGCTGCCGAGAAGCTATATTGCGCTTCCAATATCCCGCTTCGATAGACGAATGTCGAGATAACGTCAGATGACACCATATTCAACGTATTTTGCATAAGATACACTTTTTCAAATCCAACCGCCATGACAGACCCTGCATTCAAGATGAAGAGAATGACGATAGTCGGCATAATCGCCGGAATATTAATATGAATAATTCGTTGGAAACGCGAAGCTCCATCAATCATGGCTGCTTCATGTTGAGAAGGATCGACTGCCGCTAATGCCGCAATATAGATAATCGAACTCCATCCCATCGTTTGCCAAACATCAGACATGACATACAAGCTCTTAAACCAAGCTGGCTCCGTTATAAAATCAATCGGTGTGCCACCAAAAAGTTGAATTACTTGGTTGACTAACCCGTCCGTTTTCAAGAACAGAAGCATCATCCCTACAACAACAACTGTTGACAAGAAATGTGGTGCATAGATCACTGTCTGAACGAACTTTTTATAGCGTAAACTTTTTACTTCATTCAATAGCAACGCTAGAATAATCGGAACTGGGAACGATACTAACAAAGTGAAAATACCAATTCCAATTGTATTTTTAATGAGTCGCCAGAAATAGTAACTATCAAAGAATCGCTCAAAGTGCTTAAAACCTACCCACGGGCTCCCCGTAATCCCCTTTGTTGCGATGAAATCCTTAAATGCAATTTGCAACCCGTACAATGGGAAGTAGTGGAACACTAGAAAATAGATAACGACTGGTGTTAATAATGCATAAAGCTCCCAGTTTTTTCGTATTTCTTTTTTCCAATTCGTTCTTACTTTCTTTTTAGTCGTTGGACGTTTTTCCCCACTGACTTTAGCTTTTTTAACGGATCCTATGCCTTCACTCACATTCGTCACGGTCAGCCCCCCTTTCTTACGTTGACTTTTAGTTGTGTACGAGAGTAGATTCTTGTGAAATATTCACGACTTTTCCGCCTGAACGGATTGATTCTGTCGCTGCACAGCCAACTGCTACACTCATTCTTCCAGCAAACGGTGTTGTAAGTGGTTGTTTACCATGAAGAATTAACTCAATAAAGTCTTGCGCAATTTTCGGATCTGCCCCGCCATGACTTCCTTCTTCTGGTTTCAAATCGTAAGTCACATCACTTAGCTCTTTCCAAGTGTTTGTTTTACGCGTTTTCAAGTAGATCTTGTTATTGACATCATCGTTCTCGATGCGGCCTTCCGTACCGATGAACGTATAGTTACGGTTATAGTCTGGTGTGAAATGACATTGTAGATAAGAAGCCTTAATGCCGCCTTCAAGTTCCATAATAAGCATGTTGTTGTCTTCCACATCGACTTCTTCGCGGAATGCACATTCTGTAAATGTATGTGGCACGTACTCAGGGCACGTATCCTTCAAATCACAAGTTGGGCATGTTAGATCGTTAGGCTTATCCCCGCCATAGTAGTCAAGGCTACCGAATGCCGACACTTTAGTTGCATACTTCCCTGAAATCCAATGGATCACGTCAAGGTCATGTGAACCTTTCTGTAAAAGAAGGGATGTCGTATTCTCTGATTTCGCGTGCCAGTCGTGGTAGTAGAAGTAGCCACCAAAGCCAACAAAGTGACGCACCCAAATCGTTTTCAATTCACCAATCGCACCTGAGTCAATCAGTTCTTTCATCGTCTGGTACATGCTCATATAACGCATATTGAAACCTACCATCAAATGCTTACCTGATTTCTCCCACGCTTCAAGAATTCGGTCACAGCCTTCAACCGTAATCGCAAGAGGCTTTTCAGAATAGACGTGCTTACCTGCTTCAAGTGCTGCAATCACATGCTCTTCATGCAGATAATCCGGCGACAATACAGCAACCGCATCGATATCATCACGCTTCAATAATTCTTTGTAGTCATTTGTTTGGAATAACGGTTTGTCATATTTCTCTTGGAACTTCGCAATGCGCTCATCAGAAATATCTGCAATTGCAACGACTTCCGATTCACCTTCAGGCTTATGCCAGTAGTGTGCGAGTCCACCTCGTAGACCTGCTCCGATAACGCCCATTCTTACTTTCTTCATGTCTCCACCCCATCTTGTTCATTTTTTTATATTGGGTACTTTTTCCCGATGTCCGGAAAACGTTTTCCTTATAGATTGAATGAAAGAATTCCTTCGAATCCCCTTGGGTACTTCTTTCCATAAGTAAGGAAAACGTTTTCCTTGTGCTGAAAAATCGTCCGTCACGGTTAAGTTGATTGACGAACAATTAATGTAGAAGGCAATAATGTTTTCAAATCAATGGAAGGATGATCTTCGATTTGATTCATAAGCGTTTTCGCTGCCACTACACCCATTTCATACTGCGGAATGGATATCGTCGATAACGATGGATGAACGTATTGAGCCATCTCGTTATTATCAATCCCAATAAATGCAATATCTTCTGGTATCGTCAATCCCAGCTCATGTGCCGCCCGCATTGCCGCTATTGCTAGTAAGTCACCCGCACATAATAGGGCCGTTGGACGCTTGTCGATCGGTTGGTCTAGTAATTTCATGGTAGATTGATAGCTCGTATCCAAACACCAACGCGTATTCACAATCCAACTGTCTTCACATGCCAAACCGAACTCATTCATAGCCTTTTTAAACCCTTTGTAGCGTTTTTCACTTGTCAGTTCAGCACCAATTTCGCCACCCAAGAACCCGATGCGCTGATGCCCCTTTGACACAAGGTGGTCAACAGCTTTATACGCCGCCTCTTCCCGGTCATAATCCACAGTCGAAATCGCATGATCACTGTAATTAAAGTCAACACCTACAACAGGTAGTAGCTCTTTAATCTCCAGAAGAATATTTTCATCTACTGTATCAATCAGTAATACGCCTTCCACTTCTTTTTCCCGAATCATCTGATGGAAAAGTGCCTCATCTTCCAAATCCTCATTCGTCAACAGTAACAACGTATAACCAGCACGATTCAACGTGTCACTAATCCCCGAATAGATTTTAGAGAAGTACGGATTATCTTCCGCAAGACGTGGACTGGCAAGCCAGGCAATTCTTTTCGTACGCTTCTTTTGTGGCTGCGCAGATGCAACAAGATGACGCGCATACTCATTCGGCGTATAGCCTAACTCTTTAACCGCCTGCCACACTTTTTTCTTCGTTTCTGGATTCACATTTCGGCTAACATCATTTTTAATAACACGGGAAACTGTCGTCACCGACACTCCTATATGCTCTGCAATATCTTTTAATCTCACCATTTACCTTACCTCTTTCTCCTGCAACCATTTCCAAACAATCTTATTGTACTACAATCGCATGCTCGTTCGACATTTTTTACGCTGGTGGGTTGTAGGTACAGGTTAAGAGTAAAAAATAAAATCAACCACTTTCATCTATTCAGAACATTGTTATTACAAGTAATATATAGTTTAGTACCTAAACTGTCAATACAATTTTTAAAATTGTCTATTAATCACATCATGACCTGGGTCATAAAAAGCCCCATACTAAGCGACATAAACCGACAAAAAAAGGCAGCGGATTCTCAATGAGAACCTGCCGCCTTTCATACTACTTCACCATTTTAGCATGTCTGTTGATTAACCATTTTCGGTCCGCTTTCGGCGAATTTATCACAACAGATTTACCGAGGGGCGGTGTGGCTACAATGTTCAAGTGAAAAATGTAGCTGCTTTAGAAGAAAAGAATAAATGATTTTTCACAGAGATTATAAGTGCCCGAAGATGCAATTTCGGGCACTTTTGCACATTGTAGAATGTGTTTCTTAATTACTTTTTAGATAAGAGTATGGATCTAATCAAAAGAAGAATGCACTACAATTCCTCATCCTTTGATGCCTTATAGAAAGTGACGCTTCATTAATAAAACAAGAAAAAATCCATAGAGAAAGCAACAGCCGCCAAAATTGGATCTTTGGCGGCTTCTCTCCCGGTAAGAAGAATGCGATTCTTTCGTCCAAAAAAGCTTCAGCACTACGTGTATCAGCGCTTTTGGAGAGTGACGGATGAAGGAACACCATATGATTACCAGAAAGAATGTGTAGGGATGCGACAAAGTCGCATCCCTACACATCCAGACATATCGGTAATCCTATAGAAGTCATTCAATCCAAAGCGAACAGAAAGCAACTATACAGGTAGCACCCCATGTGTGAGGAAGTTGTTCACTGGTTTATTTAGCAAATCAATAGACGTGTCATTTTAGCTATTCCACTTTCTGTGATAAAAGAATATCGTTATTAACACAATGAGCTCCGATACTGGTATCGCAAGCCACACACCCGTCAATCCAAATAAGCGCGGCATAATTGCTAGTAAGATGAGCAAAATAACAATTTCCCTTGACGCTGTAATCCATGTCGCCATCCGAATTTGCCCGATGGACTGATAGTACGTCATCATGACGAAATTCGTACCCATAAAGAGGTAAGCAATGAAAAATAGCTTAATACCAGGAATCGCAAGGGCCATTACTTCCTCTGGGAAATCCCCGAACAGGCTAACAATTGGACCAGACGCGAAGAGCCCAATCAGCAGGAATAAGACACCTGCCCCAAAAGCTGTTCCAATCGCCATGCGTACCGTCTTTTTCATTCTTACTTCATCTTTGGCACCCTTATAATAACTGATCAGCGGTTGAATCGCTGAACCCATTCCTAAAAATAACAGCAGCATCACACTGTGGACATAATTTAAAATCGTGAATGCGGACACACCCGCAGTTCCCGCCATATATTCAAATGTAACATTATGCGAAACGGTAAAGACTGAGATCCCCACCTCCGCAAGAAAACTTGGAAATCCAATGATAATAATCAGCAAGAAAAGCTTGCGATTGAACGTGAAGCGGACAAAACGTAAGTTGCTTTTCTTACGGAAAAAATGGGTACTCAATATAACAAGCCCGACAAATGCACCGATAATCGTCGCCGCAGCAGCACCCGTTACCCCTAAATCAAGCACAAACAAGAAAATATAGTTCAAACCGATATTCACGATAGCCGAAGTGACCAATGCAATCATCGATAAATTGGGTCCTCCGTCATTTCTAACTAAGATACTCAATGTATTTTCAACCGTAAAAACGAATCCAAACAGAAGCAAAACGTTCATATATTCAGTAACGTATGGAAACGTGTCCGCATTTGCACCTAGTAAATAAGCAATATCCGTCCTGAAATAAAAGGCGGCAAGGCCAATCAGTGTTGTGAAGACAAATATCGCAATGATGGC
Organism: Sporosarcina sp. NPDC096371; assembly: GCF_044762865.1. Lineage (NCBI taxonomy): Bacteria > Bacillati > Bacillota > Bacilli > Caryophanales > Caryophanaceae > Sporosarcina > Sporosarcina sp. NPDC096371. The sequence goes on from NZ_JBIWFE010000011.1 coordinate 41,383, forward strand.
ATGCGAAAAGATGACGCGCGCTTCATCTGGTTTTTTAGCGCCCATGGCTGCCGAATAACGGGTCGCCGCACCAATCCCAATCCATAGTGACATCGCCACAAACAAGGTGTAAACAGGTCCTGCAATACCAACTCCAGCTAGGGCAGTAGGTCCTAACCGATTACCAACCATAATCCCATCGGCCACGATATTGATAGCCATCAGCAGCATTCCGACCATTGAAGGTATCAAATACCGCACAAATGATTTCCCTACCGTATCCGTATCTAAACGATTTAAAGTTTGTTCTTTTTGCATATCCATTTCAAATCCTCATCTTTTTATCGTTTTCAGAAAACATAAAAACGATTTTAGTTTTTATAGTTTTCATTCGTCAAAAAAATAGACTGGCAGCTAAAGTGCCAGTATGCCCATCTTTACTCTGTTTCTACCATCCCGGTCAACAAAACATCCACAATCGATTCGAATGCTTCCTGGACAGAAATACTATGTTCTAAGAAAAACTGACGATCGAGCGTTGCATTCGAAGCATCGATGATGACTTTCATGAGGACATCGATGTTGTAGTGTTTAATAACCCCGGTCCGCATTCCCTCTTCAAGAAGTCCCTTGAGTTCATCCCACTGATGCAACGAGCGATTCACACGCTCCCACTGCGCCGGATACGAGCGTTTCAATTGCTCTAAAATCCGTAGATCATAAAACTCATTATATTTCGGTAAGACAATGATTGCCTTACGAATCTTTTCCAACAATGTCAGTTCAGGATTATCCAAGATACGGCGGGTCTGCTCATCGAACTCAGCAAGCGTCACATCAATAATCGAATCCAAGATTTCGACCTTTGATGAAAAATGCTCGTACAATGTGCGCTTACTAATCCCCAGTCGCCTTGCCAAGTCATCCATCGTAAATTTAATACCATTACTTCGCGTCTCTTCGATAAACGCATTACTGATTCTCGTTTTCAACCACTGTCCCCCTTAAAACTAAAAATACGTTTATAGTTTTCTTAGTTCTATCCTACACAAAAAAAGAATGATTGTCTAGTCTAGCGACAATCATCCACTTTACTTTGCAGCATATGCGTATCGAAGTATACAGGGCGCCATGTTAGATGAATTAAAGAAAGAAAACCGAAATGGCCGGTATCAAAAAACGCAAAGAAAGGGCGTTGGTCAAATTAAGAAATTTATTCATCCTAGATCAGTTCCAGCTGTTTACATGAAAGCAGACAAAAGGTAATTAGTAAAGAATAACAAGTCTATAGAAAAGCGACTGTCATTCATTTATGAAAAAAGAGTAAAAAAAAGAAGCAAGGTTACACTTGCTTGACGATTATGATTTTTAGATTGCATTTAAAAGCCTTTTAGAGCCGTTTTTATGTACAGTTAGACTACAAACGGCTTTAAAAGGCTTACAATTAGTTCATATTGAACTGTTAATGAATATCACGTTTTTGGAAGTTACCACCCTTAACCTCAGTTACATCGTAAACCGTGATAAACGAATTAGGGTCAATTTCTTGAATGATGTCCTTCATTTTTCGTTCTTCCAGACGGTTGATAACACACGTGATTTCATAGAAGGAATCTTTTGAGTAAGCACCTTGTACCTTATTAAGTGTGGCACCACGTCCTAAACGGTCACGTATCGTTTCTACCATTGTCTCTGGCTCACTTGTAATGATTTTAAAGGTTTTAGAGCCACTTAAACCTTCTTCAACAATATGGATTACTTTAGATGCGATAAAATAAGCAATAGCAGATAATACAGCGCCCTGCAATCCAAAAACTGTTGATACAACTATAAATACGAATATGTTAAGGAATAGAATTAAATCACTTGTACCAAAAGGTAACTTTCGAGATAGTAGTACAGCAAGCATATCAATACCATCTAATGCCCCACCATTTCGCAAAGATAACCCCATACCAAGTCCTAAAATAATTCCCCCAACAACTGTGACTAACAATGTATCTCCATCTATAATCGTTGGTACATGGTGCATAACAACAGTACCTACTGCTAGAGATGCAATACCAGTGACGGATAGGATAGCAAAACTTTTTCCGATTTGTTTATAACCCAAATAAACGAATGGAATATTTAACACAGCTATAAGAACTCCTAACGGTAATCCAAATGTTTTTGACCCAACAATACTCAAACCAGTGATACCACCATCAGACACACTGTTAGGGATTAATACGGACTCTAGACCGTAAGCCGCTATAAGCCCTCCTATAATATTCATTATAACTTTTAAGCCCATTCCCAAGACTCTTTTTTTCTTTTCAATAATGAATTACCTCCTTTTTTTCACTTAATTAGTTTAGCATAAAATAAAACCACAAAAGTAGAAAAAGTATTGCCCTGCGCATAATGGGCAAAACTATTACCACACAATAAACAAAAGGTTTTATCGCATTATGCCCTTTTTTAATACATATATAATCGGCATCGGGAACGCCATCCGCAATGGCGGGGCTTTGGATGGAACAGAGATCCTTGGTATTTTATTGACAAGAAAAATCCCCTTCTCTGTTGGGGAATTCGTGATGTTCTTCAATATTTTTATTTTCGGATGGCAGGTTTTGTACTCGGCTGGGAGCATGCGATGTACTCTTTCCTGCCCTATAATATCACCTCCAAAACCATTGACGCCGTCATTTAAGGCTTGGATGAAACCAAAGCCGTCATCATCATTTCAGATGAATATGACGAACTTGGAAGTGCCATCAACAAGCGACTCGGCAGAAATAGTACCAATTTAAAAGCGAGCGGTGACTATAGCGGTAATGACAAAGATGTCATTGCCGCCCAAGAAGCACTTGGCAGCCAATTTAAATCACCGATTCATTAAAAAATCAGCCTCTCTTCTATATAAAGAAGAGAGGCTGATTTTTTGTTGTGTGCTTATCGCTCGCATGCGATGAGGTCCTTATCACGGTCACTCTTTTTATTAGCGTCATAGATGGTTTGAGACACAAAAGTCTTGTACTTTGTTTTACCACCTACATTTTTCACAGTAGAAGAGCGCGCTACACCACCTGGATAGACTTTGTTCAACTCTGTACAATTAGCGAAGGTCTGAACTTTTGGGCTAGCCGCTTCGACCTTGGGTGAATGGATAGAGAAGCTAATTGCAATCATCAACGACAAGACAATCGTAAATATACGTTTCATGGTTGTTTCCTCCTTTCCTGATATTTACATACTTCAGGTCTAGCATAGCCCTTATCGTCAATTTCTGAAAGGCTTTCTTGTGAATCATTGGAAAGTTTGTCGGGGTTGTTGGACATTCCGTTTTTCGTTGGACTCTTTCGCGGAATGGTTGGCCACCCCAACTCATCAATGCCTTCCTGCACATAAATACTTTAGCCAATACTCTTCATCCATCAATGAATTCTTTAAAAATCCCCCGCAACAAAAATAACTTTTGTCGCAAGGGATTTTGTCCATCTTATTTCCAGTTCTTTATCAGCACATCCGCACCAGCTATTAAAGCATTATAAGCCTTCTCAGAAATCAATCCACTCTCTTTCTGATAATCGAGCAACACTTTAAAACCTTTCATGTGTTTGACAACTTTGTCGCCTGCCTCTTGCTTCTCATACTGAGCAACTGCAGTCAAATGCGTTTTTAACGCCCGAGCAGTTTGAGCGTTGTCAAATGCCCCTTCTTGTTCAAAACGTTCAACAAGTGCATGAAGAATAGCTGCGCTTACTTCCGGTTCTACGACTCTTTCATAAGTCAGTTTAAAATCATCAAAATAAGCACCCGTTGTTGTAAAGAAGTTAGAAGCCCCTGCAAAAAGTTTTGCATATTTCGCACCCTCGGGAGCAACAACAGTTGCTTTAACTGTTTGCCACTCCTTATGACCACCGCGAATATGAATAATATTCACGCCATCTTTATCACTGCCTACTTGCTTGCCTGCTTCATTATAATAACGTAAAAAGAAGCTCACACTTCCATCTTCTAAAAATAGCTCCGTAGATCCTGTGTATTCAATCCCTTCCTCAATTGGAATAAGATCAGATTGCGCGAAAACCGTTTCAGTTTGAGAGGTATCCACAATCTTTAAACTGAAGTCCCCTGTTTTACTACGCCCATTACTCACTCCTAAAGAAACATTAGGCGTGATGAAAAATAAAGATGACCAACCGGCAATTTTCCCATCTACAACAGACTCTTCAAATCCTGCATTTGACATTGGAACTTGAACAACCTCTAGTTCAGGTTCCTCCGGTGGATTCACGATTGTTCCGCCTTCGATAACAGGAACCATTTTCAAAACAGTTGAGCCGTTTTCAAGGAAATAAATATTTTCATTGCCATTCGCATCTTCTGCAAGCTCAATGAAATCTACCTCCGGCGCGGTATCAATTAAAGTCACATGCTTTAAGTCGGCTGACTTTGGATCAACGACAGTTAGCTTTCCTGCAAGGTCTGTGTACAGTAATCCATCTTTCCCGAAAATAATATGAACGGGTCTCCACATACCTCTATTTTTTATATTTGGATAATAGTTTTTATACTTTACAACCTCAAACGTGTTAGGATTCATAGCAAACAGAATTCCATCTGCCGCCCCCCAAAACAGTCCCTCTTCATCAAAAATCAGACCGCTAATCATCGGTGTTTTATCTAAATCAGGTATATTCAGATCAAACTCCGTGACTTTTTGTTTACCCGCTACATCCCATACAAACATTTTTGCCTTTTCGGCTGTAGGTTGAATATCCAATCCACCTCGGATTGTAGTCGAACCATATATTTTCCCGTCTTGATAAGCAATTCCTACAACACTCTGATCTTGAACGATATTGCGATGTGTTTCTCTTTCCCCTGTTTCAGGATCATAAATCGTTAGAGCTCCGCCTAGTTTTTTATAATCTGGAATCGTACCAATCAATACTTTATTATCGGCGAATTCCATAATGTAAGGGCGATCCTGCTCATATTGATCTTTAAGATTGAAGATTGCGTTAATTTTTAAAGTGTTGGTATCCATCTTTTGAATGCTACCGCCAGGATAGATTCCGAAAAACATATCGCTTCCGTTGCCTGCAATCATTCCCTCTGCTTGACCTTGTGAATAAGAAACAAATTTTCCGGTTTTCGTATTATATTGTGCGCCTTTAGGTCCGCCTGGATAAGTAGTCGTGTATAAGTTACCATCAGGCCCCTTCCCAAGGTTATGCAATCCTATCGGTAGCGCTTCCATTACAGTAGGTAGTTCAGTGATTATGTTGTTCTCTAGATTGACCACTAATACTTGTCCAGTTCTTTTCAATGTAACTAAAGAAAGTCCAGGAAGATCCGCTCTACCGAGATCCACAAACGCGCCGCCTCTCCAACCTGCCGCATAAGGGAATCCGGTCTCTCTCGTTTCAAGCGTATGAATATCAATTTCAAGGATATGACGATTATAAATGACATACGCTTTATCGCCATTCACTGGGACTTGCTGTTGGAATCCAAATATGCCAAAATCATCAGCGGACCCATCGCCTTTTTTCCCAATTTTTTTGTCCACCCATTTTTGTTCTGTTAAATCATAAAAAAGTAATGCATTCTCTTGATCATGATCAAATTTAACATACAGATAATCCCCCACAACTGCCATATCATAAGCGAATTTCACTTGATCGATAGGCTTGCCTATAATTTCAGGCACATTTTTGGTGATGTCTTCTTTTTCTTTTGTTTCTACATTAATTTGATAAACCTTCCCATCGACACCTAAGCCAGCATACAGATAGCCATCATGGTAAGCCAAAGAACGTACATAACTACCTTCCCCATCATCGATTTTGCCATAGCTAATGAATTTCTTTGTAGATACGTCATATTTGAAAATGCTACCATTTTTCTCTTCATAAGTCCCCATATAAAGATTTCCCGCTTCGTCTGTCGTGCTACTCCATAATTGCTGGCCAGCAGCAGGAATGCCAATCTTTTCAACAGATTTCTTTGTTGGTGAATAGCTCCACAACTCACCAACATTCCCAACACCGAGACCCGAAATATACACAGTTCCATCCGGTGCAACAGCATGGGTCCATACTTGACTGATGTCTCCCAACTGAGCAGCATAAATGAGTGTATTATCCTTTAGATCAACAACGTTAAATTTCCCACCATTTGCAGTCGTATAAACGACATCCCGACCATCTTCCTTACCAAACATACCCGTTAACAAAGATACATCGGAAGCAGCCACCCCTAACTCTTCAATTTCTTTAAAACCTCTGTTATTCAACTTCTTAATTACCGTCTCCCCCGTATCAGCCAAACTAGTAATCGGTAGCAAAGACAACATCAATACAAGTGCTAGTATCGCTGAACCGATCTTCTTATAACTTTTCTTCCTCACACAAAAGCCCCCTTTCATGATTTGCTTCCTAACAATTCCATTATAGTTTTTAGGAAACTTTTAGTATATGTCCTAAAACTGTCGGGATGTAACGGAATGCACTGAAAAAGGGTGCGTAGCAATATATGATAAGTTGCATACACTAGTTCCTACGGAATGGTTGGACACTCTCTAGACTTCGTCGAACACTCCCCATACCTCATCAAATCCACCACACAACAAAAAAAGCACCCAGCCTCCCAGAACCAGGTACCCCACACAACCTATTCACACGCCCCCGCGCAAAACCGCACCAACGCCCTATGATAAATCGCATCAACCGGCGCTCCCTCACACAAAACCACTTGCTTCAAAGGGTCCATTTGCTCCACTTTCGTTTTCACCAACTGAAAAAGCCTATCAAAGTTCTCTAAAACACCCCCAGTGACATAAAGCGTACAGGGCCTATCAGTCAACTTCGCCGAATGAATAACAGCTGTCGCTAAACCAGTCAATTCATCTCCCGCTTCACACAGTATTCGCGTCGCTTCGCCATCACCCAGATCAATTGCTTCATCTAATACTGTCGATAGCCTCGCCACCGCGTCAACCGAGTACTGGTCTCCATATAACCAAGCCGTCAAATCATCAACGGTTTGCAGTCCCAATTGTGCCAAAACCTTGTCCTTTAAAACAGTAGCAGGGCCCCGACCATCTTCCATTCGAAAAATGGCCGACACGATTTGTTTCCCCATCCAATACCCACTACCCTCGTCTCCCGCGCGATGCCCCCAGCCACCGGAGCGAGCAACAATCCCTTTCCCATCGTGGGCGTAGGCAATCGAACCCGTTCCAGCTATCAATAAAATCCCTGACTGGTTCCGCGTCACGCCGACTAATGTGGCATAGGCATCGTTCTCCACCACCAAATCAATCACTGTCAAAGACAATTCATCCAATACATCTACAATCATCGCATGCACAACTGCATAATCTTCCGGCGTATCAATACCTGCCAACGCGAAAACGCCAACATCGACCATGGAAACGGGAAACGTTTCTAACAACTTCTCCAACATCCCCTGTACAACTTGTGTAAAAGCAGCCGCCCCAATGACTTGATAATTAGAGCCTGTTGAAGCCCCTTCGTACAAGATTACTCCGTTATTATCTCTAAGCGTACCAACTGTTTTGGTTCCCCCTCCATCAATTGCTAATAAGTAAGTCGTCATTTTGATCCACTCCAATACTTTTCATAACTTTGCAAGACTACTTCCGCTTTTTCAATCGCACTTTCTTTCCCATCTACCCATTCACGCATGCGCACCAATCGTTTTTGATAATTTGCTAGTGAAGCCGTCATCGTGTCGGGGGCGGGTCCGCCAAAATTCGTACGTAGTTCAATGAAGTTACGAGGGCATAGCGCTTTCTCGTACTCCGCTTCTGTCAGTGTAAGTTTTCTCTTCAATATCGTCAACGCTTCATCGTTCACCCTGTCATAGGTTAAATCCGCCAGCCTACTCTCCCCACGACCATCCAGTGCACGCACCGCGTTGCTGACAATTTGATGCGCTTGTCTAAAAGTGATTTTTTCCACACGCACTAACGTATCTGCCACCTCTGTAACGTTCGCAAAGCTTTCGCGAGCACGTTTTTCAAGCCCTACTTTATCGACATGCAAAGTAGCGATGACACTCGACACTAGCTCATAAATCCCACCGAGTTTATCCAAAGACCGCCACACATAAGGTTGCAAATCGTCCTCCGTATCCACGATATCTCCAAAAGGTGTATTGTGGATCATCGTGATGACCGTCTGCGTATCTCCAACAACCGACGACAACAAAGCCCGTGTATGTTCCAATGACACCGGGTTTCTTTTTTGCGGCATGATGGAGCTGATTTGCACATAGGGATTGGCAAGCGTAAACACGTTAAATTCTTGCGTCGACCACGTCAGGAAATCTTGTACAGCGCGCCCTAAATTCAAACTCGCTGTCTGAACCGCGTTCACCACTTCCATAAGATAGTCCGCTCCTGCCACACAATCCCAAGAATTTTCAATGATGCCGTCAAACGCTAACAGCTCTTGCATCCGCTGTCGGCTAATCGCAAATCCCGAGGTCGTCAGTGCCGCAGCCCCCATACTACTGCAATTGACCGTTTGATAAGCGGATTGCAGTCGAACGAAATCTCGATCCAACTTATCCATCACCCCTCTTATATAATGGGCCAAAGTCGTCGGTTGCGCTTGCTGCGTATGCGTATACCCCAGCATGATCGTCTCGATATGTTCATGAGCAAATTGGTGCAAGGTCTGTTGAACAGCCAACAAATTCTTCATCAGTCTCAACATCATTTTCCGCAAAGTCATTCGATAGATCGCAATTCCCATATCGTTACGACTTCTTGCAATGTGTAAATTCCCCGCAATATCGCCCGCTTTGCGAATCAAATCATCTTCCATTCTAAAAAACAAGTCTTCAAATGCTGAACTATACGTACTATTTTTATAAAACTTACGATCCATTTCACTAATGGCTTTCCCAATTTTCCCGGCCTCAGCTTCACTTACTAACCCCTGTTCCTGCAACATGACTAAATGCGCGCTATTAATCTGCATCATGGGTTCAACAAAGTGTTTTTTCGCCTCATCATATGCAGGTTCAAGTACGATTTTCTTATAGGTTAATGAAGGAAATACGGTCCCTTCCTTTTCCTCAATCGCCATTCGATACTTATTCGTCATCGTCTCTGTCCCTTCATTCTTGGCTCATCAAATCGCAGACCCCACACTGCCCTTCGACAATCGATCCGAAATTAGTAAGACAAGTAAGATTAAAACAATCTGTAAAACACCATAGGCACAAGCAGTTCCAAATTTAAACGCGTACATCTTCTGGAATATCGCAACTGATAGCGGCATGGTCGATGTACTGTAAATAAGAATCGATGCCACAAACTCTCCAATACTTTGCACAAATGCCAGCAGCGTACCTGCCAAAATACCCGCTAACGATAAGGGGAGGACAATGCGCCGAAAAGTCGTCCACCACGATGCACCCAAACTGCGCGAAGCTTCTTCAATGGACTGATCAGACTGCATTAAACTCGCCGACGTGGAACGGAAAACAAGCGGCAAATGGCGAACAAAATAAGCTAACGGTAAAATCCAAAACGTACCTATAAGCACTTGGTTGAAACTAAAGACGCTCGGCTGACTAAATGCCGCAATCAGGTTGACCGCCACAACCGTACCCGGAAGCGCCCAAGGAACCATGATTAAAATATCCAACAAGGCTTTCCCTTTGAAATTCATACGCACCATCGCATACGCCGCTGCTACGCCAAAAATAATGTTACCCACGGTTGCGACAAACCCCATCTGCAAAGAGTTCCAAATCGGTCGCCAGGTTCGTTCATCCGTAAATAACGCTTTGTAATGGTCAAACGTGTATTCCGGCGGTAACACTTGAATCGTCCAGGTCCCATCTTTCGTGAATGAAATTAACACCAACACCAAAATCGGTAACATCAAGATAATGACACCAATCACTGATAACGCCATCGATACATATTTCATCATCTTACTCTTCACTTCAGTACGGTGTACGGAAATGCCTTTACTTTGATTTTGGTAATTCCGCCGATTTTGGTACCAACGCATGATGATTAAAAAGCTGATGGAGACAAAGGACAGAATCGTCGATTGGGTGGCCGCCATATCCAAATTCCCATTGGTACGGGATAAGTAAATTTGCATCGTCATCGTCCGTTCCACCCCGAATATCAACGGTGCCGTATACGAAGCCATCGAAATCATAAACACTAACAAAGCAGCCGCAACGAGCGAAGGGGTCAACATCGGTAAAATCACTTTACGCCACGTCATCCATCTACCCGCACCTAGAATGGTTGAGGCTTCTTCCAGAGAAGGATCCAACCCCTTAATCGCCGCAGATGCCGTCAAATAAAAGTACGTATACATAGTAAATGTATGGACAACAATCACGCCCCATACCCCCTTCAATGAAAAAGGGACTTGGTCAAGACTCAACAAATGTTGGATGCCCCGAGGAATGATGCCACTTTCTCCATACAAAAAAGTGAACGACAACACACCGACTAAAGGCGGGAGCGCCATCGGAACTAATACTAAAATCGATAGAATCTTACGCCCTGGAAATTCATAGCGTTCCAATAAAAAAGCCATTGCCACACCGACAAACGCACAACACACTACACTGATCACCGATATATAAACGCTTGTCCACAAAGCTTGCAAATTGGCCTTACTTTCCAAACTAAAAAAACGTTGATAGTTGCCGAGTGTGTTTCCTTCTACAAAACTTTGGATGAATGTTTGATAGAAAGGGAAAATCACATAGGCCAATAAAACGAGAAAAAGTGGTGAAATAAGTACATATATAAAATAGCGAGAACGGGTCAACCGTGCCCACTTACTATCTTGCGTCGTCGTTGCTTGTTTCATTTTTCACCCTCCTATTCCCCCAAGAAATAGACATTGCGCAAGGGTACGTGAACAACAATCATATCCCCAATCGCCAGTAGTTCATTTCCATCATTGATCATCATCAATGTAAAATGGAATCCTTTTACATCGATTACATACTGAATACTGACACCCGTAAACTCGACAAATTGGACTCTCCCCAGCATTTCATTCGGTCCAGGTCCAATCCCGAAAGCCTCAGGACGAATCGATAAGTATACCGTACTTCCTTGGCGTAAATCAGCACTCGCAGCAGCATTCGCAGGCATGCCAACTAGCCGAATCCCCTCTTCACTTTCCACCTCTACCTCGTCCCGCGTCACCTGCCGGACCGTCGTCTTTATTAAATTCGTTTCCCCAATAAACGAAGCCACAAACCGATTTTCGGGACGATTATAAATAGCCTGCGGCGTGCCAATTTGTTTGACATAGCCATTTTCCATCACCATAATCCGATCAGACATCGCCATGGCTTCGGTTTGATCATGTGTCACATAAACCGTCGTCACACCTAGTTCGGATTGTAATCGCTTGATTTCCACACGCGTTTCTTCCCGTAACTTTGCATCCAAATTGGACAGCGGTTCATCCAGCAGTAAAATATCGGGTTCAATCACAAGGGCCCTTGCCAATGCGACACGTTGCTGTTGCCCGCCCGATAGCTCATTAATTTTTCTGGATCCATACTGCTCAAGTCGGACAAGCGATCGGGTCCTGTCCACTTTTTCTTTAATCGTAGCTTTCGATAGTTTACGTACTTGAAGCCCAAATGCAATATTTTCATCGACCGTCATATGTGGAAATAAGGCGTAGTTTTGAAAGACCATCCCGATTTCACGCTTATTTGGTTGCAGCGTGGACACATTCCGATCATCAAAATAGATATCCCCTTCAGTCGGAAAGTAAAATCCAGCAATCATCCGTAAAGTCGTGGTTTTGCCACAGCCACTCGGTCCAAGAAATGTAAAGAACTCTCCGGGTTGAATCGCAATATTTAAATCCGCCACACCATGCGCTTTCCCAAACTTCTTTGTGATGTTTTCCAATGTTACGCCTTTCATGTGAGCACCTCTTTTCACGTCTATTGATTAACCACAAATTAACTTAAGCAAACACTAGGCGCTCTGTGTACAGTCGCTTTTGGATCACTTTGGATAGAACAATTTCTATACCATTATCGAGATGTCTTTTATCTGTAGGGCTGCGACGATGTCGCATCCCTACAGACTTTTTCGGTAATTGTATGGTGTTTGTTCATCCGTCGCGCTCTAAAGACACAGATACACGAAGTGCGAATGCTTTTTGAGAACTAAGGAATAAAGAGCTTTTTACCTGGAGAGAAGCGGCCAAAGATACAATTTTGACCGCTGAATCTTTCATCAAGGTCTATTCTTTTTTTATTTATTAGGAAGCAGCACTTTCTATAAGGTTTTACAGTAGTAGGAATTGTAGTGCATTCCTACTTTGATCGAATACCTAAGCCTTGCTAATAGGAAACAAGGAACACATTGTACAAAGTTCTAGAATGCCCGAAATTGCATCTTCGGGCACTTACATTCTCTATAATCTCCAGCGAAGGCGCCTTACTGGGGTAGCCGAAGCAATAAGACAAAGGAGGGATGCAGTTCAATCCCTCCCTCGACAGTGGTCTTCTGTCTGGCTTATTGCGGGAGGCATCCCCAAGCGCCAAGCGTTGTTAGTAGGATTCTTTATATCAACATATATATATACTGAGTAATCACCACCATTGACCTCTTTTCTTGATAGAAGAACAACTCGAATGGATAGTTCAAAGTCTCCGTAAGATTAGGTCATACCGTTAATTGGATTTAATTCTTTCATCCCAGTATTGCATCCATTCTGCTTCTTTCTCAGCCAATAACGTCCAATCCATATCCAGCGGTTTTAAATCTAGATCCTTATACCACGCTGGCATATCACCCGCTGAAATATCCGTACGTGTAGGAATTTGGAACAAGTCTTCCGCAAGTGTTACACGAACCTCTTTATCAAATAAAAATTCATAGAACAACTTGGCGTTATCTTGGTTTTTACTCCCCTTAATCATCGCTACGCCATCCACTAAAATAGGCGCACCACTTGTCGGGTAGATGTAATCGAACGGTTGGTTGTTCAACTCTTTTTGCAGCAAGATATCTTGTAAGTTCCACAAAGAAACCGTTCCTTCTTGACGCGCCAGTTTTAAATAGAGATTGGTAGGGTCTTGTGCATAGTCCTTCGTGTTGGCATTCAATTTTTCCAACCACGCGTACCCTTTGTCCGGGCTCGTCGCATCTTGACGATAAATCATCGACGAGTAAATCGTACGCATTGTACCCGATGCTAATACACCACGAATAATGATTTTGTCTTTCCACTCTGCATCCAGTAATTCGTCCCAATCTTGTGGTCCAGTTTCTTTCGTCAGGACATCGCTATTAATCATAATGACTTCTGGTAGCAGCATTTCCCCATACCAACGGCCTTCCGCATCTTTGTGATCCGCCGCAATGGACGCATCAAAAGACGGTTTATAGGACTCGAGTAAATCTTCGTTCGCCGCAACCATTAATGCCGACTGCGTGCCTCCCCACCAGAAATCAGCCTGTGGATTCGCTTTTTCTCCGCGTGTCCGCTCTAAGATTTGTTGCGCTCCCATCGTTAACACATCCACCTGCACATCGGGGTACTTATCATTGAACATGCCAACGACTTGTTCCACAACGCTCTCATCACGCGCCGTGTAAATCACTAGATTGCCTGAAGCTTCTTTCTCTTCAGTACCCGTTTCTCCAGCATCTGGACTTTTCTCGTCAGATGGACCACTAACCGGAGTCTTATCCTTTCCACAAGCCGCCACCACCACCGTAACCAACACAAACACTAGTAAAAACAGCAACAAACTTTTCTTCTTCAAATGAATACCCCCTTATCGTAATAGCCATTCTCCCTTAACAATAAAAATAGAATTAATCACCATCTTTGCCAATAGGTTGTACTTTCTTTGCACTTCAACCAATATACTCTCTAGAAAGCAAAATAAGACCAGTTGTGAGCAAGCCAATTTCCGCTTCACAAATGCTCTACAAAATGGTAAGGAGGAAATGCTTTGAAGAAACTCATGGTACTCGTTGTTTCACTCGTTTTGCTGCTGTCCGTCATGGGGAGTTTTCCCCAACACTCGTCTGCCGAACAACAGGATGTGGATCTCTGGAATTCATTGAAACCACTTGGTACGACCGTTACGTTTTTAAATACTGGCGCACATCCTGATGATGAAAGAAGCGACCTACTCGCTTACCTTTCGCGTGGACTAGGGGTCAAAACAGCTAGCTTAATCGCCAATCGTGGGGAGGGTGGCCAAAACGAAATTGGCAATGAGCTCGGCAATGGCCTTGGGATTATCCGTTCACAAGAAATGATTGAAGCCGCAAAAATCACAGGCGTCAAAGCCTATCATTTAAGTGAAACGACATCTGATTCCATCTTCGATTTTGGCTTTTCAAAAACAGCTGAAGAAACGTTAGCGACATGGGGAGAGGACCTAACGTATGAAAGGTTAATCCGCTTTATCCGTAGCTATCAACCCGATATCATCATGCCATCCTTCAGAGATGTCGATTCGCAACATGGACATCACAGAACGATGACCGTGTTAACGGACAAGGCTTTCCTAGATGCTGCAGATCCAACCGTATTCCCAGAACAATTGAAACAAGGACTCCAACCTTGGCAAACGACTAAACACTACTTGCCAGCCGATTCAGCAGCAAAAGCAACACTTTCTTTAGAAATCGGCATGTATGACCGCGTGTATGGGATGAGTTATCCACAGCTAGGCGAAGCATCACGCTATCTGCATAAGAGCCAAGGGATGGGCAATGACATTCTGGTTGCACCAAGAGCCGTTCATTTCGAATTAAAAAATAGCGCTGTCCCATCAAAAACAGATGATTCCTTATTTGCAGGCATTCCCTACGACCTGTCAGATTGGGGCATTGAACTACTCGATGCCGATAAAAAAATCGCTAAACAATTGATTGCCCTACAATATGAACTAGAAAAAACACAACAAGCCTACCCGAATCGTTCAGACGTGTTTGACCTATCTCAAAAAAGTTTACAAGAAGTTCGGAAAGCCATCAAAAGTGTCAACGCCTCTAAACTTCCAGAAGCCACAAAAGTAAAATTACGTAGCAAACTACATGTAAAAGATGAACAATTACAAGAAGTGTCCTATGTTTCATCAGGTGTTGAATTGATCGCAACCTTACCGGATAATGTCCTTTCTCAAGGAGAGAAAACCGTCGCTACACTGATGATCAAAAACACAGGGACAAAGGTATTAACAAATTTCAAGCCTTCTATTAAAGCCGACAAAGACTGGAAGTTTGAACAGCTAGCTAAACTAACCGTGCTAAAGCCAGGCCAAACTGCAAAAGTAGACTTTAAGGTAACGGTCCCGCAAAAGGCCAGCTACTATCACGCCTACAAAGAACCCGCTTTGCAAGCCGCAATCGAGTTTAAGGATCAAGGTGAAACGGTCAACCATACGCAAAACTTCGAAGGAACCGTTGCCGTTCTACCTGAATTCAGTCTGACGACAGAACCTGCCAACATCGTCATCAATACAAAAGGCGCACAAAAAGCAGTGCCTGTCACAGTCAAGGTGAAAAACTACCAACATGCGAAAGCGAAAGCAACTGTCAAAATCCACGTTCCTAAAGGGTGGACGACATCTGCTGACAAGCAAGTCGTTACATTCGCCAAAAAGCATGAATCCCAAGAAGTGACGTTCAACTTAACGCCGCCTGCCAACATGGAAGAAGGCTCACTTGAACTCGACATCACAGCCGAATGGAACGGCAAAAAATTCACATCCACCATTCAAGAAATCGAATACGAGCATATCGGCAAACGCTATTTGGAGTACCCAGCGACGGTCCACGCTGTCGCATTTGAATTAAACATTCCAGAAAAACTGAAAGTCGGCTATATCGACAGCGGATTCGATACGGTTGCCGATGCGCTCACGAATGCAGGCATGGACATCACGCTATTAACCGACAAAGACATCGAAAGTGGCGACCTGTCGCAATTCGATACCATCGTTGTCGGCATCCGCGCATACCTGTCGCGTGAAGCCTTACTCAAGAACAATAATCGCCTGTTAAAATATGTAGAAGATGGTGGCCATGTCGTCATGCAGTATCATAAACCTGGCGACAAATGGGATGCCGAAAAATCCGCTCCTTACAAACTCGTCATCGGCAATCCATCCATTCGCTGGCGTGTAACCGATGAAAATGCAACAGTGAAAATCACCAAACCAGATTCCACACTCTTGTCATTCCCGAACAACATCAATGACTCGGATTGGGAAAACTGGGTTCAAGAGCGCGGTCTCTATTATCCAATGGAGTGGGCATCAAATTATGAAACAGTTGTCAGCATGGCCGATCCAAACGAAAAACCTTTCGAAGGCGGCATCCTGATGACGTCTTACGGAAAAGGAACGTATATCTACACCAACCTCGTCCTGTATCGCCAAATTCAAAGCCAAGTCCCTGGAGGTTATCGCATCCTAACCAACCTCATCAGCCACGGCGTTAATAACTAAAAAAAGTGTTCCGTTGAGAGTTGAACTCTTAACGGAACACTTTTTATTAGGTTGCACTCCCCGACACCCTTGCCAGAGACTCTTCTTCCAAAAAATTAACCAACAACGGAATATTCGTCTGTCTCGCCAAGGAATTAACGCCTTCTTTAATATGATTCCAACTATTGGTATAGACGTCAACAGTCGACTCCCCGTCCGACACCGTGAAATATTGCGCTAATAACGCCTCAATCGTCTGCCCGGGAGTATCGATAAACGTATCGAGTTTATGGAGTTTATTGGCCTTGTCTTCGTTTCGCTCATCCCATAGCACATGCTCGAGGTTTGTAGAAAAGTAAAAGATTTTATAGATGATTTTACTTTTTTTCAAATGCAGTTGATGATACGTATTCAAAATATCGATGCGCTGACTTTTTTTATCATTCCGCTCTTCGATTAATGTTTTTTTAGAACTGCTCCCTACACAAATTGAGTCGTCACAATAATAGTTGTCCTTCCCATACTGCTCATCCACCACGACCTGGTCGCTGGGAATGAAACAACCATCCGTATCCGTCAATTGAAAAACAGCGAGTAGGTCACTCGCTAAAAACTTCATTTCCTGCAAATACTCCCTCACCCACTCAGACACAATAAACTTGGTCTGATTCACGGAAAACTTACTATTCCAGTCACTTAGCACATCACCGTGTTTAACATCCACCATGATTTCCAAATCCCCAAATCGTTCCTCCAAAAATTCCGCGATCAGCGTTTCTTCCGTTTCACCCTCCACTAATATCAGCACGACTTTCTTACTCATTTCTAACACCAGCTTTTCTGAATGCACGCTTAATCGTGTGTGTTTTGGTCTTCTGATAAATCAATTCATCCTGTCCACCTAATTGAATCGACCGTAAATAGACATCTCTCGTATTATTCATCTTCTTAATCCCTTTTAACTGGATATATCGATGATCAGCATTGACCGTCGTAAACCAAAGATCTTTCGGCGTTAACACCTCCAATACCCGTAAATTATGGGAAGTAAACAGCAATTGACCTTTTCCGCCCTCACTAATCACTGTTAACAATTCACCAAGAAGGTATTCATAAATCCCAGCATCTAATTCATCAATAACCACAGTCGCATTCGGATTGTTATAGACCGCTATCAACACACTAAGCACAGAGATGATCTTCAAAATCCCCTCTGATTCCGTTCGCAGCGGCAACAATGAATCTTCACGTCTCGATAGAAATTCAAATCGAACCGCTTCTTCGCCTCGATCGTTCAATTGATCGTTAATATGTCTAATCTCTATCGTTAACCCAGGAATAATCGCCGTCAAAACTTTATTCGTTTGCGCAATCGCTTCCACCAACACCGTATACAGTTCAGTAGGAAGCAACGCAGGCGTTTCCAAATCATAAGGGATAAACCCACGCTTCCGATCCAAATGGATACTAAAAGGCATCATATGCTTCATCATTAAATAACCGATACTTTCATTATTAATGACATGCAAATCCCGATAAAAATCTACAGCTATATTTTCTATCAAATTGAACTCAAAATGCTCCAATTCCCCTTGCAGCATCTCCCTGAGCTCCTTATGGAAAATAAAAGACATGCTTCGTTCTTTCGCAAATTTATTGAGAACCATGACTTTAATTCTGTCCTCTTCATGAAACTCACTCAAATCTTTCGCTCTAAATTGAATACTATCGTTTTCTTTACTAATCAAATTTTTATAACGCTTAAACTTTTCATTTTCACGATAACTCAGTTTCTCTTTAGTAGGATAAACCCGATCTTTCCCTTCACATAGCTCCACAAAATACTTTAAAAAGTATTCCCCATCACTATTTTTCACCAGAAATTCGATTTCAATCGTTGCATACTGTTCAATAAAACAAATCATATTATCCAAGTTACCCGGAAAACTTTCATAGTTATTGCCACCACTGAACAGCTGATTAACAATCGAAAACGCTTCAACAATCGTCGTCTTCCCCGAGCCATTTTGACCATAGAGCCCCACGATATCCGCCTTTTCAAATTCCGAGAATTGAACAGGTGTACAAATGCTACCACTTTTCACGTTTCTTAAATTCTCAATTTTTATTTCCTTAACCTTTATCACACTTTTCATGTCATAACCCCCTAGTTTTTTCATTATAACCAGTTTCGGTATAAAATATACCGTTTTCAGTTATAGAGTTAGACACTTCATGCGGTTGATTGGATGCACACACTTTTCGTTCCAATAAAAAAGGTATCTGGTTCTAAAACAAATAAGAATTGTTTCAGAACCAGATACCCTAGATGTAAGTTACTAGAACTTCATCTTATTAAGTAAACAAAGCTGATAGTGATTAATAAGGTCCCTAGAAAAAATAAGTAGTTACTTCCTATACCTACTTTAAATGAGCTTTTATTCAAAACACTACCTAGTGTAAGATTGAGAGGTGAGAAAGACGAAGCTGCCGAAGAATGGCACCACGCTGCTGCCAATAATACTCCGTATGAAAGTGTAGTTAAACCAATATTTTCAGGTGAAATCGATGTCGCTAATAATGTGACAGAAACGATTTGATGAACACCAATGCATGCTAAAACCACGGGTAAAAGTATAAGAATACCTATTAAGAAAACCAATGATACTTTATCCGCGATCGTATTAATAAAATTATTAATAAGTAAATTAACAGGTGTACTCATCACAACAATTCCGAAGAAACCCGCACTAACAAACAAACTAAGTTCATTTGCTATTTTCGGAAGAGAATAACTAATGTATGTACTTAAATGCTCCTTTAACTTCATCACCTCTCGAAGGAACAAAAGCCATACTATGGAACCTATTAAACCCATTATTGAAACAAGAACCGTCATTTTTTGACCCGTCGCTTTTTCCAAAATAAACAAGAAAATAAAAATACCACTCATGATTACAATCAATTGAATCACTTTTTTCCTTTGACTATTCATTCTCTCTAATTGCAATGCCATCTCTTCCGGTAACTTTAAGTTATTATCCTTTTTCAAAATAAAAAGAACAACAATATTCCCGAAAACAAAATGTAAAACTGCAAGAGTTAATAAAAAGGGGCCTAGCGTCGTATAAGGAAGTTCCATAAAGTGAAGGATGATCGCCACCGATGCAAAATACGGTGACCATACATTTGTTGAGATAAAGCCCGTATACATTGCCTTTCCCAAACGTTCGGGTGAAAGATTCGTCTTTTTAAATAAAGGATACAGTACGCGGATAATAGCTAGATTCACGACCGAACCTAGGAGAAATGTTAAAAATGATAAAAGTACAAAAACATACTTTGGCTTGGAATGAAATCGCTTCAATTCTTCTTCAATACTGTATAAATATCCTCCAACACTAATTGGAATAATTAGCATTGGAACAAAAGCGAAAAGACTAATTAGTCCTAAATTTATAGATACCGCCGATTTCCAAACATCGAAGCTCAACTGGTAATAAAAAAACAAAATATGACCTAGAACTAGCATTATGATTGAAATAATTAATGCAGCCTTTTTTATCGTTGGAAAAAGAAGAAGCACCATTGTTATAGAACCATAAAGTATCATTGAAGGCATTGGGTTACTACTATTAAATAGTTGTTGAAATAGAATGACTAGGGCAATGATAAAAATAAACATCCCCTGAATTCTTGCCAAAAGAATTGATTTAGACATTATTTCTTCCCCTCTGTTTCTTTAGACCTCGCGATTCAAATATCCCATTTCCTATGAATTTGTTTAATAGAAGAAGTGACAAGCTTTAGGTTTAAGACTTTAATTCGGCAATTAGATTCTGCTCATACTTCTTAATTGATTCTATAGCGGTACTCATACTACTCTTAATATGGATTCTCATTGCATTTTCTGCTTTCAATTGTTCCCCATTAATAATATGTTCTAAAATAACTGTATGCCCCTCAATACCCCCATTGAGTTCGGTATTCTCATCAATTATTTCATCGTTACTCATTGTAATTAACCTACGATATCTCGTCACATGCGCATTTAACTGATTCAAAATTTTTACTGCCGTTCGATTCCTACTCATTACATACAATTGATTATGGAACTTCTCCCCGTAGTAAAGAACTTCTTCAACGTCTTTATATTTAATAGCTTGTCTAATCCTATGACAATAACTAGATAGTATTTCAATATCTTCTTCTGTAGCATGCTGTGTTGCTTTACTTGCAATAATTCCTTCTAGGTAGCTCCTAACAAGGAACAATTCCTCTGCTTCCTGCACAGTAATAGAAGCGGTTTTTAATCGTCCATTAGGCTGTCTAATGACTAATTCTTCAACTTCTAGTTTCTGTAACGCCTCTCTCAAAGGCGTTTTACTTATATCTAATTCCTCCGCAAGCTTTCCTTCAACTAAATCATGATCCGGCGGAATTACTCCATTCAAAATTTTGTTCTTTAATTCATAATAAGCATAGTCTTTCGACATCCTTCTCGGCTGTGTAGAACTCATAATTACCCTCCTAAAGGAATCTGGATTTTCCAAAATAGTTGCATATTATTATAGCACGTAAATGTTTAACTAGATACGGGTCCACTCCCTCAGTCGTTTTTGGGAATCAACACTTGTATTTTCCCTATTTATATCCGTAACCATACGGATAATGTGACCTTCATAGACCAGTTATTGATGCGTGATAGACCCATGAAAATCTTCACATCTGCAAAGTCCCACAGTAGTATAAGACGTTTCGTTACCTTCAGTTTTCCTACGGGAGTCAACATTTCCCCTTGTGTAATAACTAGTTTTACAATCAGATTCCCCCATCATAGAGGACAACTTTCCTATATTACAATATGTTAATAGGTGGAAAACACCCTTCAAAAAACTTTTATGTCTATTAATTTAGTTAATTCAACAATAGAGATGTCGGGCTTAGTATCCGAAAAAGGTTGATTTTCGCTTCAGGCGGGGGCTTCAGCTCGCTCTGATCCCGCCGGAGTCGCCGCCCTACGCTCTAATCAACGCAAGTGTATGTTATATCGACGAATACTTAAATGTATAACCATATAAGTATTCGACTTTTTAAACGTAATCGGTAATTATGAAATTGATTCAATTATATAAATGGCACGAAACCGAATGATTTCCATCGTGTACAGTAGGTATTGGTTGTACCTTTGAACATATATCCATTGCTACCGGGCATCTTGGATGGAATGTGCAACCCATAGGCGGATTTACAGCGTTTGGCACATCACCTTTTAAAATTACCCTTTCTTTAACTTCATCCGGATGATCAATCGGAACTGCTGACAATAAGGCTTGAGTATAAGGATGCAACGGATTATCGTACAAGTCTTCCGTTTTAGAAACTTCAACAATACTTCCAAGATACATGACGGCCACACGATCCGAGATATGACGAACTACACCTAGATCATGAGAGATAAAGATATACGTCAGAGCTAATTCTTTTTGTAGCTTTAATAGTAGATTAATGACTTGAGATTGTATGGATACGTCTAGCGCAGATACAGGTTCATCCGCAATAATTAGTTCTGGATTTAGAATCGCGGCTTTCGCGATTCCAATTCGTTGTCTTTGTCCACCTGAAAATTCATGAGGGTAACGATCAATATGGTATTCAGACAAACCTACGATTTCTAGAATTTCAATAACCTTCTCAAGACGTTCTTTAGGTGTGAATAAGTTATGAACCCGCAAAGGTTCAAGTAATATTTGACGGATAGTCTTTTTAGGATTTAACGAAGCGTATGGGTCTTGAAAAATCATCTGCATCTTTCTCCGTAGTCTTCTCATTTCTTCATACGACAGCTTTGTGATATCTTGCCCTTCAAAAATGATTTCTCCACTGGTTGGTTCATTGAGCCTTAGTATTGTTCTTCCAGTTGTAGATTTTCCGCAACCACTTTCACCAACAATACTAAATGTTTCACCTTTCATAACTTGAAAATCGATACCGTCGACGGCCTTCACAACAGAATCTTGCTTTAACCAACCTTGGTCTATCTTATAATGTTGCTTTAAATCTTTCACTTTTAAAATTACTTCAGACATAAGTCCATCTCCCTCCCCTTAGCTTCCTCTTCATATAGCCAACATCGGGATAATCGGTTTTCCAATTTATATAAGGGCGGCTTTTCAGTTATGCATTTCCCCATAACAAATGGACAACGGGCTGCAAATGTGCAGCCCGGAGGTAGCTCATCTGGTCTTGGAACACTTCCTGGAATAGATACCAGCTCTTTTTTTCTTTCATTAGAACTTGTTCCTGGACGTGATTTTAATAACCCTTGTGTATATGGATGTTTCGGGTTATCAAAAATTGATTTAATATCTGCTTGTTCAACAATTAGACCCGCATACATAATTACAACTTCATCACACATTTCTGCAACTACACCTAAGTCATGGGTAATTAAAATGATCGCCATATTTTGTTTGTTTCTAATGTCCTTAATTAGCTCAAGGATTTGCGCTTGTATGGTTACATCAAGCGCAGTAGTTGGTTCATCAGCGATTAATAGTCTCGGATTGCATAGCATAGCAAGACTAATCATTACCCTTTGCCGCATCCCACCGGAAAGTTGATGAGGATATTCAGAATAAATCCCTTCAGGCCTTGGAATTCCTACTAAAGTAAGCATGTCAATAATCTTCTTTTTCATTTCTTTTTTACTCAAATTAGTATGTTGTTTAAGCGGTTCACTTAACTGCTCGCCGATTGTAAAAACCGGATTTAACGAAGTCATTGGCTCTTGAAAAATCATAGATATTTCATTACCTCTAATTTTCCTTAAAGATTTCTCATTTAATTTCGTTATATCCACGCCATTAAAGTTAATTTCACCATCTTCTATTTGTGCGAGGGTCTTAGGCAAGAGCCCCATAATAGAAAGCGATGTTACACTTTTTCCGCAGCCTGATTCCCCAACCAATCCAATTGTCCTGCCTTCCTTAACTTCAAAATCAATACCATCAACAGCTTTCACTAAGCCATGACTTGTCCGAAAATAAGTTTTAAGATTGTTTACTTTTAATACAACATCGTTGTCTCGCACTATAAAACCCTCCTTACTTATTGTATTCCGGATCTAATACATCACGTAACCAATCCCCTAATAAGTTAATGCCAAGCGCCGTCAATAGAATCGCAATACCCGGGAATGTGATTAACCACCATGCGCTGAAGATAAAATCTCTACCTTCACTTAACATATTCCCCCATGCAGGTTGAGGGGGCTGTACTCCGAATCCCAAGAAACTAACACCTGCTTCTGCAATAATATAGTTTGCAGCTTGAAGTGATGATAAAACAATAATTGGCGTATATAAGTTGGGAACAATATGTTTAAAGATTATTTCCCAACGTGGAACGCCTGTAGCAATACTAGCAACAACAAACTCTTTTTCCCTTAAAGCGAGTACTTCACTTCTTACAATTCGTGCATAAGCTACCCATCCAGCGATAACTAAAGAAATAATAATATTTTTTAATCCCGCACCAAGAACTGTACTAATGACTAATACCAACAAAATAAATGGGACACTAAGGGAAACATCTACAATTCTCATAATGACAACGTCTACCCATCCACGAAAATATCCGGAAATGATACCAATAATGGTACCGATTAAACCTGCAAATACAACCGTGACTGTGCCGATGATTAAGGATACTTTCGTTCCCGAGATTATCCTGGATAACATGTCACGCCCCAATTGGTCGGTACCGAGGATATGTCCTTCTGATAATGGGGGTAAAAGTTTTTGAGCAAGACTTGTAGCCATAGGATCATGCGGTGTTATAAAGTCACCAAAGACTCCCAAAAAGATTACGATAACCATAATTGAAAATCCAATAACCCCTGTTGGACTTTTCATTAGTTCTTTTAAAAAGTAACGTAATTTCGACTTTCTTTTTGCTTTAACTGGCAAAACTTCGATTTCTCCCGTATCAACACCTGTCACTTTACTGACCATTGTATTCTCTCCTTACTTTACTCGGACTTGTGGATTCACGAGTCCGTATAATATGTCCGCAAAAAAGTTAATAATTGAGATACTAAAAGCAATGATAAAAACACCCGAAATTACAACTGGAAAGTCGCGCCCCATAAGAGCCTTGATAAGCAATTGACCTAAACCAGGCCAAGAAAATACGGATTCAATAATTACGGCCCCACCCACTAACACACCTAAATCCAATGCAGCAATTGTTATAATTGGAATCAACGTGTTTTTCAATGCGTATTTATATAGAATCGAAAATACTGGCGCTCCCGTAGATTTTACTGTTCTAATATAATCTTTACGCAACACATCGAGCATTGTAGATCTAGTAAATCGGGCAAATCGCGCGGCACTATGCGCTGCAAGTGTTACTGCCGGCAAAATTAAGTGAATTATTGATCCACCACCACCGGAAGGTAACATTTTGAATGTGACCGAAAACACTAATATTAGTAACAGTCCCAACCAAAAACCTGGAATTGCTTGTCCTAATACCGTGATTCCCGTTCCGATTCTGTCATAGATTGTATTTTGTTTGTACGCCGAGATTACGCCCAAAGGTATCGCTACCGCTATGGCTATAAATAGGGCAAAAAAGGCTAATTGAAATGTTGCAGGTATTTTGGCAAGTACCATAGATAATGCATCTTGGCGGTACATGAGTGATTCTCCAAAATCACCTTTAGCAACATCCGCTAAAAAGCTTCCATACTGCACAATGAGAGGACGATTAAAACCTAATTGTTCGCGAAACTGTTCAGCCATTTCTTCCGTTGCATCATCTGGCATATACAAATATGTAGGGTCGCCAGATAAACGGATAATAAAAAATACTAATGTAATCGTTAGAAATAGAACAACAAATGTTTGTACGCCTCGTTTTAAAATATATCCTAGCATGAGGTACCCCTTTTCTAATGAGCACGGTATTAGACTATGTTCAAGGGTCAGTATAATAGGCTCAAATAAATTATTTGACGTCCTTTATTTTCAATAACTTTCATAAAAAAAGAAATAACTGCTATAAATTACGATGAAAATGAATTTATAGCAGACTAGACCCTGCATTATTCAAACCAGTGGATGAATACAGTTATGTCTTATCGTTAAATTTATACTGTTATTTTTTCCATTTTACATCTGTGAAGATATATCTCTGATCAACACGCGGATGAAACTCTAGGTTTTCGTTAATAGCATAGACGTCCCCTTGCTGCCATAATGGAACCATTACAGCTTCCTCAGCAGCCCAGTTTTGGAGCTTGTCGAAATGCGCCTTACGTTCCGCAACATCCATAATCGAAGAACCATCGATTATGCTTTGTTGGATTTCTTTAGACGGAGTATGAAGCAAGAATGTACTACCTGGTATAAATAAGTTATTCATCGTACCTATAGCATCGAATTGCGTTCCCATACTACTCACATACATTTCTCCAACTTCATTTTTTGCAATTCTACTTACATGCGTTGCATACTCGTTTATCTGGACAGAAGAATCGAACCCTGCTTCATTTAGTTGTGTAGAGATTGCTTGGGCAACTTGTGCATCCATCGGATATCGGCCATTCGTTGTTTCAAGTGTAATTTTCAGTTCACCTGGCTCATATCCAGCTTCCTTCAATAGTTCCTGTGCTTTTTCAGGATTATGTTCATATTCCATTGTTTCTGTATACCCTTCATTAACCATCGAAAGAGGTCCTGTCATTTTCGTTCCTTGGCCGTTTAGTACATACTCTAGTAAGTCATCCGTGTTAATGGCATAGTTAGCGGCTTGGCGAACCTTTTTATCCGTAAATGGACTACCTTCTTTATCATTTAGACCAAGGTAAATCACTCTAGATGAGCTCACTGACTCGATTTTCCCTTCATTACTTCCTTCAATTTTAGCAATGGAGTCTACTGGCAAGTTATTCAGCAAATCAATTTCCCCTGCCAAGAAAGCAGAAAGTCTTGAACTGAATTCTGGAATAACCCTGTAATTAATCTCTTTAATTTCTTGCTCACCGTCCCAATAGTCTTTAAATGCTTTCATTTTGAAACTTTGATCTCTTTGCATTTCAACAAATTCATATGGGCCTGTTCCAATTGGATTTTCGGCTGCACCATCTCCAACCTCCTCCATATGTTTAGGTTCCATAATCAGAAGGTTATCCGCCAATTTAACAAGTAATGTTGGCATTGGTTCGCTTGTAATAATTTCAAAATCAACTTCATTGATTATTCTGACTTCTTTAACTGAAGCAAAGTGACCTCGATATCCTGATTGGTTTTTCTCGTCCATAATATAGTCTATTGAATATTTAATGGCCTCCGGCGTTAGAACTTCACCATTATGGAATTTCACACCTTCACGTAGTTTGAATTTCCATGTCAGATCATCAATATTTTCCCACTCAGTAGCTAAAAGTGGTGTCATTTCACCGTCTGGACTTCTTCCAATTAGTGGTTCGAAAATACTTTTAAGGTGCATATCTTTTATAAAGTTTGGATCCGTATTTGGTATAAGCGTCGTTGGACTTGCTTCAATTCCAATATTCAAATCTGTTCGCACTACATTATTTCCATTATCCGTCCCTTTTTCTTTTCCGGTATCTAAGGTTTCTGAAGTAGCTGCAGTACAGGCTGATAAAACCAAAACAAGAATTAGGGCAAGCGCTATGCCAAAACATTTATTTTTCTTCATTAGTAGTGTTCCCCCTTATTTTTATTGGAAAGTAAGTTTTTATAAGGACTTCAATCTAGAACCATTCCTAGACTCATCATCACCTCCTTAGACTAGTAATGGATAGTTTTGTACTAAATCACAATAAGATTAATTCTTTTTTATAGTGTGTTAGAACTTCAGCACCATCGTCAGTCACTAAAATATCGTCTTCTATTCTAACTCCGCCAACACCCGGTACGTAGATCCCCGGTTCGATTGTGAAGACCATTCCAGCTTTGGATACATCTCTGTTCAGTCCATGGATTGAAGGATATTCATGATTATTCATCCCCATTCCATGTCCTAAGCGATGTGTAAAGTACTTGCCATAGCCTTTGTCTATAATGATGTCACGAGCGATTTTGTCTAATTCACCAAAAGACACTCCAGGTTTAACCGCATCTATTGCCGCCACATTCGCCGCTAATACCGTTTCATAAATCTCTTTTCGCTGTTCATTAATCTCTCCGACGCCAAATGTTCTTGTAATGTCAGAAACATATCCATTTTTCAAGACACCTCCATCAATTAACAGAAGATCCCCTTCCTTCAAAACCCGATCTCCCGTACGGCCATGTGGTAAAGCAGACTTTTCACCGGATACAACCATTAGTCCTCCGCCATCAGCGCCTAACTTTATTCTTTGATATTGAATTTCAGCTGCAATTTCATATTCTGTAACGCCTGGTTTAACCATTTTTAATCCTTCAAACAATGCTTCATCGGAAATACGAATTGCTTGTCTAATGCTTGCGACTTCATCCGATGATTTAATAACTTTCATTTTTTGAATTTCAGATTCCACATTGACATACGTTTCCGCTTCGACAACGCCTGCAATTTCCTCGAACCTCATTAATGTAAGATGCTCTTTCTCCACACCACACTTTTTAGCGTTTTTCTTTGTAAGATCCGTTACAATCTCCATGGGATCCTCGTTATCTTTATGTGTCCGTAGTTTTTTAATACAAGATTTCCGGCTTGCTTCATCTAAATCCAGCTCTGGGAGAATTAAAACCGGATCTCCGATCAGCGGCATAAATAAGCAAAAAAATCGTTCATGTGGATTTGTGTTAAAACCTGTAAAGTAGTGGATACTTCTCGGAAGTGTCACGAAAACCATATCTAGTTCTTTCGCTTCCATATATTCATAGAATTTTTTTATTCTAGCCATATGAGCCATACTACTAATCTCCCTATTTTGTCATCAGATTTTGGACAACATTCAACAATACATTTACACCAATCGTGAGTGCTTCTTCATTTACATTAAATTTCGGATGATGGTGTGGATAATTTTTCTCCATATTCTCTTCGCCTACGCCTAGATAGAAAAAACACCCCGGTGCTTTTTGCAAATAAGCAGAAAAGTCTTCCCCACCCATTCCACGCCTGATTTTGTCCAAGGCGTCCGCCCCGTATAAATCAATCACTGTATTCTTGACAACCTCTGTTACCTCTTCGTCGTTTATGACTGGACGATATCCATTTCTATATTCAATTTCATAAGCGGCACGATGCGCTTCTGTAATACCTTTGACGATTCTTTCCATCTCCAGTGGGATTTCCTCTCTTAACCTTTGATCAAAAGTCCGAACGGTTCCACTAATTTCTACAACTCCTGGTGTAACATTATCGGCTGTTCCTCCGTGAATTTGCGTAACAGACAATACAACATCATCAATAGGATCTATATATCTTGATACAATCTGTTGAAGATTAGTAACTACTTGAGCTGCGATAATTACACTATCTATATTTTGATGAGGTTTGGCCGCGTGCCCTCCGCTTCCTATAACCTTAATTGAAAAACTATCAGGTGAGGCCAAGACTGGACCAGCGAGTACACCAAGTTGGCCGGTTACCATATTTGAACGTACATGCGTACAAATAATTTGATCTACATTATCCATAACTCCCGCATCCACCATTTGCTGAGCACCGCCAGGAAACAGCTCCTCTGCATGTTGGAATATAAAACGAACCTCTCCTTTTATACTCTCCTTCATGTCCGCTAGTATTTTTGCAGTTCCAAGTAACATAGCCGTATGGGCATCATGACCACAAGCATGCATAACCCCAGTTTTTTTTGATTTGAATTCAAGTTCATTATCTTCCTCAATTGGAAGCGCATCCATATCAGCCCGAATGGCAATAACCTTGCCCGGTTGCGCACCTATTAATCTTGCCATCACACTTGTTTTTGTTGGACGGGTAATTTCCAAACCACCGAAGGACAACAATTCAGAGTATACAAAGTTCGAAGTTTCTATCTCCTCGAAAGATAGTTCCGGATTCTGATGAAGATACCTTCTCCAACTAATTAACTTGTCCTCAACTTGAACTACAGCCCCGCTCATATCCTTTATCAACTCCTCACGTCCCTCGCGTTTAATTATATAATATTATAAACTTATTTCTATTCACAATTATCATTCAATTCAGTTTACATGTCAACACCTTTTTTTAGCCCAAATATTAAAGTCATTACCTTGAAAGTACTGCTTTCATAATAGAAGAAACTTCCTAATTTCAATTGGTGTTTTGAACAAAATTGATGAGTAATCCATCAATTCACTATCTCCTTAATCCTCCAACACAAACTTCATCCTCGCCCTGTAGAGTATCCATTGACCCCACACAACTTTTAAATAACTATAAACAACCAGTCAAATCGTGCCACAAACCCAATGACCCCAATCATTCGCTCCATGTTACTGCCCTTCATTTCAAATGCAATACTTCCATTTTTTAAAAATAAGCATTGACAGAATATTTAAATTAGGTAATGATTAGCTCAGTAAATAATATAATAGATTAATAAGTTTACAAAGTTATATACTTTGTGACTTAGATAATCTTTTAGGAGGTTACTATGAAAAGTTCATGGAGCACTGATACAAGTATCATCCACTCGTTGGATCAAGAAAATCGCCACACAGGTGTCATTTCCCAATCAATTACACCAGCAGTTGCTTACTCATTCTCGAATTCGGAAAATGCAGCTGCAGTCGTTTTAGGTGAAATTGAAGGTACTTACTACGGTAGATATGGCAATCCAACTACAAACGAACTTGAACGACAAGTTGCCAAATTAGAGAATGGAGAAGCCGCTTTGGGTGTAAGTAGTGGGATGGCTGCAATCTCCATTTCTTTACTTGCTTACCTTCAAAACGGCGACCACGTTCTTGTAACGAAAGATGTATATGGTGGGACATTCAGTTTCCTTAAAAACTTAGCCCCCCGCTTTGGCATTGGATATGACTACATTGATTGTACTGACCACGATATTGTCGAACGATCTATCAAAGAAAATACAAAAGTCTTGTATATCGAGACCCCTTCAAACCCTGGACTTACGGTTCTCGATATCAATGGGCTTTCTGCTATTGCTAAAAAAAATAACTTAACACTAATTATTGACAATACTTTCATGACTCCTTATCTCCAAAAGCCATTGGAAATGGGTGCTGATGTTGTTGTTCACAGCGGAACTAAGTATATGAATGGGCACGGAGATGTTATTGCTGGGTTTATTATTGGGAAGCAAACTGAAATTGCTATGATGAGGAAAAAAATCATGGGTGACTTAGGTCAAAACCTTAACGCTTGGGAATCTTATTTAATCATGCGAGGGTTAAAAACATTGCCGGTAAGAATGAAGAGGCACTGCGATAATGCACTTGCTATTGCAGAATTTCTTGAACAACACCCAGCGATCAAAAAGGTATCTTACCCGGGACTCGCATCGCATCCACAACATGAATTAGCTAAAAGACAAATGAAAGCTATGGGTGGAATTGTTTCTTTTGAATTAAAAGGTGGGCTATCATCTGGACAGCAATTTATCGATAATCTAAAACTCGGGCTAATTTCATTTAGTCTTGGCGATCCGGAAACATTAGTACAACACCCCGCATCAATGACACACTCATCTATTCCATCAGAAGAGCGTATTAAATACGGCATCACCGATGGATTAATAAGACTGTCGGCCGGATTGGAAGATTCCGATGATATCATTGCAGATTTAAAACAGTCCTTGGAGAAAATCGCAAATACACAAACGAGAGAACTACAGCACAATTAATAGGTATTCAATCCAATACAACTAAACTAACTTGTGGGAAAGGAAGATTTATAATGACTCAATCAAATACTGTTACCATCTCTACAGCTACCGAAAGACTTCAAGCAGTTCTAAATGGGGAAAACATCAATCAATCGCTCATTAGCCTTTGGAAGCACTTTCCTTTAGAAGACCGTACACATGACGCATTCGTTGAACGCACAATCTCATTCCAAGAAGAATTAGATCTTGATCTCATTAAGCTTAGCTATAACGGTTTATATGGTGTTGAAGATTGGGGCACAGCTATTAAATGGCCGACCGACCCACAAGTTGTTGGGCAAGTAACGGACCACCCTATCAAAACTGTTAAAGACTGGAATAATCTCAGCACACTACTAGTAGATAGTGGTGCCTTAAAGAGGGAACTCGATTATACGAAGGCAATTGTCGCTAAATATAAAGGAAAGGTTCCTATAATCGCAACTATTTTTAGTCCATTAACAATTGCTTGGAAACTATGTGGCGTAGAACTATTAGAACACTTAAAGGTCAATAGCGATGATTTGCATCGTGGGTTGGCTATCATTGCAAACACAACAACCAACTTCGCCAAAGAGTTAATCAACATAGGAGTTGACGGTTTCTTCTTTGCATCACAAGTCGCTGACTATGACAAAACCACTTGGAAAAGTTATGAATGCTTTGGAAAACGATATGATCTTATAATTTTGGATGAAATCAAAAATGATACTTGGTTTAACATCTTACACATCCATGGGTTAAGTCCTATGTTCGATCGACTTAAAGATTATCCTGTTCAAGCAATCAATTGGCATGATCGTACATCTAACATTAGTTTAAAAGATGCTAGGGCTTTAACAGACAAAATTCTAATTGGTGGAATTGAAGAAAATAATGTACTTAAAAATGGGACTGAAGAAGAACTGACGGCTCACTTCCAAGATGCATTAGCGCAAGTAGGAGATAACAAAATCATTTTTGCACCCGGATGTGTAATTCCCCTGAGTATTCCGGAAGAGAAGCTAAAACTAGCAAGAAATCTAATAGCTAAATTAGAAGTTGAAGAGAATAGTTAACACTCCGTTGCGTACAACTGTTTATACAAGAATTCTAAACTTTTTAAGCCCTAAGGAATTCCTTAGGGCTTTGTGTAATATGGATACTTAACCCTTCACCCACCCAACACAAACACATTCACCAAATAAATCATCAGCGGAATGGTCAATAAAGCCAAAACCGTCGATAATACCGTCGTAATGGCCCCGATATCTTCATCCGCTGAGTATTTTGCGAATAAGATCGATGCAAGTGTCAGCGTTGGCATCATCGATTGGATAAGCACGGTTTGAACGATGGCCAGATCCAAATGTAAAAACGTTATTAATATCGCCACGACTCCGGGTAGCAGTAATAATTTCACTGTAATCGGGAGCCACACTTTCGTACCGGATTCCTTCACTTTAGAACCTTTCAACGTCATGACCAGAATACCGATATAAAACATTGCGAGCGGTGCGGCAAGTGCAGCTAATTGGTCGACAAGGCTAATCATGATCGATGGCGGACTGTAATGAAAATAAGAAACAGTCAATCCGACTACAATCGCAATTATGGGAATGTTAATCATTGATTTGAATGTTTGGATACCAAAACTTCTCTTCTTTTGGAGCATCAAAACACCAACGGTCCAAATGGTAAAGTCGACACCCGCATCAAATATAGCAGCGTACAAAGCCCCTTCTGGACCAAGTAGTACAGCGCATAACGGTATACCTATAAATCCAGTATTCCCTAACCCGGACAACAGTGCCAATTCTCTCTTTTTCGTTGACTTCCTATAAAAAATCACCGAGAGTAACCAGCCAAGTCCAATTCCCGCAAGATTAATAAGGATAGACAAACAAAACACCAAAATGATCATCGTAAAGGTATTGTCGTTCATTTCTACATTAAAAATGCTTGATAAGATAATACACGGCATTGCTACATTTACGATTAAACTAATGAAAACACTTCGTGTATCTTCATTAAATGTAAAAGATTTCGAAAGGAATGCTCCAATGATGATCATGAACGAAATGATGACGATTGATTGTACAACTACACTTATTTCCATCTGCATTCCTACCTACTTCACTTATTCTATAAAAAGAGTACCATGCAATTTTTATTTACATGGTACTTTCATGGGGATGATTATTCTTTCAATGTATCCTGTGCAACTATTACAATCGAATTCGCCAGCAATTTCATACGTGGAAGAAATGTATCCAGTTCCATATATTCATCGACTGCGTGCCACTTCCCCCCTACTGCTCCCATTCCACAAATCGTCGGGATGCCAAGTGACGCGGTAAATCCTGCATCGGCCGCCCCTTTAGTCCTCTGTTCGGTGATAGGCAGGGCTAATCCTTTTGCAGCGTACTGAACAGTTTCATATAACTTCGTTACGCCTTCATGTTTCTCCATTGGTAAGATCCCAATGCCGCCGGACAATGTGCTTTTCGTTCCAGGTACAAAAGAAGTATCGACAATCCATTGTATTTGGCTATACAGTCCTTCGAAATCTTCCCTTCGCCAAAAACCAATATGAATCGTTGCAGTCGCATGGGGAGAAACAACGTTATTGCTGATCCCCCCTTCGATCTTCCCAAAATTGATCGTTACGCCAGCCTCAAGATCCATGAGTTGTTTGATTTTATTCATTTTCAGTGCAAGTTCATCATTTGCACTGATACCATCTTCTATAAATGCCCCAGAATGAGCTGCTTTCCCTTCGATTTCAATTTTCAGATGCGCCGAACCTTTTCTGGCAGTTACGACAGAACCATCAGGTCTAGCCGCTTCCAAATTAAATACGGCGAGGGCATCCTTTGCACGCTCTTCAATGACAGCCCTTGAAATCGGGGAACCTATCTCCTCTTCCGGTGTAAACAAGATCTCTATGTCACAAAGTTCATCCTGCGCGAATTCACGAACAGCAACGGCTGCATGAATCATACTGACGAGCCCCGATTTCATATCAGATACACCCGGTCCACGAAGAAGATTCCCCTCTATTTGAAATGGACGATTTTTCGTCGTTCCTTGTGGATGCGGCGTGTCTTGATGCCCCATCAATAGAATCTTGCCTTCTTTTTTCCCTTTTACCGTTGCAATAATATGATCGCCGAAGTCCTCGTTCTTCCGGACTTCATAGGGAATA
The DNA here is from genome assembly GCF_044762865.1 of Sporosarcina sp. NPDC096371. Lineage (NCBI taxonomy): Bacteria > Bacillati > Bacillota > Bacilli > Caryophanales > Caryophanaceae > Sporosarcina > Sporosarcina sp. NPDC096371. The sequence goes on from NZ_JBIWFE010000011.1 coordinate 75,909, forward strand.
TTCGCTGCATCTAGCTGCCGTCGAATGACTTCACCCACTCGATTTACGCCTTCTTTATCATAAGTAAAACTATCAATATTGACGATTTCTTCAAGAAAAGCAAGCGCATCATCTTGTTTACTTTCTAAATAGTCATTGATATCGTTTAGTGCGCTGTTGACCATATACAAGTTGCTCCCCACCCTTACCCTTTTTCTATCACTTTGTCATTTTTGAATTTCTTAAATTCATTAAACGCTATTTTCGCAATAACGAGGAACGTTACAGATAAGATCACAAGGCTCACCGGTCTTGTTAAAAAGATCGTCAAATCTTGTTGGGATAAAAGCATAGAGCGTCTGAAATTGGTTTCCGCTATCGGTGCTAATATTAACGCCAACAGCAAAGGCGCAAGTGGCAATTCAACTTTTAGCATTAGATATCCTACTAGTCCAAAGAACAACATAATGAGCACGTCAAACGTCGAGTTAGCAATCGAATAGGATCCCAAAATACAAAGCACGACGATAAGAGGCATTAAGATCCCTTCTGGAATACGTAGCAATTTAGGGAATATTTTCGTAGCACCTAATCCCAAGAAGAGCATGAATATATTCGCGATAATTAAAGCCGCAAAGATTCCATAGACAACGTCGCCGTTTGTTGTAAACAGCATTGGCCCCGGCGTTAATCCTTGAATCATTAAGGCTCCGAGCATAACTGCCGTAATGACATCTCCAGGAATCCCTAATGTCAAAAGAGGAACCAATGCGCCGCCTGTCACAGCACTATTCGCTGATTCTGTTGCAGCAATTCCATCAATATTACCTTTTCCAAACGAAGATTTATCTTTTGCCGCGCGTTTCGCTTCGTTGTAAGCGACAAACGAAGCCACACCTGAACCAGTAGCAGGAATAATACCGATAAACGTTCCGATAGCAGATGACCTTAAAAGGTTAAACCAGTTTCTCTTCAAATCAGCAGCTTTCATTCCGACTGAAGAAGAACTTATCTTACTTTTCAATTGTTCACTTTTCCCTTCAATCCTCGTTAATACTTCAGAAATCGCGAACAAGCCGACAAGCGCTGGTACAACATCAATACCGTTTAATAGATTGACATTGCCGAAAGTAAATCTATTCGTACCATTGATAGGGTCCATCCCGATGGTTGCAATGAACAACCCAATGAGTCCCGCGATGACACCTTTTAATAACGACTTTCCGGATACCCCCGCCACAATCGACAAGCCAAATATAGCCAAGGCGAAATATTCTGGGGGACCAAAAGTCAAAGCGACTTTTGCCAATTGGGGAGAGATGAAAATTAAAACGATACAACTAAATATCCCCCCTATTACGGAAGCAACCGTCGTCATCGTCAGCGCTTTCTTTGCTTCACCTTTCCGTGTAAGTGCTGGTCCTTCCAATAACGCAGCCGCCGCAGCAGCTGTTCCTGGCGTGCCGACTAAAATGGCAGTAATCGAGCCTGCATATACCGCACCTACGTAGACCCCTAAGAGTGCACTGAATGCAACAACAGGTGGAATACCAAAAGTAAGCGGGATAAGTAAGGCAAGTCCCATTGTTGCGGTCAGTCCAGGCAACGCTCCAAAAACGATTCCTAACGCAACCCCTGCCAAATTAGCAAGAAGTGCAACTGGAGCGAGTGCAAAAAGTATACCTGCAATTGCATCTGGGGACATATGCGTCCCTCCTTTTTTAATTTATGGTAGTGGAACTTTGAAGAAAAATGAAAATAAGAAGTATAAGGCAATCGGTATCACAATGGATGTTGTACTTAGTAAAGCAATCTTTCTGATACCGAATGCCCACTGGCCAATAAATAAGAACACAATTGTAGAAATGATGAAACCTGCAACGAAAAACAGTAAAACGTAGCCAATTAAGATGAAAACAAATATAAGGACTGTGAAAACGACACTTTTGTCCAATCCAAGGTATTCTGTACTTTTTTTATACCTGCGTATTGCGTTCACAACCAATATGAGTGATGTAATCGCTAGTAATGAAAGGACCAACTTCGGAAAAAAGTCTGGTCCATATTTCATTGCAACATTTGGACTCGCAAGATCAGTCGCCATGACATACCCGATAATGGAGAACAACAATAATACGATGCCTGTGGAAATATCACTAATTTCTTTTTTCATCATTTAATATCTCCCTTTGTCGAATTACTTTTGATTCAACGCCTGAATGACTTTAGCATTTTTTTCATTCTCTTCTTTGACCTTCTCTGTAAATTGTGCTGAATCGAGATATTGAATAGGAAGACCTGCATTATCAAATTGCTTTTTGACTGCTTCATCTTCTAATGCTTTTTTTATGCTTGCATCCAATATATTTACGATTTCCTCCGGTGTATCCTTCGGTGCCATAATACCGAACCAAGCACCTTGCCCGACTAATTGATAACCGAGTTCTTTAAAAGTGGGAACGTCAGGTAAATCTTTTAGTCGTTCATCCGACGTTACTGCAACGATTTTCAATCCGCCACTCTCTTCGTGGGGAATAATTTCAGAAATTGTATTCATAGTGGCAGTCACATGGTTGCCTAATAATGCACTCACAGCCTCGGCTCCACCTTCAAACGGGATATGTTCCATATCTGCACCTTGAATTTGATTCAAGAAATCAGACATCACAATATGCTGATGCAATCCCGCGCCTGTCGTTCCAAACGTTGCTTTTCCTGCATTTTTTCCTGCGTAATCTAATAACTTATCTAGTGATTGAATGGTTGATTCACCATTCACAGCCAGACCATATGGCGCCTCAGAAACTTGAGCGATTGGAAAAAAGTCTTCCGTTACGTTATATCCGACTTGATTTGCATTCGGGGTGAGTGTTGAAGGACCAACCGCCGTTAAAATAATGGTATATCCATCGGCTTTCGAACTTTTAACAGCGTTCATGCCAGTCGCTCCTGCTCCGCCTGCCCTTGACACCACGTTCACAGCTTGCCCCAGTTGTTTTTGAAGTGATTCTCCAATAAGCCTCGCTTGGATATCTGCACTTCCTCCAGCCGCATAAGGGATGATTAGGGTTATTGGACGTTTTGGATAGTCCGCCCCATCTTTTGAAGCGCTTACATTTACGGAATCATTACTACACCCTGCTAATACAACAAGTAGTGCACTTACTACTAATACAAGTAGTGTTCTACCTTTCAATAACATCTCATTTCCCCCTTTTTTAATACGTTTCGACATTTCCCCACACCTTCCTTCACTTTTCGCTAATATACTCGCTAGAAGTATTCCAAAAGAGTTGGACTTGTCGTAATATTATATCAACCCTATATAAATGTGAAATATATAATAAGAGTAATCTATATACCTTTTATGTATATAAGAGACTATCTAAGAAGGAATGATGACATGGACATGCAAAAATTGAAATACTTTATAGCAATTGTTGAGCACGGAACCATCTCCAAAGCAGCGATGGCCCTCAACATGACGCAGCCACCATTAAGTATGTCTATTAAAAGTTTCGAAGAAGAGATAGGCGTACAATTATTTAAACGGATGGGGAAACGCTTGCATTTAACAGATTCGGGGAAGTTGCTCTACGATAGGGGAAAAGAACTGCTCGCATCCTCCATGGCGATTATCCAAGAAGTTCATGAACATGATCAAGGCATGCGTGGACATGTGACAATCGGCTGCTCAACGGTAGCAAATCTCACAATTATTCCAGAAGTAGTGAAGCGGTTAAATGAACGATCTATCCAAATCACCATTCAAGTCAAAGAAGGAAACGCAGCTTATATTCTAGAGCAGTTACGCTATCATAAAATGGATATAGGCATTGTAAGAAATATTTTTGATAAGGCAGACCTCCATACAACGGCACTCTTAACCGAGCGACTATTAGTGGCATTACCACCTGATCATCCTCTTGCAGGCGAGGCATCCATCAACCTAGAAGACTTGAGAAATGAAAACTTTCTCTTGCAACATACAACGTTTGGACATGGAATTTCAGATTTCATTTTGGATGCCTGTCAAACTCAAGGATTCACGCCCAATGTAATCTACTGGGGAACTGAAACATTACCCATGTTAAGCATGGTGAAAAGAGGATTAGGCATCGCCTTCTCCCCTATGTCTTTTGCTAAGTTGACGGACTTTAATTTACCTCCCTTACTCGAATTGACCAGGCCTGTCGTGCATACACAATTGAATTTAGTCACACTAAAAAACAGCGTAAAAAAGGCAGCCACTGAACAGTTTTTAGAAATCACAAAAGAAGTCATAGAAGAACTGAACGTTGCTTTGAATTGAACTTTATATTATGAAAAAGTGCTAATGGTTGGGTTTCCGTCACTCAAGCGCTTACTAAATAAAGAAATACCCTAGCTACACGTTGATGCGTGTGGCTAGGGTATTTCTTTATAGATAAGGACACTAATTCCGAAATGATAGGTTGCACACTTAACCAGATACCATTCCTTCCTCATTAGTAAGCATTTCTCCCCAAAAGCAAAGAAAAACCCCATTTTTAAAATTAATTTCACAAATGTGTATCCGATTGCATGATTTCCTTCTATCTAAAGAATAAAGGGGACTATAATCATGACCACTTACCTAACAAACTACGCACACTTCACAAACAAGCACGATATGGACGAAGCAGCCAATCGACACCTGACAGCCAACTGGAATGACCTGAACAACACGGACCGAAAAGTACTCGATATGATCCGCCGCTACTCCGTTAAATACGGGGCCGCCCATTTGAAACACGACACCATCGCAACAACTGTGGACAAGTCCAACGTCACCGTCCGCCGTGCCATCCGCAAGTTAGAAAAGCTTGGCATCATCGAACGTATCCATTATATCCGTCCCATCATGAATGGACTTGGCGCTAACATTTACACTATTTTACCCTTCCATGACCAGTCGAAAATGACCACACCAGAAGAAGTGGCAAAGCCTTGTGACAGTAAGCCACAAGTGGACAATCCCGAAACTGAACCGTTATTTTCTAAATCTATAATTACTAAAGATCTTAAGAGAACGTCTCCTGCGGAACAGTCTCCTACAACACTGTTTGGGAGGATTAAGTTACTTTTATCCACAACACTTGGGGAAGATTCATTGGCACGCCGTTTATTCGGCGTCTACCGTGCACAGTCCCTTCGTTTGTTGAAGTTCAGTATCTACGAGGATAAGAATGAGTTATTTGAGGATCTAGCCATCCAAGCCCTTCGCATCGCTGTTCAAGCAACCAAGCGCAAGGACATCCGGAATATCCCGGGCTATTTTGATGGCGTCTTGCGTGAGTTGATTGATAAGGCGTTATTTGGCGAGATTTTTAAGGAGTATGATACGCCGTTTGAAGGGTTTTTCTGTAAATAAATAGCGATGGGGCTGTTTATTTTGCGTGCTAACTTTTCAAATGCGTGATTGGTTGGACGTTTTGTGCTTTTCGTTGGACACTTGTGCAATTGTTGGACGCTTTGTACTTTTCGTTGGACACTTTGCGCTCTTTGTTGGACGCTTTGTACTTTTCGTTGGACACTTTGCGCTCTTTGTTGGACGCTTTGTATTTTTCGTTGGACACTTTGCGCTCTTTGTTGGACACTTTGTACTTTTCGTTGGACACTTGTGCAATCGTTGGACGCTTTTGCTCCCCTTCAATATGCGAATAAACTTATGGAACCATTCCTACGTAACATCGCAAAAGTCAACCCAATGCTCAAATTGCAAAACCACCAACAACATCGAAAAACGACCTCATCCTATGGATAAAGCCGTCTTCGTAAATCAGGTAATTTCGTTATAACCATATCTCTAAACGCTCAATTAAAATATTTCTTGTGCCAAACTAAGAACGTAAAGATGGTCCATACTTTTCGTCCATTATTCACTTTACCTTTGTAGTGATCATTTAACAAATCCAAAATGGCCTGCTGATTAAAAAATTCGGCCGCCTCTACACTTTCAAAGTAAGCCTTGATTTTCAAATAATATTTTTCTTCCCGAATCCAATGGCGAATAGGTACAGGGAATCCGATTTTTTTACGGTTCGAACATTCCTCTGGCAACGTTCGTTTTGCAGCGATCCGAAATGCATATTTCGTTTCAATATCATGTACGCGATATTTAGTAGGCACTTTTGAAGCAATTTTCATGACTTCACGGTCTAAAAATGGCATCCGTACGTCAATTGAATGTGCCATGCACATCTTATCTGCTTTCAATAAAATATCATCCGCCAGCCAAAGATTTAAATCTAAATACTGCATTTTTGTCACATCGTCTTCACCCTTCACTTGGTCATAAAAGGGTTTCACGATTTCTTTTACGGTAGGTGTGTTGGTATAGGGACTTGTTAAAATTTTACTCACAGCTTTTTCTTCAAATATTTTTGCCTGTCCAATAAACCACTCCTCTGGTGAAAGTCCACCTTTTATCAAGAAATTCTTTCCCCTTACCTCAGGTAAATGTTTGGACAGAAGACCTAAAGGCTTGCGAACTGAAAGTAGGAGTTTTTTATATTTCTTCATTAAGACAGTAGAATCGTACTCAGCGTATCCGCCAAATAATTCATCAGCACCTTCTCCAGAAAATACGACCTTAGCATCACGACTTGCAAGCTCCGCCAAAAAATACAACGGCACGATTGATGGATCTGAATGAGGTTCATCCATCATATATTGAATGTCCTCCAATTTCTCAAAGATGAGATCTGGATCTAAAATTGCATTACTATTTTCAATACCCAATTCATTGGATAATTTCCTTGCATTATCGATTTCAGAGAAGTTTTGGTGATCAAAGCCCACCGTAAATGTTTTTTCCGGGTTCAACACAGATACGACATAACTCGAATCAACGCCACTTGATAAAAAGGAACCCACTTTTACTTCACTCGTTTGATGTGCATGTATTGATTCTCTTACCGTTTGATCGATTTCTTCTACAATCTCTTCGAATGATTGATCTATTGGATTGAACTCTGGAGACCAATAACGCTGGGTATTAATTTGTCCGTCCACATACGTCATATAATGCGCTGCCGATAATTTAAAAACGCCTTTAAAAAAGGTTTCGTTTAATACCGAAAACTGAAACGTTAAATAAGGCTTCAAAGCTTTTTCATTTAATTCTTTATTGAAGTGAATATGTGGCAAAAAGCTTTTAATTTCCGAGCCAAAAAATAGCGTACCATTCATATGTGCATAATAAAATGGTTGAATGCCAAACATATCACGTGCACCAAATAGTTTTTTGTTTTTTCGATCCCAAATCACAAATGCGAACTTACCACGTAATTTCTCTGGCAAACTTTCCCCATACTCTTCATAGCCGCGAATGAGTACTTCGCCAACTGTATGCTTGTTGAACACATAACCAGCAGAAATAAGTTTCTCCTTTAGCTCGTGGGCATTATAAATTTCCCCAGTAAAAGTTAAAACAAATGATTCATCCTCCGTGTAATACGGCTGACTGTCATCCCCTACACCCATATTGCTTAAACGGCGCAATCCAAGTGCTGCTTCGTTTTCTGAAAACATAACCGATGAGTCAGGACCTCGATGAATGATATTATCCATCATGCTTTCTAAAACAACTGATGCATTGCTTGTTTCCCCTATAAACCCTGTAAATCCACTCATCTGTTACTACCCCATTCGCTTTTTAATAATCGCATTAGTTATTTTAAATGACTTAGACGTTTTCAATATATCCCCCAAATTCTTGTGTACCAAACCTGATTATGTAGGTGCTTTTATATCTTCTGACTAAATTGAATAACACCATGTTTTTTGCAAAAATCATAAGTTCAACATCGCTTATGTTTGCAAACCATTGATACAACTGCTCTTATAGTAGTATTTCTGTGGATTTAGCCATCCAGGCCCTTCACATTTCCGTTCAAGCCACAAAGCGCAAAAACATCCGGAATATCCCCGGCTACTTCGATGGCGTCTTGCGTGAACTCATTGATAAGGCGTTATTTGGTGAGATTTTTAAGGAGTATGATACGCCGATAGAAGGGGGGTTCTGGTGAAAGGTACCAAGTTCTGAAACAATTATGAGTTGTTTTAGAACCCGGCACCCAAAAACCTGCAGGGGTGGCTTACTGCTCGTCCATAATTCCACGGACTTCGTTCAATTGCTGCTTCATCGTGTCTAATTTTTCTTTGTTTTGTGGAACTGCATCCATATTCTCATTGTGCTGTTCTGCATTCGCATATGCTTTTTCCGCGCGTGATATGGAATTGAAAGCATGCTCAACGGCTATCTCTTCTGGATGTGACATTGCTTGCTTCACCGCACGATCCGCCTTCTGAACAGAGTTGCTAAAAAAATTGCTTGGATGATCTTGTTTCCAACTTGTTTCTGAGTCCTTACCCATTTATACCTCTTCCCTTCATGCTTATAAGATAAGTTACGGAAGGCTTAGTATTGTAAAGTATCCTGAAATTATGCATGGACTGAGGATAGCAAATAGGATCGCACGCAATTTTTCTATTAATGAATTCGATCAGCACTATAAATTCTTAATGAAAAGGTACCTGGTTCTAAATAATTTCAATTTGTTTAGAACCAGGTACCTTATACGTGAAATACTTAAAATACGGGTTGTCGCACACCCATACATGCGCCCAAATGCACATTTTATAGGGACGCCATGCAAAAGCGATTTAAATCGTTTTATCTATGTTGATCGACAAGGATCGGGTTGCCGTCTGGGTCTTCAATGATAAAGCTGCCTGGTCCTTCTGATGTTACGTCAACTTCAGTAACAAAAGATATACCCTTTTCACGAAGTTCTTCCTGTAAAACTCTAACATCCTTAAACGGATTTACTTCTTCGGTTTTGTTGTTCCATCCCGGGTTGAAGGTTAACATACTTTTGTCAAACATCCCCTGAAATAATCCGATCGTACAATCGTCATTCTGCATGATTAACCAATTATGCTCCATTTTTCCGCCAAAAACGTGAAATCCAAGCTTTTCATAAAACTCTTTAGATGCTTTTATATCTTTTACAGTTAAACTTAAAGAAAAGTTTCCTATGCTCATATTGATTCTCCTCATCGTCTTTTTTTTCGTTAAAGCCCCATTGAATAATACCCCTAATAGGAGTATACACACAGTTGAACCATCCCACACAAGAGCTTGAATCACAAGAATTTAATAGTACGTCGGACTCTCAGTCAGTGGAATCAGGCGAAATGACTTCCCACTTTCCAAACAGCGTCAAACCCGCTGCTTTAGCCAGCGACGCAGATGCCTTGTTATCCAGCCGACAGCGGTACTGGGGTTCGTATCCCTGATCATAGGCGTACTTGCTGATAGAACGTACTACTTTGCGGGCATGCCCCTTTCCTCTAAAAGGCTTCAGAGTCAGTATGCCCAGATCGGCGATTCGCGCATTCTTCCAAGGGTACATGCTGGAAGCACTGACCAGCCGGTTTTGCTCAAAAGAGCCGAAAACCACCCAGTGATCCAATTCCACATAAGCTTCATCCAAATCTTGTTCCGTGGCAGAAGACTGGAACTCAGAGAACACCGCATCATCTTGCTCGGTTAACTGGCGCAAGTCACCTTCCATGTTTTCTTCCAGCAATACGTTCTTTTCCGCTTCTGAAAAATAAAAAAGATAATCTGCCCCATGCAGAGTGACTCCCGCTTCCTTCAATTTTCGGCGAAAAGTCGACTCGGACAAATCTTGTTGTTGATGAAGGCCTACCTTATCAGCCAACATAGGTGTCAGGACCGCCATAACCCGGCCGTCGGAAGTTTCCAGCACCATGGCCCGACGATTTTCGCTTAGGTCAGGGTTGGTGGCGACCGTAAAAACATCATCGCTATAGAGGACGTCTCCTTTTAAAAATGGCGTCCGCCAAAAGTCAGTTATGATCTGTGAAAATAAAGGCATACCTCTTCCCCCTTATAATAGAGACTCTAAATAAAAATACCATATCAAGGGAAAATGTAAACAACCTGTCTGATTTTTTAATCTCTTTCGTTTTTCTAAAAACAGGGCGAAGGAGACGTAGCCTTAATAAGTGATTCAAATCCTAAAATAGTTCCATATAGACGTCTCCATCAACCAATCCATCTATTACTCTATACAGATCTTGGTTTATGCTCCGCAGTCATCAACGCGGCTTGAACGATAGCTTTGTCATAAGCAAACGCTCCAATCAAATAGTGATAACTCCCCCGCCTCCGAGTAAAGCTACAGCACAGCCAAATGCATTGTAAATATGCACATCTGAAAAATATGTACAAATCATGTATCCCTTTCCCCTCTTTTATTCTATCTAAAGGGTGAAGGGAGGTGATTCACATGGCAGCAATCGAATTCAAAAACGCAACCGCAAAAGTCTACTTTGACGGTGGACAAACAGAAGAAGGCAAACTCATCCGCAAATCAAAAACGTACCGCAATATCGTGAAAAACGCAGAGGCGGACAACCTTTACGCAGCGCTGGAACAACTTGCACAGTTATCGGAGTTCCCGTTCATCGGTGCAGAAGTCGTAGAAACATCAACCGTCAACAACTAATCAAAAAGGCATTGGGGCCCTAATCCAAAGGGGCACAACACCTAAACAAAAAAGGGGGAATAGAAAATGGCAAAGACATTACAATTAAATTTCAGTACGGCGACCGGCAAAAAAGTGACACTATCGGTGGATGAACCCCGTGCAGATTTAACCGCGCAAAACGTAGACGCGGCGATGCAGGAAATCATCGCTGCGGGAGTCTTCGAAGTGGACGGTGCTCCGCTAGAAACGGCTGTAGGCGCCCGCATCGTCGAACGCAACGTCACTGAACTTGCAAACGCATAACACCATGAAATGACCGGTTCACCAGTTTTCGGACTGGGGAACCGGTTTTTCTCATCTAGACTCCGGGCGCCAGATGCTCGGGGTCATAAGTCAGATTGGCTATTGGGCAAAGAACGCCCCTTCGCCAAATCTGTCTTATGCCTGTCGCCCCTGACCAAGACGCTTCCGCTTTCGTTATGTAGCCAAAGAGAGGAGGTAACGAAATGGAACAATGGATGAGCCTTATACAAGAAATCGGTTTCCCGATATTCGTATCATTCTATCTTTTGCACCGGCTCGAAACAAAACTTGTCGCGATACATGATGTACTACTGTCGTTGAAAATGAAATAAAAACCGCATCGTACATCAGCATGAGAAAAGAGCAATCGGGATGATCCGATTGCTCTTTTTTGTCTCCACTGCTGCGCAGTTTGTTCCGTATGTGCAACAAAAAAAGCCAACCTAAAGTTGACTCACCTTGTTAAACTAAAGCACCACGTTAGCCAACCATGAAGCGTAAAAGCAGCACTTCACCAAAAAATATGAAAGGTGATTAAGTTCTTTCATGGGAGTTGAAGAAGATAATCGAGTGATTTTTTTATATAAAGGATTCTCACTAACGTGTGTAGAATATTTATAGTAATACTAAAAATAGGTGGGATAAAATGGTGAATCAGGTTTGTGTTATAAGTATTTACGTGCCAAATTTAAACAGAGCAATAGACTTTTATACCAATACTTTAGGTTTTGAATTAAACAAGCAGTATGGGCCTAACATTGCATCACTTGTACACGGAGAGTTACCAATTATTTTAGAGGAGAACAATAATACAACCTTTAATCAAGATAATAAAATTACAGGTGTTGTATTAGGATTGCGAACTGAAGATATTTATGAAACCGTTAAATTCTTAAAAGAGAATAAAGTAGATTTTATTGTAGATGAACCAACTAATTGTCCTCCAGGAAAATATATTAGTTTCAAGGACCCCTTTGGAAATATTTTAGAATATCTCCAATTTGAAAATATGTAACAAACATTAAAAGTTCAACATAATTGTTGAACTTTTTTTATCTCCTTTTATAACTAAACTGCTCCGTTAGTTCAATAAGGAAAACCGAAATAATTACATTTTGGATCAACTTTTCTTAAACAGTAACTCTTTCTTTATAACGGTACAACTTTTTTTCAAATATACAGTACCCATCTTTCTGATTTATTGTTTTTCTAAATAGCGATAAATCGTAGTACGAGACACTCCCCACTTTGCTGCGACATCCTTTATAGGTGTACCACTTTCAATAAGCGATTTCATCATTTCTATGTTTTTTGTACCGAACTTCTCTGGTCTACCACCGAGCCTTCCCCTGGCTCTAGCTGCGTCCCTACCTGCTGCCGATCTTTCTTCAATTAAATTACGTTCAAATTCAGCAAATGCAGCGAATAAGTGAAACATCAAATGTCCTGTTGCATTACTTTTGTCCATTGTTAGACTTTCTTGCAGACTATGAAAGCTAATACCATGTTCATTTAAGTTGTTAACGATTTGAATTAAATCTTGCATATTTCGCCCTAGTCGATCTAATCGCCAAACGACAATTGTATCACCTTCATGTGCATAATGAAGTGCTTCCTCTAAACCAGGACGTTGTTTTTTTGTCCCACTAATTTTATCGTGAAACATTTTCGAACAACCATGTTGCTTTAACGCATCTGTTTGTGAATCTAAATTTTGTAATCCTGTCGACACCCGTGCATATCCAATTAACGCTAATAATCACTCTTTCTCATTTTCACTCTAATTTGTTTGTAACATAAGATAAAAACGAATAGGTTATTGAACACAGAATAATGAACAGGGTTTTGTTACATAAAAAATAAAAAAACACTATCCTTTTCTAACCGAAAAGGATAGTGTCCAGAAAAGGACGAGTTTTGGAACAATAATCTCAGGTTAATGTAGCAGCTAGTTCTTTCTTATTCATGTTCATATCATTTTCTTTTATCTTCTGGATCGTATAAATCCTTTAATCGTATCTCTTCCGTACTGTTTTTATATTGAATGAGTATTTTGTCTTCATCTGTAAGTTTCATTTCTTCACCATTGCCTAGTATTAATGTGTTTGCATCTAAAAATGTAAACGTGACAGGACTTCCATCTTTTAAAATCCTGGCTGGTTCTGAAAGATCATTCCATTTTTCATAAATAATGATCTCATAGATATACTTCTGTCCCCTAAAATTCATTGGTAAAATATATCGATTGTCATTTTTCGTTTGAAAGGACAGCGTAACCATTGTACCTTGTTGTTTGACGGTTGTTTGCACATTTTTTTCATTTGCAATCCACATTTGGTCGAAGAAGAAGAAACAGCCAATGAAAATGGATAGTAGTGATCCTACAATAATGAAAATCTTTTTTCTGTTTTTTGATCGTACCTTTTTAAAAAAGTCGATACCTTTCTCCTCCTTTTTTTGCTCATGGGTATGTTCTACCAACAAATCTTCCTGCATGTCCTTTACATACTGTCGGCAATCCTCACATTGTTCCATATGTTTTTCGATTTCATTATTTGTTTCTTCGCTTGTTAAATTTTCTATGTAGCTCGGGACTAAATCTCTAAATACACTATGATTCATAATCTTCCCCACCTTTTCCAATTTGTTGTTTTGCTCGGTAAAATGTTACTCTTGCCCAGTTTTCTGTTCCGCCTAAAATGGAGCCAATCTCTTTAAAAGATAAATCCCCTAATAATCTGAGATAAAGTATTTCACGTTTAATGTCACTCAGTTGTTGAGCTTTTTTATAAAAACTAATTTTGTCTTCATTTTTAAAATATTCATCTTCTAAATTATAAGAAATAGGCGTTTCATCACTTAATGAGTTCACCAACTTGTGCTTGTTTTTTTCGCGATTCATTTCTTGTAACCAAACGTTTTTGGCGATTGAACATAGCCATGTTGAAAATTTTGCTTTTCCGTTATGATGAAAGTTGTCAATGGACTTAATGGCTTGATAGAACGTCTCTTGCGTTAATTCTTCAGCAGATTGACCATCATGTGTAAGGGTTAATAAATACCTAAAAATAAAGTCCCCATATTCTTGATATATATTTTCTTTATCCACGATTTACCTCCTTTCTAATGAGAATTTTGCTATTCTGAACCAAGATTTTTGAAAGTCAATCATCTATATATCCAGAAATTTGTTGATTCGTTACAACAATTTTTATTTTTGTACCTAAATCATTTTATCTTATCATTTCAACCAAAGAAAATTGATCGGAATATTATAAAGTATTTTTATTGCACGAAACTTAAATAGCTATCATTTCTTTGTAATCGTCAAATAGCGCCCACCTGTTACTCAGGGGGCGCTATTGTTATGCTACCTATAAAATAAGTTTGCTAGCGATAGTTGGAATCACTACATTTGTTTCATCTATTACTAATTCACCTTTCAGTTCTGTTAGCAATATCATTAGGCTTGTTCTTTTTGCATCCAAGGGGGTTGGTCTTTCACACCTACCCGCCCTAAAACTCTAGATGTTGAGAAACAATTACCCTTGAACTAACCTGCACAGTTAGTTCAATAAGAAAAAGAGCTGCTTTAGCAACTCGATGATCTTAAACTAAACATACTAAGATTAGTAGTACAGGCCAAGGCATTGGTTTGTACTACTTTTTTTATATAGTAGAGGTGAAGAACAGGTCGTGGGTGC
>NZ_JBIWFE010000012.1:0-32971 GCF_044762865.1 Sporosarcina sp. NPDC096371
GTCACACCCGTTCCCATCCCGAACACGGAAGTTAAGCTCTTCAGCGCCGATGGTAGTTGGGGGTTTCCCCCTGCAAGAGTAGGACGTCGCCGGGCTCGCACATTTACTTCGACTTGAATGTGTAAAGAGTCTTCAAAATGTCGAACAAGTAGTACATATTTAGGTCCCGTGGTGTAGCGGTTAACATGCCTGCCTGTCACGCAGGAGATCGCCGGTTCGATCCCGGTCGGGACCGCCATTTAATTTTAATTTACAAACCGATTTTGGGATTTATTCCGAGGTCGGTTTTTTTGCGTCTAGACTCCAACGCCTAGCCCCTCGAGTCGCTTGGGCCTACAGGATGTAGGTCATGCAGTCGTTGCCACAGGACGTGGCGTTACAGGACGTGGCGTTTTTAGACTGCCATCCCCCTTGCTGATAAAGACAAAGAGCGTCTTTATCTTCAAGCCTTCCAGCAGGGAAGGCTTGAACTGCATCCTTCCTACTTGTCGGGGCTGAACAGGCGTTTGCGCTTTTTTTGTTACTTAGAAAATAAATCACTACCGAAAATGAAGTAATAAGCATCTATACTTTCCGATGCATCGTATTTTCGGTACACTATAGCAAAGCAGTGGAAAGGAAAAATCTTATGATTAGGGAAATCGAAGTCTATTCCGTTGAAGAAACAGAGCAGTTAGCAACAAAATTGGCAACCCTTCTTACCCCGCCGGATGTTCTCACGCTTGAAGGGGATCTTGGTGCCGGAAAAACAACGTTTACAAAGGCATTGGCGAAAGGTTTGGGCATTACACGCACAGTCAATAGCCCGACGTTCACAATTATTAAGCAGTATGAAGGACGCTATCCTTTCAACCATCTGGACGTCTATCGCTTAGCCGATAGTGATGAAGATCTTGGCTGGGATGAGTTGTTTTATGGAAATGCAATATCAGTCATTGAATGGGCGCATTTGATAGAGGATGATTTGCCTAAAGAACGTTTGGAAATCCGGCTTGCTCATGAAGGCGGAGATAAACGAAAGATTACATTGATGCCGATAGGTGAACGATATGAAAAGATTTGTGAGGGGATTTTCTTATGATTTGGCTTGGGATAGATACGGCTAATACACCGTTGTCGATTGCGATTGTGAAAGACGGGGAATTGCTGGTGGAGGAAACCTCTTCGATGGCTATTAATCACTCACTGCGTGCGATGCCGGCAATTGAGGAGCTACTCGCGAAGGTAGGGATTAAGCCAACTGATATTGATGCAATTGCGGTTTCGGAAGGACCTGGTTCTTATACGGGTGTACGAATTGGTGTGACGATTGCGAAGACGCTGGCATGGACGCTTGATAAACCGCTTGTGGGCGTCTCTAGTTTGAAGGTGCTTGCTGCAAATGTATTATTCTTTAATGGGATCATTTGCTCAGTTGTTGATGCAAGAAGAAATAACGTGTATGCGGGCGCTTATCATTCGAATGATGGAGAGCTTACAGCAGTGATTGAGGACGGGCATTATTCTCTTGAAGAAGTGATTCAAAAGCTTGGAAAACAGGATGGCCCTATTGTATTCGTTGGAAAAGATGCGGGAATGCACGAACAGCAGCTTGTTGAAAAGCTTGGTAAGCGTGCAATGATTGCTCCACTTCACTTTAATCTACCACGTGCCTCTTCGCTCGTTTATATTGCAGCGCAATCAGGACAAGAATCGGATGTACATGCATTCGTACCAGAATACCGTCGTATGGCTGAGGCGGAGGCGAACTGGCTGAAAGAGCAGGGAAAGGACAAGACTTGTGAGTAAAGATATTCAATATAGGCAAATGGTGATAGAGGATATCCCGGCTGTTGTGGAAATAGAGCAAGAGTCTTTTGCTATTCCATGGACGCAGGAAGTTTTTGAACATGAAATGACAGGGAATGATTATGCGCATTATATCGTTGCTGTCCAGGATGAAGAGGTTATTGGTCATTGCGGCATGTGGATTGTATTGGATGAGTGTCATATCACAAACGTTGCGGTACGCGTTCATATGCGGGGCAATGGTATCGGAGAAGCGTTGATGAGAGAAGCAATTGGACTTTGCAAGGAAATGGATGTCCGCTTAATGACGCTTGAAGTGCGGACCACTAATTTCACTGCACAGAATTTGTATAGAAAAATCGGTTTTCAGGATGGCGGAATACGGAAAAACTATTATTCGGACGACCATGAAGATGCGCTCGTCATGTGGGTGGAGTTCAAATGACAAAAGATAGCTATATTTTAGGAATTGAAACAAGTTGTGATGAAACCGCTGCTTCTGTTGTGAAAAATGGAACGGAGATTATTTCAAATGTTGTTGCATCCCAAATTGTGAGTCAGAAACGGTTTGGTGGTGTTGTACCCGAAATTGCATCGAGACATCATGTAGAACAAATTACACTCGTTATAGAGGAAGCGCTTGCGAAAGCAGAGTTAACGCCTGCACAGCTTGATGCAGTTGCTGTAACAGAAGGGCCTGGACTTGTAGGCGCGTTATTAATAGGTGTTAATGCAGCCAAAGCTTTCTCTTTTGCTAACGGTTTGCCAATCATTGGGGTCCACCATATTGCAGGGCATATTTATGCGAATGAGCTCATGCAGCCAATGGAGTTTCCGCTGCTAGCGCTGATCGTTTCTGGAGGGCACACGGAGCTCGTTTTAATGGAACAACATGGTTCATTCACATTAATCGGAGAGACGCGTGATGACGCAGCTGGAGAGGCATATGATAAGGTCGCTCGTGTACTCGGTCTCCCTTATCCAGGTGGGCCGCAAATTGACAAATTGGCAGCAGAAAGTGATGGCGAAATACCTTTTCCAAGGGCCTGGCTGGAGCCGGATTCGTATGATTTTAGCTTTAGTGGGCTTAAATCGTCTGTCATTAATTACAGGCATAATCTCGAGCAGCGTGGAGAGAAGATTAACCCAGCCCATGTTGCGGCTGGGTTCCAGGCAAGTGTTGTAGAAGTACTGACGTCGAAAGCACTAAGAGCGGCAAAAGAGTACGATGTAAAGCAAGTAATTGCAGCCGGTGGCGTTGCAGCGAATAAAGGATTGCGTTCATCTCTTGATGAAGTATTTAAGAATGAAGGAATTCCTTTTTACGTACCTCCAATCGCCCTTTGTACAGATAATGCAGCTATGATTGCAGCAGCAGGATCAGCTATGTTTACCCAAGGGGTACGTGGAAATCTTGCTATGAACGGCAAGCCTGGTATGCTACTTACTTCATGGAATAATTAAATAATTGGAAACACGGAAGTTGTCATGAAACGACAATTTCCGTGTTTTTATGTCATGGTCCAATTTTACCTTGTCAAGAGGGAACATTCGTACTTATGCACAATCTGTGGATAAGTTGTGTATAACGTATAAAAGTGTTCATATAATAACACCGATAGCAGGATAACTTTGTGAATAAGAAATACGATAACTGTGGATATTGTGGAGAACATTGTTCATATCCCATTATATCTACATTTGTTGTGTGGATAAGATTGTGGGAAATTATTTCCCGGGAAAACAGTATAGCAGATGATCTAACAAGTTACGACAGCCAAAAATGACAAAGCACCAAATTAAATCGATATATCGATTCAATTTGGTGCCCTTTTTATTCTAATGATTCTAGTTCTTCTTGCAGGGTTAGCCAACTTTCTGATTTGTTATCATGATCAACCTGGCATTCGTCAATCTGGGCTTGTAGCTCCATTAATTTCACGTGATCATCTGCAAACTCAGGCGTGGAAAGTTCGTTCTGAAGTGTTGCCATCTGTTCGTCTAATAAGGAGAGTTGCTCCTCAAG
This sequence comes from Sporosarcina sp. NPDC096371, assembly GCF_044762865.1. Lineage (NCBI taxonomy): Bacteria > Bacillati > Bacillota > Bacilli > Caryophanales > Caryophanaceae > Sporosarcina > Sporosarcina sp. NPDC096371. The sequence continues at coordinate 3,815 of NZ_JBIWFE010000012.1, forward strand.
TTCTGCAATTGCTCTCGTCAGCCTTCTTTCCTGCCTTTTCAGTTCCTTGTCATCTACATTCTTTTTCGCTATCAAGGGACTTGCAGTAGCTCTGTTGGCATTCGTTTCGGCAAGTAGCTCTTGTTGTTCCAGTTTCTTCTCAACGAAATAATCATAGTCACCCAGGTACTCGACTGCACCTGTAGTACTAATATCAATGACTTTTGTTGCAATGCGATTAATGAAGTAACGGTCATGTGATACGAAGATGAGCGTACCAGGGAAATCGTCCAATGCATTCTCCAGAATTTCTTTACTATCCAAGTCAAGATGGTTTGTCGGCTCATCAAGGATAAGTGTGTTCGATTTTTCCAGCATCAGTTTCGCCAGTGAAAGTCGTGCCTTCTCACCGCCTGATAAGGAAGTGACCGGTTTGTCGACATCTTCCCCTGAAAATAAAAAGCGACCGAGTACAGAGCGTATATCTTTTTCATTCATCATCGGCCAGTCGTTCCATAATTCCTGAAGAACAGTGCCATTGCCAATTAGTGTTGCTTGTTCCTGGTCGTAATAACCGAATTGAACGTTTGTCCCATAACGTATGAAGCCAGAAATGGGCTCATTCATCTTAACCAGTGTTTTTAACAATGTCGATTTTCCAACACCATTAGGTCCAATGATGGCAATCCGGTCCTGTTTGTAGACACGTAGGTCAATGCCTGTTGAAACAGGGGTATCGTTATAGCCAATCGAAACGTTTTCAAGCGCTAGCACATCATTACCGCTAGGACGATCGATTGAAAAGCTAAAGTTAGCTGATTTTTCGTCCCCGTCAGGCGAATCCATCCAATCGGTCCGTTCTAGCAACTTCCTACGACTTTTCGCCATTTTTGAAGTCGATGCGCGGGCAATATTTCGTTGGATAAAATCTTCGAGCTTAGCTTTCTCGCCCATATCTTTTTCAAAAAGTTTCTGATCTCGTTCGTAGTTCTTTGCCTTTTCGGCAAGGTAAGCACTATAGTTTCCTGTATACTTCGCCACTTTTCTTCTAGAAACTTCGTAAACAATCGTTACGATTTCGTCCAAGAAATAGCGGTCATGGGAAACGATTAGAATAGCTCCTTCGTAAGAGACAAGATACTTTTCAAGCCAACCAAGTGTTTCGATATCGAGATGGTTTGTTGGCTCATCGAGGATGAGGAGGTCGGGCTTGCTGAGTAGCATTTTAGCGAGCGCTAACCGCGTCTTTTGACCGCCAGATAGCAGGTGTACGCTTTTTTCATAATCGTCCGGATAAAAACGCATACCGTGTAGAACTGAGCGTGTGTCCGATTCATATTGATAGCCGCCGGAATCCTTGAATTCAATTTGTAGAGCATCATATTCCGACATCACACGGTTATAGTCGCTAGGGTTGTCGTATACCGCTGGATCGGCCATTTGTCCCTCAAGTACCCGAAGTCGTCTTTCCATGATATGAAGTGGTTCAAAGACGGTCATCATCTCTTGCCAGATGGATAATGAAGAATCAATGCCGCTATGCTGTTCAAGATAACCAATTTTCACGTCCTTCGGAACGATTAAATCACCCGAATCGGCCGTCATTTCACCTGCAATTATTTTGAGTAGTGTCGACTTTCCAGCTCCGTTGCGTCCAACAAGTGCTACACGGTCGCGGTGTTGCACCTCGAGTCGAACATTTTCTAATATATCGGTTCCTGAGAATGATTTTGTCAGTCCATTTACTTGTAAAACAATCATATTGAGCACCTCTATTCTTCTTTAGTTTAAAGGAACGGCACGAGGCGTGCAACGGTCGACTTTACAACCTTCCATATCTACTGTACGATAGAATCGGTTTCACTTGCTTCAACGAAAGTAGTCACTTCTTAAGTGCCGTGACTGGATGCAAGGGAAGTTTCGAAACAATTACGTCGAGACGTAATGGATTGGTATGTTCAGGAGGTTTACAATGATAGAAGAATCACCAAAAATACCACAGGCGACATCAAAGCGGTTGCCCCTTTATTATAGATTTCTTCAAAACTTCGCGAACCTAGGTAAGAAACGTGTGTCTTCTAGTGAATTAAGTGAAGCGATGAAAATCGATGCGGCTACCATACGTCGGGATTTTTCCCATTTTGGGGCGTTAGGGCGCAAAGGGTATGGCTATGACGTGCATTACCTTGTTGAGTTTTTCCGTCAAATTCTCGATCAGGATGAAGGAACAGATGTTGCATTGATTGGCGTAGGAAGTTTAGGCAGTGCATTTTTAAAATATAACTTCCATAAAAACCATAATACACGAATTGTCGTTGCGTTCGATCCGAAAGCACCCGTAGATGGTAAAGTGTTAAGTGGTATTCCAATTTTTCATCCGGATACAATTAGTGAGAAAATTGTCGAATTGGGGATAGACCTTGTGATCTTGACGGTTCCCTCTCGTGTAGCGCAGGATGTAACGGACAAGTTGATAGAGGCTGGTATCAAAGGGATTTTGAATTTCACGCCCGTACGCCTTAATGCGCCTGATGAAGTGCGTGTACACACAATAGATCTATCTGTTGAGTTACAGACACTTATTTATTTCATGAAGAATGACGATAAAAATTCACAAATATAATGGTGTGAGAATAGTAATAATAATTGTTTTCGTGTAAAATGATATCATAAAGAAGGATGGGTATAATCCTTCTGCTACGAGGGAGGTGTCTGAGATGCCAGGTCCAATGAGTTTAATCATAATCGCAATTATTGCGTTACTTGTTTTCGGTCCAAAGAAGTTGCCTGAGATTGGTAAGGCGTTTGGTTCTTCATTGCGTGAATTTAAAAACGCAACTAAAGGTCTCGTAGAAGATGATCAAGTGAAAGACAAGAAAGCTGAAGTATTACAAGTAGAAGTTAAAAAAGAAGAAGTGAAGTAAGTTAGGGTGTTTGTCCAATGACAGAAAAAAACTTAACAATCATTGAACATATAGATGAAATTAGAAAACGGCTGATGGTAATCGTCGTTTTCTTTGTTGTTGCAGTAGCGGGGAGTTTTTTCGTTGCAAAGCCCCTCATTCAGTTTTTGCAAAATAATGGGGTAGCGGAAGAAATCACGCTAAATGCATTCAACGTGCTTGATCCGATTATGATTTACTTGAAAGTGATTATTTTTATTGCGGTGATTGTCATTTCACCTGTCATCATGTACCAGTTATGGGCGTTCATCTCGCCAGGATTACATGAAACGGAGCGGCGGGCGACGCTGAATTATATCCCGTTTACCTTCTTCCTGTTTGTTGGTGGAATTTCGTTTTCTTATTTCGTACTGTTACCTTACGTGATGAAGTTCATGATGAATTTATCGACAGACCTCGATATCGCTCAGACAATCGGCATCAATGAGTACTTCTCGTTTCTGTTCCAATTACTCATTCCATTCGGTGTCATTTTCCAATTGCCGATTGTGTTGCTATTTTTAACGAGACTCGGTATTTTAAACCCGTCGACACTTGTGAAAATACGGAAGTACGCGTATTTTGTGCTGTTCGTCATTGCGGCATTCATAACACCGCCTGATTTGTTCTCGCATCTTTTCGTTACAGTTCCATTGTTTGCACTTTACGAAATCAGTATTTTCATATCCCGGTTTGGTTATCGAAAATACTTGAAGGCGGAAAAGCAACGTGAACTAGAAGAAGAGTTAGCAGAGCGAGAGCGGCAGTTAGAGGAAGTACGGGCAGAGCAACAGCGACAAATTGACGAAGTGATGAGACAACAGAAATAACAGTAAAAAGTCTTCCAACCGAAAGTTTCGGTGGAAGACTTTTTTGTTGTCGCATACGTTTTTTTTATTGGAAAAATACAATCATGGCTTGTTTCATGTTTTGCATTTGCTCAAGCTTGTCATAGTTCAGCTGACCAATGACGACGAAGCCGTTCATGAGCAAATGAGCAATTATCGGTGTGAGTAGCCTTTTCGTCTTGTAGTACAGATAGGAGAAGATGAGGCCTGGCATCATGTACATTAAAATATGCTCGAATTCGTTATGCATAGCAGCAAAAATAAGAGCACTGACCACAGCAGCAACCCAGAAGTTTGACTTTGTGTAAATACCGCCAAAAAGGACACGTCTAAAAATAACCTCTTCTAAGAACGGTGCAAACAATACAATCGAAATAATGACGATAGGCGATACTTTGGCAATATCACTTAGCACGGCTGTGTTATCTGACCCTGGTGTAATGCCAATCACACTTTCGACCATGGCTGCGAGCATTTGTCCTCCCATTACGAGGAAGAAACCAATAAATCCCCAGAGAACGGCATTGCTAAAAGAGGACTTTTTCTCTTTGAAAAGATGTAAGAATTTTTTATTTCGAATCATGAAGAACAGGAAGACAATAGCGGCAAGTGCATTGCTGATGAAAAGCGACCAAGCGCTCGCACGATAAGCAATATCCTTTTCGGTGTATTGTTCAGCCCAAGGGAAGTGGTCGAACAAGCCTTGCCCCAAATAAATACTACCTACCTGCATGGCAGCATATGTTAATAGTAGATAAAAATAGATCATCCCGTTTTTCAACTCTCCCACCCTTTCAATTGTAGCTGACGTCAATTTTAGCTGTTTAAAGCTAGATAAGCAAAGAGAAATGTTCGGGGGATTTCACTTGCAATTAATGAGAATGTTCATTATGATAAGAAATGTATTAGCACTCAAGTCTAACGAGTGCTAAAATTGTAGAACTTACTTTGGGGAGGTTGTTTCACGTGTTGAAACCATTAGGTGACCGTATCGTAATCGAACTAATCGAGGCAGAAGAAAAAACATTAAGCGGTATCGTACTACCGGATTCTGCGAAAGAGAAACCGCAAGAAGGGAAAGTCATTGCGGCAGGTTCTGGACGCGTTCTTGAGAGCGGAGAGCGAATCGACCTAGAAGTTAAAGAAGGCGACCGAATCATCTTCTCAAAATATGCTGGTACTGAAGTGAAATTTGAAGGTAACGAATATCTGATCCTGCGTGAAAGCGACATTTTAGCGATTATCGGCTAATCAGCTACTAATCGATTAATTTACAAATACACGAAAATCAGGAGGGAACTTATAAATGGCTAAACAAATTAAATTCAATGAAGACGCACGTAGCGCAATGCTTCGTGGTGTTGATACATTAGCAGATGCTGTTAAAGTAACGCTTGGACCTAAAGGACGTAACGTTGTTCTTGAGAAGAAATTCGGTTCACCACTTATTACAAATGACGGTGTGACAATCGCGAAAGAAATTGAATTAGAAGACGCGTTTGAAAACATGGGTGCAAAACTCGTAGCAGAAGTAGCTTCGAAAACGAACGAAATCGCAGGTGACGGTACAACGACTGCAACGGTTCTAGCGCAAGCGATGATCCGTGAAGGACTGAAAAACGTGACTGCAGGAGCAAACCCTGTCGGTATCCGTAAAGGAATCGAAAAAGCAGTTATTGCTGCGATTGAAGGATTGCAAGAAATTTCCGATGAAATTCAGGGCAAAGAAGAAATCGCACAAGTTGCATCGATTTCATCTGGAGATGAAGAAGTGGGTCAATTGATTGCTGAAGCAATGGAGCGCGTTGGCAACGACGGCGTTATCACAATCGAAGAATCAAAAGGCTTCACGACTGAACTGGATGTTGTAGAAGGTATGCAATTCGACCGTGGCTATGCATCTGCTTATATGGCAACAGATACGGACAAAATGGAAGCGGTTCTCGATAATCCTTACATCTTAATCACAGATAAAAAGATTACGAACATCCAAGAAATCCTTCCTGTTCTTGAACAAGTCGTTCAACAAGGTAAACCATTATTGATGATTGCGGAAGACGTTGAAGGCGAAGCGCTAGCAACACTTGTAGTGAACAAGCTACGTGGTACATTCAACGCTGTTGCTGTTAAAGCACCAGGCTTCGGTGACCGTCGTAAAGCAATGCTAGAAGACATTGCAGTGCTAACAGGTGGTCAAGTCATTACAGAAGATTTAGGCCTAGACCTTAAATCTGCAGACATTACGCAACTTGGACATGCAGCGAAAGTCGTTGTAACGAAAGACAACACGACTATCGTTGAAGGAAGCGGAAATTCTGAAGTGATTTCTGGACGCGTGAACCAAATCCGTGTTCAACTTGAAGAGTCTACTTCTGAATTCGATAAAGAGAAATTGCAAGAGCGTCTTGCGAAATTGGCAGGCGGCGTTGCAGTGATTAAAGTTGGAGCAGCAACTGAAACAGAACTTAAGGAACGTAAACTTCGTATCGAGGATGCATTGAACTCAACTCGTGCCGCTGTTGAAGAAGGTATCGTTTCTGGTGGTGGTACGGCTCTTGTTAACGTCTACGGCAAAGTAGCTACATTACTAGAGTCTGTGGAAGGCGACGTAGCAACAGGTGTGAAAATTGTACTCCGTGCACTTGAAGAACCAGTACGCCAAATCGCTAACAACGCAGGTCTTGAAGGCTCAATCGTTGTCGATCGCCTAAAACGCGAAGAAGTCGGTATCGGCTTCAACGCAGCAGAAGGCACTTGGGTCAACATGACGCAAGCGGGTATCGTCGACCCAACTAAAGTTACACGTTCAGCACTTCAAAACGCAGCATCTGTTGCAGCGATGTTCTTGACGACTGAAGCGGTAGTAGCGGATCTTCCTGAGCCAGCTGGTGCTGGAATGGGTATGCCTGATATGGGCGGCATGGGCGGCATGATGTAATAAGCCGCTTGAACCCTTGATATATAAGGCTTTTTATGTAAGGGGAAAGTGAAATGCTAACATTTTGCTAGCATAGAGGATTATAATCGAGGCTTCTCATGAGTTGTGTAAACTTTTGAGAAGCCTCTTTTTTCATTTCTTTCGTTACGTGGAGATAAACGTTCTTTGTTGTTTCATCATCACAATGCCCTAAACGATCCATATTCTCTTCTAATCCTACTTTAGCTACTGCTAATAACGACGTATGTGTATGACGAAGGGAATGTGGTGTAAGTTCTTTATTTATAACGGCTGACTTTAACAAACGAGCCATTCCGTTTTCAACGGTTTTAATAAAAATCGGATAGCCTGGTTGTCTTTCCTTCTTAGCAAAAATAAAGCCTTCATCAAGATAATTTTTTCTTGGTGTCTTTCATCATCTGTGGACGCCCTCGTTTCTTTGAATAAAGGGCGTCTATACCTTGTTCTGCTAGAACTTTTTGCCACGTTGAAATGATCGATGGAGATGAAATCTTAAAGATCGTAGCTGTTTCTTAATATGGCGTCCCTGTTTCTTTCATATAATTAAGTACGGCAATTTTAAATTGTCCAGAGTAATTTGTATAGCCTAAATTCAAACCAGCAGAACCATGAATTTCATAGAGAGCTACCCATTTTACTATCGATTTATGATCAGTGCCTATTCGCTTTCCAATATCTCTATAGAATTTTTTTCCTTCAAGATAATCAAAAACTGCATTCAATTTATCTTCAAATGAAAATTTCCCCATAAAAAAAATACCCCTCCAATAGTTAGTTGTGTCTAACAATTGGGGTCTCACCAAGCCATTATAAAAAATTAATGCAACAAACCATACTTGTTCAAAATCATAATGAGTAGCCTCTTATTCTTAATGAATAAGAGGCTACTTAAATTTTACGCAATAAGTGTTAGTGGACATAAAAGCCTAATTTTCATGCTTGCTACACATCGGCTAATTAATCCGACACCTTCTTTTGCATTCCCAATCAAAAGAAGGTTGGTGGAGATTGATCATAGAAAAAGCCTTCCTTTGCCGGGAACAGATTAAGTTTCACCAAAATAGAAAGAAAGGAAAAATGAATCTCCTGATTAGAGTTCATTCCTTCTCGATATAGGGTTGTACCGCTCTTGGATACTTAAGCAAATAGTAGCTGCTCCAAGGATAGTATTCTGCCTGCCTGAGCATCTTCACCTTTAGATGGATGTTGCGACTACCCTCTAACATGCCCTCTTTATCTTCAATCACTTTGTCATACTATCGCTATTCATAAACATGCCCTGTTAATCGGTACTTTGCATTGTAATAGTTTGCGTACCGTTTGGTGATAAAAGACATAAGTTTGAAAAAGGAATTTCGTGGGAACGAATCTGCAGGTGATCATGATTGGTCATTAAACAATAGGTGGTCATTTCAAAAGGAACTTTTTCATGAAGTTGATTCAGAATGTGCGAAAAGGCTTGAAAATCCGTTGCATTTCGTTTGCCACACGGTTCTTACGGCCCTCAAAGGTGCCGATTGATGAGGATTTCGTGAAATTACCGATAGAACAAAAAGCCACCAAAACCGTCCCTTTGAACCACCTCCAAAGAATTTAATTGATCGGCAAAAAAAACGTATTGAAACTTCCGAATTTTTCTGATAATATATCCATAGAATAGAGTTTAGTAAAGTTTTCTAATATTACTCAAGTTAGTTTACTAAACATCATGATAGAAACTTGAAATTCTATTTTGGTAATGTAAGCGCTTTTATTCCTACTAGAGGAAGAAGGTAATATGAAAAAAGAGTGATTATAATACCATTTTAATTTAAGCAGGAATTTTTCAGGTGAAAAATGGGAGATAAATTCTTGCTATGATCCACTTTTAGTCGTTGATTACTTTTGCTTTGGATAAACGGAAATTTTTAAAGAGATTTTTACTATTACTGAAGGGGTGTAGAAATGAAAAAATACTTATACTTGTTTCTTGTTGGTCTACTAGTTATTTCAATAGTAGCAGGGTGTATTAATAATGAGGGAGATTCCTCTGGAGAGGATAAAGGTGAGCCAAATCCAAACGCCGGAAAGACGAATGAATTTGGTTGGAATGTGCCAGAGTCTACATTAGAATTCTCATATTTTGCTGGCCAAGGAAATCCTAAAGAGGTAGAAAAAAATACAAAACTATTAAATGAATTTCTTCTAGAGCAGTTTAATGTGAAAGTTAATAAGCAAGTAACAGAAACAGACAATAAGGAACGTCTTAATCTCATGCTTGCTTCGAATGATTACCCTGAAGTGATTACCGGATTATCACCTGCAGAAGTTGAAAAATGGGTAAGTCAAAAACGGGCGGTTGATTTAACGGAATATATTGATAAGTATGCCCCTACTATTAAAGAGAAATTGGGAGATACGTATAAACGTTACTTGGATGAAAATGGTAAATTATATGGATTGCCAAATTACTGGGGATATTTCCCGATTGCGGATTATTCAGCTAATATCCCATATACAACGTGGGTAGAAATAGGAAAGCCTAAATCAGTATCTACTGAAGAGTATTTTGATCTACTGAAAGAGCTGCAAGCTAAAACACCAGAAAATCAAAATGGACAAAAAACTTATGCATTATCTGGGGAAAGTTGGGCAAATGGCTATATCTATAAAGTTTTAGCCGGTGCATGGGGCTTAGAAAATGGCTTTAAAGAAGATGAGAATGGTAACTTGACTCACTGGATCAATACACCAGAAGGTATTGAATTAACCAAGTATTTAAATAAGTTTCAAATTGAGGGGTTATTAGACCCTAATAGTTTTATAAATGATTTTGACCAATGGAAAGAAATGTTTTCAAATAAGAGAGTTTACGGGCATATTGGACCTTGGTGGCATTCTTGGAATGCAGGGCACGAGGTATGGCAGAAAACAGATGAAAATTGGAAACCAGAAGACCGTTATGTACAAGTTGGTATAAAGGCACCTGGTGTTGATCAAGCCTACCTATCACCAAAGAATACGATTGGTTCCTCTAGAACAATTATTACAGATAAGGCTAAGGATCCTGAAAAAATCATTCAATTCCTTGATTTTGCATTTAGTGATATGGGAAATAAGCTATTAGGTTGGGGTGTTCCGAACGAGGAACTTTCTATTTGGGACATTGAGTCCGGAGAATGGTCTTGGGTAGAGGAGAGAAAGAACGAGCTGATAAACGGAAACTATGACTATGATAAGGGTTTATTGACTGGTCAAGGTGAATATGCAATAGTGGCCTACCACGGGATAATGGAAGATGAAACAAACTGGTGGTATGATCAAAACTTTAATAATGAAGCTGAATGGAAAAGGGATTTTAACGAAAACTTAAAAGATACTATTTCCGATAATACGCTAAAAACAATCAGCGTCCCTCTTAATGATCCACTTGCAGTGAAAGAAGAACAAGTTAATACGTTAATTAACACAGGAATGTCAAAGGCAATTCAGGCGAAAAGTCCAAAAATGGCTGAAAAAATATTTATAGAGTTACGTGAAAAAGTAAATAAGGCTGGTTTAAATGAGATTGAAGAGTACAAGACAAAGATTTATCAGGAAAGACTGAAGAACTGGAAATAATAATAGAGAGAAGGGGGTATTGGCCTCCTTCTCTTTCTAACAAAAATTGAAATTGATAAAAGTGACATGGGGGGGATAGGATAGTATGAACACAATGCGAGCAAACAATGAAGAGGTTTCAAAATCCGTCATATCTAGCAAAAAAAAGATGTCGGGCATCAAGAGAATTAAAAATACTTTTCTTCGAGAAAAACAACTCTGGTTGATTTGTATTCCAATTATATTGTGGGTGCTGTTATTTGCGTATTATCCAATGTATGGATTGATCATGGCGTTTGTCGATTATGAACCAGGGAGAGCTATTCTCGACAGTAATTGGGTAGGTTTTAAGTATTTCATTGAGTTTTTCCAATCACCTGATTTTTGGATGGTGTTAAGAAATACATTAGTTATTAGTGGGCTTGGAATTGTTTTGGGTTTCCCTGCACCGATTCTATTAGCTTTGTTACTACATGAATTAAAATATTCTCGATTTAAAAAGTTTGTACAAACTGTATCCTATTTGCCGCACTTTATGTCTTGGGTAGTGGTAGCAAGTATTGTTTTTGTTACATTAGGAAATGAAGGTGTTTTCAACCAATTCCTTATGAGTATGGGAATCATCGATCGTCCTCTTTCTTTTCTTGGAGAAGGGAAATATTTCTGGGGGGTCATTACTGGAGCCGATATATGGAAAGGGATAGGTTGGTCAAGCATTATTTATTTATCTGCCATTGCTGGTGTCGACTCTCAGTTGTACGAGGCTGGAAAGGTGGATGGACTCGGGCGGTTTGGTCTGATTTGGCATGTCATTATCCCGGGTATAAGACCTACCATTGTTATTTTGATGATTTTAGGGATTAGTGGAATTTTGAATGCTGGTTTTGAACAGCAATTGTTAATCGGGAATGTTCAAACAAGGGAGTATTGGGAAGTTTTCGATACTTATTCCTACCGATATGGAATTCAGTTAGGTAACTATTCCTATGCGACAGCCGTGGGATTATTTAAGTCAATTATCGGGCTTATCTTATTAGTTGGCGCAAATAAATTCTGTAAAAAGTTTTTCGATACTTCAGTGTACTAAGAAAGCTGGTGAGAGTGTGAAGCAAGGGTATATTAAAGAAAGCATAGGAAGCAAGATTTTTGATAAGGTGAATTTAGTATTGATGATAGGCTTTGCAGCTATAATGATATTTCCTTTTCTTAATTTAATTGCACTATCACTGAACGATGGTGTAGATGCAGCAAGAGGTGGTATTTATTTATGGCCGCGAGAATTTTCGTTTGATTCATATAGAGTATTGTTTCAAAATGAAGATTTACTTAAAGGGTTTAGCATATCTATTTTACGTGTTGTAGTGGGAACCGTTACAGGTGTTTTATGTACGGGTCTATTAGCTTATATCGTCTCCGTTAAGCAATTTTCGGGTCGTAAGTTTATGAGACTATTATTTATTTTCACGATGTTTTTTAGCGGAGGGCTAATCCCAACTTATTTACTTTTCGTGAAATTAGGCTTATCTAATTCATTTACAGTATATTGGTTACCAGGTCTTTTTAGTCCATTTTTTATGCTACTGATGGTATCGTACATACAAAACCTTCCAGATTCTATCTTTGAGTCTGCAAGAATGGATGGTTGTAGTGAATTGCGGATTTACTTTCAGATTTTGATCCCAATGTCGATTCCTGTTTTTGCTGCCATTGCGGTATTTAGTTCAGTGGGTCATTGGAACTCATGGTTTGATGTTCTGATCTATAACCCAGGTGGAGAATGGGATACCTTACAAGTTTATTTACGTAGATTACTATTAGAGGTAGAAGCCATTCAACAAGTTCAAGATTTACAGTTAGCCTATTCAAAATACCGAGATATCTCTCCGGTCACCTTAAGAGCAGCAACTACGGTTCTTGTTACCTTGCCTATTATTTTTGTTTATCCATTTGCACAAAAATATTTCGTTGGGGGCATTACATTAGGGTCAGTAAAAGAATAATCAGATATATAGGTTGAACTTATGATATTCATCTAATCTCCAGCGAAGGCGCCTTACGGGGGTAGCCGAAGCAATAAGACTGGCAGCGGTTTTCTGTCTGGCTTATTGCGGGAGGCATCCCCTAGCGCCGAGCGTTGTTGATAGAATTCTTTAGTTCAATATATACATCATAATAATATTCTTAGTTTTTTAATTCGTAAAAAAATCTTTAACAAGAAAAGAGGAAAAGCTGTGCTTACAAAACAAAATATTAAAATAGAAGCAGTTTGTGATCCGATTGTGGATGTAAAGCTAGAGGAATTTAAAGTAAATGATATTCTCTATGTAAATGTTCAAATTGACGCAAAGGAATTCATTCAATTTCCGAAAGTCGATCTTATTTGGCAGTATCCCATTGTAGATATTCAATCGTATTGGCATCCTGGTTCAGGTCGCAGTAAAAAATTTGGAGTAGATTGGGATGGTGGATTCTCCTCAAAAGGAACTGTTTCTGCACCTGTCGGTTGCTTTTTTAGTCAGGATGGGAAAAATCGTCTCTCCGTTGCATATTCTAAAGCGATGGAAACAGTAGGTTTTAATCTTGGAGTACATGAAGAAAATGGAACAATTAAATGTCAAATTACATTATTCACTGAACAGACAAAGAAAATGAAGCAATATCATGCAACGATTCGAATTGACACAAGGGACATTCCTTATTTTGATGCAATTAAGGGGATGTCCAAATGGTATGAAACGATCGAAGAGAATAACTCATTGATTGTTCCAGAAGAAGCTAATCTCCCTATGTATTCTACATGGTATAGTTTTCACCAAAATGTAACGGCTCACGAAATTGAAGAACAGTCCCGGCTTGCTAAACAGTTTGGATGTGAAGCAGTTATTGTTGATGATGGCTGGCAAACCGAAGACAATCAGCGTGGGTATGCTTATTGTGGTGATTGGGAAGTTGCAACAAGCAAAATACCTAATATGAAGGAACATGTCGAGAAAGTACATGCTATGGGGATGAATTATTTATTGTGGTATAGTGTTCCATTTGTCGGGAGGCATGCTAAAGTCTGGGATCAGTTTAGCGATAAGATTTTATATTTCCAGGAATATCTCCAAGCAGGAGTGCTTGATCCTAGATATCCAGAAGTAAGAGAATACCTCATTTCCGTATATGAAACTGCTTTAAAGGAATGGAATATAGATGGATTTAAATTTGATTTTATAGATAACTTCGACATAAGAAGAGCAAATGAAAAGGCTTTAGAGCCAGATGAAAATCGGGATTTTGAATCTGTTCAAGAAGCTGTAGATCGGTTGTTAACAGATGTTATGGACAGGCTTCGAGTCATCAAACCAACTATTATGATTGAATTTAGACAACGATATATTGGCCCACATATGAGAAATTACGGGAATATTTTCCGTGTAGCTGATTGTCCTAATGATGCCATTACTAATCGTGTTGGTGTTGTTGATTTACGTTTATTCTCCGGGAATACAGCGATTCATTCCGATATGATTATGTGGAATAAAGAAGATACCGTAGAAAATGCTGCTTTACAGCTGATCAATGTCTTATTCGGTGTACCGCAATTTTCGATGCGCTTTGAAAACTTATCTCCTAGTCATTTAGAGATGACTAAATATTGGTTAGGTTTTTGGAAGGAACACCGAGATGTATTATTGAACGGTGAACTAAAAGCCGAAGCACCAGAACTATTATATCCTATAGTAAGTGCAGAAAATGATATGACAAAGATTATTGCTGTCTATGGGGATGTTGTTGTAAAAAGCGGGAAATCAAGTGTGTCAAATTTGATAATTGTGAATGGCACTTTAAAAGAAGAACTAGTACTGGACTTAGAAGAAGCCATTATGGATCACATGTTAGAAATATTTGATTGCTGTGGTCATTTAGTAAAGAAACAATCCTTATCATTACCGGCTGGTTTAAATCGGGTGCATGTGCAGAAATCAGGCATCCTTATGATAAAAAAGGAATAAAATTGTCGATTCATTAGGCCTTTGCTATGATAGTAATTAATCTAGTAAAGATTAACTGAAATTTCGGGTTGTAAAGAGAAGAGGTTTTTGGATGGCGACAATTAAAGACATTGCTAAGTTATCTAATGTTTCAACATCTACTGTATCACGAGTACTTAACAACGATTCTTCCTTATCTGTAACAGAAGAAACAAGAAAAAAAGTGAACGAAGTTGCAGAAAAGCTTCAATATACTTTACCTCAAAGAAAGAGCGTTAGAAAGCAGCATGAACATAAAGATATGAAAATTGGTCTGATCATTTATTGTTCAGAAAAGGTAGAAGATGAAGATCCTTATTTCTTATCTATACGTCAAGGTGTTGAGCAGGAATTATATCATTGTGGTTTAGAAATTTCAAAAGTTATTCGATGGATTAATTATGATTCATATGAAAGCTTGAATGGTTTAGATTCTTTAATTGTGATTGGAAAAATAGATTTTGATTTTTTAAATCCGTTTTTCGTACAAATACAAAATATCGTATTTGTTGATTATTCCCCAAATGATGAAGTGTATGATTCTGTGATTGTCGATTTTGAAAAAGCGACATATAAAGCACTAGACCATCTGCTGGAAAATGGGCATACGTCAATAGGGTTTATCGGGGGGACGGATTTTTTACATCAATTCGGGTCAAAAGCTGGGTCAAGGCAGATGGATAAACGACTAAAAGGTTTCCAAAAATATATGGAAAGCAAAGGGTTGTTTAATGAAGACCATCTTTATATTGGGAACAATTTTACTACACAAATTGGTTATGAGTTAATGAAAAAAGCCATAAGCAATAATTGTCTGCCTACTGCGTTTATAATAGCGAGTGATCCAATGGTTATTGGTGCATACAGAGCACTTGAGGAAGCTGGCATAAGTATCCCAAATGAAGTGTCCATCGTAGGATTTGATGATATTACAATTGCAGAATATATGACTCCTCCACTAACAACAATAAAAGTATATTCTAATGAAATGGGAAAATCAGCAGTTAGACTATTGGATGAAAAGTTAAATGGGAGGGAAGTTTCCATAAAATTAGTCGTCCCTACAAAGCTTATTATACGGCAAAGCACTGTAAATAAATTTGAAAATAATAGATAGGATTTTTTCTAACCACACTAATTAGGTTAGGCAGTCAGAAATTTACCGCATTTAACTTCTTACTAAGAAAGGCGGGCTGTAAATGAATAATATGGAAAAGTCAATAGGGAAAGTAGAATTCGAATCTTCTTCTATTTTTCTAAATAACGGATTCACGTGGGCAAAACAAGAAGCACTTTCCTATGCTCATAATGGTGAAGATGCTGCTGGATTGTGGTATGAAGCTGCTTTGCCAGGAAGAGCAGCATTTTGTATGCGTGATGTAGCACATCAAAGTGCAGGTGCTTCCATTCTGGGACTTCAGAATCATACAAAGAATATGTTATCTAAATTTGCAGCGGGAATTTCCGGTGTGAGAGATTGGTGCAGTTATTGGGAAATTGATAAGGAAAATACCCCAGCCTCTGTAGATTATCGAAGTGATTCTGACTTTTGGTATAACCTTCCTGCCAATTTTGATATTTTAGACGCATGTTATCGGCAATTCCTTTGGACAGGCGATACAGATTACCTCAATAATCCTGAATTCATAACATTTTATGAGAAAACAATTAATGAATATGTACGAGCTTGGGATAAAGATAATGATGGGTTAATGGAACATTATCCTGAGTATGGAAGACGTGGTATTGCCTCTTATAATGAAGATGGGTTACAGCCGCGTATTGCAGGAGATTTAATTTCTGCACAATATGCAGGTTATAGTGCTTTTGCGAAAATAAATGAGTTAAAAGACAACCATCAATTGGCAAAAGATTATAAAGAAAAAGCGGCACAGTTGCAAAAAATGTATCAAAATGATTGGTGGAATGAAAAATCATCCAGATTCTATGGTGCGCTGTTACAAAATGGAGAATTTTATGAGCCTTATTATGATATAGCCAATTTTTTACCGCTTTATTTTGGACTTATTTCTGATAAGGAAAAATTAAAACTTGCGTTAAAAGACGTAACACAGAATGGTGTTGTTAATGTAGAAGGAAAATCCTATTTCCCAGAGATTTATTATAAAAATGGGGACAATGAGGATGCTTATGCTATATTGCTAGAATTAATAGACCCTAGTTTAATTAGAAGAGAATACCCAGAGGTTTCTTATGCCGTGATTGGTTCGATTGCAACAGGGATGATGGGGATTTCAGCAAATGGTGACACTGAAATAACAACTATGTCTCGATTACCAAATGAACTAGAGTGGGCAACAATGAGGAATGTACCTATTTTAAATAATGAAATTGATATTACTCATCACTCTAATCGAGAAACACGTTTAACGAATCGTTCCGGTAATCCTTTAACATGGAAAGTCCAGTTTTCATATGAAAAGGAGCAATGTTTGATTAACAACGTAACGGTTGATCTACAACATGAATATGATTTGGATGGAGTAATAACTTCTTTTGCTATTGTAACGGTGAATGAAGGGGAAACGATATGTGCAAGTGTTATATAGGATGGAGGTGAAAGCTTAGTTATCTATATTTATAAATTCATTATAGTATATACATAACTAGGTGGAAGAAATGGAAGGTCTAATAGGAGGGATTTATCGCTATTGTGAATGGATCATGCGATTCGCTTATATAAATATACTTTGGATTTTGTTTACCATACTCGGTTTCATTGTTTTTGGTGCAGCTCCAGCCTCCGCAGCTATGTTTGCAGTTTCAAGAAAATGGGTAATGGGTAATCATGATACCCCGATTTTTTCTGTTTTTTGGGATACGTATCGGAAGGAATTTGTTAAAGCGAATCTAGTAACATTTTTTATGTTTCTTATCGGTCTTTTATTGTATATTGATATTCAATTATTTCAGCAAATGAAAAATATTTTTGCCTATGTTATTTCTTTTATTCTAATGGGTGTTTTATTGATTTATTTTGCTGCTTGTTTCTATCTTTTTCCATTATTAGTGCATTATGAGACCAAGGTTTTTCAATATATTAAGTATTCATTCCTATATGCCGTGTCTTATCCTATGCACTCGATATTAATGATTGTTGGGACAGTAATTATATATTTCGTTGTTACAACCATACCAGGGCTACTTCCTGTCCTTAGTGTTGGTCCGCTAAGTGTTTTAATAATCTCAATCAGCTATCGGGTGTTTTCAAAAAAAACGCAACATATGGGGATCGTTAACGTACATTTTGCTAACGCTCTCAAGTAATAAGGGTAAAATAATGTTAAAGATGTTACACCTATGTACTAGGAAAACGTTGATTTTATGCGGTTTCGTAAACTGATGATAAATATGTTACACACTCTCACCTTAAGGACGGCATGATGTGATTTAATCACAAATGTAGAAAAACCTTTTCAAGTCTAGTTTTAGACTTGAAAGGGTTTTTTCTTGTATCAATGACTGTATAATGATTTTTACGCTGGCCATATTACCACTTCGTAGGTGCTCCTCCTTGCTGTATAAGTTGATAGGCTTTCAAAGCTATTTCAACGCTTAATCTGTTCTCCGGCATATCAAAATCAAAATCGAGAATCTCTTTTATTTTTTTCATTCGATGATAGAGTGTTTGTCTTACAATATGTAAATTTTGAGCTGTAAGCTTCGTCGAACGATCAAACTCAAAGTATTTCGCTAAAGTCAGAAGAAATTCTGTTCCATATTCTTTATCATAGTTTATTAAGGGAGAGAGATAATCCTCAATAAAATGCGCTGTATCTTGATCATGCTGTATTAATTGAAGTAGCCGAAATATGCCAAGATCTTCGTAAAAGGCACTTGTTGAAAATGTACGATAATTTAAAGCTAACTGCGCTTCTCGATAACCAGTATGAGCATCCAAAAGTAACTGGTATTGTCGCCCAACGCCTATACGGATTTGGCTAGATTCACCTACCCTAACATGTAGCAATGTATCGATCACTTTCAAGAAGCGTGCCTTAGAGGTATCTGTAGTTCCCAGATCAATAGCTAATACAATAATTTGATTTCTAATTGAAGTGATATAGGGTGTAAAAGAATACTTTTCGAACCCAGAGCGGATTTTTAAAGAATAATGATAGATAGTAGATTCATTTTCTTCGTCCAATATATTTAATGAAGACGACTGAAAAACGTCTTCGATATCAATGATTGCAATTCGATAACGTATGTAAGTGTGCTTAGCTTGTAACGTAATAAATTTCCTTGCTTGTTCCTCATGATTGATGCGTCTATCAAGTAAATCATTTAACCATGTGGATTCTAAACGCAATCGTTTTTCATCCAAATAATATTTGCGTAATAAGTCTTGTGAGATTGCGAGGGAAGCGCGATCAAGGATTAGAAAATCAAATTCATCCGATTCACGATCTAAAGCCATAACTAGGTATGCCCAGATTTGATCCATGGCCCCAATCGGATGGAGAAGAATAGTATGGTTTAACGCCTTCCATTCAATGGGTGAATCATTGGTGATTTTGTCGTGCCAGTGTTCTTTATCCTCGTAAATGGTGTGGAGAAGCTGTTCCATAAAGTCATTTTTCAATCCTGGAATTGCAAAAGGTGTTCCATCTAATGGGAGATAGATAATGGGTGCTTCTGTTTTCTGTTGCAACAACTTTAAAATATTTGATAACCCATGAGTAGTGAGTGACAAGGAATGGAACTCTCTTGAAATTGAATCTAATGTAACCAACTTCTCATGCTGAGCGTTAATGAAAAATGAATGTAGATTCTGTGCTATTTCTACGAAATTTATGAATTCTTTGAAAATGATAATCGGAAAGTTATACTCATTGGCCATCTCGATCATTTCTTTAGGAATCTTTTCGAAGTAATGTCCAAGTTCTACACATAAACATGAAGCGTTGCGTTCGATAAGATTTAACAAAAATGAAGTATTAGAGGAATCTCTCCATTCAAACCCGAACCCGGTAGAAAGTATCAGTTCCCCACCCTGAAAGATCGTATCATCAAAAAACGGAATTTCAAGGACATGTGTCCACTTGACTTGACGGTGCAACCCATTTGCCCCTGCTACGACCTCCGCCTTTGAAAAGAGTGGGCGCTTAAGAACATCTTGTACTGTAAGCATATATACCACCTCACTTTTTAGTGTTAGCTGTATCAGCTTAGTATAACTATACAAGAAAGTCTAGGTCCATAAAATATGGATTCCCAAGTAAGCAAGCGTCCCCTGACAAACAGGTCGGCGCTATTTGACGTTACCTTGAAAGTCCAGATAATCTGTCCTAAGGGATTAAAAGTGCTTGGTTAAAAGAAAACTCCTATAAATTTAACCTCGTGTCTAATGTAAGGGCTATCATTTACCTGTAAAATTTAAAATGTTCTATTAATTAAAGGCGGATAAAAAGGAGAATGAACAATGATAATAGGTGTTCCTAAAGAATTAAAAACTGCAGAGACTAGAGTGGGACTAAATCCATCATGGGTAAAAAAACTAACAGTTTCCGGTCATGAAGTACTCATACAAAGTACAGCAGGTAAAGCAAGTGGCTTTGATGACGACAAATATGTTGCGGTTGGAGCCAAAATCGTCAACACAATTGAAGAGGTTTATGAGAAGTCAGAATTTGTTGTTAAGGTGAAAGAACTTCAACCGTATGAATTTGACCTTCTCCAAGAGCATCAAATGGTAATGGCATGGTTCCATTTAGCGGAAGACGTCGATCATGACATGCTACAAGCGTTGCTAGATAAAAAAGTAACATCAGTATCAATGGAACTAATCGTTTTACCTGATGGCACTAGACCTACGATTAAACCAATGAGTGAAATCGCTGGCACATTAGCAATGCTTGAAGCAGTCAAGTACGCCCAATATGGCTATGGCGGAAAAGGAATCCTTTTACGAAAACTGGCTGGTTTACCGTCAAGTAGAGTATTGATTCTTGGTGGTGGTAATGCTGGACTCAATACTGCACAAGTTGCTGTGGGTCTTGGATTAAACGTAACAATCATCGAAGCATCGATGAAACGCATGGATTATTTGAACAATCAGTTGCCTCAGGCGGATGTTTTGTATTGGGATGAAGATATGATGTTCGAAGAACTTATTCAAAGTGATGTTTTAATTAATACAATTTATCCATTACCAGGGGTAACCGATCCTCTTATCACGCGCGAAATGGTTAGTAAAATGAAACCTAAATCTATGATTATTGATATCACAGGAGCAGGTTTAATCGAAACTTCACGTTATACGACTTTAGAGGATCCAATTTATTACGAAGAAGACGTTCTCCATTACTGTGTTCCGAATATGCCGGCACTATGTCCACAAACTTCGACAGACATCATGTTGATGACGACGGGTCCTTATATTATGAATATCGCCAATAATGGATTGGGGAATGTAATAGAAAATGATGAAATCGTAAAAAATTGTATTAGTACTTTGAACGGTGAAATTGTTCATCACGAAGTGGGAATTAACCATAATATGGCTTATACAGATATGAAAAGAGAGTTACTTGCGTCCAAATAATGATGTGTCTTTAGGGGAATCTCATATTATTACGTTTCATTTCTATTGATTAAAAATCAGTGTACAAGTTATTGAACAAGCCGCTACTTAAGAAATTTCAGGAGTCAGTAAAGATGCCAGCGAGATGATTTTTACATGAATTATGTAAGATATACAATCCGTTTTAAAGAAGGAGTTCTTTCCGGGGAATGGGAAGATAAGTTCTACACAACAAATTCATAAAAAGTCAGTAGGCTCCCTGGCATCTTACTAACTTTTTATGAATTCTAGTAAACCATTTATTAAAAAAGCTATGGATGTAATCATCTAGATCCTATTTTTGGTGAAAGGTTAAATCAGGCAAAGGAGGGGAGTACTTCACATGTCGAATGTACGGAAAGTAGATAGAACACTGACACTCATTCCAGTTGTGTTGTTTGGTTTTTCATTTATGGGGTTAACCACAGCTTTTACTACATACGGTATTGCGGCTAATACTTCCCACGGTGTGGTTCCTGGGGCGATGATCATTGCTACAATGGTGATGATGTTTACCGCATACAGTTATGGGAAAATGGCAGTCGCATTTCCATCTTCCGGATCTGCTTATGTTTACACGCAAAAATCACTCAATCCTGCTGCAGGATTTCTTGTAGGATGGGTGATCTTAATGGATTATTTATTTATGCCGATGGTAAATTACTTGGCTTTTGGTATCTTTTTTTCAGCGGCCTTTCCCGCAATTCCAAACTACGTTTGGATTGCAGGTATGCTGATACTTGTCACATTTATCAATGTCAGAGGTTTGAAGTTTGCTACTAGTATAAACGCATTCATAACGATTTTTGCATTCCTTTTCATCCTTATATTTATAGGTTTTTCGATTAAGGAAATTTTCATGGAAGCAGGTACAGCCGCTCTTTTATCTTTTGAGCCGTTCTTTAATTTGAACGAATCATTTACATATACAATAGCTGGAGCAGCATTATTATGCTTTTGTTTCCTAGGGTTTGAATCAGTGACAGCGTTTTCAGAGGAAACAGTGAACCCGAAAAAAACAATACCACGAGCTGTTATTATAATTACCATTGGTGGTGGGTTAATCTTTACATGTGTGTCATATTTCTCGCATCTTATTTGGCCAAACTACCTAACATTTAATAATTCTGAGGCGGCTGCTTACGAAATTATTAAACATGTTGGTGGCAAGGCGATGTACTCCGTATATCTTGCACTTTATGCTTTCGCAGTATTGGGTAGTGCCATGGCATCCCAGGCAAGTGCTTCACGAGTCCTTTTTACGATGGGGCGAGATGGCCAGTTTCCTAAAAAGTTCTTTGGTGTTTTACATCATAAATACAAAACACCTGTAAATAATATCATGTTAATTAGTTGTTTTTCTCTTCTTGCTTTATTTTTGAGTTTAGAGCTTGTCGCATCATTTATTAATTTCGGGGCGTTTCTGGCGTATACTTGTGTTAATATTGCTGTAATTGCTCATTATTACATTAGAAAAAGAGAACGTTCGCTAAAAGGAACGATCTTATATTTAATCATTCCTGCTATAGGAGCTGCCCTTGATATTTTGCTACTTGTGAATCTTGATGTGCACTCAAAAATACTTGGAGCGAGTTGGTTACTAATAGGTTGCATTTATTTATTTAGATTGACCAAAGGATTTAAAGAACAGCCGCCTGTATTGAAAATCGAAGACAACTATGACATGGATTTAAAAGATCGCAATGCTTATAAAGGTAACGGTCAAACTTCTCTCACATAGAAATCAGAAATCCATCTGGATATACCCACCAAAATCACGCTAAATACGAAGGACTCTCATCAATTCGCTGAATTGTTGAGAGTCCTTTTTTAATTTCCTTTAATAGAGTAGTTTGTGTATTCTTAAATATCAGTTAACCGATAATGTATCCTATCAATTGAGAATGTAAAGGTTTCATAAGCATTAGGCTTTTCTTTTTAAAAGCTGAGAAATAGAATATAAGTAAGCGGACAACAGTATGGTATCTGCCAATACTGACACAGAAAGAAAGACATTGTCGAAAATCGAAGTGATATTGTTGACAAAAAATAAAACTTATATAATAATGAATATGTAATTAGAATTATTATAGATAAGGGACGGTAATTAGATTATAGTGATTACCACCGTTTAGGCTTAGGTGATCTGGTCTAAACTATCTATGCAAACCACATACACTAGGAGGAATATTTATTATGTCATTAATTGGAAAAGAAATTCTACCATTCAAAGCGTCAGCTTACAATAGCGGTAACGGTGAGTTCATCGACCTAACTGAAGAAAACCTGAAAGGTCAATGGAGTGTCGTTTGCTTCTACCCAGCAGACTTCACATTCGTTTGCCCAACTGAACTTGGTGACCTTCAAGACCAATACGCAACACTTAAAGAACTAGGCGTTGAAGTTTACTCTGTTTCTACAGACACACACTTCACACACAAAGCTTGGCACGATCACTCTGATACGATCAGCAAGCTTGAATATATTATGATCGGTGACCCTTCACAAACGATTTCCCGTAACTTCGATGTGTTGGACGAGGAGTCAGGTCTAGCTGATCGCGGTACATTCATCATCGATCCAGATGGTGTTGTACAAACAATGGAAATCAATGCTGGCGGAATCGGACGCGATGCAAGCACGCTTGTTGATAAAATCAAAGCAGCACAGTACGTTCGCAACAACCCAGGTGAAGTATGCCCGGCAAAATGGAAAGAAGGCGAAGAAACACTTAAACCAAGCCTTGACCTTGTAGGGAAAATCTAACTTCAAAGCAACAGGATAATGGGGGCAGTCCTCTTCCTTTCTAGGGATAGGGGCTCCCTTCATTTTTTAAAAGGTTTCGGTGGATGTCCTAGATGTTGAATTGAGGCCAGTACGATACTGGTCAATGTCGCGTATTTAGATCGCGTTCCTTAATTCAATTCAAAATCTAAGGCAATCACGCCGAGTTGTGTTTAGTAAAATACAAGTTAGGGAGTAGGATGAATTTGTTAGATGCAGATATAAAAGCACAATTAGCCCAATATCTTGAGTTGATGGAAGGCGATGTGCTACTTAAAGTGAGTGTCGGGGAAGATAAGGTTTCGCGTGAAATGGCGGGGCTAGTGGATGAGTTAGCCACGATGTCATCTCGTATTAAAGTAGAGTTAGTGGATTTAGAAAGAACACCTAGCTTTAGTGTCAATCGTATCGGTGAAGATACGGGCATTACATTTGCGGGTATCCCACTTGGACACGAGTTCACTTCACTTGTACTTGCTTTATTGCAAGTGAGTGGTAGGGCTCCTAAAGTAGATGAAAAAGTAATTGAGCAAGTGAGAAATATTAAAGGCGAATATCACTTTGAATCTTATATCAGTTTGAGCTGTCAAAACTGTCCGGAAGTTGTACAAGCACTTAACGTGATGAGTGTGTTAAACCCTGGTATTACGCATACGATGATTGACGGCGCGGCGTATAAAGATGAAGTAGAAAGTAAAAAAATCATGGCGGTTCCGACGGTACATCTAAATGGAGAACCATTCTCCAGCGGACGAAAATCGCTCGAAGAAATCTTGGCTGAATTGGGAAGCGGACCAGATGCATCAGAATTCGCTGATAAAGAACCGTTTGATGTACTCGTTGTTGGCGGTGGACCAGCGGGTGCAAGTGCGGCTATTTATGCGGCACGTAAAGGGATTCGAACTGGCATTGTTGCTGATCGTTTCGGCGGTCAGATTTTAGACACAGCCGCGATTGAAAACTTTATCAGTGTGAATCGCACGGAAGGTCCTAGACTTGCAGCAAACCTTGAGGAACACGTGAAAGAGTATAACGTTGATGTGATGAACTTACAGCGTGCAAAACGTTTGGAAAAGAAAGATCTTATTGAAATTGAATTGGAAAACGGTGCCGTTCTAAAGAGTAAAACCGTTATCCTTTCAACAGGAGCACGCTGGCGTGATGTTGGCGTACCTGGAGAGGCTGAATTTAGAAATAAAGGGGTCGCTTATTGCCCACACTGTGACGGTCCATTGTTTGCAGGTAAAGATGTTGCTGTTATTGGTGGGGGTAATTCTGGTGTCGAAGCAGCGATTGACCTTGCAGGGATCGTCAACCATGTGACGGTGCTTGAATACGGAGCTGAGTTAAGAGCGGATTCTGTTTTACAAGAGCGTCTGCATAGCTTGCCGAATGTAACCGTCTTGAAAAATGCTCAAACAAAAGAAATCACGGGTACGGATAGCGTTAATGGTATTACGTACCTTGATCGTGAAACAGGCGATGAAAAGCATATCGAACTAAACGGTATCTTCATCCAAATTGGTCTTGTCCCGAATACGGATTGGTTAGGTGACGCAGTTGAACGCAACAAGGCTGGCGAGATTGTCGTGGATAAGCGTGGCGCAACGAATGTCCCTGGTGTGTTTGCTGCAGGAGACTGTACGGATAGTGCATTTAAACAAATCATTATTTCTATGGGGTCAGGTGCGAGTGCTGCTTTAGGAGCATTCGATTATCTAGTCCGCAACTAAATAGTAAAGGAACAGGTCGAAAATGGGCCTGTTCTTTTTTTGTGTCCTCCACTTTCTCCTTTCCTATTCTTCCTGAGAATGTTCACAAATACGTCACTTATGTAAAAAAATATAGCCATATATAATTACAAGTATTCTCTTTAGGAAAGGAAGTTTTTATTTGCCTAGTAACAAAAAAGAAGGCATTATGTATGGTCTGTTTATGTGTTTTGGAATGGTTTTGATTATGTCGTTTTATAACACTGCTTTACACGGATTTTCAACGATTACAGTGTGGAGTGCAATGATCCAATTTGTCATTACATTTATCGTCGCTTTCATTGTGGAGGGTTTCGTTGAACCGAGAGCGCGTAAACTAGCGTTGTCGCTACCGTATGATAAATCGAAAGAAATTAACTTTATTGTGGCGATGGCTTTTTGTATGGTGCCAATGATGGTTCTGATTATGTCGGTCTACGGACTTGCTTTATCGTCACTATTGGTAGGCATTGAAGGTTCTATCTTCATCGCTTACCTGAAAACTGTTGGTCTAAACGTTATCGTGGCACTGCCATCACAGTTATTGATTGTTGGACCAATCTCACGTAGATTATTAGCTAAATATAGTAAACCATCGTCACGAAAGCAGGAATTAAATGTGTGAAAACAAGTAAACTCCTTTGGGAGAATTGCTTATTGACAGATCCTTTTTTCAGGCGTACTATTTACTTTCGTAAACGCAAATAGTCATTTCGTTTAAAATCATAACTTTAAAGGTGGAAACTATGGAGAGCCGTTGCCGGTATGTGATTAGTGCTGTTGGAAAAGGCGGAGAAACCTATTATACCTCTTGTGACAATAAGCAAGAGTTGAAGGAATGGATTGCAGATAACCAGGAACAACTTGTGATGGATGAATTGAAAATAATTGATAAGAATAAAAACCCATTGTTAAAATGGTTATCTTTTAAAAAATAGATTCAATCCGAAAAACACCTTTTTTACGGAAAAACTCCGTAAGAAGGTGTTTTTTGTCTTTTCAATCGACACGCTATTTTCGCATTAAGATTGGCTTGATCTTAAGAAGAATCAATAAACCTAGCTCCATCCAGACCCAACTATAAAGATAAGAAAAGGTGAAAATAATAAGCAAAACCGTGAGATTGTGCGTTGAAGAAACGGTTGACCCGAAAATGGGAAAGCCGAATACGTACAACGGGATGCAGATCCCTATACATAATAGTAGACTATTCGTTATCGCAATTTCCGAGCGCTTGTTTAGCGTATGAAACGTCCATCCCAACCCCAGTCCGAGTAATCCTGTAGTAAAGGGGAAAATAACTAACTCGCTGGGCACCGTCACTACTAACAAACAGATGGTTACTAGATAGGTAAAAATACCGGATCGTAGTGATAGCAATGCGACTAGCAATATAGGGGCGGTTGCGAATGGACTAATGGTATATCTAATCACGGGTGAAACCCCGCCAGCTGATTGCAAAATAGCCGCAAGCGCTGCCATTAATGCCATAAGCATCAACTTTTTTGTAGGCGACCAGCTATTAAGAATTCGATGAATGTCATGTGGATGTGATGGGATAGAGTTTATAAAAGTCATGGTCCTTCTCCCTTTCGTTTAGACCTACAACTGTTCGACATCTCTCAAATGGCAAGTTCTCTTTATATCATATTGAAAAGAAAGTATTCTGTGACTGTTAGGGGTACCGGATAGTTGAGCGCTTGACTAGGTTGATAAGGAACATAGAGAGGTGATAGGTGTCTATGTCTGAACAAAAAATCTGAAGTCAAGCCTATTCAACTCAAAGACCGTGCACAGTCAAAAGAAAAAAGCAACCACGAAACTAAATGGCTACTTTGTTCTGAATGCTTATGAATTGTTATGATGAGTATGGTCACCTAAAAAGTCCATTTTCCTTTTTATTTATTCTATTACATCAAACCATAATGGAGATTTATCTTCAGAGTCTTCATTGTAATTTATAGTAATTTCCTTACCATCCTTAATGTCATCTATTGCAAAAAAGTCAATTGACAAATTCTCTATATTATAATTATACGTCGCATTTGGAGCATAGGAGTGATTAAATAGCGATCCATATCCTAGAGCAATTGCTGTACAATCGTTACCTTCATCCCAAGTGTAGCAGTAATCAAAAAGTACGGTCTTTTTCAAATACTTCCATTCATTTTTAGATGATATTAATACAGGAGATACCTCTATGAGTTCACCTGCTTTAATATCTCGAGTAGCATATATCCCTCTGCCATACTTACCAGTATCTTTGATACATATAGGTACCACAGTGTACCTCCTTTCAGCAATCTTTCATTCAAAAATTGAGCAATTGGTTTTTCAAATAGTTGTTGCGGTCGCGAATGAATTGACAGATAAAATCGGGTTCACTGTCAAATAAATCAATAGTATTTCTTTTATATGGATCAAGAAGAATGTGTGGTCGTAAGGCGTCATGAAGATCAACTATTTTATTTTCCATATAGTCAACTGTAAACTTGGTTTCCAAAATTTCCTCTAAGATGTTTCTGTAAAGTATACGGAATTCTGGCACCCTCATGAGGAGGTAGCACAGGTGATTGCTCTTCTTACCATCAATAGGAATGTAATTGTACTGCATGATGCCTCCGCTAATTTTACGACCCCAAGTTCCATCATAATCCCAAGGAATGATCTCAAATAAACCCGTCCCACTATTGCGATACAGCGCATAGTTATGAGTGAATCCATCGTTATTCATTGAGCAAACAGCTCCAGCGAGCCAGCGCAAAAATGAATCAATATTGATATACCGGGAAATTTCATCTGGAAAATCAGAAAGAGGTATGGTGTTGATTTTATTTATAAATTCTTGAAGGAAATCATTGTCTGATTGGATTCCAAACGCTCGTTGATAACCCGAAAGAAGCGAATCTTTCACCTTTTCATCTCTCAACAAAGAAAAGTTGGCGTTATTGTTGACTGCATAAAAAATAGGACCCCTAGGGAGACCTCTCTTTTTTAAGAAAAACTCATCAACAGACTCCAACTGTAAATAGACCCCTTTATGGGAACCATTTCGAGATAAATTAATATGTTGACTTTGTGGTGATAAAACACCGAGGTCATGGAAGAAGTCGAAAGAAAGTTTATTTCGGATAAGAGAAGGGTCCCTGTACTCTGCATTTAGATGAATTTCGCGGCCCCCTGAGAATACTTTTGGATTGATGAACTCAATCCGATAAGATCTTTTACGAAATTTCCGTGTATAAGAGCCTCGATAGGCAAGATCGATATCATATGTGACACCTTCCGCCATCAAATCAGCAGGAACAGGGTCATTGTTCCATAAATCGCGCCGTAATTCTTCTAAATTCTCGTCTTCGATTTTTAAAGAATAAGATGGAATTAGATAGGACATAAAATCTCTTTCCCTTCTATTATTCAATCCGTTTATCTATTTATATGCCACCGACTGTTTGATAATAATAAACGCTTCCGCATGATCATTGAGTGATTGATCACGCGGAAGTAATTAATTTAAGTTCGTTAACGCCGTCTTTTACGTCGACTTTTACGTTGACATGATGTCGACGAACTTGATGTCGAAGAACTTGATGACGAAGGGCATGTCGACGTAGAACTTTCACATCGACATGATGATGATGATGAACCTGACGACGAAGAACATTTATGTCGACTTGATGATGAAGAACCTGATGACGAAGAACATTTATGTC
>NZ_JBIWFE010000012.1:33063-68587 GCF_044762865.1 Sporosarcina sp. NPDC096371
TACGTTCGACTTGATGATGAAGAGCCTGACGAAGAACTTCTACGTCGACTTGATGATGAAGAGCCTGACGAAGAACTTCTACGTCGACTTGATGATGAAGAGCCTGACGAAGAACTTCTACGTCGACTTGATGATGAAGAACCTGACGAAGAACTCCTATGTCGACATGACGACGAAGAACTCCTATCTCGGCATGACGACGAAGACCCTGATGATGAAGAGTCTGACGAAGAACTTGATGATGACGAACTTGACGAAGAACTAGCAGCTTTCTTTTTCCCCAATTAAATCCCACCTTTATTTTCAATCTACTGTCATTGTATTCGATACTTCTTTTAGTGTGCCGGCAGCAAAACCAATAACGCACTAGGTCGCTTTGGCGCATAGTTATATTCAAACTAGAATTATCTCCGCCATTTAATAGAAAGAAGTTAAATTGGGACGTATTAAACTTCTTTAAACACTGATAATAAAGACGAGGTAAATGCTTATTTAACCCTATTAACAAAAGTGATTATTATTTGTACTTGGCCTATTAATATGAACTGGGCTAATGACCATGACCTTATCAATCTAAGATACATATAGATAACAGGACACTATAAAAGGAGGTTGGAGATTTATGAATACAGAAATGATGCACTCGCTAGTTGATAGGGTAATTAAAATCGATAGAGGTGGACCTGAATCCCGTGTTGGTAAGTTGCTGACAGTAGAAGAGGATTACATTACGTTACTTAACGCAGACGAAGGAATTATTTATTACAATACACAGCACATCAAAAGCCTAACTTATAACGCGAAAGATCAGGCGGAAGTCGATGTTGAAATTCCAGAGGATTTTGACTACATTCAAGCCAAAGACTTTAAAAGTATTTTGGGGAAATTAACACATCGATGGGTAAAAATTAACCGCGGTGGACCGGAAACACTAGAAGGTTTAATGTACATTGTTTCTGATACTGATGATTTTATAACAATTGTCGCGAACGAAGAAATAGTCCGTGTTTCGCTATTTCATATTCGTAACATAAGCTACGGAGTCAAAATTGAAAAAGCGAAAAATGATGAGAATAATAATCAAGAAAGTGGAAAAGAAAAAAGTTCAAAAAAAGAAAAGTAAATAGGTTTTGAATGCATTCGTCGCTTCTGTTGGTCGGAAGCGACGATATTCTAATATAAGGAGGCGCTCCCGAATTGCAAGATCAAAAATTTAAAAAGTTATTAGACGACCTTAAAGGTTTGAAAATTGGTTTGTTTCTTAGTGACAATCAATTTATAGAGGGAGTTTTATTAGATGTTAAACAAGACCACCTTGTTGTTGATGTGAATCAAAACGTTTTTTACTTTGCACTCCCACATATTCAGACTCTTTCAAAGAATGCTAAGGACTTTCACGTTTCATCCAAAGTTGGTCCTTATCTTGACAGAAATTACTTAGTGGATGTATTGATAGCTTTGAGATCCAACTGGATCATCATTAATAATTTGAGTGACCAGAAAATTTCCGGAGTGTTAAGTGGAATATTTGAAGATCATATCGAGTTAATAAATAATACTGAAATACTCTATATCTCGAAATCCAATATATCTAACATTTATAGCAAAATATCCGGAAAACAGATGATTTTATTAAACAATGCGGAACAACTAGATATCCAACAATCTTACCAAACAAACATTAATAAAGAGATATATGAAATGAATGAGCAACCAGCAGGCATCAGTCAAGACTTTGTTTCGCACCCGAATGATGAAACAAAAGAACAGTCTGATTCCTTACAGGAAGAAGAACTCCACGATAGTCAGTACGAGGAGCAAGTGGTCTTCAAACAACTCCAAATAACTAACAACAATGAATCGGAGAAAAATAGTAAAGCTCCTCTTACAGAGAAGCATGCTGAAGAGGTAATTGAGGATGGAAATGTTAGTACTGAATATACTGAGGCTGTGATAATAGGCGAACCAAACTCCTTACAATGGGATAAATTTGATGTATTGAATCGAGATGAAGATGACGTACGAAATGCAGACATCAGTGAAGAAAAAGAAATTCAAGAATTCGTTTCACAAGTGAAAGCTGAATCGACAGAACAATTCAACTCCCCAGGGGTAGAAGAGATACAAGATAGAAACGTTAGTACTGAATATCTTAAGACTGAGATAGTAAGCGAACCAAACTCCTTACAATGGGATACATTTGATGTATTGAAGCAACATGAAGATAACGTACGAAATGCAGACATCAGTCAAGAAAAAGAAATTCAAGAATTCGTTTCACAAGTGAAAGTTGAATCGACAGAACAGTCCAACTCCCCAGGGGTAGAAGAGATACAAGATAGAAACGTTAGTACTGAATATCTTAAGACTGAGATAATAAGCGAACAAAACTCCTTACAATGGGATACATTTGATGTATTGAAGCAAGATGAAGATAACGTACGAAATGCAGACATCAGTCAAGATAAAGAAATTCAAGAATTCGTTTCACAAGTGAAAGTCGAATTGACGGATCAGTCCGACTCTTCGAGGGAAGAAGAACTCCAAGATAGTCAGCACGAACAGCGGCTTGCTGTCAATCCTATACAAACAATAGACAACAATGAAACGAAAAAAAGTAGTAAATCTCTTGATATAGGGAATTCTGTCGGAGAGGTAACGGGAGTAGCAAATGTTAAGAATGAACATCCAAGCACCCATTTAAAGATGGAGAGTAAAGTAAGATCTAACTTACTAGTTTTGGAGAAATATGAGTCAATGAATAGTGATGAAGATGATTCGTTCGAAGAGAATCTTCCGGATGTTTTAGAATCTACTAAAAATGTTAGTAAAGAAGATCAATTTATTCCCACTGAACCACAATTTAGGCATAATGAAAAAAAGATACTCCTTACTGCATGGAGTACTTCCGATAATGTGCAGCGTGCAATCATAAGTCAAACTAACTTCGGAGAGGATAGTAAATTTCCAGCCGAAGAGGACAACGTTATTAAGAAGGAATATTACTCTGAACCTACTGAAATAAATAGTACTCATCTACCTGTAAGAAAAATAGGTCCAGAAGAAGAACAAGTAATGTTACAGATGCAGTACTATGCATTAAAGATACAGTACTATGCGTTAATGATACATGCAGCTGGAAATTCTATAAAGATGGACTACGGTTCTGAACATATTGAATCATCAATCCATCCGGCTTGTGATAATGATAAAATCGATGGTCTTGATGCTTCGGATGAATCAGAGCATATCCAAATGCCTATAAGTCAAATAAGTTTAGAAGATCAAGAAATGGTAGAAGAACAGTACTATTCTCTAATGAAACATGCAGAAAAGATGTACTTACAATTGAGAGACTTAGGATTATAGTGATGCTTAGGAGAACCTTTGTTATAAATTAAAAAGGAGATGTGGATTTGAATACAATTATTCAAAGCCTTCTAAACGATGTTGTTAAAATAGAAGTTTCCGGGAAGAAGTTGCTAAATGGTACGGTTATTGATTTAGGCACGGACATGATTGTACTTTTTAACGGGACGGATTTTTTGTATATTCCATTAGATCATATCCAAAGTTTTGAGGTAGATAAAGATAATGAAAATGGCATAAAGGCACCGACAGATTTCTCCAGCATAATTACAGGAGAAAATAATGAAAATCTATCTTTTAGAAAAGTTCTTACACAAGCGAAAGGAGACTATGTTGAAATTTTTGTAACAGGAGGCCAACCTCTGCATGGTTATATTACGAGTATCATGAATAACTATTTTGTTTTCCAATCTCCGGTTTATAAAACAATGTATATTTCATTAAATCATCTTAAGTGGCTGATTCCTTATACTCATAATAAAAGACCTTATGGCTTGGATAACCATACCATGTCGTTACAGCCGAATAATGAATCGTTAGCAAGCACCTTTGAAGTTCAAGTTGAAAAGTTCAAAAATGAAATTGTTGTGTTTAATATTGAAGGACATAAAAGCCATATTGGGAAAATAAATAATATCGAAGAACAGATTGTTGAGATTCAAACTGCCAGAAACCAGCCTAAATATATAAACCTGAACCATATTAAAACCTTACACCGAGTGTAAATGTCCTGTGTCCAATTTGCATTCGCTTGTTTTCGAAAGTGAGTTGATTTGGGATCTGTTTTTATACAAAAGTATATATGAAGGGGAGAACCCTTATCAGGCTGTCGAGAAACTATCGACAGCCTGTTTTTGTTTGGACAATCCCTTAAAGAAATATTTCGATTCAAATTGGTTGCTTGTCCGAATGGTTGTCCAATCTAGTAATTTATTATTGTTTAGTGCGGCTAAGACTTAGGTTAAATACTATATAAGAGTATCCTAAGGAAACCGTCTATCTATGGAGAGACGGTTTTTATAGGATGGCCAAATATTCATTTGGATGGAGTTGGACAAACAACTCGTTTCGTTTTGATCGAGGTGAATATACATACAAGGAAACGGACAAACAATAAAAAAGAAGGGATATGTATATGTATGAGTTTTCAGATTGCAATAGCCACTTTGGTTTTCATAACGACTATGTTAGTCATATTTTGGAGACCTAAAGGAATGAATGAGGCGTGGCCAGCTGCAATTGGGGCTACAATCATTCTATTAGCAGGGATTGTAACACATGCAGATATTATGGATATCATCAGTAAAATTGGAGGTGCATCCATAACTATTATCGCAACGATTGTCATGGCTGTTATATTAGAGAGTTTCGGTTTTTTCCACTGGGCAGCTGCAAGACTTGCGAATTTGTCGAAGGGGTCAGGCCACCGTCTATATTGGTATATCCAGTTACTATGTTTTTTGATGACACTATTATTTAATAACGATGGAAGTATTTTAATTACAACTCCTATTTTAATTCTACTACTAAAAAACTTACAACTAAAACCCCACCACCAAATACCTTATCTGTTAAGTGGTGCCCTCATCGCCACAGCTTCAAGTGCACCAATTGGAGTAAGTAATATTGTTAACTTAATTGCCTTGAAAATCGTGGACATGTCACTTTGGATGCACACAGCTATGATGTTCGTCCCAGCAACGATAGGATTGTTGTTTATGTCATGTTTGATGTATTACGTAGTAAGAAAGAAACTACCGAAGACATTGCCCGATTCGGTAATGGATATAGAAGAATCCTTTTTTATGAAAAATTTTCATCCACTAAAAACAAAGATTTCCGTAGAGAAAAAACAACAACGTACTAAATTTATGTTAAAGGTATTGCTGTTTGTCTTTGTAATGCGATGTCTTCTGTTTGTTGCATCCTATGTCAACGTTCCCATTGAAATTGTCGCGGTACTCGGATCAGTCGTCTTGCTGTTGTGGAGATGGTATCATTTACGGACTAACCCAGTGGACATCTTGAAGAAGACCCCTTGGCACATACTTATCTTTGCCTTCTCTATGTACGTGATTATATATGGTCTGCATAATGTGGGACTTACAGCATTGCTAGTAAAGTTGTGTGAACCAATTGTAAATCAAGGGTTATTTCAAGCGAGTTTTATCATGGGAGGATTAGTATCGGTACTTTCCAACCTCTTTAATAATCACCCGGCTTTAATGATCGGGACGATTACCTTAACTGAAATGGGGCTAGATCCAATCACATTAAAGACTATCTATCTTGCAAATATCATTGGAAGTGACATGGGCTCACTGCTGTTGCCGATTGGTACACTGGCATCCTTAATTTGGATGCATATTCTACGACAAAATAAGATGAAAATCAAATGGAAAGATTACCTGAGTGTATCGTTGATTGTCATACCCATAACAACAATCGTAACGCTGACATTGCTATACTTTTGGGTTCAACTCGTTTTTGCCAATTGATAAACCATCTAATCATGTTCTACCAAGAGATTTGGTGAAGTGGGAAATATTCAAACAAGATATATTTCCTGCTAATTTATATTATTTTAGTTAGATGATAGCGGGATTTGTTTCAAAGACGAATTGATCCTGCTGATTACATATTTTCTTTTTCCTGAGGTTTATCATGGATTTATTGCACGCCAGTTAGACGATTTCAATTGATAGGCAGGGCATCTATAAATGACTAAAAGAATCCAACATTAATAACGTCGTTTTCCCTACGTGGAAGAAAAGCTGAATAGTAAGGGAATATCGAGATGTAATTAATAAGGATCCTTATGCTGACATCGCATTTGTGAGTTAGGTTATAAAGAATAATTCGACTTATATAGTTTCAATACTTCTGCATCTATTAGGATAGTAGCAAAAATCAAAGGAACCCATGAACGTCAGCTAGTTTCTTCTACTATTGCTCATTAGGAATGACCGTACAAGTTTACATATTCAATGAATTTACCCAAAGGCTAAAGAAACAGTATGTAGCGATTTATTTATGCCCCGTGTTTAGTTGTTCCTTGTATGTATATGCAGTAATTGTGCAAACAGGCACTAAAAGCTTTCATGGAAGTAAAAAAATACGCGTGTCAAAGATTCATTCATTTACGAGCCTTGAGGTGCCTCAAATTCAAGTTTTCTAGTAAAAACCGTTAATCGTCTATATAACGAATGTAGTTGTATTGATTTTACAGGGAAGATAAGTCTGCTTTGTATCACAACGAGAATGTTAAATAAATTACTATGCAGATACTATACAAAGCCCAAGCAATCAAAAAAATTACTCAAATAGCTCTCAAAAATAGATTAGTGATTTAGGGTGCAGCGATATTTATTAGGCATATATTTATTTTTCATGACAAAAAGCACCTATTAAGCATAAATTAGTAGTGACATTAGTTTAATTAGGAGTGGAATGTAATGAAAACTCCATGGATAAATTACGATGAAATGAAGCGAGTAGGTATAATACGACAAACCACATTTCTTTTCACAGGAGCTCAAGAACAATATAAATTCTCGCCTGACGATTGTAAAAACGAGGTGAGTACTGATCACCACGAATTAGATACTACTCTTAGCGGTGCATATACAGATGAAATAAAGAATCCACATGACAATTCAGCTAAAAATCATATCCCAGACCTTCACAGAAAAAATGGCGAATTTAAAGAAATGGATGTTAGTCAAGTAGTAAAGGAAATAAAAAAAAATCAAACAAACCCCACAGGTAACATTCGAGATTTGCCGATTGACTGGTTTACAGCGGCTGATCATTTTAATGAAATGACTGATTCTGCAAACGTAAATCAGGCTCACCAAAATGATCTTACTCGTGAAACGGACAATGATCTACAAAAGGAATCTAAATTCAATATTGAGCATATTTCAGAATCCGATACAGCTCCTAGCTATATCGAATCAGTAATAACAGTTAACGCACTAAAAGGTTCGGATATTACCAGAACTTTAGAACCGAGTGGAAAAAGAGATAAATCAATAAAGTTCGGTATATCCCAACTGGTCAATGTACTGAAAAAGCTTCAAATAATCCCCGCCGATGAGCCCTTTGAAATATCAATTGATCATCATTTGCCAGTTATTGATGAGGCCACTGGGATAGATCATGTTACTGATTCACAAACCGAATGTGAGACTGTGGATACCTCTATATCTGATGTCCCTGTGAGCTATATTGAATTAGATAAATCGAATGAACCCCTTGAAAGTATCGGTAATATCGGGGTTATCAAACTAGACGAAGAAAATAGCGAATCCAAACAAATGGGTATAAATCGATTGGTAAATACATTGAAAAGAGTTCAAATAATCTCCACTGATGAACCCTTTGAATTATCAATTGATCATCATTTACCAGTTATTGATGAGGCCATTGGAATAGATCATGTCACTGATTCACAAACCGAATGTGAGGATGTGGATATTTCAATATCTGATGCCCCTCTGAGCTATATTGAATTAGATAAATCGAATGATTCCCTTGAAAGTACTGGTAATATCGGGGTTATCAAATTAGACGAAGAAAATAGCGAATCCAAACAAATGGGAATAAATCAATTGGTAAATACATTGAAAAGAGTTCAAACAATCCCCGCCGATGAACCCTTTGAAATATCAATTGAACACCATTTGTCGGTTATTGATGAGGCCGTTGAGATAGATCATGTTATTGATTCACAGACTGAATGTGAGACTGTGGATATTACTTTAACTGATGCCCCTCTTAGCTATAAATCAAATGACCTCCTCGAAGACTTTGGCAATCCCGAGGTTATCAAACTAGACGAAGGAAATAGCGAATCCAAACAAATGGATATAAATCGATTGGTAAATACATTGAAAAGAGTTCAAACAATCCCCACCGATGAACCCTTAGATTTATCAATTGATCATCATTTGCCAGTTATTGTTGAGGCTGCTGAGATAGATCATGTTATTGATTCACAAACCGAATGTGAGACTATGCATATTTCTGTAACTGATGCCGCTCTTAGCTATAAATCAAATGACTTCCTCGAAGACTTTGACAATCCCGGGGTTATCAAACTAGACGAAGGAAATAGCGAGTCCAAACAAATGTGTATAAATCGATTGGTAAATACATTGAAAAAAGTTCAAACCATTCCCACCGATGAACCCTTAGCATTCTTAACTAATCTTGATTTGCCAGCTATTGATGAGGCTGTTGAGATAGAGCGTGTTATTGATTCACAAACCGAATGTGAATTTGAACCTGTGCTTACTTCGGAATCCAGAAATACTGGTTATGCAAATGAAAAAATTGATAGGCATGAAGCTACTGATGAGATGGATGGGTATCCTCAGTGTGGTGAAATTTATTGTAAGACCATAAACATCCCGTTTTCTACTTTTATAGAAATTGACGATTTTCTCCATGCACCATTATTTGGCGAGATCAGTCAAAATACATTTGAGTTTCTGGACCCATCCAATACACAAAACTTTCAATTGGATACCAAATTTATAAGTTCATCCAGCTATTACCCAGAACAGCCCACTTGTCATTTGGTAAGTTCTGCAATTCATGAAATCATCTATTTAACGAAAACACCCCATACGAATGAACCGAAAAAACATAAAAACAATAGCTCCAAATCTATTATAATTCCAATCCACCCTTCAGTGAAAACAGGTGAATCAAATCATGCAAATTGTCCAACTGATTTCATAAAGATTAAAGTTCCAGTTGTAGTAGGGGAGTACAATATTGAAATATGTATAGAAGAAGAGGTTTTGTTTGAAGAAGAGGTTATAAGTATTAAAGAAATATCTAAAAATGTTCTCCTGACAAATTGTCGTTTCATACCTACTCAATTTTCTAAACCATTAGGGGATGGGACGTGTGCGGCATCAAATGGAATGTTATCAATCGAAGGGTTCATAGTACAAAATATTGAGTATACCGCGATGCCCAATAAAAACAAGAGCTCTATACAAGGAACGGAAGTTATTAATTTACATGAAAAAATCATATTGGAGTTAATGGTCCAATTATTACAAGAACAAGGTATACGAGTAAATTATAATGATAGTAAAAACTATAAAAATGGATGAACCTGAAATGATTATTTGTAAACTGTACCTTGTAGTACGAACATTTAATAGAAAGCTCCTATATCGTAATCTACGATGAGATGACTCTGGTATTGTTCCAGGGTCATTTTTTTTATTGCGCTGACAACAATAGTATTTTAATCGCCAAAAATTACATCGAATCCTCCGCTCAATGCATTATCTTGAATGTCTACGGCATTTCGATAATGACATAAAAAACTCCGAATTATTATTATTGCTATTTTGCCCGTGCGAAAAAGGTAATCAGACATAATGTAGTAGTGTAAGCTTTAAAAAAAATGAAGGAGATGATTTTTTATGAGCGATAATTGTGAACAAAACCCTATTACCCCAGCTTGTGAAGTGACGTCGCATCAACAAATGCCTTTACACGATGAAAAAATTAAACTTCACAAATCTAAGCATACACCAACCATTAAAGTACCTGTTGTTCTCGCGGAGAGAAAAATTCAAATTGCTGTAGAGTCAGATATTACACTTACTCCGGCTGCAACGGAGATAAAGCGAGTAACAAAGAATGTATTTCTAGAGCAGGTTAAACTTGTACCTGTTAGATTTAAACAAATTGACAAAACAGACTTTTTTGAAGTGACACGAGCTAAATTGTATGTGTCAGGGTTTATTCGCAAAAACATTGAATATTCTTCCAGTGCTTGTAATGGGGCGCTTCGGGATCGAATTGCCGATGTAGCGTTTTCCGGATTTGCGGAACTCACTGAATGTGATTTCCATAACCTACCTGTTATAGGGATGTCCGATAGTAGCAAGGCTCAATTCCTAAATGACTGCAACGATCTAGTTCCCCGTTTGGATAAGTATTTCTTCCAAAATCAAGTGAAATATAATGAACAACCGTATGGTGAGTTACTGGGTGCCAATTTCTTCGAGCTTGATTTTTCTCCAATAATGGCGGAACCAGAAGGATCGTTTAGCACATTAAGAGAAAAAATTGTTCTCGATCTTTATGTAAAAGTATTACAAGTACAACAATTTAAATTTCCAGCTACAAGAATCATTCCAAAATTTGATGAAGGCACTCTTGGTTAATAATCGGATAAATATGGTTTAATAACAAAATAGAGACGTAGAAATAATTAAATAAAAGCCCCTGCGTTAATCATTAAATTGATGAATGCAGGGGCTTCATTTTTCAATTGTATAATTCGATAATAAACATTTTCTTATCCAATCCATTAGCCCCGCTCTCGATCCACAAGAATCAGTATGTCGAAAAGTGGTTATTAGGATAGTAAGTGCTCAACCTTTTATAAGGAATGAAAAAATAAATGCTAGTTAGAAGTAAAATGAAAAGCCGCGAATTAACTGTATATGATTAAGTTACTGGCGTGTTATCTATGGCGAAAGGCTTTCCCCTGTAAAGCGCCCGCGCTGTTAAATTATATAAGATGATTCAACAAGCATCCCCATTTTCATCATTGAGGAACCTTGATGGCTACGATGTTTTGGAGAAGTTGCTGAAATGCATCATCTACGTTGTTTGCGGTGATTTGGATGTGCTCACTTGCGGTATTTTGATTGCTAGAATGTTCATAGCGTGGGTCATAGTAGTATTCGAGCAACAGCTTTGTTACAGATGCAAATTCACCCATGGCTAAGTTTTCTTCGATTTGCTTCGCAATAGGCGTATGTAACCGTTTCTGTATAATATGAAAGGCGTCTTTGAAGTGTTCAGGGGATTTCCAAGGCTCATAATCATCTAATATATTGTTGACCCGCTCTTCAATCGGTAAATGTATGTTGATTTGTACACCGGATTCTTTTTTGTCAAACAAGAATTGTGGCATGCTTACTTTGCCAATCCGTCTACTTTCACCTTCTATGAAAACATAGGGTTCCCTTCTGAGCCGTTCCAGTTCATAGACGAGTAGTGAGTCGAATTTCTTTTGATTGCTTGGCTCAAGGCCGATTTGACCAAAAATAGAGCCCCGATGCCCCGCAAGGTTTTCGAAATCAAGTGTAGGAAATCCTTGATCGGCGAGTTTCTTCAAAATAGTCGTTTTGCCCGATCCCGTATAGCCGTTTAATACAATAAAGGCAGGAGGGAAATCCTGCTGTTCTAATTCGTGAACGACCCATTGTCGAAATGAACGAACCCCGCCTGCTAATCGAGTGGTATGGATACCCATTAAGTCAAGGACAGTCGAAGCCGTTTTACTGCGCATGCCGCCACGCCAGCAGAATACAGTCATGGGTGTTTCAATTTGTTTGAAGGCACGAATAAAGTCGGGTAACTTGTTTGAAAAAATTTCAAGTCCTCTGTCCATCGCAACATCTTGTCCTACTTGTTTATAAAGCGTACCAATTTCAGTTCGTTCTGCGTCATCAAAAACGGGAATATTGATGCTTCCTGGAATCGTAGCTTCTTTAAACTCTCTAGGGGAACGAACATCGATGAATGTGTGTGGCCCCTTTGCTTGCATGGCCAATAGCTCGTCTATTGTTACATCTCTAAACATGTTTTTCACCTTCTACCTAAATTATGAAACGATGATATGCCCTTTGTTTTCCTCGGTTACTTCTCCAATAATCCGTGCATCGACACCTTGTTGTTGGAGTTCGTCCAAGAGTTTAATGGCTTCTTGCTCTGCTACTGCAATGAGTAATCCACCAGAAGTTACAGCATCACATAAAATCCAGCGATCCATTTGATCTAGTGTATCCGAATAAGTCACACTTTCTGCTACGTGGGCAAAGTTATTTTTTGTGCCTCCAGGTATCTTGCCAGCTTCAGCAAGTTCTCTTGTACGTGGTAGGACGGGCACTTGGTTGGCTTGTATGTGAATGCCGACATTACTTGCTTTCGCCATTTCAGATGTATGTCCGAGTAAACCGAATCCTGTCACATCTGTGGCGGCGTGGACATCGTAGTTGGCCATTGTTTCAGCGGTAGTTTTGTTGAGCGTGGTCATCACTTTTGTCACTTCAACAACTTCGTCTTCAGACAATAACCCATTTTTCAATGACGTCGTGTAAATACCAACTCCAATCGGTTTTGTTAATAATAGTTTGTCGCCGGGCTTGGCACCTGCGTTTGTCCGTACTTTATCGGGATGAACGACACCCGTGACGGCAAGTCCGAATTTAGGTTCTTGATCATCGATGGAATGACCACCAACAAGTGTGACACCCGCTTCTTGTAATTTATCGCCAGCTCCACGTAAAATCGCCGCGAGGATGTCTTTATCTAACGTAGCGATAGGGAAAGCAACGATATTGAGGGCAGTGAGAGGTGTGCCCCCCATGGCATAGACATCGCTAATGGCATTGGTTGCAGCAATTTGTCCGAAATCGTAAGGGTCGTCAACAATGGGCGTGAAAAAGTCCAGTGTCTGTACCATTGCGATGTCGTCTGTCAGTTTGTAAACACCTGCATCATCACTTGTGTCGAGACCGACGAGTACATTCGGATTTGGCGTGGCAGCGGGAAGACTGCGTAATACTTGTGCTAAGTCAGCAGGACCAATTTTACAGCCGCAGCCACCTTTTGTTGTAAGGGAAGTCAATTTTACTGGGATTATTTTTTCCATTGTGCATCCGCCTTTCAATTATAAATCTATTGTTAATCTTAACACATTTTCGGTAAATGCTTGGTGAGTGGCATCCCAGAGCGGCGGAGTGGGTCCAATGGAACTAATTATTCCATATTCTAATGTAGCGAATTATTTCATTACTTCCCAAAAAAGGTATTGCAAATTTTCGGGGAATAGCGTAAGGTTGTCAATAATAGAAATTTAACTTAATTCAACCGTGGTTTAAACCTCGGTTGAGTGGGGAGGAATGAAGTTCAATTCCTCCTTGTTAAAGCCTCCGGCGGATGTCACAGATTTTGAATTGCAGGCAGTCTAAGTTCGCGACGTCCTGTCGCAACGACTGCATACCCACGTCCTGTGGGCACAATTCAAAATCTGGACGCAATTACGCCGAGGCGTAATTGATAAAAACAATTTAATAGTTTTTCTTATCTAGAGAGGTATAGGGACTGGCCCGTTGACACCTCAGCAACCACCATAGTTGGTACGGTGCTAATTCCAGCAAGTTGAGCAATTGACTTGATAGATGAGGAATAGACTTATTCAAATGAGAGTCTTCTTCCTTTATTCAACCAGAGGAGAAGGCTTTTTTGTTTCTATAAAGATTTCTGAAACAGAACATATAAACAAGGGAACTAGAGAGGGGATATACAGTTGGTGAATTTACTAGAGGCGATGAAAGAACGTATTTTGATTGGTGATGGAGCGATGGGCACACTGCTTTACACAAATGGAGTGGACCGTTGTTTTGAGGAGCTAAATTTGACGCATCCTGAACAAGTGCTTCATGTTCACCAAGCCTATATTGAGGCGGGGGCAGATGTCATTCAAACGAATACATATGGCGCCAACTATATAAAGTTAGCGCGCTATGGATTGGAAGATCGTGTAGAGGCAATCAATAAGGCTGCCGTTGAAATTGCGAAACGAGCTGCCGGTGAAAATACATTTATCCTTGGGACAATTGGTGGCATCCATGGTTCAAAAACACTGATTGGCACGAAGGAAGAGATTGAGCGTAGTTTCAGAGCGCAGCTGAAATGCCTACTTTCTGAAGGTGTGGATGGGATTCTCTTGGAGACGTATTATGATTTTGATGAATTAACAACGGTGCTCAGCATTGCGCGTCAGGAGACGGATATCCCAATCATTACGAATGTTTCTATGCATGAAGCAGGTGTGTTACAAAATGGCTTGGCATTGGCGGATGCTTTGCAACAGTTGGAGGCGCTAGGGGCAGACGTTGTGGGCGTCAACTGTGGATTAGGACCTTACCATATGT
The DNA here is from genome assembly GCF_044762865.1 of Sporosarcina sp. NPDC096371. NCBI lineage: Bacteria > Bacillati > Bacillota > Bacilli > Caryophanales > Caryophanaceae > Sporosarcina > Sporosarcina sp. NPDC096371. The sequence goes on from NZ_JBIWFE010000012.1 coordinate 47,418, forward strand.
TGCAAGCTTTAGAGGGGGTGCCGTTGCCAAAGCATGCCTTATTGGCAGTGTATCCAAATGCTAGTTTCCCTAGTTATACGGATGGGAAATTGACATATGAAAACGAACCTGATTATTTCGGTAAACTGGCGCTTCATTTCCGTAAGGAGGGTGTTGGGCTATTAGGGGGATGTTGTGGTACGACGCCAGCCCATATTCGTGCACTGGTAGAGGGGCTAACGAATCGTGCGCATGTGCAAGACAAACAAGTGAAACAGCACAAAGTGAAAGTGAACGTCACAGCGTCGAGGGATCTTGACAAACCGACTTTGCTTGAAACAGTGAAAAAGAGGCATTCGATTATTGTTGAGCTGGATGCGCCGAAGCATTTAAATACGGCGAAGTTTTTTGAAGGGGCGCAGGCATTACATGATGCAGGTGTCGATGCCATTACGTTAGCTGATAATTCCTTGGCATCTCCGCGAATTTGTAATGCATCGATGGGATCACTCGTTAAACAAAGAATAGGTGCAACACCACTTGTCCATGTGACATGCCGAGACCGGAATCTCATTGGTTTGCAGTCGCATCTCATGGGCTTGCATACAATGGGCATTACAGAATTACTGGCGATTACAGGAGATCCAACGAAAATTGGTGATTTCCCTGGCGCAACATCTGTTTTCGATATGACTTCTTTTGAATTGATTACAATGATTAAGCAGTTCAATGAGGGGATTTCATGGTCAGGTAAGTCATTGCAACAGAAAACATCCTTTACAGTGGCGGCGGCGTTTAATCCAAATGTGCGTCAAATCGATCGAGCTGTGCAAAGGATGGAGAAGAAAATTGAGGCTGGAGCTGATTATTTTATTACGCAGCCGATTTATAGCCCGGAGAAAATTATCGATTTGTATGAGGCAACAAAACATATCGAAGCACCAATCTATATTGGGATTATGCCATTAACATCGTCGCAGAATGCAGAGTTTCTTCACAATGAAGTGCCAGGTATTAAGCTGACAGATGAAGTCCGTGCGAGAATGGGGCTATTTGCGGGAGACCGTGAGCAGTCGACAAGAGAAGGTATAGCCGTTGCGAAGGAATTGATAGATGTGGCGTTGGAGCATTTCCATGGCATCTATCTAATCACTCCGTTTATGCGTTATGACATGACAGTAGATTTAACGGAATATATCAATGAAAAAGTGGGCGTAGGTGCGACCAAAATAGTAGAGCAAGCAGGTAGCGTTGTGTTCTAAACTAATATCAATTTAGTCTAAAGGAGAGTGTCGAATCAATACGATTCGGCATTCTCTTTTTTTATGATCACTTGCACAGCTACCCAAAAGAATGATTTATACGATTATGTAAGTTGAAGCTGTTCGGTTGAGCGTCTTTCAGTTTAGTTATATACTGATGTTAGAAATGACAAACGAAGGGGTGAGTGGATGACTGAGCTGAAACTTGATAAAACGTTGTTATCGGCAAGAAATAAGCGTCTCGGACTTCTTGTATGGTTTCGGTTATCACGATTTTACAATCTAAGTATTCGTCAAACGAATCAGCATTTAAATCAATGGGATTTGTCGACAGCACAGTTTGATGTGCTCGTGCAAGTTGGTTTATATCAACCGATTACACAACAACAGCTGGCTGGAAAACTCGAAGTAACAAAAGGCAATATCGCACAACTGCTGAAAAGGATGGAAGCATTAGGTTGGATTACACGAGACCAACAGTGGAAAACAAAATATATTTCATTAACAGAGGCAGGTTGCCGTTTATATGAGGAAGTTGTTCCCCAACAGGAACAGTTCCAAGCATCGCAGTTTTGCGGATTGGATCGCGAGGAACAGATGCAATTACTGTATTTACTAAAAAAAGTTCAACAAACAATGGAATATGAGGAGGAGTAAGTATGGTGTCGAGAGGTATTAGAAGTGTGAGGGACGTCATTTTTCAAGAAAATTCACCGACACATAAAGTCGGATTGGTCATTGAGCCGGGCAATTGGGAGGACGCGGATCCTTTTCTATTGATGGCGGAAGACTATTTTGTACGTGGCACATTCGGCATGCATCCGCATCGTGGCATTGAAACCGTAACATACGTTATTGAAGGCAAACTAGAGCATCTAGACAATAAAACCGGCGGAGGAGAATTACTACCGGGAGATGTTCAATGGATGACGGCGGGAAGGGGAATCATTCATACAGAAGATCCGGCTGTTGGCGATACCGTTCGATCCTTGCAACTATGGGTCAATCTGCCGAGTGATAAAAAAATGACCGAACCACGTTATCAAAATATGCGTGCACAAGATATGCCTATTCGCCAAGAAGAGGGGGCAACGATTCGGGTGTTTTCGGGATCCTCCATGGGCGTCACGGCAGCTACAAAAAATCATGTACCTGTGACGATGGTGGAGTTGAACGTCGATGCTGGTGTGACGGTTACGCAAGATCTACCGGGTAGTTATAATGGATTCCTTTATATAGTAGAAGGACAAGGAACGTTCGGCAAAGACCATACGGTGGGTAAGGAAGGGCAAGTGCTCTGGCTAGAACGTGGAGTGGATGGAGAACAGACCGAAGTGTCTATTCATGCAACAGAAAATCTGCGTGTGGTTTTATATGCCGGACAGCCGATTGGCGAAAAAGTTGTGGCGCGCGGACCGTTTGTTATGAATTCTGATGAAGAGATTGTTCAAGCTTATAAGGATTACCGTGAAGGGAAATTTGAGTAAGCAAAATAATTCTATGGGAGTGAAGTACATGAATGCATTTAATCAATTAGTAATGGAACGCCGATCAGCAAATAACTTTTTACCCAATAACCCAATTACACAAAGAGAACTTGATGAAATCTTTAACGTTGTCAAAATGGCTCCATCAGCTTTTAATTTGCAGCATACGAATTATCTGGTTGTTACGGAGGATGGATTGAAGGAACAAGTACAAAAAGCGGCTTTTGGCCAGTATAAAGTAGGCGTTGCATCAGCTGTTATCATTGTGACGGGGGATAAAGAGGCCTATAAAAATACTGAAAAAGTCTATGAAGGCTTGCTGATGCTAGGAATTTTAAATCAGCAACAATATGATGATGAAGTCCAAGATGTTGTTTCGCTCTATGAAAGTAGAGGAGAGGAATTCCAACGTGATGAAGCCATTCGAAATGCGTCTTTGTCATCGATGTTATTTATGCTCGCCGCTAAAAATGCAGGGTGGGCAACCTGTCCGATGATTGGCTTTGAACCTGACAAGATAAAAAATTTATTAGCCATACCTGACCATCAAGAGCCTGTATTAATGATTGTACTTGGCAAAGAAAAAGTTGAAAGCAGACGTCCAAGAGGTTATCGCAAACCTGTTGGTGAATTTGTAAAATACTATTGAACTGGCACTGGTTACAGTAACGAACCCCCTTGTAAATGGACAACCCATTTACAAGGGGGTTCGTTGGCTTACGATAAAGTTTTTGCCGTACCTACTGCCTCTGCAATTTGCAGAGCTTGCTCAAAGTCGGCGATTAAGTCATCGACATGCTCGAGACCGACGGAGAAGCGTAGCAGGCCATCTGTAATCCCACGTTTTTCTCGCTCAGCTTTTGGCATTGCGGCGTGTGACATTTGTGCCGGATAGGAAAGAATGGATTCGACTCCTCCTAGACTAACAGCGAAAACAGGGATTTTAACGTTTTCGACAAATGCTTTTGCTGTCTCTCGGTTTGGCAAACGGAATGACAGAACAGCCCCTGCACTAGTGGACTGTTTCGCGTGGATAGCGTGTCCTGGGTGGCTAGCTAAACCAGGGTAAAATACTTCTTCTACTAACGAATGACCATCTAAATAGTTCGCAATTTTAGTAGCAGAGGCAGTTGACTGCGTGAAGCGAGCGCCCAATGTTTTAATCCCCTGAATTAATGCATAAGAATCTTGAGCACCTAAAATAGCGCCGAAGGAATTTTGGATGAATGCCAAGCGATTGCCGAGTTCCTCATTCTTTGTCGCCGCAAGACCAGCAATAATATCACTATGGCCAGATAAAAACTTGGTTGCACTGTGAAGGACAATATCTACGCCGAGATCAAGTGGGCGCTGATAAAGTGGTGACATGAACGTATTGTCGAGAAACGTTAGGCAATCATGCGCTTTGGCGATGTTCACCACAGCTTCAATATCCGTGATACCTAGACGCGGATTGGAAGGTGTTTCAATATAAATCAATTTCGTATTCGGTTTGATAGCATGTTCAACAGCGTCCAAATCACTCAAATCAACAAATGTATGGTCAATTTTGAATTTCGTCAACACTTCAGTGACAAACCGAAATGTTCCGCCGTACACATCCTCCGTGACGACAATGTGGTCATCAGCAGATAACAGCATGAAGGCGGAAGAAATCGCGGCAATGCCGGAAGCGAATGCTAGCCCTCTCGCGCCGCCCTCCAAAGCTGCAATCGTCTTCTCTAAAGCATCCCTTGTCGGATTTCCTGAACGGCTGTAGTCATAAGGACCAAACGTATCAAAACTCTCCTGATGGAATGTAGAAGATAAGTAAATCGGGACGTTGACGGCACCCGTTTTTTGTTCGAAATCACCACGGGTCGATGCGTGGATGATGGTCGTTTCCAGTCGTTCTTCGTGTGAACTCATAGTTGGGGCACCTCACTTTTTAATGTGGCAAATACTTGTTTTAAATCAGCAATTAAGTCCTCTGGATCTTCGACGCCAACTGAAAAACGTAATAGGCTGTTACAAACGCCACGGCGTAGTCGTTCTTCCAATGGAATGTCCGCATGCGTTTGCGTCGCGGGATAAGTGATGAAACTTTCAACTCCGCCAAGGCTTTCAGCAAATGTAATGAGTTGAAGATTTTCAAGGAATGCGCCAACCCACTCACTTTCATTCAGGCGGAAGGACAGCATGCCGCCTTTCCCTGGATACAACACGTCTTTCACATGCGGTTCATTGTTTAAATAGTCGACAATGATTTTTGCGTTTGCATCATGCTGCTTCATGCGCAAGTGAAGTGTTTTTAATCCGCGAACGATTAACCATGAATCGAAAGGCGATAGAACGGCACCAATTGCGTTATGGTTGGAACCAAGTGTTGCGCAAAGTTCCTCACCTTTAGCAACCACAAGGCCGGCTAATACATCATTATGTCCTCCAATGTACTTCGTTGCGCTATGCAGAACGATATCTGCGCCGAGTTCGATAGGTCTTTGGAAATAAGGTGTGAAAAATGTGTTGTCGACAATCAGCAACAAGCCGTGTTTTTTAGCAAGCTCTGCATATTGAACAATATCCGTTTCCTGCATTAACGGATTCGTAGGTGTTTCAATGAAGAGCGCTTTTGTCTTGTCAGTAATCAATTTCTCCGTCTCACGGACGTCTGTGAAATCGGAGTATGTTGTTGTAATGGAGTAGACATCGGCATAATAATCGAGCATGCGGTATGTGCCACCGTAAATATCTTCTGGTCCAATCAATTCATCACCTGAACGGAATAGCGACAGCACTAATTGCACCGCAGCCATCCCCGAACTACAAGCAAAGCCTGCATCTCCGCCTTCTAAGTTGGCAATCCCTTCTTCTAAAATGGAACGAGTGGGATTTTTCGTACGTGAGTAGTCATAGCCAGTCGACTGACCAAGTCCGTCATGTTTGTAGGCTGTCGATAAATAAATGGGCGGGTTCACTGCGCCAGTTTTCGGATCACTGTTATTTCCTAATTGTACTAATCGTGTTTCAAAGCTGATGTTTATCATTGTTATCATCCTTTGTCGTTGAATTTGAAATTGTAATTGAAATTAAAAAGAGCCCTCTATGTAGAAGAGGGCCCTCAAAAATATGAAGTCAATCTTCTCATCTGCAAGACGGCTAGCGTCTATTGGAATTAGCACCATACCTTGACTCGGCTGGTTGCTGAGACATCGTCGGGCCATTCCCTCCGTCTCTCTTGATAAGAATACAATATGAAATTATTTGAAAAGATTAAGTTATCCAACTCTATCATGTTATGAATAAAAAGACAAGATAGGATTTTCAGTTTCTTTCTCGTAGTAGCTGCATACGTTGATTAAACAGAGTTGGGTAGGATAAGAAACCAAGTAATACACTGGTCACCGCGGCGGTCGTTAATAACATGAAGATGATGAGCAATTGGAATTGGACTGCTTGGATAGGGTCTGCTCCTGCAATAATTTGACCACTCATCATCCCGGGTAACTGAACCAAGCCGATTGTTTTCTGACTTTCAATGGTTGGAATCATACTCGATTTAATGGCTGTCATCAGTTGCCGATGAATGGCTTGCTTTGGCGTTCCACCCAGTGATAGGATCAATTCCATTTCCTCCTGATGTGTATCCACTTCTGCGGTGAACCGGTTAAGGAATAATATTGCGAGTACCATTGAGTTACCGACGATCATTCCACTGATTGAAATGATGTACTGGGCAGTAGCGGGTACGATATGGAAGCCAAGTAAAATACTTTGCGTAAATACTTCGACGACAATAAGAGTCACTGCGATTTTCCACGTAATCCCCTTAATCGTTTTCCCTTTCTTGCGGGCGTTTTGTGTAGCCGCGCCAATCATCAACGTCACCATCAAAAAGATATACAAAAAATTGTCGGAGTCAAAAACAAACTTCAAAATATAGCCGACGGCAAGTAGTTGGATAATGGAGCGAATGGTTGCGATAATTGTATCTTTCTCTAAACCTAAGCTTAAGGTTTTGGACAAAAGGAGAGGAATAATGACAAAAATAAGTGTGATAGATAATGTTAGATAGCTCATTCAATCTCTCCTTGTACAAAGCGCTTAACGAACTCATTTGTCGATGATGTTAGCAAATCGCTGTCACCGGTTTCAACGACGTGACCATCCTTTAGCACCCACGTGTAATCACCGATGGCCAGTGCTTGCTCCAAATTATGTGTAATCCAGATAATTGTCACGCCGAACTGCCGATTGATTTTGACAATCAACTCTTCGATTTCTCGTAATGATGCCCGGTCCAAAGCGGATGTGATTTCGTCTAATAATAAGATGTTTGAACGGTTGATAAGCGTACGGGCAATCGATACTTTTTGGCGTTGTCCACCCGATAGATCATTCGTTTTTTGCTGTAAAAAATGCTTATCAAGTCCTACGTCATCTAAAATGCGGATGGCTTCTTGTTCGGTCAATTGTTGGCCTCGCAGTTCCATAGGGAGAGCCAGATTTTGAAAAACAGTGCCTTTTATCATCGGTGCGCTTTGCAGGGCGATGCCAACGTGCCGACGTAATTCGATAGGGTCATAGTCCAAAACGGACACATCGTCAATAAAAATATCGCCCGCGGTAGGGGATATCAATCCATTGCATAATTTAAGCATTGTCGTTTTTCCAGCACCAGAAGGTCCAACGAGCGTTGTAATTTTTCCTTTTGGAAAAGAGCCTGTAATCTTTTTTAAAATATTTATGTCATCGACGGAGTAATCAACGTTATGAAAGTGTAGGGCGGGTTCATATAAATTTTGCATGTGGTTCTCCTTTATTTCTATGTTATTGGACTGTGCTGATTGTCTTCCTGTATGACATTGTGAAAATTAAGAAATTGACTGTTAGTGTTTCGAATAAATGGAAGAATGCGAGTATCGCACGGACCTAATTATACCAATGAAAATATTAACTATACACACTATAATAAGGATTGGACTACTAAGCTCCGGAAAGGAAGTTTTGAGTGTACAAGCTAATTATGAAGTGTATCGTAGCCGTGCTAGTACTTGGGTGTATTTCAACATCACCTGCCAAAGCAGCTTCACCGACTACGTTTAAGGATGTTACGAGTTTTAAGAAGGAAATCGAGTTTTTAACGAGTAAAGAAATTATTTTTGGTTATTCCGATGGAACATTTCGTCCAAACGCACCGATTCAGAGGGTGCAGGCCATCCAAATGATTATGCGGGAAATGAAGCCAGAATTAGGTCATTCTCCTAATCCTAAATTTAAAGATGTAAAGCCTGAAGATCGTGGTTATGACGAAATTTCCAAGGCTGTGGAAATGGGGATTATTTCAGGGAAACCCGGAAATATCTTTGATCCAAAGGGGAATTTAACGCGTGCGGAAATGGCGACAATACTTGCGAAAGCCTACGAATTGGGAGGGATCTATCCAATAGGGTTTTCGGATGTGGCAACGGGTTACTGGGGATACCCTTTTATATCTGCGTTAGCGGCGAACAATATTACTGTTGGCTATAGTGATGGAACATTTAAGCCGACGAAAACCATTGATCGCGCACAGTTCTCCGCATTTATGGCACGGATTATCGAACCGTCTTTCCAGCCCCACAATGAACAAGTTGCCGATACGCATGTAATGGGGATTTTGGATGCTTATATCATTGATTATGCGAAGCATCCGACTAAACCAATTATTTACACGTTAGATGGAAGTACTAATGAAATTGCAGCTATCAATTATGAGACGTTAGCAATAGAATCCGTTACATTAAATCTTCCGGTGGAGCGAATGGCCTATGCGAACGGTAAATTATATGTCACGCAATTAAAGGGGAAACACAGTTCATATTGGTATGATGAAGACCAGCAAGGGGCATTTGCTGTTATCGATGCAGCAACAATGTCTTTGGAAAAAGTCATCCATATTGATCTTGACCCGTATGATATTGAAGCGGATGACAATGGGATTGTTTACATCTCACCGGGATCAGGACAACATTCAAGAATTGAAAGTTTCGACAGTAAAACGGGTAAACGATTAAGCTCACAACGAATGACCGAGCAAACATTAATCGGAATGCACCCGTCACAAAGCAGAATTTATGCAATCACTACTGCAGTTTCACCAAGAACTATAGCGACGCATACAATTGATAACGGGGTGTTAAGTGATGAAGTGCGTTCGCCTTACCATGGCACCTATCCGCTGGGCAAAGATTTGACCATCTCGCCGGACGGCAAATATCTATTGAATAGCACAGGTCATATTTTCCGTTCTTCAGCAACAGCTAGCTCCGATATGTACTACTTTAGTAAGTTAGATCGTCCGTATAGCTCGATTGCTTTCGATCTGCAATACGGTGAATTTTATACAGCAAACAATAAAAACTACATTCAGTCGTATGATTACACGACGATGGAGCCAATCGATCAGATAAGAACATATGGTAACGTTAACAAAATGTTTTATGATGATGAATCACATGTATTGGTTATCTTTTCGACAATCAAACTTGGCAACTCAAAAGTGCCATTTACAGGGGTAGAAATTCTCCAATTTAACATGGAATAATCATTCATACGTATTTTTTGAATTGAAGGCGGAGCTTTGCTGCTCTTTGAAAAAAAGACAAGACAAGGTGGAAAATTCCCTCCTTGTCTTGTCTTTTTTTATTTCCGTATTTTGGATATTGACTTCGTCTCCACAGGTTCTTTATCAGTCACTTCCAGTACGTCAAGTAGGAAAACAAAAACCGGAATCCCGATGATCAATCCCCAAACGCCAAAGAAGTTTTGTGAGAAAATGAGCACAATGAATGTGTAAAAAACGGGTAAATCTGTTTTGGAAGACATGAGCTTAGGGTTTAAAATATAAGCCTCGATGGCATGGATAATCATGACAGCTACGAACAAGTAGATGACCTTTAACAGCCCGCCAATTGTAAATGCAATAATCGTGAGCGGAACCAAAGAAATGATGACACCAGCAACAGGGATGAGCCCTAAAAAGAATATCATAATGGATAAGCCAATGATTTGTGGGAATCCTAGTACCATCAATACGATGACTGACAAAAATGTATTAACAAGCGCAATGATGAACTGGGCTTCAATCACTTTCCCAAACGTACGGGAAAACTTTTGGCTAAAGAATTTAATTTCAAAATAAAACGGGGCAATCTTGCTGTTTTTAAACTTGCCCGTAAACTCAATTAAACGCGGTTTTTCGAGAAGGAAAAACAAGCTTAATAGTAAAGCAATTAGGACTTGAACACTTGTTTTACTAATATCCGTAAAAGATTTTAGTAGAAATGAAAATCCATCTTCTAAATAAGCGGTAATCTTATCGCTAGAAATAACAGATTCAATGGAGTTAAGTAATGGATTGTCATGTTGTTGCGTAGAGAAACTGGTAATCTGCTTGATCAATTGACTGATTTCTAATGAGATAATCGGCAAATATTTAACAAGGGCGACTGTCAAAATGCCGACAATCGTAGTATAAAGAAACAGAACTAATAATTTTCGATTTAACTGTATACGTTTGACGGTGAATTCTACAAGCCGATCCATCAAAAATGCAAAAATAAATGTTAGCAAGATTAAATTCATCATACTTCTTACGCTATATAGAATTAAAATAATCAACGCAAAAATAATGACTCGCTTTACTCCTTTGTTCTTAAAGAAATCGGTTACTACTTCCATATTTGGATAATACCCCTCATTATTTATTTTGAGTGAAAATTATGTCGTAAATCCTCTAATGATAGTATCAACCCCCGGGGTTAATATTACAAGCCATAGATGTTGAAATGATAAGTTTATCTGTCACTTGGAATGCTTTCGTTTTGTTCGGACCTGTGTGTGATGATTCACTCCTTTTTTTGTGAGCACCTTAAAATGTCGTTTCATGCTATAGAAGCTCGAATTTCGCGTAAATGGTGTATACTATGGGTACCTAAGTAATTGGAAGAAGGAGATTGTTATGAGTTCAAAATATGCAGATGACAGTTTGGCTTTACATACGGACCTTTATCAAATCAATATGGCGGAATCATACTGGGCGGATGGTATTCATAATCGTAAATCCGTGTTTGAATTATTTTTCAGGAGCTTACCGTTTGGTAATGGTTATGCGGTGTTTGCAGGGCTTGAAAGGATTCTTGACTTTTTGAGGAATCTTCACTTTAGTGAAAGCGATTTGGCCTATTTACGGGATGAGCTTGGCTATGGAGAGGATTTTATTGATTACTTGAAGGATTTACGTTTTACGGGAGATGTCTATTCAATGGTAGAAGGCGAACTCGTTTTTGCTAACGAACCCATCATTCGAATTGAAGCACCGTTAATCCAAGCGCAGTTAATTGAGACAGCCCTTTTAAATATTGTTAACTATCAAACGCTGATTGCAACAAAAGCGAGCCGCATTAAACAAGTTGTGAAAGATGAAGTCGTCATGGAATTTGGGACACGCCGTGCGCATGAGATGGATGCAGCGATTTGGGGTGCACGCGCATCCATTATTGGTGGCATTGAAGCGACAAGTAATGTTCGTGCAGGGAAAAGATTCGATATTCCATTGTCAGGTACGCACGCCCATTCAATGGTACAAGCTTATAAGAGTGAGTACGAGGCGTTTCATTCCTATGCGAAGCGTCATAAGGACTGCGTTTTCCTCGTTGATACTTATAATACGTTGAAGATTGGGATTCCGACAGCGATTCAAGTGGCGAAAGAACTTGGCGATCAAATCAATTTCATTGGTATACGTCTGGATAGCGGCGATATTTCGTTTTTATCGAAGGAAGCGCGCCGCATGTTAGATGAGGCTGGATTCCCAGATGCAAAAGTTGTCGTGTCAAATGATTTGGACGAATATACAATTCTTAACTTGAAAGCGCAAGGCGCAAAGGTAGATGTGTGGGGGATAGGTACAAAACTCATCACTGCTTATGATCAGCCGGCACTAGGCGCAGTATATAAGATCGTTTCCATTGAGAACGAGACAGGCGAAATGGTCGATACGATTAAGATTTCATCGACAACGGAAAAAGTGACAACACCTGGCCGGAAAAAACTGTACCGCATTATTGACTTGGAAAATGGCAAGGCTGAAGGGGATTACATTACGATGTATGATGAGGATCCTGCAGCTGAAAAGCGCCTTAAAATGTTCCATCCTGTTCACACATTTGTATCTAAGTTTGTGACGAACTTTGAAGCAAGAAATTTGCATGTGAAGGTCGTTGAAACTGGGCAGGTGATCTATGAGAACCCACCACTATTGCAGATGCGTGATTATGCGAAAGAGAATTTAGATTTACTATGGGATGAATATAAACGCTCGTTGAATCCTGAGGAATATCCTGTCGATTTAAGCCAAAAATGTTGGGATAACAAAATGTGCAACATCCAGGAAGTTCAGGAAATGGTGGAGGACTTTAGCTTCAATCAGCAGTAGTCGCCCATTTCTCTTTAGTAGAAGGGCCCAAACCTTTGATGAATAAGTGGGGAGGTAGACAGTGGTGACACTACAAGAAAAAATCATTGCTGAATTGAAAGTACAACCCGTCATTGATCCTCGAGAAGAGATTCGTAAGTCAGTTGACTTCATGAAAGCTTATGCCAGAAAAAATTCGTTTTTAAACGGTTTCGTATTAGGCATTTCAGGCGGGCAGGATTCGACATTGGTCGGTAAACTTGCACAGTTGGCAATCGATGAGTTAAACAGTGAAGACGGAACAGATCGTTATCGATTCATTGCGATTCGACTGCCGTACGGAACGCAGTTTGATGAGGATGATTGTCAGGATGCTCTCGATTTTATCGGACCAACAAAGATCTATACGGTGAATATTAAAGAAGCGGTCGATGCTAGTGAGCGTTCGTTGAAGGCGGCTGGTATAACGCTAACCGATTATTCCAAGGGGAATGAAAAGGCGCGAGAACGGATGAAGGTTCAATATTCTGTCGCGGCTATGCATAACTGTGTCGTACTTGGAACGGATCATGCGGCAGAGGCAATTACCGGATTCTATACGAAGTTTGGAGATGGTGGCGCTGACCTGATGCCGATCTTTAGATTGAACAAGCGGCAAGGGAAAGAATTACTAAAAGAGCTCGGTTGTCCGGCACATCTCTATTTAAAAGTACCGACTGCGGACTTGGAAGAAGAGAAGCCGGCGCTTCCGGATGAAGTTGCGCTAGGGGTTACGTATGATCATCTTGATGATTACCTTGAAGGCAAAGAAATTCCGCAAGAGCCTCGTGAAAAAGTTGAAAATCATTTTTTACGCTCGCAACACAAACGACATATGCCTATCACGGTTTTTGATGATTTTTGGAAATAAGATGATGAAGGACTCCTTTGGGGGTCCTTTTGTTGTTGCTTAGGAAATTATAAAATCTCGAGCTGTGACGTCTAGGCTCCAGAGGTTTTGTTCTTTAGCGCTTAAGTTGTATGGAAATCGGATATCCTGTATGATGAAGTTATATTTTGTTAATTTTCGGATAAAGTGAATGTGGTATACAATTGGGGGATTTGCTATGACTTATAATGAAACGATTGAGAAGGTCTTGACGAATATTGAAAAAGTTATGATTGGGAAACGAGATATCGCCGAGTTGAGTGTTACTGCGCTGCTTGCGGGTGGACATGTCTTACTTGAGGATGTACCAGGCGTTGGAAAAACAATGATGGTCAAGGCGCTGGCAAGATCGATAGGGGCGGATTTCAAACGAATCCAATTCACGCCGGATTTACTTCCTTCTGATGTTCTTGGTGTTTCAATTTACAACCCTAAGGCGATGGAATTTGAATTTAGACCAGGACCGATTATGGGCAATATTGTTCTTGCAGATGAGATTAATCGTACATCACCAAAAACACAAGCGGCATTATTAGAAGGAATGGAAGAATCCTCCGTGACGATTGACGGTGAAACGATGCGAATTCCTCAACCGTTTTTTGTTATGGCCACGCAAAACCCGATTGAGTATGAAGGGACATATCCCTTGCCAGAAGCGCAATTGGATCGTTTTTTATTCAAATTGAAAATGGGCTATCCGACGAAGTTAGAGGAAGCAGAAATCCTGAGTCGCGCTGAAAAAGAAGTGCCTATCGACAAGCTAGAAATGGTTATTTCGCTTGACGATTTAAAAGTGTTACAAAAGGCTGTAAAGGAGGTGGCTGTCAACGAAACGATTAAAACGTATATTATTAATTGTGCATCGGAGACACGCAACCACCCTTATGTCTATCTTGGCGTAAGTCCACGTGGTTCGTTGGCGCTTATGAAGGCAAGCCAAGCCTACGCATTACTAAAAGGCAGGGCGTATGTCACGCCAGATGATGTCCAATACCTTTCGCAGTTCGTCTTTGGCCACCGAATGATTTTGAAACCAGAGGCTAAATATGAGGGGATTTCTACAAAGGAAATTGTGGATCGGATTCTAACGAAGGTACGTGTGCCAGTGGATGGAGTCCGTCTGAAATGAGAAAGGTCAGAAAAGTGCTCGACATTTTTGGACGATTTCTTTTTGTCCTGTGTGTCCTGGCATTGACATTTGTTTTTGCGATGTTTCAGGGGGGCAAGGTTAGTTGGACCATTTTTTATAGTTTATTACCATTCGTCATGTATTCTACTTTGTTATTTTTCTATCCACTTACGGAGATTAAGGTGAAACGGTCAATCCAAACAGTAAGTAACCGAAATGGTGGCAAATTTCTGGTGACACTGTTAGTGAAGCGAAAAAGTCGTTTTCCATTATTATATACCGTGGTGAGTGAGAAATGGGCAGATGACAAGAGGGATTCGATGGTAGATGTCCGATTAAAAAAGCTGTTCATTTTTGGATTTCGTAAAGAAAAGGAATGGCAATATGAAATTGAACAGTTGCCAAGGGGAGAGCATGTCCTACAAGGTGTAGTCGTTGAAGTGTCGGATTTTTTTGGTTGGCTCCGTAAGACGAAATTCATAGATGCGAAGGATACAATTCTTGTATTTCCGAAAATGATGGATCTCGATTATGTTCCGTTTGATACGCAATATGATCGTGGAACGCAGGCTTCCCTTCTAAACATTGTCAAAGATACAACGATGGCAACCGGGGTTCGGGGGTATCAGCCTGGAGATCGGGTGACGTGGATTCATTGGAAGTCATTTGCACGAACGCAGACTTTGATGACGAAAGAGTTTGAGGACAGACGGTCACAAGAGTTATTTCTCATATTAGATGGTAGGGTAACCGGAACGTTTGAGGAGCAAGTGGAATTGACTGCTTCAATTATGAAAGAAGCTTCTAGTCATCAAGCAGGACTTGCGTTAATGACGACAGGTTCTGAATCTTCTTTATTTCCTATGATCCAGTCTGAAGAGCAACAGCATCAAGCACTTGTTCACCTTGCAAAAATAAAGCCTACTGAGAAAGATAAAACGGCGACGTCATCGGATTTTGGAACGGGATTTCAGCATGGTGGCAGTATTGTCCTTGTCACTGGAAAGCCTGATTGGTCTTTTATGAAGTCATTGCTACGCGGCACCAAAAATGCTAGATCTATTATTTGCTTTGTTGTTATAAAAGGAGATGAACCGACACCTAGCGCCATCGAGGAAGATATTCGATTGGCCAGGTCAAAGGGAGTTATCGTGCATGTACTAGGAAAAGAACAGTTTAGGGAAGCTTTCAAAGAGGTGGCAGGCCGATGACTGGAAAACGAATAGACAGGCGACTTTTAGTACTTTTATATGTACTTGGATTTGTTCTTTTACGGGAATGGCTTATCCCTGTGATGGAATTGACTGATACGAATTATCTGGGATTATTCCTACTGTTTGCTGCCATATCTTTTTTAATGGCGCTGGTGGGTGCGAAGTGGTGGATAACTGCACCGATAAAAATTATCTATATCTTGTGGGTTATCCACTATATTTATTTAGATAAAGTACTATTCTCAAAGGAAACAATTCTGTACGTATTCAAAGATTTTACGTCAAACGTGCCGATCATCATCGGTTCGGATTGGGATAATATTACGAACCCATTGAAAACCGTATTATTCTTTATTCTATTATGGATGACAACCTATCTGATCCGTCACTGGATAGAGGTAAGGAAAAGTATTCTACTTTTTTATATGATGACAGTTATATTTATTGCAACGATTGATACGTTTAGTCCGTATTCGGCGGCAGATTCTATTTTCAGGATTATGGTATCTGGATTATTACTTCTAGGTCTTCTTTTCATTTCTAAGCTTACAGAAAGGCATAACAAGCCGATTTCGATAGGTGCATTCGTTTCGATCTCATTACCACTTCTTTTTGTGGTGGTACTGAGTGGGACTTTTGCGAACGTCCTTCCAAAACAAGGACCCGTTTGGTCGGATCCGGTCCCCTATTTTAAATCGATTGTTCAAGGAAATGGAGTAGGTGGTAGTGGTACTGGCATTGCGAAAAGCGGGTATGACACGGATGATTCCGCCCTTGGGGGAGGATTCATGCCGGATGATACGGTTGTTTTTGAGGTGAAAGTGCCCACTAGGCAATATTGGAAAATTGAAACGAAGAATACGTATACGTCAAAAGGCTGGGAGCAAGTACCCCCAAGTAACAACCAGAAGGCTTTTCCGCCGGGAGAAGAGCTGGGGGAGCCCGAAAGGTTGGGCAAACCGCCAAGGCTTGCCGAATTTCAAGTAGTAGAACCTTTTCCCTTCATCCTATATCCCTATGGACTAAACAAAGTATTTGCGACGAGTGATGTTCTTTTTCTACATTCGGAGATGTCTGGGAAGTATAGTACACTTCGCGGAGGAAGCGAAGGTTCACTTAGCTCATACGAAATTGAGTTTAGGGAGCCGGAATATAGTTTAGCGGCGTTAAAGGCTACTAGGATGACGGATTATGCTACTGAAAATGAAGATTTCACGCCCTATTTACAGTTGCCGAAGGAGCTTCCACAGCGTGTGAAAGAATTGGCAGCAACAATCACTGCGCAGAAGGAAAGCGTCTACGAAAAGACGAAGGAAATTGAGAAGTACTTCGGAAAAAACGGTTTTGTTTATACACAGCAGGATGTGGCCATACCAAAATCGGGTGATGATTATGTTGATCAGTTCCTTTTCGATACGAAAAGTGGCTACTGCGACAACTTTTCAACATCTATGGTTGTCATGTTACGTGCGCTTGATATTCCAGCCCGTTGGGTAAAGGGATTTGCCCCAGGGAAGTCTATTTTAAATGATGAAGGTGAATGGGTTTTCCAGGTTACGAATAATGAAGCACATTCATGGGTTGAAGCATATATGCCGGGAATTGGTTGGATGCCTTTTGAGCCGACGATTGGATTTAACGGGATATCTGATGTTACCTATGATGTAGAAGTGGAACGGGCTGAGCCGGAAGTACCTGAAGTTAAGAAGCCAGAACAACCAAAGCCAGAACAAAAAAAGACGCCTACTAAAGTCGAAAAAGATTTTGATTTGGGTAAATACTTTAGTTCAGTTGGTTCATGGCTGAAAAAGAATCTCTGGATAGTTGTTGTGGCTATAACTGTTCTGGTATCGATTGCGTGGAGATTATTCGTGGTGAGGGTAAAATGGCTGCCGCGCGTGTTGATTTATGCAAATCGATCAGGAAAGGCAGACTGGAATACATTCGACAAACAGTATAAGAGTTTGTTGAAGCAGCTTGATCGATTCGGATTGAAGCGTGCGGTTGGTATGACATTATCTGATTATGCAATGACTGTAGATGACTATTTTGGCGGAGATGGAATGAGGAAGCTGACTACTGCTTATGAAAAAGGTTTGTATGGTGGGAATACAATCGATCATGAGTGGGCGGTTTTGCGTGAAGTGTGGGAAGATTTAATCAATAGGACTTCGGGTTGATTTTTGGCGGATATAGAAGTAGAATTAAAGAAAGAATAACCCCAGGTGCCCTCATATATGTCCGATAATATGGTTCGGATGTTTCTACCAAGTTGCCGTAAATGACTTGACTATGTAGGCGGATTCAGCTCATAATTTGGGCTGTTTTCGCTTTTTGTAGATGATGAGACGCGCGGAAAGAAGTTCTTTCTGTCGCGTCTTTCTCTATTTGAAAGGACCTTGTGGGATGTCCGAAATACAGTAATGTTACACGATGAAAAAATCAATTGGTAAAACAGCTGGAAAAGGCTAAAATAATAGGATTAAAGGGAGGTTGTTTCATCATGAAGCAGGACAATATTTTAGTATTGGATTTAGGTAGTAGTGAGAATACGACAATAGCCCGTTGGATTCGTGATTTAGGCGTATATAGTGAGATTCACCCTCATGATATTACGGCCCAAAATATTGAAGAGTTAAAAACGGTAAAAGGGATCATTTTAAATGGTGGTAAAAATAATATCGTTGATGGCGAAGCGATTGATGTATTAGATGAAATTTACGCTTTAAATATCCCGGTAATTAGTGTGGGTCACCCATCTACGAAAGCACTTAAAACTCTTGAGCAATGGTCAAGTGAAGAAGAAACGAAAGCATTGCTAAAAGATTTCGTTTTCAATACTTGTAAAGCGGAAGCTAATTGGAATATGAAAAACTTCATTGAAGACCAAGTTGCTTTAGTTCGCGAGCAAGTGGGCGACAAAAAAGTACTGCTGGCTCTTTCAGGCGGTGTTGATTCGTCTGTCGTTGCTGCATTGCTAATTAAGGCAATTGGCAAGCAATTAGTTTGCGTGCACGTAAATCACGGTTTAATGCGTAAAAATGAGTCTGAGGGCGTTATAAAAATGTTCGAAAAAGACCTTGAAGATAACCTTGTTTACGTGGATGCAAGCGAGCGTTTCTTAGGCAAGCTAAAAGGTGTAGACGAGCCAGAAGAAAAACGCAAAATTATCGGTAATGAATTTATTCGCGTATTTGAAGAAGAAGCACGAAAACTTGAAGGAATTGATTTCTTAGCACAAGGGACAATCTATCCAGATATCGTTGAATCGGGTACGAAAACACATAAAGTCGTAAAATCTCACCATAATGTTGGGGGACTTCCAGAAGACTTGCAATTTAAGTTAGTGGAACCATTATTCCAGTTATTCAAAGATGAAGTACGTGCATGTGGTGTTGAGTTAGGTCTTCCACATGACATGGTTTATCGTCAACCATTCCCAGGGCCTGGTCTAGGGGTACGTGTTTTAGGAGAGATTGAGCCAGTACGTCTTGAAGCAGTACGCGAATCAGATGCTATTTTGCGCGAAGAATTTGCACTCGCAGGATTGGATCAGAAGGTTTGGCAATACTTTACGATTGTTCCGAACTTCAAATCTGTCGGTGTAAGCAACAACGAGCGTACGTATGAATATCCAGTCATTATTCGTGCCGTCAACACAGTAGATGCGATGACAGCGACAGTGGAACAAATCGATTGGCCAATTCTTCTAAAAATCACTGACCGCATCATTAACGAAGTAGAAAATGTAAACCGCGTATGCTATGACCTGTCTCCAAAGCCAGGTGGCACAATTGAGTGGGAATAAAAATAAAGATTAACGTATAATTCTGGGGATATGGCCCGGAAGTTTCTACCGAAACACCTTAAATGTTTCGACTACGATCAGATAGAAGGGGATACCCCCTTCTATTTGGTTTTGTAATTGGGAAGTATACGATGTAATAACGTATGCTTCTTTTTTTATTTTAAAAAACTTATTCAGAGGACGGTTGAAATGAAAAAATACTTTGAGTTCGATAAGTTAGGCACGAACTATCGCCGTGAAATTATCGGAGGGATGACAACATTTCTAGCTATGGCATATATCCTTGTCGTCAATCCATTAATGTTGTCGTTGGATGCTATTCCGGATTTGCCGGACGAAATGCGTATGGATAAAGGTGCTGTATTCGTTGCAACTGCCCTTGCAGCGGCTGTAGGCTCACTATTTATGGGGGTTATTGCTAGGTATCCGATTGGACTAGCACCGGGAATGGGGCTGAACGCCTTTTTCGCCTTTTCTGTTGTATTAGGACTAGGTATTCCATGGCAAACAGCATTAACGGGCGTATTATGTTCAGGGCTTATTTTTATTATTCTATCGCTCACAGGCTTACGTGAGATTATTATTAATGCCATCCCTACGCAGCTTAAATTTGCAGTGGGCGCTGGAATTGGTCTTTTTATCACATTCCTTGGACTTCAAAATGCAAAAATTATTGTTGCTGATCCAAATACGCTAGTAACTCTTGGGGATCTTTCGAGTGGTCCAACTTTACTCGCTATATTTGGTCTCGTCATTACTGTTATTATGATGGTACGTAAACTCAAAGGCGCAATCTTTTATGGCATGATCACAACAACTATTGTAGGAATTATTGCGGGTTTAATTGATTTGCCTGAAAAAATTGTCGCAAAAGTGCCAAGCGTGGCACCTACATTTGGCGCGGCATTCGATGCGATATTCCAAGATCCGGCTTCATTGTTTACAACTCAATTTCTTGTTATTGTCATTACATTCTTGTTTGTGGACTTCTTTGACACGGCGGGTACACTTGTCGCAGTCGCAAATCAGGCGGGACTTATGAAAGATGATAAGTTGCCACGAGCTGGCAAAGCGCTTCTTTCAGATTCATTGGCAACTGTAACGGGGGCTGTTTTTGGGACTTCGACAACGACTTCCTACATTGAATCAACTGCAGGAGTTGCGGCGGGAGCAAGAACGGGATTTGCTTCTATTGTAACGGGGCTTCTATTTCTACTTGCTTTGTTCTTTTCACCGTTATTGTTTGTCATTACTTCTGAAGTGACTGCACCCGCGTTGATTATTGTCGGGGTACTGATGGTTTCGACGTTAGGGAATATTGAATGGACAAGGTTTGAAATTGCAGTTCCGGCTTTCTTTACGATTATCGCAATGCCTCTTACTTACAGCATCGCGACAGGGATTGCCATTGGATTTATATTCTATCCAATTACGATGATCTTGAGCGGTCATAAGAAAGACGTTCATCCGATCATGTATGGACTATGGGTAATCTTCATCTTGTACTTTATCTTTATTAAGTGAATGATATCTTATAGTAGGAACGGTTCCCATGGTTGTTGTGGGAACCGTTTTTCATTTGATTAAATGGATGATTAGACTAGGAGTTTAACAATTATTAATAAAAGTTTTACGAAAGTGTTGACATTCTTTTTTAAGGATGTTATATTTACTAAGCAGTCAACGAGAACGACAAAAAACGACAGCGAGTTACACAAAATGAACCTTGAAAACTGAACAGCAAAACGTCAACGAAATATAGCGAAGGTGCCAAGCGCACTTGAGCAAAACGTTTCTAAGTAAAACGATTTCCGTCGGATGAACAGAAACACACATGACATTATTAATTTAATGCCAGCAAGAAATGAGCTATTCATTTTCTTCTATTATGGAGAGTTTGATCCTGGCTCAGGACGAACGCTGGCGG
>NZ_JBIWFE010000013.1:0-57369 GCF_044762865.1 Sporosarcina sp. NPDC096371
AAGCTCTTCAGCGCCGATGGTAGTTGGGGGTTTCCCCCTGCAAGAGTAGGACGTCGCCGGGCACACGGTCATTACCAATAGGTAATGGCTTTTTTGTTGCCTAAAAATGAAAACCGAAGGTTTATTCTACGCCGACGCAATGAAATGCGAGGAAGTGAAAGTGGAAGGATCTCGCATATGATATACGCGAGAACTAGACGACCTAAACTGATCAAGAAAACTGTCGCTCATCACCTTCTGTAGTCTCGGCCTTTTTTGCTTATCATTTAGTAGGATTTATTGGGGACAAGCATTTAATTGATTGAATGAAATGGTTTATAAACATTAAGAATAATGATGTCAGGTTTTCTAAGTTACAGACTGAATAAATTGGCAGTATCCTTTATAATAGAAATAAGTAAAGGAAGTGTGATTTGCAATGGAAAGTCCTGAACGTCCGCTTGTTAAGGCGTTACTAAAATTCAAAGAAGCAGATTCGGTTTCATTTCATGTGCCGGGACATAAGGGAGGCATGCTGTCGAGCTTGCCGACTGAACTACGTTCGATGCTCCGTTATGACTTCACGGAGTTAGCGGGGCTTGATGACCTTCACGAACCGGATGGAGTTATAAAAGAAGCGCAACAGAAGCTTTCGTCATTCTACGGTTCGGATCATAGTTTTTTTCTCGTGAATGGTTCGACAGTTGGAAATTTGGCGATGATCTATGCAACATGCGGTGCAGGAGATACCATTATTGTTCAGCGCAATGCACATAAATCGGTGTTCCACGCAATTGAACTGACTGGCGCGAAACCTGTACTTGTTTCAGCAGGATTGGATAGACTTACAAAGACAGCCGGAGTGATGACCGTCGAGCAAATTGGAGAAGCACTGGAAGCGTATCCTAACGCCAAGGCAGTTGTTATAACGCATCCAACTTATTACGGCACGACCGGGACAGATCTGGAAAAGACGATCGGACTTTGTCATACATATGGAGTACCAGTCTTGGTAGACGAAGCCCACGGTGCGCATTTTGTCATAGGTGATCCATTTCCCCGCTCAGCATTGGATATGGGGGCAGATGTGGTTGTGCATTCGGCACATAAAACGTTGCCCGCTATGACAATGGCTTCGTTCCTGCATGTAAGGTCAAATCTTGTTTCCTATGAAAGGGTTGCGCATTATTTACAAATGCTGCAGTCGAGCAGTCCATCGTATATATTAATGGCTTCACTTGATGATGCAAGAGCTTACGTAGAGTCTTATCGTGAGGAAGATAAGGCTTTATTTATGGAAAGGCGCTCAGTATTTATCGAACGGCTAACGATGATTCCGCGGATTCAAACGGTTAGGGTAGATGATCCTTTAAAGCTTATTATACGATTGGAAGGTTACTCGGGATTCGAACTACAAAGGGTGCTGGAAGCGGAAGGGATTTATGCAGAACTTGCGGATCCGTATCAAGTACTATTCGTTTTACCACTGTTGAAAGTGGAGTCGGATTATCCATTTGAGGAGATTAGCCGGAAAATCGAGTCTGCGATTGCACAATTAGATCATGCGGACCGGACATGGAGTTCAATTGAGGTCCCATCTTTAGATGAAGAAACTTCTTGTCTAACGTATACAGCTGGACAACTTACAACAATGGAGACTGAGTGGGTTCCATATGAAGTTGCCGCGGGGCGTGTCGCAGCTGGTTCCATTATTCCTTATCCTCCAGGCATTCCGCTGTTAATTGGTGGGGAGAAGATTAGGGACAAGCATATTCAATCGCTAATGAAGTTGCTTCAAATGGGGGCAAAGTTTCAAGGTTCAATTCGAATGAATGACGAGCAGATAGTTGTCGTAAAGGAAGAGGTCGAGGAATAGTATGGTGCAGAAAGGCGTTTTTATTACATTTGAGGGCCCTGAGGGTGCGGGTAAGACGACGGTTATCGCAGAGTTGTATAAGCGTTTAGTGAGTGAAGGGCATAATATTATTCTTACGCGTGAACCCGGCGGTATTCGCATAGCGGAGAAAATCCGAGATGTAATTCTTGATAATAACCATCTGGAAATGGATGCTAAGACGGAAGCTCTTCTTTATGCTGCTGCAAGAAGGCAACATCTTGCAGAGAAAGTAATGCCCGCACTTCGCGATGGCTACATTGTGTTATGCGATCGCTTTGTCGATAGTTCGTTAGCTTATCAGGGGCACGGGAGAGGACTTGGGATTGACGAGGTTTTATCAATTAATGAGTTTGCAATTGGCGAAACAATGCCGGATTTGACTATTTTCTTCGATATCGACCCAGAGGTGGGATTGGCACGTATTGCAAAGAACGATGAACGTGAACAAAACCGATTGGATAGAGAGAGTCTGGATTTTCACTACAAGGTTTACAATGGCTATCAGGAGATCATCCGCCGTTATCCAAACCGGATAGTAAAAACTGATGCATCTCTTTCTGAATTGGAAGTAACGGAAAATGTTTGGAAAATTATATGCAACCAACTCATGTAATTTGTGAATTCATGATATAATAGTTGGAAAGCGGAAAAGGGGAGATTACTGTGAAATTGATTGTGGCAGTAGTACAGGATCAGGATAGTAACCGATTGTCTGCAGCGTTGACCAAAAATGACTTCCGGGCAACGAAGTTAGCCAGTACGGGAGGTTTTCTTAGGTCAGGAAATACAACGTTTCTTATTGGTACTGATGATAGCCTTATTCCAAAGGCACTTGAACTTATCCGAGAAAATTGCCGTTCACGCGATCAAATGGTAGCGCCTGTGTCACCTATGGGCGGTAATGCCGATTCATATATTCCTTATCCGGTTGAAGTTGAAGTTGGTGGAGCAACAGTATTTGTTCTTCCAATCGAACATTTTCATCATTTTTGATGAACAGAGGTGAATCGATGTGAAAGTAAACGGTGATTACCGGGCTGGCCTTGATAAGATGAGAAATGACCCATTGCAGACACCGCAAAGTGGAGCAAGGTTTGGACAAATGGTCGTCAAACAAGAGCAGCGACTCCATGGAGAGCAGATCACTAGGCTTCTTGGCGATATTTCATCGGCTGGAGATCGGATTGCCCGTTCACGTAATTTACGCGACATGGCTAAGTATAAAATGCTCGTCCGCCGTTTTCTAAAAGAAGCCGTCGAATCGGGTATGGGACTTAAACAGTCACATACATGGAATCGGTTTGGCGAGGGACGACGTTTAAAACTCGTTGAGACGATAGATGTACGGCTGATTGAATTGGCAGAGGACTTGTTGAATGAAGAAAAAACATCTGTCGATCTGTTAGCTAAAATTGGAGAGATCAAAGGACTACTCATTAATCTATACATGTAATCCCGTGTTTTCTGTCCTATAAGAAACACGGGTTTTTTCAAACAAGGGGTGTGGCATGATGTCGGAAGAAGGAAATCAACGGCTTTTTGAAGAGCAGAAAGTTGTTATTGAGCGGCTGAGTTCTTCCTATAAAAACGGACGGATTGGGCATGCATATATATTTGATGGAGAATCGGGAACAGGAAAAGAACAGGCAGCACTTTTTTTTGCCAAACTCCTTCTTTGCAATCAACCCGAAAATTATGTTCCATGTGAAACATGTCATTCTTGTCGGCGCGTCACATCCAGCAATCACCCTAACGTAACTACTATTCGACCAGACGGACAAGATATAAAAAAGGATCAGATGTCTACCCTTATTTATAACATGACAAAAAAGGGATATGAATCAGGAAGAAAGATTTATATTGTTTCAATGGCAGACCGGATGAATGTTGCCGCGGCAAATACCCTTCTTAAGTTTCTAGAAGAACCTGAAGGGGATGTGACAGCGATATTGTTAACGGATTCCTATCAATCTATTTTACCGACAATCCAATCGCGCTGTCAGCGAATTTCGTTTCTTCCACCGTCAAGAGATATGATGATACAGGGACTCGTTAAACAAGGGATTACTTCTTCAATGGCCGCGACAGTGACAATGGTAACGGCCAGTCCAGACGAAGCATTTCGACTGGCAGGTGATGAGCAATTTGCACACATGCGAAAGACAGTGTTAAAATTGGTTGAAGCATCTGATAGACATGTCCATGAAGCTTTATTATTCATTCAGTCGGAGTGGTCACCTTTATTTAAAGAGAAAGAAGAAGCGGAACGTGGGCTCGACCTACTGCTATATGCCTACCGAGATATGGTAGCATTGAAGGCGGGGTTGCAGTCAACACCAGCATTTCCAGATCAGCAGGAACTTATGAAGAACCTTTCGATGAAGATGACATATAGCCGATTGTCTGCCAATATGGAGGCAATTTTACAGGCGAAAAAGCAACTGCGTGGCAATATGAATCGCACGCTTTTAATGGAACAATTGGTGCTTAGCATGCAGGAGGGGTTACTTGTTGTATAAAGTCGTAGGCGTCCGCTTTAAAAAAGCGGGTAAAATATATTATTTCGATCCAGTTGATTTTATACTCGACACGGGAGACTATGTCATTGTTGAGACTGTACGCGGGATTGAATATGGTAAGGTTGCGGGGCAGGTAAGGGAAGTCGAAGAAAATGATGTAGTCCTGCCACTCAAGAAAATTATTCGTCCCGCACAGACGGAGGATCTTCAAAAAGTTGAGGACAACCGTCTTGAGGCTGAAAAAGCTTTCTCAACGGGTGTAGAGAAGATTCAGGAACATAAATTAGAAATGAAGCTGGTTGATGTTGAATATACATTTGATCGCAATAAAATTGTCTTTTACTTCACGGCGGAAGGACGCGTCGATTTCCGAAATCTTGTCAAAGACTTAGCATCGATTTTCCGAACGCGTATTGAGCTAAGGCAAATAGGAGTGCGTGACGAAGCTAAGATGCTTGGCGGTATCGGACCATGTGGCCGAATGCTTTGTTGTTCGACGTTTCTCGGCGATTTTGAACCCGTGTCGATTAAGATGGCAAAAGATCAGAACTTATCGCTGAATCCATCAAAAATCTCAGGTCTTTGTGGCCGTCTTATGTGCTGCTTGAAATATGAGAACGATGAGTATGAAGAAGCGAAGGCGCTAATGCCGGATGTCGGAACGCATGTTAAAACGCCGGAAGGACCTGGTAGAGTAGTAGGTTTGAACCTACTTGAACGTTTACTTCAAGTAAGTTTGACTGATCAAGATCATGTGTTGGAGTATTCGTTGGAAGAATTATTGGAGCAACAAAACAATATAGCTCAATTGACGAAATGATGAGGTGGGATAGTTGAAAGAAAGGAATTTTCTGGACAGGGTAATGGAATTTGAACAACAACTCAGCTCTATGCATAAGCAATTTCACGAATTAATTGGATTTGTCGCGCAGATGACGGAAGAGAACCATTCGCTTCAACTCGAAAACCATCATTTGCGAAAGCGGCTTGAGGAAATGGATGGGCAAGCGCAAGTCGTGAACAAAAAGCAACATCGCAAAAAGCCGAATACCGTAGATATCGGAGAAGGTGTCGATAACTTAGCGAGGCTTTATAACGAAGGTTTCCACGTGTGTAATGTCCATTATGGAGGTACCAGAAAAGGCGAAGACTGTCTGTTCTGCTTATCTTTTTTAAATAAACAAAATGTGTGAAGTGAGCCGATCCTATTGTCATGTAGGCATCGGCTTTTTCTTTTGAGGAGTGTAGGTATGGAAGGAATTTTACGAGATGATGAGCGTCTCGATTATTTGTTAGCAGAAGAATTACGGATTATCCAAAGCCCATCTGTTTTTTCGTTTTCACTTGATGCGGTGCTACTTGCAAAGTTTGCTTATGTACCGATTCGTTCGGGAAAGATTGTCGACTTATGTGCTGGTAATGGTGCAATCCCTTTATTTTTGAGTGCGCGTACAAATGCCGATATTACAGCCGTCGAATTACAGGAACGACTTGCGAATATGGCGGAAAGAAGTATTTGTTATAACGGACTAGAAAATAGGATTCATATGGTCAACGATGATGTCATTGGCATTGCTTCGAAAATAGGGTACGAAAAGTATGATACGGTGACCTGTAATCCGCCTTATTTCCCAGCGGAAGGGGCTAGTGAGAAGAATTTACTTGAACATGTTGCGATTGCTCGACATGAAATTAGGCTTACGCTTGAGCAGGCAGTTCAATCGGCAAGTGAATTGTTGAAACAGGGTGGGAAAGCGGCATTCGTTCATCGTCCTGGACGATTGCTAGACATTGTCACCGCAATGCGCGCGAATCGACTGGAGCCTAAACGGATCCGGTTTGTGTATCCTAAAGAAGGTAAAGAAGCGAATACATTGTTAATCGAAGGGATTAAGGATGGGAAGCCGGATTTGAAAGTATTGCCTCCATTATATGTGTACGGCGCTGATGGTGAATATACGGACGAAGTGAGGCTACTTCTTTATGGAAAACAAGGCTGATCATTTATTTTATGTACTAGAGTGCAAGGATGGCTCTTTCTACGCGGGTTATACAAATGATTTGGATAAGCGTGTACGTGTCCATAATGAAGGCAAAGGTGCGAAATACACTCGTGCAAAAAGACCTGTGCGTTGTATTTATTATGAAAGCTTTGAAACAAAACGGGAAGCGATGCAGGCTGAATATCAATTTAAACAATTAAAAAGAGAAGCAAAAGAGCGGTATATTGCAAAGGAGCAGATGTTAGATGAAGTCGCAAAAGAGCGCTGAACTGGGTGGTGGAAAGCTATTTCTCGTTGGAACACCAATCGGCAACTTAGAGGATATGACATTCCGTGCGATTCGTATCTTGAAAGAGGTCGATACGATTGCAGCAGAAGATACTAGGAATACAATCAGGCTGTGTAACCATTTTGAAATTAAGACACCGCTAATGAGCTACCACGAACATAATATAGAGTTTGGTGGGGAAAAGATTTTAGCACTACTTGAGGAAGGGAAGTCAGTTGCACTTGTAAGTGATGCAGGAATGCCATGTATCTCAGACCCGGGTGCGGATATAGCTGCCAAAGCAATAACTGCAGGATATGATGTCGTCCCCGTACCAGGTGCCAATGCGGCAATTAGCGCGCTAGTTGCTTCGGGATTAGTACCACAACCCTTTTTGTTTGTTGGTTTTGTATCCCGCCAGAAGAAAGAACGGACAAGTCAATTGGATGTTTTAAAGCGCCGGGAAGAGACTGTCATTTTGTATGAGGCACCTCACAGGCTGAAGGAAACCTTGCGTGCGTTAGAAGGAAGTTTTGGTGGGGCACGTCGTGTCACGTTGGCAAGGGAATTGACAAAGCGATTTGAAGAATTTCTTCGGGGTACGCTTGAAGAGGCTGTCTTATGGGCAGAATCAAATGAGATAAGAGGAGAGTTCTGTATTGTCATCGAAGGTAGTGATGGTATCGTTGAAGAACAACAAGATGTATGGTGGAGTAGCATCGGGGTTCGTGATCACGTCGTTGAAGTCATGACTAGGAAAGAACTGCGGTCAAAAGAAGCGATTCGGGAAGTAGCGATAGAGCGTGGCATGAGTAGACGTGATGTGTATAAGGAATATCATGTAGAAGATGAATAATTTTAACCTGTTTCGAGAGAAGTCTTTATTGTTATAAGTGTGGGGTGGAAATTAGCCTACAAAATGTAATATCCAGAACAGTTACTCGTTCTGGATATTATTATTGGAATTTAGTTTTGTAAATTTTCTTCGATTTCTTTAATAAGTTGTTTTGCGCCTTCTGGGCTCAAAATCAATTTTCCGTCGATAAGACGGAGGTTGCTGTCAGACACATCGCCCGTAATTGAGCATGTCATATTCGGCATATATTTCTTCAAGATGATTTTATCTTCATCCACGTAGATTTCCAAGGCGTCTTTCTGAGCAATACCAAGTGTACGGCGTAATTCGATAGGAATCACAACACGTCCAAGTTCATCAACTTTTCTTACAATACCAGTAGATTTCATAGCAAGGATACCCTCCAATTCATTAGTTTTCGTCAAAGTTCGACAAAATTCTCTTGTCTGCTTTTTATCATACCAAGACTTCCAATTATCGTCAATACAACTTACTTAAAACTATAATAAAAATAATAGTTAGTTCTACTAGACAACTAGAAAGTGTACATAAGTACGTTTAAAACGGCTACCGGCAAGGAATATCATTGTATCGGCGTGACGCTTTCGATAGAATAGAAGGTATATTTAATTACACTGGAGGAATATTCGTGGCTGATCAGAAAAACACATTTTATATTACGACACCGATTTATTATCCAAGCGGGAAATTCCATATTGGCACGGCTTATACGACCGTTGCTTCAGATGCTATGGCGCGCTACAAGCGACTACGCGGATACGATGTTCGCTTTTTGACGGGAATGGACGAGCATGGTCAAAAGATACAAGAAAAAGCGGAAGAAGCGGGACTTCCACCGCAGGAATATGTGAATGGTATTGCGGAAATAGCGAAAAAGGTATGGGACATCATGGATATTTCTTATGATGACTTCATCCAGACGACAGAGGAACGTCATAAGACAATTGTTGACAAGATTTTTAAAACGTTCCTCGACAATGGCGACATTTACAAAGGGGAGTACGAAGGATGGTATTGCGTGCCGTGTGAGACGTATTACACGGAAGGGCAACTTGATGACGGCAACTGTCCGGACTGCGGACGGGCTGTTCAAAAAGTGAAGGAAGAATCGTACTTCTTTAATATGAAGAAATACGCAGACCGATTGTTGAAGTTTTACGAGGATAACCCGAAATTTATCGAGCCGGAGTCACGGAAAAACGAGATGATTAATAACTTCATCAAACCGGGCCTTGAAGATTTATCCGTTTCTCGTATGTCATTCGATTGGGGCATAAAAGTACCTGGAGATCCGAAGCACGTCATCTATGTATGGGTCGATGCTTTGACGAACTATATTACGACACTGGGTTATCAGTCTGAAGACGATTCATTGTTCAATAAATATTGGCCGGCGGATGTCCATGTCGTGGGGAAAGATATTGTTCGTTTCCATACGATCTATTGGCCAATTTTCCTAATGGCGCTTGATTTGCCGCTACCGAAAAAAGTGTTTGCACATGGCTTTATAATGATGAAGGATGGCAAAATGTCGAAGTCAAAAGGTAATGTCGTCTATCCTGAAATGCTTGTCGAAAGGTATGGTCTTGATGCGACACGTTATTTCCTTCTTCGTGAGCTACCATTTGGACAAGATGGTGTGTTTTCACCGGAGTCGTTCATTGAACGGACAAATTATGACCTAGCCAATGATTTAGGAAACTTATTGAACCGGACGATTTCAATGATCAATAAATACTTCGATGGCGAAATTCCGACGACAGGGCTTGTTGCGACAGAATTCGATACGAGTTTGACGGATTTCATCACAAAAACGGTGGGCAAGTACGAAGCTTCGATGGAAAACATGCAGTTTAGCACTGTGCTGTCCGATTTGTGGGCGCTTGTATCACGGACGAACAAGTATATAGATGAAACGTCTCCGTGGGTGCTAGCGAAAGAGGAGGCGGATAGAGGCAAGCTTGCATCTGTTATGGCGCATCTGGCATCTTCGCTTCGTCATATCGCGGTGTTGTTGCAGCCATTTATGACGGAATCACCGAAAAAGATTGTGTCACAACTTGGTTTGGACGAGTCGCTGCTCGCTTGGGATACGCTTGGCAACTTCGACGCAATTCCAACAGGTACAAAAGTGATAGACAAAGGTGTACCAATTTTCCCACGCTTGGATTCAGAGATTGAAATCGTTTATATTCGCGATCAGATGGCTATCTCAGCCCCGGCCGAAAATAAGCCTGCCAAGCAAGCTGAAAAGGTAGAGACTGAAGTTGCTGAAGTGGATGAAATCACATTTGAAGAGTTCATGAAAGTTGATTTACGTGTTGCGACAGTAACTGCATGTGAGAAGATTCCCAAAGCAGATAAGTTACTGAAACTACAACTAGATCTAGGCTATGAGCAAAGGCAAGTTGTATCAGGTATTGCGGAACATTACGAACCGCAGGCGTTGATTGGTGAAAAGGTCATTGTCGTTGCGAACTTGAAACCTGTAAAATTACGCGGGGAACTGTCCCAAGGTATGATATTGGCCGGGAAATCGGATGGTATCTTGAAATTAGCAAGCGTGGATCCAGCATTGGAAAACGGCGCGCAAGTGAAGTAAGAAAAGCGTAAGCGCCTGCTCAGCCCCGACAAGCGCTGGCCGACTAAATTCGCCACGTCCTGTGGCAACGTCGGCACTAGTACGTCCTGTACGTCGAAAGGCTTGAAGATAAAGGCTCTCTTTGCCTTTATCAGCAAGTAGGAAGGATGTAATTCCATCCTTCCTCACTGAAGCGACTCGAGGGGCTAGGCGCTGAAAACTAGACAAGTAAGAAAAGCACAAGGCACCTACTTAGCTACGACCGGCGAATGGCCGTGCAGCTGGGCTGAAACTTTGAGGAACAAAGTCCTCTGAGCGTCTGGAGCCTAGACAATAAAAGATGGAGACGGCGTCCCTCATGGAAACGCCGTTTTTCTTTACAAATAAATGTATAGTGAGGCGGAAAATTTATGTTTATCGATACACATGTCCATTTAAATGCAGACCAATATGAAGAAGATATAGCTGAAGTAATTGAGCGTGCTCTCGAGGCTGGCGTAGAAAAGATGGTAGTCGTTGGATTTGACCGCAAGACAATTACGAAGGCAATGGAACTAGCGGAGCAACATTCGTTCATCTATGCGGTCGTTGGCTGGCACCCTGTGGATGCAATCGATTGTACGGAGGAAGACCTAGAATGGATTGAATCACTAGCTGCACACCCGAAAGTCGTTGGTATTGGGGAAACAGGACTTGACTACTATTGGGATAAATCTCCGAAAGATATTCAACAGGAATTGTTTAGAAAACAGATTCGACTGGCGCAGAAAGTGGGACTTCCTGTTATTATTCACAATCGGGATGCGACAGCGGATGTGGTTCGTATTTTAAGGGAAGAAGAAGCTGAAAAAACGGGAGGCATTATGCACTGTTTTGGCGGGAGTGTAGAAACAGCTAAAGAGTGTATCGATTTGAATTTCATGATTTCACTCGGAGGGCCTGTTACGTTTAAAAATGCTAAGACGCCAAAAGAAGTTGCAACCGACATTTCGCTCGATTATTTATTGATAGAAACAGATGCACCATATTTGGCGCCGCACCCCTATCGAGGCAAGCGGAATGAGCCTGCTTGGGTGACGCTAGTTGCTGAAGAAATCGCACGGTTGAAGGGTTTACCCGTAGACGAAGTAGCCCAAAGAACAACTGCGAATGCGTTAAAAGTATTTAATATTGGATGAATAAAATGGCAATAAGTCTTCCATACTTTTCATGTGGGAGGCTTCTTGGTTGCCTTATCCGGTAAGTTCGGGTGGGTTGACACGCGTGAAAGTAACCTTTATAATCAGCCGAGTGATAAAGGAGGAGTTTTTTTCATGTCAAAATGGTTCATGGAAAACCTGTTCTTTCAGTCATTGAGGAGTAAACAAATAGCTGTAACCGTCGTATCACTTACGCTATTTGTTGCTATTACAACACTTGTCCTTTATGAAGGGACACAAAAATCGGTCACGTTACAGGTGAACGGTGAAGAACAAGAAATTAAGACGCACGCACATACAGTTGGTACACTTCTTTCTGATCAAGATATAGAAGTTACCGAGCATGATTTAGTAACACCCTCAGTGAATACATCTATCGAAGACGGACTATCGATTAGGTGGGAACAGTCGAAACAAGTTGCAATTCAGGTCGATCAGGAGAGTACATCTGTTTGGACAACGGGTAGTACGGTAGCAGATGCATTGGCGGAAGCCGACATTGTAGTTACCGAAAACGATAACGTAAGTCCTGGCCTACAGGAGCGGCTTGCAAAAGACAACAAAATTACCGTCCAAAAAGCGTTCGAAATAACGTTGAGTGACGGGGGAGCACAGAAGAAGGTCTGGTCTACTTCGACTACGGTCGCTGACTTTTTAAAGAGAGAGAACATTCAACTGAATGCAGATGACCGACTAAATGGAAAGGCAGATGGATATCTGAAGCCTGGTTCTGTGGTAGAGGTCGTACGAGTGGAAAAGGTCACCGATGTAGTGGAAGAACCAGCGAACTTTGCAGTTGAAACACGTAGCGATCCATCTTTGCTAAAAGGGCGAGAAAAAGTTGTCCAAGAAGGAAAGAAAGGCACGGTTTCACGGGAGTTCGAAATTGTTAAAGAAAACGGCAAAGAGGTTTCTCGTAAGGTATTAGTAGAAAAAGTTATTGCAGAACCACAAAAGAAAATTGTTGCGGTTGGTTCAAAATTGATGGTTGCGAGTGCATCATCGAAAAAGTCTGGTGTGGGCGTATCCCGTAGTAATTCCAATGCCCCTTCAGGCGGTAAGGAATTTTATGTGACGGCTACGGCATATACAGCGTATTGTAATGGTTGTTCGGGCGTTACAAAGACGGGTATCAATTTGCGTTCAAACCCGGATTTGAAGGTTATTGCGGTTGATCCAAGTGTTATTCCACTCGGCTCTAAAGTATGGGTGGAAGGGTACGGTTATGCAGTCGCTGGAGACACGGGTGGTGCAATCAAGGGAATGAAGATTGATCTTCATGTTCCCACGAAGAACGAGGCCTATAAATTTGGACGACGCCAAGTAAAAATGAAAATCATCGATTGACGTAGAAATCCGTAGGACTGCAATTGGTCCTACGGATTATTTCGTTATGGCTTGCTTCTCCTAAAGCAAGCCATGCCTCCGGCGGATGTCACAAATTTTGAAGGGAGTTAATTGCGCAAGCGCAATTCAAAATTTGGACGCAATTACGCCTTGGCATAATTGATACAACTTCTGCCTTCAGTGGATATCCTGTTCCTTTCTGTACAATGGTCTTTATGCAATGTAGAATTGGAGAAAGAATAGAACGGGAAAGAGGATTTTTGTGAACATAAAAGAGATTATTGTTGTTGAAGGAAAATCTGACACGGTCGCAGTAAAACGTGCAACAGGTGCTGATACCATCGAAACGAATGGTTCTGCCATTGACGATAAAACACTTGTCCGTATTCAGCATGCCCAGGAAACGCGTGGCGTGATTGTTTTTACTGACCCCGACTTTCCAGGTAGAAGAATTCGTGCAATCATCGAAGAGCGTGTCCCAGGCGTCAAGCATGCTTTTCTCAAAAAGGCATTGACGATTGCAAAGAATGGGCAAGGGCTTGGTATTGAGCACGCACAAGACGAGGATATAAGAAAAGCCATTAGCTCGGTTTATACCGTAGATGATCAGCCAGTTGTGGATATTCCACTTGCTGACTTGATAACGGCTAGGCTAGTCGGTCATCCAGATGCCAAGAGGCGGCGCGAACAATTGAGTGAACTGCTACAAATTGGTCAAGTGAATGGCAAGGGTTTGAAAAAGCGACTTGAGATGTTCCGTATTAGCCATGAAAAATTTGCGGAAGTATTAAAAGTTCTCGACAAGGAGGAAAATTAATGAATAAAGATATCGCGACTCCGGTTAGGACGAAAGAAATTCTTAACAAGTATGATTTTGCATTTAAAAAAAGCTTAGGTCAGAACTTCTTAATCGATCCAAATATTTTACGTAATATCGTGTCTCACGCAGAGTTAACAGAGAAAACGGGTGTTATCGAAATTGGACCGGGCATCGGGGCACTGACCGAACATATTGCTAGAAGTGCAGGTAAAGTGGTGGCTTTTGAAATCGATGGCCGTCTGTTACCTGTATTGGAAGATACATTATCGCCTTATGACAACGTTACAGTTGTTCATCAAGATATATTGGATGCTGATCTCGCGCAAGTCGTCACGGAGCACTTTGCGGACTATGACGATGTCGTTGTGGTAGCGAATTTGCCTTACTATGTTACGACGCCGATCATCATGAAGTTCCTGCTCGGCAAAGTTCCGATTTCAGGTATGGTTATCATGATGCAGAAAGAAGTGGCGGACCGTATTACGGCTCTTCCTGGAACGAAAGCGTATGGCTCACTTTCTATCGCTATTCAGTACTATATGGATGCGGAAGTGGCGATGATTGTACCGAAAACTGTATTCATGCCGCAGCCTAATGTTGAATCGGCCGTACTCCATTTGACAAGGAAAGAAACAGCCCCAGCACACGTAATTGACGAGGACTTTTTGTTTGCTGTATCAAGAGGGTCATTTGTTCAGCGCAGGAAGACAATTTTGAATAACTTGCAGTCGTCACTACCGGAAGGCAAAGCAAAAAAACAGCAAATATTAGATGCTTTTGAGAAAATCGGCATGGACCCTAGTAGGCGCGGAGAAACATTGACGATTGAAGAATTTGCGAGTCTGTCAAATGCTTTGTATGAGGATTTTTTCGTGGCAAAGAAAAAATAATGCATAAAAGGATTGACAAAGTTACTGCTAAATTGTTAAAATGAATCTTTTAATTGACAGAAACTTTTAAAAGTGTTATGCTTATACTTAGTGAGGTGTAAGCGACATGCCAAAAACATTAGCGGACATTAAGAAGTCATTGGATTCTCACCTGGGAAAACGTTTGCACTTAAAGGCAAACGGCGGTCGGAAGAAGACGATCGAAAGAGCTGGGGTATTACGCGAAACGTATCGCGCAGTATTCGTAGTTGAACTTGACCAGGACGAAAATGCGTTTGAAAGGGTATCTTACAGCTACGCAGATATTTTGACCGAAGCGGTTGAAATAACAATTCTCGATGGCGTAGATTCTACCGAGTTTAGCGTCAAATAATTACAGCATTTATGATTTAGTTCATTTTTTTTTAAAACATCTTTGTCGACATTCTGAAATAGAATGGATGACAGGGGTGTTTTTTCTTTTAAGTGGTTCATACTATGTTTGTCAGCTACAGAGGAGGAAAACCGAATGGCGAAAAGACGTGGTATTATGTCTGAGCACTTGAAAGAAGAAATTGCAAAAGAGCTTGGATTTTACGATGTTGTGGAGCGAGAAGGTTGGGGTGGCATTAAGGCAAGTGACGCTGGAAATATGGTGAAGCGAGCAATTGAAATGGCCGAACGAGGAGTAGCAGAGGAAAAGAAATAGCTATGAATGACCCTGGAATCCATTAAGAGCTGACTGAAGAGGAGTTGCATGTAGCGTCCATACGACGTATCGTGCAGCTCTTTTTTTATAAGATAAGTATACATGTTTTGCAACGTAGAGCAATATTTAGTGGTTTAGGGCCTGTGGGCTATGAGTTACATGGTAGGGACGAGGATTTTTCTTTTTTTATCCAATGCGCTTCGGCTTTTCTTATTGTCTAGCCTCAGCGCCTAGGGACCGGGTCATAAGCCATCTTGGCTATGAGGTAAAGATCTCCTCTTCGCCAATCTTTCTTATGTCTATCGCAGGCATACAGGATGTGGCGAACTTAGGTTGCCTTTCCTTTATCTGAGGCGTTTCGGCATTTCTTATAACCAAAACAAATCGCCCTATGGTAAAATAGGGAACAATGACAAGCTGGAATGGAGGGAGCCGGATGCTGTACGAGAAGGCGCCAGCAAAAATCAATTTAACACTTGATGTGTTACATAAACGACCTGATGGTTTTCACGAAGTAGAAATGATTATGACAACGGTCGATCTTGCGGACCAGATCTGGATTCGTCCGATGGATAACGGACGAATCACCATAAAAACGTCCGAACGTTTTGTACCGAATGATAGAAAAAATTTGGCCTATCAGGCAGCTGAATTGCTACAAAAACAGTATGGAATTAAAAAGGGTGTAGAGATTACGCTTGAAAAAAGTATTCCTGTTGCCGCAGGGCTTGCGGGGGGAAGTTCAGATGCTGCCGCCACATTGCGGGGGTTGAACAGGTTATGGAATTTAGGGATTAGCGCGGACGAGCTAGCTACATTAGGGGCGCGGATTGGTTCAGATGTATCGTTTTGCGTCCATGGTGGAACGGCGCTTGCGACGGGGCGTGGCGAGATCATCAAACGTTTACCTGCACCGCCTAATTGTTGGGTTATTCTCGCGAAGCCCGCTATTTCAGTTTCGACAGCCGATATTTATGGAAATCTTGATCTTTCCGCAGTTATACATCCGAATACATCCAGCATGATAGAGGCACTTATGGCAAGTGATTATGACAAGATGTGCAAGTCCGTTGGCAATGTCCTTGAAGGTGTCACAATGGATCTTCATCCACAAGTTGTGATGCTAAAAGAGCAGATGAAAAGATTTGGCGCAGACGCGGTCTTGATGAGTGGTAGTGGTCCGACTGTTTTTGGTCTTGTCAAACATGAGTCGCGGGTTCCACGTATTTATAACGGCTTGAAAGGGTTCTGTCCGGAAGTCTATGCGGTCAGGATGATCGGCGAACGTCACTTTCTTGATTGACCACGTACAATTGTGTTAATGTACGATTAAAACATTCGGGTTTAGGGAGATGGTACCATGAAGTGGAAAAGAAGCGAGCGGCTTGTCGATATGACGCGCCATCTGTTGGATTATCCACATGAACTCATTCCACTGACCTTTTTTTCCGAACGCTATACAGCAGCGAAGTCCTCGATAAGTGAGGATTTGACGATTGTAAAAGAAACGTTTGAGGAAAAAGGGACAGGAAAGCTAGTGACGATGTCGGGCGCAACGGGTGGAGTGAAGTTTATTCCAAAAACGGCAGAATCAGATGTTCGTGAAGTGATGGCACTCTTAATAGAGAAACTTGGTCAATCAGATCGGTTGTTGCCGGGTGGCTACTTGTTTATGACAGACCTTCTTGGCAATCCACGTATCATGGACCGTGTCGGTAAAGTATTTGCTTCCGCGTTTGCGGAAACAGAGATTGATGTCATTATGACTGTGGCGACGAAAGGGATTCCGATTGCACATGCAATTGCGCGTCATTTGAATGTCCCTGTAGTCGTTGTTCGCCGTGATAGCAAAGTGACGGAAGGGCCTACCGTTAGCATCAATTACGTGTCTGGCTCGACAAGGCGTATTCAGACAATGGTATTATCAAAGAGAAGCATGCAAAGCGGTCAGAAAGTGCTTATTACAGATGACTTTATGAAAGCTGGCGGCACAATGGTCGGGATGAAGAACCTGCTCGAGGAGTTTGGTTGTGAGCTTGCAGGTGTGGCGGTTCTTGTTGAATCTATTCACCCGGAAGAAGTCCTTGTCGATCATTATTTGTCCCTTGTAAAGCTTCATGCGGTAAATGAGAAGGACCGCACCATCGCATTGGAAGAAGGCAACTACTTTTTGGAAGGTGGAAAATGATATGAACTATGTAGCGACAGAAAACGCACCAAAGGCAATTGGACCATACGCACAAGCGGTCAGCGTGAACGGATTCATTTATACATCTGGACAAATTCCTTTGACGCCGGAGGGACAACTTGTTGAGGGAACCATCGAGGAACAGACACATCAAGTGTTCGCAAACTTAAAAGCAGTTCTTGCGGAAGCCAACTCTTCATTGGACAAGGTTGTAAAAGCAACCGTTTTCATTAAAGATATGAATGAGTTTGCTGCGTTAAATGAAGTCTATGCAACCCATTTTGGTGCGCATACGCCTGCCCGTTCAACGGTGGAAGTTGCAAGGTTGCCGAAAGATGTAAAAGTTGAAATTGAAGTCATTGCTTTAGCTAGTAAATAACGTGAAATCTGCGCCCGCCCGTTAAATCGGAGCGGGTTTTTCTATTTATAGACCAGTTAGAAACTTCTGTTATTCCAAATCTTTTAAAAAATGTATTGCTAAAAGAAGGGAAACGCTTACTTTTGTGGAATATAGTCGTCATGCGTTGTAAAGATAAAAGGGGTGGAAAAGGGATGGAAGTGACAGATGTGAGATTACGAAAGATAGAGACAGATGGAAGAATGAGGGCGATTGCTTCAATTACGATTGATGATGAATTTGTCGTACATGATATCAGGGTTATCGATGGCAATGACGGTTTGTTCGTTGCTATGCCAAGTAAGCGGACGCCAGATGGGGAATTCCGTGATGTAGCACATCCGATTAATTCGAGTGCACGGACAAAAATTCAAGAAGCTGTACTCGCGGCGTATGATCTTTGTGCGAAAGAAGAGGTACTTGAAGGGGCAGGTGCATGATCGACTAACCAACCCTGTATGATGCAAATGGAAAAAGCTACCTAAAAGGGTGGCTTTTTTCTTATGCCACGGAATGAAAACATCTCCTTGAATAGAATTGAGAAAATAAAAGTACTAATATTAAAAGATTATTATCTACTTGTCAAGTGAGGGTGGTTGAAAAAAAAAGTATTTTCAGCTATAGTCAAATAGTGAAAAGATTAAGGGCTAAACAGTTTTTAATTCTCATTGATGGGGGAAGTCAAATGACGAAAACATATGCCGTAGTTCTTGCTGCAGGGCAAGGCACACGGATGAAGTCGAATTTATATAAAGTACTCCATCCAGTCTGCGGAAAACCGATGGTCGAACATGTAATTGACCATATACGTGGTCTTGGAATTAACAAAGTTGTAACGATAGTCGGTCATGGTGCAGAGCAGGTTGAAGATACGCTTGGGGATAAAAGCGAATATGCGCTCCAAGAACAACAACTTGGGACTGCGCATGCAGTTCAGCAGGCGGAGAGACTCATTGGTGATTTAGACGGTACGACAATCGTCGTATGCGGGGATACACCACTTATCCGTTCGGAGACGATGGAAGCACTCATCGCACATCATAATGCAACCGGTGCAAAAGCGACAATCTTGACAGCTAATGCAGATGATCCAACAGGATACGGACGTATTATCCGCGGGCAAGATGGGCAAGTTCTTCGTAACGTTGAACAGAAGGATGCGACACCAGAAGAGCAGGAAGTTACCGAAATCAATACAGGTACGTATTGCTTTGATAACAAAGTGCTTTTCGAAACGTTGAAAAAAGTAAAGAATAACAATGTGCAAGGTGAGTATTATCTTCCGGATGTCGCTGGTATTTTGCAATCCGAAGGAGCACTCGTTTCGGCGTATATGACAGACGACTTCAGTGAAACACTTGGTGTTAATGATCGTGTCGTCTTATCGGAAGCGGAACGCGTTATGCGCCGTCGTATTGCCGATAAGCATATGCGGAATGGTGTAACAATCATTCACCCGGACAATACCTATATCAGTGCGACTGCAGAAATTGGTCGTGATACGATTCTTCAACCAGGTACAATGATTGAAGGGCATACTGTTATCGGCGAAAACTGTATAATTGGCCCCAATAGCCAGATTGTAGATAGTGTCATCGGTACAGGGACGACAGTCCATTCTTCGGTTGTTCTTGCCAGTACGATTGGTTCTATGACGGCAGTTGGACCGTTCGCTCACATCCGCCCTGATTCAAATCTTGGTGATAAAGTGAAAATCGGTAACTTCGTTGAAGTGAAAAAGTCGACACTTGGCGAAGGAAGTAAAGTATCTCATTTAAGTTATATTGGTGATACAAATATTGGTTCACGCGTCAATGTCGGTTGCGGAACAATTACAGTCAACTATGACGGTAAGAAAAAACACGTCACGACAATCGAAGACGATGCCTTTATCGGTTGTAATTCTAATTTAATAGCACCGGTAACTGTCGAAAAAGGTGCATATATAGCGGCTGGGTCAACGATTACAAAAAATGTCCCAGAAAGTTCACTTGCAATTGCACGCGCGCGGCAGGAGAATAAAGAAGGTTATGTAAAAAAACTAAATTCCAACAACCAGGAGGGCCATAATGCCTAATCATTATCCAGACAATAAATTAAAGATATTTTCTTTGAATTCCAATGAACCACTTGCAAAGCAAGTAGCAGAAGAAGTCGGGTGTACACTTGGTAAATCTTCGGTCAAACGATTCAGCGATGGCGAAGTGCAGATCAATATCGAAGAAAGTATCCGTGGTTGCGACGTATTCGTTATTCAGTCGACGTCACAGCCAGTTAATGAAAACTTGATGGAATTGTTAATTATGATTGATGCATTAAAGCGTGCATCTGCGCGTACAATTAATGTTGTTATGCCTTACTATGGTTATGCACGTCAGGATCGCAAAGCACGTCCACGTGAACCAATCACTGCAAAACTTGTTGCAAATTTAGTGGAAACAGCTGGTGCACACCGTGTGATTGCAATTGACTTACACGCACCACAAATCCAAGGTTTCTTTGATATTCCAATTGATCATCTTGTTGCCGAGCCGATTCTTACGGAATACTTTGAAGGAAAAGGTTTCAACCGAGATGAACTTGTTATCGTTTCTCCTGATCACGGTGGTGTGACTCGTGCACGTAAGATGGCAGATCGCATGAAAGCACCTATCGCAATCATCGATAAGCGTCGTCCACGCCCGAATGTTGCTGAAGTAATGAATATCGTAGGGAATGTTGAAGGAAAAACAGCAATCCTGATTGATGATATGATCGATACTGCAGGGACAATTGCAATTGCGGCAAGTGCCCTTATCGAAAGCGGTGCAAAAGAAGTGTATGCTTGTTGTACACACCCTGTGTTGTCAGGACCTGCTATTGAGCGTATTGACAACTCAAAAATTAAAGAATTGGTTATTACGAATACAATCGAGCTTCCGGAAACGAAAAAGTCTCCAAAAATCACTGAGCTATCGATTGCCAAACTTCTTGGCGATGCAATCGTTCGTGTATTTGAAGAGAAATCTGTTAGCACATTATTTGAGTGATATGAAAACATGCGCATGGAAATCCGTGCGCATCTTTTCTATTTAACTTTATTCGTCAGATGTCACAGATTGTCAGGGGAGCTTAAGAAGGCAGTCTAAGTGCGCGACGTCTTGTCGCAACAAGGTAGGATGTAGTTCAATCCTTCCTCACTGCATGATCTACTTCCTGTAGACCCTGAGCTCGAAAAAAATCGGACGCAATTACGCCTTGGCGTAATTGATAATAAGGACTAAAAAAGGACGCGAAAATGATGAAAATGATAATTGGACTCGGCAATCCGGGTAAACAATATGAAAAGACCCGCCATAATGTGGGTTTTCATGTCATTGATGAGCTTTGCGACCGTCTGTCTGCACCGGCGATGCAAGCAAAATTCAACGGGATGTATACAGTTATTCACCGTCCAGAAGGAAAAGTGATGCTAGTCAAGCCGCTTACCTATATGAACCTATCTGGCGAGTGTGTCCGGCCATTAATGGACTATTTTGAGGTGAATGAAGCGGATATTGTCGTTTTGTATGACGATCTCGATATTGCACCAGGAACCATTCGACTGCGCCAAAAAGGAAGTGCGGGTGGCCATAATGGCATGAAATCACTAATTGCACATCTTGGGACAGACCAATTCAACAGAATCCGTATTGGTGTTGGACGTCCGACAGGCGGTATGAAAGTGCCGGATTATGTGCTGGCGCCTTTTAGCAAAGAAGAAAGTCCGTTAATAGAGGACATGGTGCAAAAAAGTGCATCTGCTTGCGAAGCATGGTTTGCCAAACCTTTTCTCGAAGTCATGAATAACTATAACTAGCCTCAGCAAATGTTTTTGTACTGAAAGCGAAGCGTCAGCTACAGAAGCCTCCACTTCGAAAAGTGATGGGATGACGACTCGATTTAGTGCTGGTTCAATTACGCCTCGGCATAATTGATTGATGTGTGACGAATAACGTAGCCGACTCCTGCCTATACTAAAGGTAAAAAGGGGCGGAGACTATAATGGCGATTCGATATACATGCCGGCATTGCGAGACAGAAATAGGTACACTCCCGTTTGAATCCGTGAAGGAGACCATTCTTCAGTTACAAAAGACGGACGAAGGACAAGAGGACCAGTTTTTGACGTATGAAAAGGACGGAGATTTGACGGTTCGCTGCATATGCGAGCAATGTGAACAGTCACTCCTTCGTTTCCCAGATTACTACACACTTAACAAGTGGCTTCAATAAGAGGTATGCTTTGGCGCTAGATGGCGTTCAAAGCTTTTTCTGTTTTTTTACTGGATCCAATAGAATTACTTCAGCTCTATTAGTGGTGTAACTGATTTGATGAATGATGAAAAGAAGGGGTGTGTATGAGTGGAAGCGCTCTTAGATTTATTTTTACAAGAAAAAGAGATTCGGGGTCTAGTGGAAGAGTTAGAGGTGGGGCAGGACCGTCAGCTCATCGCAGGGTTATCAGGCGGAGCAAAGTCAATCTTTTTCAAAACACTTCAGCAGTCTAGTAGACAACCGATTCTAATCGTCTCTCCTAACTCATTGCAAGCGCAGCGTACATATGAAGATCTAGTCAAAATGTTGGGTGACTCACTTGTCCATTTGTATCCGGCAGAGGAGATCATTGCGGCAGATTTCTCGATCTCAAGTTATGAACTTCGTGCTCAGCGCATCGATACACTGGATCATATGGCGCGGGTTGGGAAAGGCATTTATATTACCCCGATTGCGGGCATGAAAAAGCTACTGCCGGCAAGAGAGCGGTGGTTGAACAGCACGTTAATGACGAAAATTGGTGATACAATTGAC
Source organism: Sporosarcina sp. NPDC096371 (assembly GCF_044762865.1). NCBI lineage: Bacteria > Bacillati > Bacillota > Bacilli > Caryophanales > Caryophanaceae > Sporosarcina > Sporosarcina sp. NPDC096371. The sequence goes on from NZ_JBIWFE010000013.1 coordinate 22,484, forward strand.
ATCGTAAAATGGCTGGACCAACTTGTATCGATGGGCTATACGAGACAAACGATGGTAACGGCACCGGGTGAATTTGCATTGCGTGGAGGTATTTTAGACCTCTATCCGTTGAATATGGAAGACCCTGTTAGGATTGAGTTATTCGATACGGAGGTTGACTCCATCCGGACATTTTTGGCTGAAGACCAGCGCTCTACAGGGAAGTTAGAGGAGATAACCATTCTTCCAGCATCAGAGTTTGTTTGGGCCAATGAAGATTTGACGACCATTGCGGAAAATCTAGAAGTGGCACTCGGCGTCAGTCTGAAGAAGATGAAAGATGTGGAAGCCAAAGAACGGTTAACGGTGAATATGACGGGCGATATTGGCCTATTGAAAGATGGCATCCTTCCAGAAAACATGTTGAAATACGCATCTTTTTCAAATGCAAACACTTACCTCGGGGACTATTTCCCGGGCAATGGCACCGTGTTTTTCGATGAGATTGGGCGGATTCTAGAAGTTGTCGCGTCACTTGAAGCAGAAGAAAAGGAATGGATGATAGCGCTTTTGGAAGAAGGAAAGATTGTCCATGACGCAAAAACTTCCTTTGTATTCGACGAAGTGCATAGCATGTTAAATCAGCGTAAAGTCTATCTATCGCTATTTGTTCGTTCGATACCAGGAATTACTGTGAAAAAGACGGTCACATTTTCATGTAAGCCAATGCAGCAGTTCCATGGTCAAATGAATTTATTGAAAAATGAAATAGAACGGTGGCAACAAGGTCATTTTAATGTTTTCATTGTCGTGGATGGCACTGAACGCATGAAGAAAGTACAGTCGATTTTGCAAGATTATGATATGACATCCGTCTTGTCTGGTAAGACTTCGAATGCAGGTGCTGTACTTGTCGTGGACGGGGATTTGTCTGCAGGATTTGAGCTCCCTTTCCAACAGATTGCTGTTATAACGGATTCGGAATTATTTAAAGGGAAACCGAAGCGTAAAGCACGACCACAAAAGATGACCAATGCAGAGCGCATCAAAAGTTATTCAGAAATAAAACCAGGGGATTACATTGTCCATGTGAACCACGGAATCGGAAAATACATCGGTATTGACAACATCAGTCAAGGCGGTATAGATAAAGACTTCCTTGTCATCCATTTCCGCGGGGAGGATAAACTGTACGTTCCTACGGACAAGATTGATTTGATCCAAAAATATGTTGCGTCGGGCGAAAAAGAACCGAAATTGCATAAGATGGGCAGTGCAGATTGGAAAAAGACCAAAAGTAAAGTATCAGCTGCTGTTCAAGATATTGCGGACGACCTGATTCTTCTATATGCCAAACGTGAATCTGAAAAAGGGCATGCATTTGCCCCAGATGACGACTTGCAACGGTCATTTGAAAACGCATTCCCTTACGATGAGACAGATGACCAACTTAGGTCGATTAGCGAAGTGAAGCTAGATATGGAGAGAGAGCGTCCCATGGATCGATTACTTTGCGGGGATGTCGGCTATGGTAAAACTGAAGTGGCCATCCGTGCTGCGTTTAAGGCTGTGGCGGACGGAAAACAGGCGGCGTTCCTAGTGCCGACGACGATTCTTGCGCAACAGCATTACGAAACTATGAAAGAGCGTTTTGCTGGTTTTCCGATTGAAGTGTCGCTGTTAAATCGTTTCCGAACGAAAAAGCAACAGACGGAAACGTTGAAAGGCGTAAAAGCTGGAACCATCGATATTGTCGTGGGTACGCACCGCCTGCTTTCAAAGGATGTTGCTTATCATGACCTTGGCTTGCTGATTGTCGATGAGGAGCAACGATTTGGCGTGACGCACAAAGAGAAACTAAAACAGTTGAAAACGAATGTTGACGTTCTGACGTTGACAGCGACGCCAATTCCGCGAACGCTCCATATGTCGATGCTTGGTGTCCGTGATCTTTCTGTCATCGAAACGCCCCCAGCAAACCGATTCCCTGTTCAGACGTATGTGATGGAACATAACTTTGGTCTTGTTCGCGAGGCGATTGAACGAGAAATGGGCCGTGGTGGGCAAGTGTTTTATCTATACAATCGTGTGGAAGACATAACGCGGAAAGTCGATGAAATTAAGCAACTTATCCCCGAAGCGAGAGTAGGATTTGCACATGGACAAATGGGAGAGTCGGCACTCGAATCAGTCATTCTAAGTTTTTTGGAAGGTGAATACGATGTGCTTGTTACGACGACGATTATTGAAACAGGTATCGATATTCCAAACGTCAATACGCTAATCGTTCACGACGCGGATCGAATGGGCTTGTCGCAGTTATACCAACTACGCGGACGTGTAGGACGTTCTAATCGTGTGGCGTATGCTTATTTCCTTTATCAACGCGATAAGGTACTGACTGAGGTGGCTGAAAATCGTCTACAGGCGATTAAAGAATTTACCGAACTCGGTTCTGGATTCAAAATTGCGATGCGTGACCTATCCATTCGTGGTGCAGGTAATTTACTTGGCTCGCAACAGCATGGCTTCATTGACTCGGTTGGTTTCGATCTGTATTCGCAGATGTTACAAGAAGCAATTGAAGAAAAGCAGACGGGTATTGTCAAAGCAGATATTCGAGAAATGGAAATATCGTTGCCAGTCAACGCTTATATTCCAGACGGGTATGTTCGAGACGGCTTCCAGAAGATTCAAATGTACAAACGCGTGAAGGCGATTGACAGTGAAGAGGATTATAGCGAGCTCGTCGATGAAATGACAGATCGTTTTGGTGACATGCCACTTGAAGCAGATTTACTGCTTCGTATCGCGCGTATCAAAGCATGGGGACGTGCTGCAGGTGTTGAATCCATCAAGAAAGTCAATGCACGTATTGAAGTACGTCTATCACCAGAAGGGACCGCAATAACGGACGGTGCTAAACTGGTATCCGAATCGATGAAATTTGGTCGTGCAGTTGGGTTTACAATGGAGGGCGGTCAACTCATCATGAATGTCGATGAACGTCATACTGGAAAACAGACGGCATTTGATGTTTTGGAAGAAATGATGCAGTTACTTCAATCGGCTGTAAAGGAAGCAGTTGTTTTTGATTCCGTCTAAAGGGCATGTTGCATATTTTGTCCAAAAATGATGCATACTACATTTGAAACAAAGATTTAGTTCAATTTTGTGGAAAGTGAGGCATCATGTATGAAGGCAACGGGAATCGTCCGCAGAATCGACGATCTAGGAAGGATAGTTATTCCAAAGGAAATTAGGAGAACACTCCGAATTCGTGAGGGGGATCCGCTTGAAATTTTCACGGATCGAGATGGCGAAGTCATTTTGAAAAAGTATTCCCCGATATCGGAACTGGGCGAGTTTGCGAAAGAGTATGCAGAAACGCTGTATGAAACGCTTGGCACACCTACACTTATCAGCGATAGGGATGAGATGATTGCCGTAGCCGGTTTATCGAAAAAGGATTATTTGAATCGCCAGCTATCCCCAGATATCGAAGAAGTATTAAAAGGCCGTAAAATCGTCATCGAAAAACTTGAAAAGGCAGTGGAATGGATACCGGGACAAGTCGAACAAGTCAAATCATATTGTATCGCACCGATTGTAGCTGGTGGTGACACAATTGGAGCTGTTTACTTGCTATCGAAAGTCCATTTCATTGGCGAACCTGAACAAAAGGCGGCAGAAACAGCCGCACATTTTTTATCGAAACAAATGGAGCAATAAGAAACAGCCCACATGGACCGGAAGTTGTCGGTTTGTGTGGGCTGTTTTTGTGAATGGAGAGAAATGATTGGTACCTAGCGCTTACACAATCAATCCATCCTTCATTGTAATAATCCGATCCGCATAAGCTAGCATTTCCTCGTCATGTGTCACCATCAACGTCGTAATATTTAACGTTTTTGTCAGCTCGCGAATCAATGTCATTACGTCTTTCGATCTTTTTGAATCAAGGCTTGCTGTCGGCTCATCGGCAAACAGCATTTTCGGTTTGTGGATGATCGCGCGGGCGATTGCGACCCGCTGTTTTTCCCCGCCGGATAAGGAAGCGGGGTAAGCGTCTTTACGATGATTCATGTCGACCAATTTTAATATCTTTGCAACTTCGTCTTTTTGTACGCGTTTAGCCATTTTTGTTTCTGATACATCAAGCATCAGCAATAGTTGTTCTTCCACAGTCAAAAAAGGGACGAGGTGGGAGGATTGAAAGACAAAGCCGAACTCGCTGGCTCTGATTTTTCGAATTTGCTCTTGGCTCATGTCGCTCATATTTTTCCCTTGGAATACGATTTGCCCATCGGATGCACGTTGCAATCCTGCTGCGATTGTCAGGATTGTGCTCTTCCCAGATCCTGATGCGCCGACTAAGGCTGTTATTTCCCCTTCCTGTAGAGAAAGGTTAATGCCTTTTAAGACCTGTTCTTCGACTTCACCGTTCGTAAATGTTTTTGTTACTTCGTCAATAGTAAAGACCGTCATTTTACACCTCTCCTTGCTGAATGGCTTGTAGTGGTTCTACTTTTTTAATTTGCAAACCAGAAAGTGTGGCGCCTATGAATCCAATGACCAAGAATATTACGGACAATTGAATGGTTGTGGCCAGCGTTAAGCTGAAGGGCATGCCTTCGGGTGCGATGAGTGCAAATCCTTGGCTTAGCGCAACGGATAGTCCGAGTGCAATGACGGTGATGACAATCATTTGATACCACATCATCCCGAACAATCTGCTTGTTTTAACACCGAGTGCTTTTAAGATGCCGTACAAGCCAATTTTTTGGACGTTCATCATATAGAAGAATATCGCGAACAACATGCCGCTAATGGCGACCAAAAACCAAATAATCATATTGAGTGACATCTGTTCTGCGCTATAACTCGGGATTGTATTGAGGAATTCTTTATTTTTAAAGGCTTGTAAGGACGAAATGTCCTGGGCTTTGTCTTGTCCTGGGACGAACACTAATTGCATCTCAAGGACACGGTAAATTTCTTGGTAGTTTACCATGTTAATAAAAGCGACTGGTGCATGGCTATATTTTTGTTTATCGACAAAGCCTGTTACTTTAAATTCGCCACTAAACTGATTGTTGGTTAAGATATCTCCAACCTTGATGCCGTTCTTCTCTAATGAACGATCGAGGATGACTTCTCCTGGGGCAACTGTTGGAAACAATTTCGAATCAGTCGATGTGACGAAGGCTACACTATGCTGTTTGTCGTCCGCATCGTTGACAAAACCCATTTGAATCGACATAGCGTTAGCATCGTTGTGCTCTTTTAATAGAGCGGCTTGTGTATTTTCATCTATTCTCGACAGGCTGTATTTTTCATTCGCATCTGCATTCATATAAAACTGTCCATTCGGCAGATCCTTTATTAACGCAGCATTATCTTGGGATAGTCCGTTGGATAATCCAGAAATGATAAATGTTAAAAAGCTGACGAGGAAAATGATAGAACCCAAAATCGTAAATTTTGTTTTATTCTTGCTGATTTCTTTCCATGCAATATTCATCTTTACGCCTCCGTTTTTCTTGATAACTTGAGTATAGGGGAGCAAGGTGAACGGAAGATGAACACATCATTACAGTTTGCAAGAACTCCCATCGGATAATAAAAACAGCCTACACGATAATTTAGGTTCGTGTAGGCTGTTGCTTATTTTGATAATGGACAATACGGGCATTTGTCGGTATTCGGAAGTTCCTTTAAGAGGCAACAGGTCGTCCGTTTGTAATTGGCCATTGCATCGAGTGCTTGTTGATTGTTCAAGTATTGTTTAAATGGGGAACGCCGCATTGCGGGTTTCCAGGTTTCGTCTTCTAACAAAATGGCTAAGTCATGCTTTGCGAATGAAGAGTTTTCTTCAAGTAACATCGAATACATCCATAATACGTAGCCCCACACATTTTCCCACAAAATTAACTTGGCGATTTTAGCACGCTTGCTGACATATTCAACGACAGGGTGTCCGTACGATTCAAGAATAAAACGAATGTCTTCTTCCCGGTTCTTCACGTTTCTAAAGCCGGTTGTAGGAACAGAAAACAGTAGGGTGTCATTGTCGATGAATAACGAGATATTTTCCAAATTACCTGCCCAAAGTAAACTGTGTTCGCTGATTAGATGCAGTTGAGCGGCTATGAAAAAACCGTGTCTTCTCATATAAATGGATGCTGCAACAGTATCTGTGGGAGCCCCCGATAAGTCGTGTATCTTTTCGAAGAGTATGTTACTACCTAGTTCGGATAATGCACCCCCGACCGATAAAAACGTGTTGGGTTGTTCACCAACGTGCACGCTAAAACGTTCCAAGGCCGTTTGTTGTGAAGTGTGTAATTTAATCACCTATATGACCTCGAAGTTCGGGTACGATACATCGACCTCGTCCGAATGGAACGCAGTGTGGTGTGCCAAACAGGGGATCTGTTGATACTTGGCATTCCATCCCAAACACAGTACGAACTAAGTCACAGTTAATAATATCTTCCGGTTTGCCTTGTGCATACACGTCGCCATCTTTAATGGCAACGATATTATGCGCATAGCGAGAAGCTAAATTTAAATCGTGTAGTACCATAACGATCGTACGATTTTTTTGCTCGTTTAATTCAAATAGTAAATCCAGAATTTCAATTTGATGCGTCATATCAAGATACGTTGTAGGCTCATCGAGCAGGATGATATCCGTGTCCTGGGCAAGTGTCATTGCAATCCAGGCACGTTGACGTTGACCGCCTGATAGCGTATCGAGTGCTTGATCGCGAAGATCGGTGATTCGTGTTGCATCCATTGCAGCGTTCGTTTGTTTCGTATCCTCTTCCGTCCATCTTGTCAGCCATGATTGGTGTGGGTAGCGTCCTTGTTTCACAAGATCATGGACAGTTAACCCTTCAGGGGACACGGGACCTTGGGGTAGTATCCCCATTTTCTTGGCGACGTTACGTGAGGACATTGAATGAATATCTTTTCCTTCGAGCAAAATAGAGCCATCTGAAGGTTTTAAAAGACGTGCAATTGACCGGAGCAATGTCGACTTTCCGCAGCCATTACTACCGACGAATACGGTGATTTCTCCACGGGGGATAGCCAGGTTTAAGTTTTCAAAAAGAAGTTTGTTCGGATAGCCAATGGACAAGTTGTCGGTTTTGAGCGCAGTGTGCATAGGGATTCCTCCGTATCTATGGGTTGTTTCAATGAGTGTTATATTCAAGTTATTATTACTATAATAGCATATTTGCTCTGCGTTGAGAATGATAATCACTCGATTTAAAAAAGACTTTACAATTCATGCATGTCGAGTTTACACTACTAATTGAGAATGATACTCATGTAATAGGAGGAATGTTTGATATGAAAAAGTATTTGAAATCATTATTTTTCTTGGCGATCGTGTCAGTTTTATTAATTGGTTGTTCATCGAAGAATGAAGGGGACAAAGTGGCTGACACTGGGAAAGAACAAGAAAGTGTAACGATCACAGGTGTGAATGGCGAAGTGACACTGGATAAAGCAGCGAAAAAAGTCGTTGTTTTAGAATGGACTTACGCAGAAGATTTATTGGCAGTTGGCGTCCAACCAGTTGGGATGGCGGATATAGAAGAATATCATAATTGGGTAAACATAGACGCAGAACTAAGTGCGGACGTGGTAAATGTCGGTGGTCGTCAAGAACCGAATTTGGAAGCAATTGCTGCATTAGAACCTGATTTGATCATCGGAACAAGCTTCCGTCACGATGGAATGGTTGCAGATTTAGAAAAAATTGCGCCGACCGTCATTTTTAATCCATATCCTGAAGATGAAAAAATGGATTTGTATCAAGAAATGATCACAACGTTTAACGAAATTGCGAAAGCAGTCGATAAGACGGATGAAGCGAAACAAGTGTTAGCAGATCTCGATGCAAAATATGATGAAGCGAAAACAAAAATTGAGAATGCCAATCTGAAAACGAAAGATGTCATTTTAACACTTGCTTATACAGGACCACAAGCACCTGAAGTTCGTGTGTTTACACCAAATTCAATGGCTTCCCAAATCATTGAGAAAATTGGTTTGAAAAATGTACACATACCAGATCAATTTGAACTGTATGGCTCGAGCACATTTAACGTAGAAGGACTTACGAAGTATGAGGATGCAAATTATTTGTATATTGTACAGGACAACGACAATATTTATGAAAAACAATTAAAAGATAATGCGGTATGGAAGAATTTGAACTTCGTGAAAGAAGACCGTCTATTTGATCTAGGTGGAGATACTTGGCTGTACGGAGGTCCTCTTTCAGCTGAAACATTGCTGAATAAAATTACAACTACAATGGTGAGTAAGTAATGGCGAAAAAAACTTCAGGAGCACGATCCCTTGTTGTTATGATCATCGGATTGTTCCTGTTGCTGTTATTATCTTGTATTCATTTAACGCAAGGGCAAGCTGATTATACGGTTGCTCAACTAGTAAAAGAGGTGTGGACGGAGGGGCGCGTGCAAGATATCGTGCTCTCTCTTCGTTTACCCCGATTAGTGATTGGGATCGTAGCGGGTGGAGCTCTAGCCGTGGCCGGTGCTGTGTTACAAACGTTGACCAATAATCCTTTGGCATCTGCTAGCACACTGGGTATTAATGCGGGAGCTTACTTTTTCGTCGTCGTGTCGATGATCTTCTTTCCAACATTACTCGGTAACTTTCCATTTGTAGTTGCAATGGTGGGGGCAATCCTGTCTTCCGTTCTTGTGGTGCTCTTAGCAGGTAAGCAAATGGAACCGGTGCGCGTTGCATTGACAGGAATGATTATTTCGTTATTGTTTGCGTCTCTGACAGGCTCATTGCAGCTATTATTCGAAAATCAGACAAACGGTCTCTTTTTATGGGGCTCGGGGACGCTTGTCCAGTTGAATTGGGATGGTGTATCGTTTGCAGGACCAGTTATCATCGTGTTCTTCTTGTTGGCATTAGTGCTAGCAAAGCCGTTAGATATCTTGTCGCTTGGTGAAGACACCGCGTCGTCTCTTGGACAAAATGTTCGGCTTGTGAAATTGTTTGCTTGGGCGATTGCGATTGTTCTTGCAGCAACGACAGTAAGTGTTGTCGGTCCAATTGGTTTTATCGGACTAATGGCACCGCATATTGTTCGGATGCTTGGTGTCCGAGGGCATTTGCACATTATCCTGCAGTCATTTTTGTGGGGAAGTGTCATGTTGATTGGCGCGGATGTGTTAGGTCGATTAATCCAACCTGGTCAAGAAGTGCCGGTGGGTGCTATGACTGCATTGATTGGTGGACCGTGGCTGCTGTACTTGGCATGGAAAACTGCGAAAACACATAGTCGTGGCGACCGTCAAATGGGTGGAACGTTAAAGCCGGTGAAACTACCGGTTGTTGTCACGATTATTGTGGCACTGATTATTGGCATTATATCACTGGCCTTATCCTATAACGGCATGGCCTGGTCGATGGAATGGTTGAAACCTGTCGTGTGGAACTTCCGTGTGCCGCGTGTGTTAACCGCGTTTATCGTTGGCGTGATGCTTGCGATTGCAGGGGTTTTACTACAAGGGGTGTTACGAAATCCATTGGCGGATGCTAGTATTTTGGGCGTCACATCGATGGGCGGCGCGGGGGCGATGATGCTTCTCGTATTATTCCCGGCCATTCCGGTTCAATATATGCCGTTTGGTGCAGTAGTGGGGGCTGCCATCGCACTTGGAATCATTTTGGGGACATCGTGGAAAAACAATTTCCAACCAATGCTCGTGGCGCTGATGGGGATTGCGATTTCTGCGTTTGGCTCTGCTGCCACACAAGTATTTGTCGTGAAAGCAAAACTTGCTGTTGCTGCTGCGCTTGTCTGGTTATCAGGCAGTACGTATGCAAAAGGCTGGGATGATGTCCAACTTGCCGTGTTGTTATTTGTGGTGTTCATCGGCCCGGCTATTTATTTGACACGTAGCTTGGATACGCTGACATTCGGAGATGATGTTGCGGCTGGTCTAGGGCTTTCCGTTAAGTCGACGCGTGTGTGGGCATTGATAGTCGGAGTTGCAATCAGTACGGCAGCCGTTTCGATTGTTGGTACGATTGGCTTTGTTGGGCTAGTTGCACCTCATATCGCACGCCGATTAGTAGGGTTTCGCCATCTGCCATTGATTGTCGTATCCGGATTAGTAGGTGGACTATTGCTCGTGACAGCTGACTTTGTCGGAAGAATCATCATTGCACCCAAAGACATTCCAAGTGGGTTAATTGTGGCACTTATCGGCACACCTTATTTGTTATATCTCTTACGAAAAATGAAATAGAGCGGGAGCTGCTACTTAGCGGCTCCCGTTCTATTTTAATTAGATTGAAATCCTTGGTACCTATTCAGTAGCCCGTCCAGCTCCTGACTACATGCTATAACGATCGGATGAGTAAAGCCGAAAAGATTGGCCTTGGCATACATATCGTGCTGCTTCAACTTAATTTGTTTTGAGAGAATACGTTTTCTAGGAATCAATTTAATCATAATTTACCCCCCTATACTTTATGAATGAAAGTCGTGGACCATAAAAACGTTAGTTAAACCTGTATGGTCTCAGTGTAAATAATTCTGATTAATTCGACTACTGAGGAATGTTAGTGGTAGTGATAAAAATGATGGCTAACAGGAATCCATTTGTGAATGTGGCTAATGGTATACTGGTTTCACCGTTATTTAGTGATGGTTCAAACCTGCCGAATAGGGGAACTCGGACTAAGTTCGCTGCGTCCTGCAGGTACAAGCTCAATTCAAAATCTGGACGCAAACACGCCGAGCTGTGTTTGATTACATAAGGAAAGTGGGTCGGGCATGACTTCTGTGGATTGGAATATGAAAACATTCATGAAAGGTGCGTCGATCCTGACGATTTCGGCGATTATTGTAAAATTGCTTGGTGCGGTTTATCGGGTACCGTTTCAAAACCTTGTTGGCGACAAAGGGTTTTACATTTACCAACAGGTTTATCCGTTTATAGGCATCTTTATCGTTTGGACGTCGTACGGTTTTGCGGTGGCAGTGTCCAAGTTACTCGCAGGTAGCACAAGTCGCGGCGAAGCTAAAGCGATGATGCGTGTGGCGTTTACCTATTTGCTTGTATTATCGGTCATGTTTTTTGTTATTTTGACTGTATTTGCACCGCACTTCGCACGTGCAATGGGGGATCCTGAACTTGTTATATTGCTGCGTGCGGGTGCTTATATCGTGTTAGTCATGCCGGCACTTGCGGTGTTAAAGGGGTCATTCCAATCAGAAGGTAGGATGGTGCCTGTTGCTGTGTCTGGTGTGGGGGAGCAAGCGTCTCGTGTGGCTGTTATTTTGGTTGGGACATGGATTGCGGTGCAAGCGGGTGCTTCGCTTTATGCAGCGGGAGAAGTGGCAATGTGGGGTGCGGTTGTTGGAGAAAGTGCAGGGGTTGTCATTCTTGCACTTTATTTTCGGAATACGTTTAAAGGGCCTTTGGAAAAGGTGGATACATGGCGGATTGTCAAAGAATTGACGATAGTTAGTCTGAGTATCAGCGCCAGTTCGCTCATTCTTCTACTATTTCAGCTTGTCGATTCGTTTACGGTTTACAATATTCTTCTGACAAATGGTTTTTCCTCAGATGTAGCGATGGAAATGAAGGGCGTCTATGATCGCGGGCAGCCGCTTGTGCAAATGGGTATTCTCGTTGCATCAACGCTAGCGCTAGCCATCGTTCCGCTTATTGCTTATCATTCGACGAAAGAGGCGGGGCAGGGGGCCTTGCCTTTCATACGACTGACATTCCGTACCGCTTTTCTATTTGGCTGGGCAGCCGCGGCAGGACTCGCACTCGTGTTACCTTATGTGAATGAAATGCTATTTGAAACACGTGCTGGCTCTGTCTCCCTTATTATTTTTTCGCTGCAAATTTTCTGGCTGTCGCTTATTTTACCGCTCACAGCTATTTTGCAAGGCGCGGGGAAAGTGAAAATCCCGACGTTGTTGCTTGTCGGGGGACTAATCGTCAAAATGATTGCCAATCAACTGCTCGTCCCTATATGGAATGTCATGGGTGCGGCGATTGCGGGCAATATTGGTTTTGCGGTGATTACATTGGGACTCGTTGTGTATTTTAAAAAGGTCTATCCCATCCAGCTTGCGCCTAGTCGATTTTACGGTTGGGTAATGGCGGCGACCACGCTGATGATTGCGGTTACCTTGCCATGGATGGTTATGGCGGACGGGGTTTTATTGGAAGGAATGGGAAGCCGGGCGAGATCGACAGTTATTGCGCTTACGGCTGTTACGCTAGGTGCGTCCGTTTTTCTCCTTGTCATTATGAAATCGCGTATAATGGCAGAGAAGGAATGGTATCTCTTGCCGTTCGGGAAACGTTTAGCTACATTACAATTACGACTGAATCAGAGAAAAGGTGACTAATATGCATCCATTAACAATTATCGGTCTCGGTGCAGGTGATTTAGACCAACTCGTACTCGGGACTTACCGACAATTAAAAGCAGCAACTACCATCGTTGCTAGAACGGACCAACACCCCGCAATTGTGGAATTAAGAGCCGAGGGAGTCGTGCTGACAAGCTTCGATGCTATTTATGAAAAACATGATTCGTTCGAGTTAGTTTACGAAGAAATCGTTGCGGAACTACTGGTCATGTGCGCCAAACAACCGGTTACGTATGTGGTACCGGGACATCCGCTGGTGGCAGAACGGACAGTGCAATTATTAGTTGAAAAAGAGCGGGAAGGTATTGTCGAACTGAACATTGCAGGAGGCAATAGTTTTCTGGACCCGATTTTTGCGGCGCTACGTATTGATCCGATTGAAGGCTTTCAATTACTCGATGGTACGGATATGAAGCGTGATGATGTGCAGATGACGCAGCATGTCCTCATTGGACAAGTGTACGATGCGTTTGTAGCATCGGAAGTGAAGTTATCGCTGATGGAGAAATATGCATACGACCACCCCGTGACCATTGTGACGGCGGCGGGTTCTTCAGGTGAAAAACTAAGCACGGTTCCGCTATTTGAGTTGGATCATGTGACGACCATTGATAATCTGACAACAGTTTACGTTCCGCCAGTGCTCGAACGCGAAGGGCGATTGAAGGACTGGTCGACATTCCGTGAAATTATCGCGGCGTTACGTGCGCCGGATGGCTGTCCGTGGGATCGTGAACAAACACATGCCTCGTTGAAAAGGTATTTAATCGAGGAAGCGCATGAACTGCTAGAAGCGATAGAGCAACAGGATGACGACGCGGTCATTGAAGAACTTGGCGATGTCTTGTTGCAAGTATTTCTCCACGCTCAAATTGGCGAGGACGACGGTTATTTTGCGATGGAGGACATTCTTGAGTCTGTCAGTGCGAAAATGATTCGCCGTCATCCGCATGTTTTTGGCGATGAAAATGTAGAGAACTCCGAAGAAGTCCTGCTGAATTGGCAGGATATTAAACAAAGCGAGAAGCCGCAGGTGGAATCGTTGTTGGATGGGCAAGATAGGCATTCATCTGCATTGTTGACGTCCTTTAATTATCAAAAAGAGGCGGCGAAGGTTGGATTTGATTGGCCTACGATTGACGGTGCTTTTGATAAGTTTGAAGAGGAATGGCAGGAATTCCATGCAGAAGTGAAGAATGGTACGAAAGAGAGCCAAACGGATGAACTTGGTGATGTGTTGTTCACCATCGTTAATATCTCCCGATTTCTTAAACTGTCCCCGGAAGAAGCGATGGTCCACGCGAATCAGAAGTTCCGTTCACGGTTTTCATTCGTGGAAACAAGTGTAAAAGAAGGTCGGGGCGAGTTTGCCGACTATACACTCGACGAACTTGAAGCGTTTTGGCAACTTGCGAAAGGAAGGGAAAAATAATGAGACTCGATAAATTTTTAAAAGTATCACGTCTGATCAAACGACGGACGCTCGCTAAACAAGTGGCTGACCAAGGTCGAATTACTATTAATGGCAAGGTGGCAAAGGCGTCATCTGTTGTCAAAGAAACTGATGAATTGGCAATCCGTTTCGGTCAAAAGATTGTAACGGTAAAAATCAACTTATTAAAAGAGTCTACCAAGAAAGAAGACGCCACTTCGATGTATACGATTTTAAAAGAAGAGAAGCTTGAAAAAGTGGAACTTGAATTTGTGGATGATGAAGATTAACTTTGTAAACTAAGCACTACGTGTATAGTTGTTTTGGGATTGCTTTGGATTGAACAACTTCTATACCATTACCGAGATATCTTGGTGTGTAGGGATGCGACAAAGTCGCATCCCTACACACTTTTTCTGTAATCGTATGGCGGTCATTCATCTGTCGCTCTCCAAAAGTGCAGATACACGAAGTACTATTGCTTTTCGGGAATGAGGGCATAGAGGGTTTCTTACCTAGAAAGAGGCAGCCAAAGATACAATTTTGGCTGCGGAAGCCTTGGCTATAAGTAGTCCTATTTCTAATTCAGGAAAGTAAAGAAGGAACACGTCGTACAAAGTGCTAGAGTGCCCGAAATTGCATCTTCGGGCACTTACACTCTTTATAGAAAGTCCTCTATTCTTTATTTTCCAAGCAACTGCATTTTTCACTTAATCATTGTAGGTACGCGACAGGTGACCATTCGCAACAAGATGATCGAAAAAGTATGGCTAGAAGTGACGAAGTCGCATCTAGCTATACTTGCTCTATCGGTAATTATGTCGTGAATATGTCGCCGAAAGCGGACCGGAAATGGTTCAGCGAAAATAGGATTTTACAATCCCTTCTCACCAGTATTTTAATCAAGTAAATCATTCATCAACAGATATAGAATTAGGTAATGCCAACTTAACTAACATGACAGGAATTTTTCTGTCATGTTTTTTTATGTCCCGGCATAAGATAATCGTGAACATACAAGCAAAGGGGGAAGCATCATATGCAATTCCAGACGGACAGTCCTACGTACACAATCCCATCAGGTGACCATGTCGTAACAATGCGTAACAGAAAAAGGATGGACCTCACATCGGTAAAATCAATCGACCGCTTCGATCAAGAAGAATTTTTGATTCGGACATCACAAGGATTGCTGCAGATACGCGGGGAGGAACTGCGCATCGTCCATCTAGATGTCGATAAAGGACTTCTCACATTGGAAGGAACAGTTGCCACTATTCAATACGATGAAGAAGAAACAGGTTCTCGGAACTTCCTCCATAAATTGTTTGGATGAGTTTATCTGTTCAGTTTCTTAGTCTACTTGCAATGATTGGGACAGGCATTGTTGCCGGTGCATTCATGGATATGATTGGGACGGGAACTTCGCATGCAGGAAAGAAATCATTTTTCAGAAGACGTGCAATTTGGTTTGAAATCATTGGGTGGATCATCGCCGGATGTGGAACATTCTATATTCTTTTTCTAGTTCGGGATGGCGCGTGGCGAATGTATGATCCATTCGCCCAAATTAGTGGACTGCTACTGTATGCTAGTTTGTTCTATAGGCCATTCCGTTTGCTTGGGAGAATGATCTTGTTGATCGTGATCAAACCGATATGGTTCATAATCCGGTTCATCATCTCGATTATTGGGCACATCTTTCGTATCTTGTTTAAGGTCATTGTATTCCTTATCACGCCATTCATTAAACTATACCAGTTCATTTCCAAAAAACTTTTGAACTTCATTCGTCCGAAGCCTTCTACTTCTAAAGGTGGCAAGAAGAATGCGAGGAAGTCAAATAATTCAAGTGGGGGTTCGAAACCTAGCTGAATCGCGGTGCACTGGCGGATGGGACAGACTTTTATGGGGCAATCATGATAAAAGTCTGGGCCAAAAACGCCTTTGCATATTTGATAAAGAAAGGGAAATGATGTATAATCCGTAGACTAACGAATGTGTTTTGTGAAGAAAGGAAGTGCAGGACTTGGAACAAAAGCAGCAGAGAAAGTCGCCCGCAACGGTCGCAACGATTCAAACTGAATATGTCCGCTCCCTGCAAAAGAAAGAACATCGAAAAAATGCACGAAAAGTTAAACTGTATCGGAGGCTGACAGCGTTTGCAATCGTTGCGGCGGTTTCTTTTGGCAGTTTGACGCAGTTACTTATCAAACAGAAGCAGGTTTTGGCGGAGAAGGAACAGCAGCAAGTAGAGATGCTTGCGCAGCTTGAAGTCGTACAAGAGGAACAAGAATCGTTGAAAAGACAGCTTGTTAAATTGAATGACGATGACTATATCGCAAAGCTTGCACGTAAAGAATACTTTTTGTCTGAAAACAGCGAAATTATTTTCTCAGTCCCGGAAAATAAGAAAAAAATCGATAAAAAAGACGACGGAAAAGAGTAGTCTTATTGACACTCTTTTTTTGTTGGCTATAATGAGAGTAGGGATCTTGCATTTTGCAGGATCATTAATACGGTTGCAAGGCTTCCAAAAAGGAGCCCGCTTAAATTCTAAGGAGGAGCATTTTTTTTATGTCAATTGAAGTAGGCAGCAAGTTACAGGGGAAAATAACAGGAATTACAAACTTCGGAGCGTTTGTTGAGCTACCGAATGGTTCTACAGGTCTTGTCCATATCAGTGAAGTGGCAGACAACTATGTTAAAGATATTAATGAGCATTTAAAAGTAGGCGACATGGTTGAAGTGAAAGTGATGAATGTCGGAACAGACGGTAAGATTGGATTATCGATTCGCAAAGCGAAGCCGGAATCTGAACAACGTCCAGAACGTCCACAGCGCCCTCAACGCCCTCGTCAAGGCGGTCGTCCTAGCCCAGTTGATCGTCCAGAGAATTTTGAAACAAAGATGGCGAAGTTCATGAAAGATAGTGAAGAACGTCTATCGACTTTGAAAAGAGCGACAGAATCGAAACGCGGTGGCCGCGGCGCAAGAAGAGGGTAACTTGCTAGCTGCTTCAATTCAAGAAAAATGTACGTTTGATAATAGAAAAGCGACGGACATAGGGTGATTACCCTTGTCCGTCGCTTTTTTGTTTTAGTGTGAAGTTGTTGCAAGCTAGTGTCTAGCTCCGGGTGCCAGACTCTCGGGTCATAAGCCAAACCGGCTGTGTGGCAAAGAACGCCACCTACCGATTCGTCTTATGCATGTCGAGTCTTAACGGTCGTCTACGCATTACTTGTATGGCGGCAGAGGGGATCGAACCCCCGACCTTACGGGTATGAACCGTACGCTCTAGCCAGCTGAGCTACGCCGCCTTGGTGATTTCTAGTTCGCATTTTTGACTGCTCTCCAGAACAACAATACCCATATTACATGCGAACTTTGGCGATGTCAACCCATCGTAGGAAAAAAGAAAAATAGTCCTTAATAAGTCGAAACATTTTGTTTTCTCATCGTCATGAACAGACAATTTCCTGCCATTTACCAATGTATACTCAAGGCATAGTAGACATAGGGGGAATGGGAAATGAAACTGATAGACAATGTGACTCGTCCAGTTGGTCAGCCGATTCGTATGTACATTGAGATGTTTCGGAGGGAAAAGATACACATACTCGTTGCAACTCTATTTTTGTTTGGCTCCTTTTTCTTGTCACAAGCTGTGTTGTTCGATACAGCTGTACCCTTTTTCTTACCAGTTTGGGCATTAGCACGTGCACGCTTTAGAAAATACCTCATGTGGGTGTTCGTCGGCGGGATGTTGGGGAGTGTGTTTGTGGGTGAGGGGATTGGACAAGCGGTGATCCATCTATTAATGCTTGCCTTGTTCAACGCGGTTGTCAGATACCCCCTCGTCCGAAAATCGATCCCGTTGACAGTGGCTGGTTGTATCATCGTTGTTCAAGTATTATGGCAGTTTGTCATGTATGCTGGGCAACCGCCAGTAAACG
This sequence comes from Sporosarcina sp. NPDC096371, assembly GCF_044762865.1. Lineage (NCBI taxonomy): Bacteria > Bacillati > Bacillota > Bacilli > Caryophanales > Caryophanaceae > Sporosarcina > Sporosarcina sp. NPDC096371. The sequence continues at coordinate 40,314 of NZ_JBIWFE010000013.1, forward strand.
TGCAGTTATCGATTGGTTTTGAAGCGATACTTGCATTGATCATGACTTTTTTTCTTTTCATTGCCTTTCCACCTGCGGATCGGATCTTTTTTGGAAAATGGACGCCTGAACGACTTGCCGCCGCCTGTTTGATTGGTGCAATGGCAACGACGGGAATGAATGGCATCATGCTTGGTCATGTTTCGGTCGCCGGTCTGCTGATTCATCTTGCGATCTTACTAGCTGCATTAGTTGGTGGGCTTCCATTTTCTACGACAATTGCGATGATTATCGCCACAATTATAGGTGTTGCGGAACTATCGTTCACGGGCATGATGGCTGTATATGGTATGACTGGCTTTTTTGCAGGTGTACTTAGCCGCTTCGGAAAAATTGGCATTGCATTAGGTGGGGTTTCTGTATCACTATTTTTCCTTCTCTATGATTTAACGTTACCGTTAGATAGTTCACACTTTGTGACAATCGGCATCGCAACGCTACTTTTTTTAGTGATACCTACTAAAAAGCTAGAGCCGATTCGTAATGTCTTTTATCCGGAGAATCAGGAGACTTCGGAAAAACGTCAAAAATGGTTGGCAGAACGTCTTGATGAGCAACTCGCCGACTTTCAACAGTTTTCCGAATTCATGTCGACACTTGTGGGCGGGCGATTTTCCTCCGGTGGAGATAAGGAGGAACCCACGCCTCAAGTGATACCGAAGGCTTGTGCATCTTGTTTCCGCTATGCTAAATGCTGGGAATCGTCAGATGACGACATGGCGCGACTTCTGTTTGAATGGGAGTCGACATATTCGATGACGAAAAAGGCCTCACGTCATCGCGTTGAGGAAAAGATTAAATACAAATGTATCCGGTTCAATGGACTCGTGGCGGAACTTGAGGAACAAGCGACGAATCGTTTATTGACGGGACAACTTCAGCATGGTCGGAAAATGCTTGCCCTCCAATTACGGGATATGAGCACACATCTGGATAAGATTATGAACGAAGTAAAAGAGGATTTGTCCGTTTATAAGCCTGTTGAGGATGAACTTGCAAAACGGCTTCAGGAAAAAGATATTGAGTTTTTCCAAATTGATATTTTATCGGGGGAACGGGGGGCGCGTCGAATTGTCTGCTGCATTCCGGAGAAAAGGTCTGATTTTGAAACAGATACAACTGTCGCGGAACGGCTCATTCTACCCGTTCTTGAGGAAATGTATGAAGAGCCATTTCAGGTGGCTAAATCCGTCGTGCAACAACAGCCATTCCCGCATATTCAATTGACGTTCGGATCGGCAGTCCGTTTTTCACTTGATTATGGAATTGTCGCAACAGCGGGCAGTGAGTCATTCCAAGCAGGCGATGCTTATGAGGTGTTCCCAATCCATGATGGACTAACAGCTGTATTGCTGTCGGATGGAATGGGGCAGGATTTGAATGCATATCGTGAAAGCCGCAAGGTAATCCGTCTGATGCGGGAGTGTTTGGACCGCAAAATGGATCCAGAGACAGCCATGCATACGCTTCACTATATGATGTCATTGAATGGGCTTGACGATATGTACGCTACGCTAGATTTGGCTTTAATTGATTTACAAGATGGGCGACTCTGGTCGTGGAAAGCAGGTTCAATGAGTACGTATATTAAGCGGGGCCAGGACTTCTTAAGGTTGGATAGTGAATCCGTTCCGGTTGGTTTTCTTCCATCCTTTTCTGTAGAGGCGAAAAAGGAGGATCTAAAAGCCGGAGATATTATTATTATGATGACGGATGGTATGTTTAATGGTGATATTTCGCTTGAAAAACAAGAGAGTACTCTATACGGTACACTTGAAAAGTATGGGGATTTCAAGTGTGACAAAATTGCAGACCGTATTGTGAGTGAGATGGAGCGGAAGTATGGCGTGGTAGCGGATGATCGAACAGTATTGGTCATGAAAGTGGACCATGTTCTACCAGAATGGTCTAGCTTTACACCATACTCACAAATTATTTCCTAAGAAAAAGGAATCCCCACTTTGCTTCACTTGAAGTGGGGACATTCTTTCAGTTAAATTTAACTTGATTCAGCAAATGTATTTGTACTGAAAATGAAGCGTCGGGATGAATACTAAAATGTCTATAAATCAGTGGAGGTGCAAACACCCTGCTGATTAGGGGAACTCAGACTAAGAGCGCCGCGTCCTGCGGCAACGTCTGAGTAACCAACATCCTGTTGGTCCAAGCCTCCGGCGGATGTCACAAATTTTGAAGGGAGTTAAGGAAGGTAGTCTAAGATCGCGACTTCCTGTCGCAACGACCGCATGACCTACATCCTGTAGGCCTCAAGTGCAATTCAAAATTTGGACGCAATTACGCCGAGGTGTAATTGATTAGGGGTTTTCCGAGCGTAATTCAAGAAGGAGTTTTGGCAATGAATACATTTAGACAATCGGTTTTCCGATTTATCAAGGAGTGGTCGCTGATAGCCCCTGGAGACCGGATTCTCGTCGCTTGTTCTGGTGGTGTAGATTCGGTGGCGCTGTTACATTTCATGGCTTCCAATCAAGACAGGATGGAGATTGAAGTAGCCGCCATTCACGTCGACCATATGTTGCGGGGAAAGGAATCAGCAACGGATGGAGTTTTGGTTGAAGGGCTATGTGAAACATACGGTATTCCGTTTTTTGGCGGTAGCGTCCCGGTTGCCGACATGATTAAACAAGATGGGGGGAATGTGCAAGCGGTTTGTCGTGAGGGGCGTTATGCATTGTTCTCTGACATCATGCAAGAACAAAGATACGATGTTCTTGTTACTGCGCATCATGCAGAAGACCAGCTGGAAACGGTTTTGATGCAAATCGCGAAAGGTAGTCAACCATCTGGCATCCCTGTGAAGCGTAAATTCGCTGGCGGCGTTGTCGTTCGGCCGATTTTACCCGTTATGAAAGAGGAACTTTACTCGTACGCTAAGGAACATGACGTACCGTATCGTGAAGACCCAAGTAATGAAAGTGACGCCTATATGCGCAACCGTTACCGTCATCATATCGTCCCGTTTATGTTAAATGAAAACCTCGCCGCCGCTAAAAATGCAGTGAAAATGTCGGGATGGCTTCAAGAAGATGAGGACTTACTAGAAACATTGGCGGTGGAACAGTTAGAAAGAATCGTTGAATTTACAGATGAAGGTCTCCCTGCTATTGACAGCGGCGATTTTTCTGTTATGCACCTAGCTTTACAAAGGCGTGTGATTACACTACTATTGAAGTATCTTTACGATGGGGAGAGTACACCTGTAGAATACAATTCCGCGCTAATTAGCCAACTATTACATCATGTTGAATCGCAAAATGGGAATGTGTCTATCGACCTTCCACGTGGTTACCGATTCACACGAGCGTATAGCAAGTTGACGTTTGTTCGTCATACACAATCTGAGGAAATAGCGACGCGAAAAGTATTTCCGAAAGGTAACTGGACCCGTTGGGGAAATGATTTGGAGCTTTATTGGGCTGAAGTGGATGATTCCGATGCGGAATTATTCATGAGTACAGATGACATAATGTATTTCGATCTGCCGGATTCTCATCTGCCCCTATTTATTAAAAGAAGGGAAGATGGGGATCGGATCTTGTTACCAGGGATGGACCATCCAAAACGTGTGTCAAGATTATTGATTGATGAAAAGGTGGACCTGGCCGAACGTGATCGATTACCGCTAATTGTCACAGCATTAGGTGAGATTTGTGCAGTTCCGGGATTACGCTATGGAGTGGCATTTTCACGAAACAAGACAGAGCAGAGTAATTACATAGTTCGTACAAGAAAGTGCTAGTCGACTAAAATGGAAAAGGGAGGAATTTTGGTGTTAGAGAAAGATATCGAAGAAGTATTAATTTCGGAGCAACAAATTGATGAGAAAGTACGAGAGCTTGGGGCGGTATTGACCAAGGATTATCAGGATAAATTCCCGCTTGCAATTGGTATCCTTAAAGGTGGATTGCCTTTCATGAGCGATCTTATTAAGCGCATAGATGCATATATCGAACTTGATTTCATGGATGTATCTAGTTACGGCAATGCAACAGTCTCTTCAGGTGAAGTGAAAATTGTTAAAGACTTGAACACAAGTGTTGAAGGACGCGATGTACTTATTATCGAGGATATCATCGATAGCGGGAAAACATTGAGTTACCTTGTTGAACTTATGAAATATAGAAAAGCAAACTCCATCAAAATTGTCACGCTGCTTGATAAGCCGACAGGCCGAAAAGTAGATTTGAAGGCGGACTACATCGGCTTTGATGTGCCGGACGCATTCGTTGTAGGATATGGACTTGATTACGCAGAAAAATACAGAAACTTACCTTATATCGGTGTGTTGAAAAAGGAAATTTACTCCTTTTAATCATTCTTAAGAAATGCTTTCCAAATAAGGCATTTTCTTTGTAGATTGAATCAGACCTATGATAAGATTTACACTAGTTTTCTGTTTGAATGAAATGAGGAGGCTTGGGATGAATCGAATACTTCGATACTTTCTATTATACGGATTAATATTCCTAGCGATAATGGGGATATTCAGTTCACTAAACAAAACAAACCCGAAAATGCAAGAAATTCGGTACGATGAATTGATTGTGGCGTTAGAAAAAGGGGAAGTAGAGAGTCTATCTTTACAACCGATTAACAATGTACTGCAAGTTAAAGGTAAAATGGCAAGTTATAAGAAAGACGAGTCATTTGTTGCAAATGTCCTGAATGGCAACGATCTTCAAGCGGATATCAAATCGCTTGCGGGGACTAAAACAAAAGTTGAAATTCTACCTGCACCGACAACGAGTGCATGGGTATCCTTCTTTACGGGTCTTGTGCCGTTCATCATCATCTTCATCCTATTCTTCTTCTTATTGAATCAGGCACAAGGTGGCGGTGGTGGTCGTGTGATGAATTTTGGTAAAAGTAAAGCGAAGCTTCATACGGACGACAAGAAGAAAGTTCGTTTCACAGATGTTGCAGGAGCTGACGAAGAGAAAGCGGAGCTTGTGGAAGTTGTTGACTTCCTGAAAGACTCACGTAAATTCGTTGAAGTCGGCGCGCGTATTCCGAAAGGGATTCTGCTAGTTGGACCTCCGGGTACAGGTAAAACATTGCTTGCACGTGCAGTAGCAGGTGAAGCTGGTGTGCCGTTCTTCTCTATCTCGGGTTCTGATTTCGTGGAAATGTTCGTAGGGGTTGGTGCATCACGTGTACGTGACCTATTCGAAAACGCGAAAAAGAATGCACCTTGTATCATTTTTATCGATGAGATTGATGCGGTCGGTCGTCAACGTGGCGCTGGTCTTGGTGGTGGACACGATGAGCGTGAACAAACATTGAACCAACTCCTTGTTGAAATGGACGGTTTTGGTGAAAATGAAGGCATTATCATTGTGGCGGCAACAAACCGTCCGGATATCCTTGACCCTGCACTTCTTCGTCCAGGACGTTTCGACCGTCAAATTACGGTTGGTCGCCCGGATGTTAAAGGAAGAGAAGCTGTACTTCAAGTACATGCACGCAACAAGCCGCTTGACGATACTGTCAACTTAAAGGCACTTGCGCAACGTACACCAGGATTCTCTGGTGCTGATCTTGAAAACTTGCTAAACGAAGCAGCGCTAGTCGCAGCAAGACGTAGCAAAGTGAAAATCGACATGGCGGATATTGATGAAGCAACAGACCGTGTAATCGCGGGTCCTGCGAAGACAAGTCGTGTCATTTCGAAAAAAGAACGCAATATTGTTGCTTTCCACGAAGCAGGTCACGTTGTTGTTGGACTGATGTTGGACGACGCAGAAATCGTTCATAAAGTAACCATCGTACCACGTGGTCAGGCAGGCGGATATGCAGTCATGCTTCCGAAAGAGGACCGTTACTTTATGACGAAACCAGAACTTCTGGATAAGGTCTCTGGACTTCTGGGTGGCCGTGTGGCGGAAGAAATCGTTCTGGGCGAAGTGTCTACAGGAGCCCATAATGACTTCCAGCGTGCAACAGGTATTGCGCGTTCGATGGTAACAGAATACGGGATGAGTGATAAGCTTGGACCGATGCAATTTGGCCAGTCACAAGGAGGGCAAGTGTTCCTTGGACGCGACTTTAACTCTGAACAGAACTATTCTGAATCGATTGCTTATGAAATCGACCAAGAGATGCAACGTATTATTAAAGAACAATATGCGCGTACAAAAGAGATTCTTACGGAGAACCGTGAGTTGCTCGATTTAATTGCAACAACGCTTCTTGAAGTAGAAACACTCGATGCAGAACAAATTAATCATCTGAAAGATCATGGCACACTGCCTGATCGTCCATATGGCCGTTATGGCTTGGACAATTTAGATAAAGATGTTAAGAGTGTGGATATTTCGAAAAAAGAAGAGGACACAGTGGTCTCTGATTCAACGGGAGCGCCTAAAGATCCGTCAATTGGCGACCTGCCAAAAGAGCTTGGATCTGATCAAGCGATGAAACCGATTGATGAACAACGCAGAGATTGAATGACAAATGATAGCTGACTGCTTCTTTTGAAGCAGTCAGCTTTTTTTCGTCTAGGACCCGATTTTCGGATGTGTGGACCATAAACTATTTTGGCTAAAGGTGCAAATCGCTCCAATGGTAGTCTGTCTTATGACGGTCATATCTAAGTGGGCGCCCTGCGCTTTTGTTCATCTAACCGACTATGGTATGATGTGTTGGAAAACATCGAATGTTAGCGAGGAAACCATTATGATTTTAGTGTTGGATACTGGGAATACCAATATTGTCCTTGGAGTCTATGAGCAAGGACAACTTAAACATCATTGGCGTATGGAAACATACAGACACAAGACGGAAGATGAATATGCGATGCAAGTCAAATCGTTATTTTCTCATGTTGGACTCACTTTTGGGGATGTGACAGGCATTATCATTTCGTCGGTTGTGCCGCCGGTTATGTTTCCGCTTGAACAGATGTGTAGAAAGTATTTTAATCAAAAACCGTTGATTGTCGGGCCGGGTGTTAAAACGGGCTTGAATATTAAGTACGAAAATCCACGTGAGGTAGGTGCTGACCGCATCGTTAATGCTGTTGCGGCAACCCATGAATATGGACATTCGCTCATCATTGTCGATTTCGGTACAGCAACAACCTACTGTTACGTCAATGAACAAGGCGAGTATATGGGTGGTGCTATTGCACCGGGGATTGGGATCTCGATGGAAGCATTGTTTGATCGGGCATCTAAATTACCACGTATTGAACTGACAAAGCCGGATCATGTTGTAGGGAAAAGTACAGTAGCAGCTATGCAGTCTGGAATTGTTTACGGGTACGTGGGACAAGTTGAGGGGATAGTTGCGCGTATGAAAGCGCAAAGTAAGGCAGAGACAACAGTTATCGCGACGGGTGGACTTGCCGATTTAATCGCAAGTGAAACAAAGGTCATTGATGTCGTTGATAACTTCCTCACGTTAAAAGGGCTTCATCTAATCTATGAACGAAACATGTAAAAGGAGTCGAAATTGAAAATGAAAGATTACTTAGTAAAAGCGCTTGCGTTTGACGGAACCATCCGTGCGTATGCAACTCGCTCTACAGATACGGTCGCTGAGGTGCAACGTCGTCATGCGATGTGGCCAACAGCGACGGCTGCTCTCGGTCGTTCTATGACTGCGGCGGTTATGATGGGTGCAATGGTGAAAGGTGAAGACAAACTGACCATCAAAATTGATGGCGGTGGGCCACTCGGTTCAATGATTATCGATGCGAATGCACATGGCGAGGTACGTGGATACGCAATGCATCCGCAAACCCATTTTGATTTGAATGACAAAGGGAAATTAGACGTGAGACGTGCGGTTGGAACTGAGGGTATGTTGACAATTGTAAAGGACCTTGGATTACGGGATTACTTTACAGGGCAAGTTCCGATTGTTTCTGGAGAAATTGCAGAAGACTTCACGGAATACTTCGTTGTCTCGGAACAAGTACCTTCTGCTGTCGGCTTGGGCGTTCTTGTTAATCCGGACAATACGGCGAAAGCGGCTGGAGGATTTATCATCCAAGTTATGCCGGGTGCAACGGACGAAACGATTGAAGAGTTAGAAAAACGTATTGCAAATGTTGAACCGATTTCAACATTGATTGCCCGTGGTTTGACGCCTGAGGAGATCCTAGGTGAAGTACTAGGTGCGGATAATTTAGATATTTTGGATCGTATGGATGTTGCATTTACATGTAATTGCTCAAGAGAGAGATTTAGTAACGCGATTATCGGTCTTGGAGAGCGAGAAATTCAAGATATGATTGATGAGGATGGAAAAGCGGAGGCGCACTGCCACTTCTGTCTAGAGACATATGTGTATCCGAAGGAAGAGTTAGAAAGCTTTATCGATGAAATTCGGTCGGAATCCTGAACCGGAATCGGCTAGTTCGCAAAAGCGCAAACTGAAAACAAAACCACTTCTTCTATTGATTGCTGTACTGTTTGCATGCAATGTTTTTTGGTTCATTGGCTGGCTCTTGTCGGATGAGCCGAAGCAATCTGGTGAAGAAGTGGCGTCGGTTGCTGGCGAGCCGATTACAAGAGAACAGTGGATGACGGCTATGGAAAAGGAAGTAGGGCGTGAGACTCTTTTGAACCTCGTCAATGGCAAGGTGATGGAGGTCGCAGCGAAACAATACGATATTTCTGTATCCGACAAGGAGATTGAACTTGAAATTGCACTGATTCGTTCGGTGGATGGACGCTCGTATACGGGCTTGGACATAGAAAAAATGCGTCAAAAAATCCGTTCGGACCTCATACTTGAAAAAGTGCTAACGAAAGATGTCGTTGTTGAAGATAAGGCGATTAAAAAGCATTACGAGGAAAACGCCTCTCTTTATAATATTTCAACTGCCTATCGTACAGCTATGATTGTTGTGCCGACGAAAAAAGAGGCGGAACAAACGATTGATGAATTGTCCAAAGGATCGAGTTTCGATGTCCTTGCAAAAGAGCGTTCAACAGATCGTGCCTCTGCAAGCTTGGGTGGAGATATCGGTTATATCAACACTTCGACGGATGCGATCGACAAGGAGATTGTGGAAGCTGCAGTCCGTATGAAAAAAGATTCGACAAGTGAAATTATCGCTTTGAGCGACGGTGGCTATGCGGTTATCCAGGTGAGTGAAGTGGTAGAGGGTCAGTCATTTACATTAAAAGATGTAAAAGATCATATCAAGCGTGAACTTGCACTCGAGCAACTATCACAATCAGTTAACCCGGAAGCGTTTTGGGATGAGTTCGATGCGAAATGGTTTTATGGTAAATAAGGATGCTGTTCAGATACCGATATCGATTGGTGGATCTGAACAGCTTTTTTATTGCGGAAAGTTGCCGTCAAATACCATCGGAAATTCAAAGGCGGTCAATTATTGACATCGGGCATAAAATGGTAGTATTATTAACTAAATAAAGCATATCAAAATAGTAGGAATTAGGAGAGGATAATGATGACGTTAGTTGGAAACTCTGTTGCAGACTTGGTTGGAAAGACACCTCTTGTAAAATTAAATAGATTGACGGGTCCTGAAGATGCAGAAGTATATTTGAAACTAGAATACTTTAATCCGGGTTCTAGCGTGAAAGACCGTATTGCCCTTGCGATGATCGAGGCAGCTGAAAAGTCTGGGGATTTAAAAGAAGGAAGCACGATTATTGAACCGACAAGCGGTAACACAGGAATTGGTCTTGCGATGATTGCGGCGGCTAAAGGGTATAAGGCTGTACTGGTGATGCCAGACACAATGAGTACAGAACGTCGTAATTTACTGCGTGCTTATGGTGCGGACCTTATTTTGACACCAGGTGTTGAAGGAATGAAAGGTGCAATAGCCAAAGCAGATGAATTGGCGAAGGAAAATGGTTGGTTCGTACCACAACAGTTTAATAACGAAGCGAATCCTGAAATTCATCGCTTGACGACGGGCCCGGAAATTGCTGATGCGCTAGATCGTGTCGATGCATTCGTTTCTGGTGTTGGAACGGGTGGTACGATTACGGGAGTGGGAAGTGTTTTGAAGGAACGTTTTCCAGACGTGAAAATTATCGCGGTTGAACCGACAGATTCTCCAGTACTTTCAGGTGGTAACCCAGGACCGCATAAAATTCAAGGGATTGGCGCTGGGTTTATCCCAGGAGTTCTTGATACGAAAATCTATGATGAAATTGCTTTGGTGACGAACGACGAAGCGTACGATACAGCAAGACGGGCAGCGCGTGAAGAAGGAATTCTTGGCGGGGTTTCATCTGGTGCGGCGATTTTTGCGGCATTGCAGATAGCGAAAGAACTTGGTAAAGGGAAGAAAGTTGTTGCGATTCTACCGTCAAACGGCGAACGATACTTAAGTACGCCACTTTACCAATTCGACGAAGTGTAAAAGTAGGGGGAGGGGGCCGTGGCGCTCCTTCTTTTTTTGTCGTCTAGGCTCCAGCGCCTAGCCCCTCGAGTCGCTTGGGCCTACAGGATGTAGGTCATGCAGTAGGGAAGGATTGAACTGCATCCTTCCTTGTTGCCACAGGACGTGGCGTTTTTAGACTGCCATCCCCTTGCTGATAAAGGCAAAGTGCGCCTTTATCTTCAAGTCTTCCAGCAGGGAAGGATTGAAGTGCGTCCTTCCTACTTGTCGGGGCTAAACAGGCGCTTGCGCTTTTGTTCTCGTCTAGACTCCAGCGCCTAGAGGTGACAGACACTTATGCTTTTACTCTGGCGTGAAATGCCATGTGCAGGGTAAAATGAAGATACAAATTATTAGCAGGGGGAAATGAAGATGCAAGGACAAAAACCAGTCTATACGACGGCATCAATGACGAAAGAACAATTTTTCTATGCATTTAAAGAATTAGCGCACGCGAATGAGCGCCATCTCCTTTTTGAAAGTGGACGTGGCGGTGCGTTATGTGTGGCTGGGATTGATCCGCTTGTGACACTGCAAACGCTTGAAGGCGATAAATTACAACTTACTTGGCGTGATGGTACACAAGAAGTAAAACAGGGTGAACCGTTGGAGTTGTTGAACGAATTTAACCGATCGTTCGAAATGGATACTATTCCAGAGTTGCCGGATTTTCAAGGTGGATTAACGGGCTTCATCAGCTACGATTATGTTCGTCGCTATGAGCCGATCCCTGTGGATACGGTGGATGATCTTGAGACGCCAGATCTATATTTTTATTTATTTGACCGGTGGGCAGTATTGGATATACAAACGGAAACAGTGTATTTCATGACACTACCGAACCGTGATCTGGATGCTGCAGAGGTGAAAAGTGAATGGTTGGCCGCGGCTTCGGAAGGATTGAAGAAACAAGTTTTCGTGCCGGGAAGAGCGACAGAGGTTTCTTCGGAGTCTGATAGTTTGGCGGTATCCGTAACGGGCCCGCAATTTGAACAGATGGTCCGTGATGTACAAAGTTACATTGCAGACGGAGACGTTGTTCAAGTAAATCTTTCAGTAAGACAATCAAAACCACTTTCAGCACATCCGCTTGATATGTATGAAGCGCTTCGTTCCTTCAATCCTTCGCCTTATATGGCGTCGATTGGTTCACCCGAATTTGCGGTCGTTTCAGGTTCACCTGAATTGTTACTGAAAAAGCGTGGAGATGAGTTAAGTACTCGTCCGATAGGTGGGACAAGACCTAGAGGGGCAGACGATAATAAGGATGCTGCACTGGAAGCGGAGTTGCTATCGAATGACAAAGAGACAGGTGAACATATCATGCTTGTCGATTTAGAAAAGGAAGACTTTGAACGAGTCTGCGCACCTGGTACAGTGGAAACAGACGAATTCATGGTGATTGAAAAATATTCGCACGTCATGCATCTTGTTTCGAATGTCCGTGGAACAGCGGCGCAAGGGATGTCGAATGCAGAGATCGTCAAAGGGGTTTTCCCGGGTGGTTCCATTACGGGTTCGCCGAAGCTTCGGACGATGGAAATTATCGAAGAGTTGGAGCCGACGCGTAGGGGCTTATATACAGGGTCAATTGGTTGGTTAGGCTTTAACGGTGATATGGAATTGAATATCGTTATTCGGACGGCTTACATCAAAGATGGTATTGCACATATTCAGGCGGGAGCGGGCTTAGTTGCCGATTCGGTGCCGGAAGCAGAGTATATTGAGTCGTTGAATAAAGCAAAAGCACTTTGGCAGGCGAAAGCGATGTTAGAAAGCTAAGAACGGAGAGTGCGGCATGTGGTGTTGGATGAATGGTGAATTTTTGCGTGCGGAAGAGTTGAAAATTTCCCCGTTCGATCACGGTTTTCTCTATGGTGCTGGATTTTTCGAAACGTTTCGGACGTATGACGGAGACGTATTGTTGTTTGAGGAACATATGGATAGGTTGCAGGCCGCCCTCTTGGAGTACCGGATTACGATGCCTTATGCAGATGCAGAAATTCTATCAGCTGTACAAGGGTTGAATGAAAAGTCGGGGAATGCAGACGGGTATTTCCGTCTGAACGTTTCAGCGGGTGTTCATGATATTGGCCTAGCACCATCCGCGTATACAACGCCGAACGTTATTTTATTTAGAAAAGAGTTGGCTCCGACTGTGCGGGGTACGGAGAAGAGGGCGGTGTGGCTTGATACACCGCGTAACCTTCCGGAAAGTTCAGTACGCCACAAGTCGCATAACTTCCTTAACAACGTACGTGGTCGACTGGAACTACCTTCGTTAAAAGACTTGGAAGGTCTTTTCATGACGAAAGATGGATTTGTTGCAGAAGGTGTTACGTCGAATGTTTTTTGGATGAAAGACGATGAGTTGTTTACGCCGGCTATCGAAACGGGAATTCTTCCAGGGACGACGCGCGCCTTTATCATTGATTTGGCCAAGTTAGCAGGCTTTGTTGTCAATGAAGGGTGTTATGGCAAGGAACATGTGGACGGTGCGGACGAAGTGTTCGTCACGAACGCTGTACAGGAACTAGTGCCATTGGTAGCGATTGGTGATTTTTCGCTTCCAGGTGCTTCGGGGATTTATTATCAAAAGTTTCATGAATTATATATCCAGGCGATAGAGAACATGAAAGAAGGCGACAGGTAATGGAATTGGCGAATGCGCGCAATGTTTACAAATTTGGTGGTACGGAAATGGACTTTACTAGAGAAACGGTCATTATGGGCATATTAAATGTGACACCGGACTCATTTTCGGATGGCGGCAAATTTGGACAGATGGATGCGGCGCTTCAACATGCACAAGAAATGCTTCGTGACGGGGCAAAAATTATCGATATTGGCGGTGAATCAACGCGACCAGGGCATGTTCCGGTTTCACTGGAGCAAGAGCTGGAACGCACGGTGCCAATCATTGAAGCGATTACCAATGAATTTGGCTGTGTGGTGTCGATTGATACATACAAAGCAGGCGTTGCTGAAGAGGCTATCAAAGCGGGTGCACAGATCATCAATGATATATGGGGGGCAAAACGTGAGCCGGCTATTGCAGCGATTGCGGCGAAGTATAATGTTCCTATCATCCTGATGCATAATCGCGAGAAGGCGGAGTATGAAGAGCCTTTCATGAATGCGGTTATTGGTGATTTGGAAGAAAGTGTTGAGATTGCAATTGCTGCAGGTGTCATGCACGAAAACATTTGGCTCGATCCAGGCATTGGCTTTGCGCGAGACACGATGCAAAATATTGAGACGATGCAAGGGTTACGCCGAATTTCCGATATGGGCTATCCAGTTTTGTTAGGGACATCACGGAAGTCGTTGATTGGCAATGTGTTAGGATTGCCTGTTGAGGAACGGCTAGCAGGAACAGGTGCGACGGTTTGTTATGGAATTGAGCAGGGTTGCCATATTATGCGTGTTCACGATGTGAAGGAAATCGCACGTATGGCAAAAATGATGGATGTATTAACGGGTAAAACCGTTTTTGAGCAATAGGAGGGGCTAGTGTGGATTATATTCATTTGAATGAAATGGAGTTTTACGGTTACCACGGTGCGTTGCCAGAGGAAAATAAGTTAGGACAACGTTTTCGTGTGACGATTTCACTTGCGACGGATCTTTCGGAGGCTGGAGAAACAGATGATCTGGAAAAAACGGTGAACTATGCGGAAGTCTATCTTGTGTGTCGTTCAATTGTAGAAGGGGAACCAGTGAAGTTAATTGAAACCGTTGCGGAAAAGGTTGCGGCCAATGTCATGAAAGAGTTTGCGGCTAAAGTGACAGGCGTTCGCGTTGTGTTGGTAAAACCCGACCCACCAATTCCGGGCCATTACGCGTCGGTATCAGTGGATATTACAAGGGGACGTTTCATATGAGTATTGCGTACCTGTCGATCGGTTCGAATATAGGGGATCGACTGCAACATTTGGTGGGTGCGGTGCAGGCACTTCATTCACATGATGGGGTTGAAGTACTGGCAGTGTCTTCTGTGTATGAAACGAAACCAGTTGGCTATACGGATCAGGCGGATTTTCTGAATGTGACAGTCTGTGTGGAAACTGTTGTTAGTGCACATGAATTGCTGGTGGCTTGTCAAAAAGTTGAACAGGAACTTGGTCGGGTGCGAACGATAAGATGGGGTCCGCGAACTGTTGACCTCGACATCTTACTGTATAGTAATGACAATATTGAAACAGAGAGTTTAGTTGTACCACATCCGCGTCTGTGTGAGCGGGCGTTTGTTCTCATTCCGCTTTTGGAAATTGCTCCTACGATCACCCATCCGGTAACAGGGAAGTTGTTTTCGGAAGAAGCTGCTGTCCGCGATAGTGGTGTAGTACTTTGGAAGAAGGTTAACGGAGTTAAAGATTTCCTGCAATTAAAGGAATGAGGCGCCACGAGATACGCAGCGTATACTGGACTAAACTGGCGTCGATGGCATTGTGATGGGACGCGACCGCATGGCAGTAAGTGTTGTTTAAAACAAATGAGTTGGGCTGCCATGTATTGTGGCGGCTCTTTTTACTACATACATGGGTTGTTTTAATAAGTAAAGCGTGTCGGCGCGGCACAAATTGTGTACAATAGGTGCAGACTATCTAAAGGTTAAATAGATGAAGGAGTGAAAGAAATGTCCCATTTGGATGAATTGAATGATCAGCTACTGGTGAGACGCCAGAAGATGGAGGATATACGGGAAAGTGGATTAGATCCATTCGGCTCGCGGTTTGAACGGACGCATCTGTCGAATGAAATTTTAGAAAAGTACGAGAGTCTTTCAAAGGAAGAACTCGATGAAACGCCACATGAAGTGAAAATTGCAGGACGTATCATGACGAAACGTGGAAAAGGGAAAGCTGGCTTTGCGCATTTGCAAGATCTTGGCGGCCAGGTTCAAATCTACGTGAGACAAGATGCGATTGGTGAAGAAGCATATGAACTTTTCAATAGTACGGATCTCGGTGATATTATCGGGATTGCTGGAGTGGTATTTAAAACGAAAGTTGGAGAACTCTCCATTAAAGCGACTGAGTTTACATTCCTGACAAAAGCGCTACGTCCACTACCTGAGAAGTTTCACGGGTTGAAAGATATCGAGCAACGATACCGCCAGCGTTATTTGGACTTGATCTCAACAGAAGGAAGTAAAGAGACATTCATCTTAAGAAGTAAGATTATCCAATCGATGCGTCGTTATTTGGATGGACAAGGTTTCCTTGAAGTTGAAACGCCAATGCTGCATGCGGTTGCAGGCGGTGCCTCAGCTCGTCCGTTTATCACGCACCACAATGCGCTAGACATGGAGCTTTACATGCGTATTGCTATCGAACTTCATTTGAAACGCCTCATTGTAGGTGGACTTGAAAAGGTGTATGAAATCGGACGTGTATTCCGTAACGAAGGAATCTCGACTCGTCATAACCCTGAGTTCACAATGATTGAATTATATGAAGCGTATGCGGATTATAAAGATATCATGGCGCTAACGGAAAATATGGTTGCTCATATCGCGCAAGATGTACTTGGTACAACGCAAGTGCAGTACGGCGAAGATACAATCGAATTAGCACCGGGTTGGACAAGACTCCACATGGTTGATGCGATAAAAGAATATACAGGCGTAGACTTCTGGCCAACTATGACGAAAGAAGAAGCACATGCACTAGCTAAAGAACATGGCGTAGAAGTAACGGCGTTGATGGAAGTCGGACATGTGTTGAATGAATTCTTCGAACAGAAAGTGGAAGAGCAACTCGTGCAACCAACATTCATCTACGGGCATCCGGTTGAAATCTCTCCGCTTGCGAAGAAAAACCCGGAAGACGGTCGCTTTACAGATCGTTTCGAATTGTTCATCGTCCGCCGCGAACATGCTAACGCATTTACAGAGCTAAACGATCCAATCGATCAGCGTCAACGTTTCGAAGCGCAAATGGTTGAGAAAGAGCAAGGGAACGACGAAGCGCATGACATGGACAATGACTTTATAGAGGCGTTGGAATATGGATTGCCACCTACAGGGGGACTTGGAATCGGAGTTGACCGTCTTGTTATGTTATTAACAAATGCGCAATCTATCCGTGATATCCTGCTATTCCCGCAGATGCGTAAGAAAGACTGAGTAAAGCAAATGCCGCGTAAAGCCGTGAGAATAGGCTTTACGCGGTGTTTTATTATTAAACAAGAAAAGAATTCGATTAAAGTGTTGCAATCGAAAGGGCAGGATGTTATATTAGAAAACGTTGCACTTCCCATAAGACGAAAACGACGAAAAAGAAATTGAAATTAGTTGTTGACTCGTTCGAAAGAAAGTGTTAAGATAGTAAACGTTGCGCTTCCGATATAATGAAAACAACGAAAAAGAAATTGAAAATAGTTGTTGACATGAGGAACACAACTTGATATGATATAAGAGTTGCTGCTGAAACAACGGCAACGAACATTATCAACATGAACCTTGAAAACTGAACAGCAAAACGTCAACGAAATATAGCGAGAGTGCCAAGTGCACTTGAGCAAAAAAACGTTTCTAAGTAAAACGATTTCCGTCGGATGAACAGAAACACACATGACATTATTAATTTAATGCCAGCAAGAAATGAGCTATTCATTTTC
>NZ_JBIWFE010000014.1:0-33472 GCF_044762865.1 Sporosarcina sp. NPDC096371
AAAGCACCCACGACCTGTTCTTCACCTCTACTATATAAAAAAAGTAGTACAAACCAATGCCTTGGCCTGTACTACTAATCTTAGTATGTTTAGTTCAACAACAGAAAATCGTCTATTGACGGTCTTTTTTTGCCTGTATTATGCACATGCAAAAGGGGACCGCTCTTATTGAGCGGTCCCCTTTTACACAGTCATCTTTCCTTATCTATACATAAATAGCTTTTCTCAATTGAAATAGACAGCTTTCTGATAAATTACTTTGCAAATAAAAAAGCGACCCGTCCACAATTATGTGGGTAGCTCGCTTTTTATCGTTATTTTATTACATCGACCGCAAGCATTAGTGCTACCGCAAATATTCCATATTATTAAGGGTTGACAGGATATGAAACTGAACTGGTCAAGTTTTCAAATGCTTTAACCGCAGCATTTGCTACTTCAATATCTTGTGTACTGGTGGCTCCACTAACGCCAACACCACCAACTACTTTCTTGTTAAATACAAGGGGAATTCCTCCTCCTAAAACGACGATTTTTCCCTGGTTTGTCGTGTTGATTCCGTATGATGGCTCACCAGGTAACGCCGCAATAGACAGATTCGAAGTCGGCATTTGCATTGATACACTGGTCCATGCCTTGTTTTGAGCGATATCAATCCCCGCTAACTTGGCATTATCCATTCGGAGAAAGCCAATGAGGTTTCCACCTTCATCAACAATAGCTATATTCTCAGAAAGACCCAGTTCGCATGCTTTTCTTTCAGCAGCTTCTAATAAAATTTTAGCCATTCTTAGTGTAATGAACATTATTTTCCCCTTTCTTAAAATCATTTATATTATATTGATAAATATCTCATTATGTGAATTAAGCATTTAATGAAAGCGACCAATCCAATTAGGGAAAGGTCGTTTTTTTGTGTATCTTTCAAAGAAGCAAATCTAAATAAAAACTTTCGAATACTAACTGTACCCCAAGCGTACCCCAGAAGAATATCGTACAATACATCTAATTACCAAAGTCGAAATTCTGCGGTACCATTAAAACGCTGAATATATAAGTCTTTCGCCTACACAACAGCTGACACTTCAAACAACATTGAATATTGCTCAAAAAACACACCTCCTAAGTGGTTATCTTAACTAACTGCTTATGGGGTGTTTTTTCGCTCTTAAATATTATCTTCATATGATGATTTTTGATATACTAAACACAAGTGTAGGGAGGTAAATAAATGAAGCAATATTTAGAGTTATGTAAACATGTGCTTGAAACAGGCACTAAGAAAGAAGATCGGACAGGTACGGGGACGATCAGTGTGTTTGGTTACCAGATGCGCTTTGATTTAAACGAAGGATTCCCACTGATGACGACAAAAAAGACGGCATTTCGGCTTATTTCATCTGAACTTTTATGGTTCTTAAAAGGTGATACGAATGTCAAAACGCTAATCGAGGATCGCAATCCGATTTGGGATGAATGGGCGTTTGAACAATGGGTAAAGAGTCCAGAATATGTCGGGCCGGATATGACTGATTTTGGGCGTCGGGCTGCAAAAGACGAAGAATTTGCCGCTATTTATAAAATTGAAATGAATGCATTTAAAAAGCGAGTTATAGAAGATGCGGATTTTGCAGAGAAATATGCTGATCTTGGACCTGTTTACGGAAAGCAGTGGCGCTCTTGGACGACTGGGGACGGTGCTATTGATCAGATTGCCAATCTTATTGAGGGGATTAAACGTAATCCCGATTCCAGACGTCATATTGTAACGGCTTGGAATCCATCTGAAGTGGAAGATATGGCATTGCCGCCATGTCATGCGCTGTTTCAATTTTACGTAGCAGACGGAAAGTTGTCTTGCCAGCTTTACCAACGCAGTGCAGATATTTTTCTAGGGGTACCGTTTAATATTGCATCGTATGCACTACTTGTTCATCTGATAGCACATGAATGTGATCTTGGCGTTGGCGAGTTCGTTCATACGCTAGGTGACGCGCATATTTACACGAATCATATTAATCAGGTGAATGAGCAGTTGACACGGGAACCGAAAAAACTACCAACGTTGAAACTCAATATCGAAGGGAAATCGATTTTTGAATTAGAAACGTCAGATATCGAACTTGAAAATTATGATCCGCATCCAAAAATAAAAGCACCCATTGCTGTTTAAGGGAGGAAAATACTTTGATTTCACTACTTGTAGCGCATGACCCGGACCGAGTTATTGGTAAGGATAACGAATTACCTTGGCATATTCCTGAGGATCTTGCATATTTCAAAAAAATGTCTATGGGAAAAGCAATGGTGATGGGACGCAAGACGTTCGAGTCGATTGGTAGACCGTTACCCGGGAGACTTAGTGTTATAGTCACGCGCAATGAAGCGTATACAGCTGAAGGCGCTGTTGTTGTCCATGATATTCAGGAGGCAATTGCACAAGCGCAAGCGTTTTCTGATGAAGTGATGATCATCGGCGGTGCTGAAATATTCCGCATGACAATGGAAATTGCAGATCGCCTTTATATTACAAACATTCAGAAAAAATTTGAGGGGGATACGTTTTTCCCTGCGTACGAAGCTGAATGGAAGCTTACATCAACTTCAAAAGATCACATCACAAAAGATGGTATTCCTTACTCATTTCTCGTGTACGAAAGGAATTCATTGACTTAATATGTTAAAAACAATTCGGACGTTTTCGTATCTATTTGGTTACTTGCCATTTACGATACGAAAACTGAGTAAAGTGAAGAAATTAAGCCGTCAATTAGATCCGAATGTCCGAGATTTTTATGTGGATGAGGTGCCCAAAGTATGGGCAACAGGTATTATGAAAAGAACCAAAAGTTCCATTTCGATAACAGGAACGGAACACTTACCAGAAGGACCTGTGTTGTTTATTAGTAATCATGAAGGGAATTTCGATATTCCCGTATTGATTTCTACTATTCCAAAACCATTTGGCTTTATTTCTAAAGTAGAAGTGAAGAAACTGCCAATTATCAATGACTGGATGGAAGAGATGAACTGTGTCTTTATCGACAGATCGGATAGAAGAAGTGCGATGAATGTACTTCGGGACTCGGTAGAGAAATTACGTGGAGGCCATTCGATTATTATATTCCCCGAGGGCACACGCAGTAAGGGGACGGGCATACAGGAATTTAAATCAGGTTTTGCCAAAATCGCACAAGATGCCGGTGTTCCAGTTGTTCCGATTGCCCTTTACGGCACGTCCGAAATTATGGAGAAAAACAATAATAGAATTCGTCCAGCGCAAATTCGGGTTGAAATTTTACCTACCATCGATGTGGAGACTGTACAAACGATGAATAGGAAGAAACTTGTCAATCATGCAGAAATACTGATTGGTCAGGCCGTCGATAGAATTAAGAAAACGCCCTCACGTATATAAGAGGACGCAGAAATACATGGAGGCACTGCCAGCCATGACAAATAGATGCCAAATTGCATGGTTGTATGGGATTTTCCTCCAAGCGTAGAAGATGGAACCGACAGTATATAATAGACCGCCTATTACAAGAAGCGCAAAACCTGCAAACGTCAATTGGTAGAATAACGGTTTTATGGCAATTAGGATGAGCCAGCCCATAATGATATAGAAGATTAGTGAAACAAATTCAAAACGATGGATGAAAAACACTTTGAATAAGATGCCTGCGATGGCTAGACCCCATATAACCCCAAACAATATCCATCCTAGTGTCCCTTTAATGGTGATGAGGAGAAATGGCGTATAAGTGCCCGCAATCAACAGGTAAATCGCAGAGTGATCAAGTATAGAGAAAATCCGTTTGAATTTAATAGGCATACTATGTAGCAGTGTACTCATAAGGAATAAGAGTAGCATGGAAACTCCGAAAATAGTGTAACTGACAACATACGTGGCTGTGCCGCGCTGAACACCAACAACAATCAAATATACAAATGCAGGTATACTGAGAACGAAGCCTATTCCATGCGTAATTGCATTCCATAGCTCTTCTCGACCATTTTTGAAATCATATGCAGTAGTCAATAGAATAACCTCCTTTTTTTACTATACTAAAATAGATTGAGAATTGCCACTACTAGAGGGGAGTACATGTTGTGAAAAAAGTTCATATTGTGACAGATTCAACAGCAGATATAAAAAAAGAGGATATTGAGAAATACGGAATTCATATCGTCCCACTGACCATACATATTAACGGTAAAACATATGTAGATGGAGTCGATATTCAACCGGATAAATTTGCCGAAATGATGAAGGGTTCAGCAGAATTACCAAAAAGTTCACAGCCTGCAACGGGGGTTTTCAAGGAACTCTATGACCAGATAGGCGAGGATGGCAGCGAGATCATTTCCATACATATGACAGGCGGCATGAGCGGAACCGTAAAGTCTGCTCAGACAGCTGCCGAAATGACAGATTCGAAGGTAACGGTTATCGATTCAATGTTCATTACACATGCCTTAACGTTTCAAGTAATGGAAGCTGCCGAAATGGCTGCGCAGGGGAAAACCGTTGCTACTATCATTGATCATTTGAATGTTGTACGTAAAAAAACATCACTTTTCGTCGTTGTAGACGTGCTGGATAACCTTGTAAAAGGTGGTCGAATCGGTAAAGGGAAAGCAATGATTGGTTCATTACTCAATATTAAGCCCATCGCAATGCTAAAAGACGGCGTTTATACACCTGTCGCTAAAGCACGTAGCCATAAACAAGTCGTTTCCCATTTATTTAAAGCGTTTACGGAAGAAACGGCTGGAAAAATTGTTCGTGGTGTTGGGATTGCACATGTCAACGGCTTAGCGATGGCAGAGCCGCTGAAAAAAATGATTGAAGAGTCAGGGGTCAAGGATGTCGAACTGACGTTTGCGACACCCGTAATTAGTACACATACCGGTGAAGGTGCGATTGGATTTATGTACTATACGGATTAAGATGACGGATTCTTTACTGAAGAAAAGGGGAACGATACGTATGAGAAGAGTATTCATGGTGCTGATAGCCTTCTCATTGTTTTTGTCAGGCTGTCAACGGGAACCCGTAAATACAATTGAATCGTTGTCAAAACGGCAAGAATTAGCATTTACGAAATGGGACATTCCCGGCTATTTTATACCGAAACGAATTCATGTGATTGGTTTAGGGGACTCGCTGACGCAGGGTGTTGGGGATGAGTTGAAAAAAGACGGTTATTTTGGCCGTGTCACAAGCAAGATGAATGAGTGGCGAGGAGTTAAGGATGTCGACGCTGATAATTTGGCAAAAAGAGGTCGGAGAAGTGATCAGCTTATCGAACAGCTCGCGAAGCAGGATATTCAATCGGACGTAAAAAGGGCAGATCTAATCTATTTGACGATTGGCGGCAACGACATTATGAAAGTTGTTAAGTCCCATTTGTTTAATTTGAAGGTTGAACCTTTTTATGTGGAGCTAGGGAAGTTTGAGAATAGGCTGGATGAATTGTTCTCAATCATCCGGGCATTGAATAGTGATGCAATCATAATCGTAGCCGGTCTTTATAATCCGATTACACTTGTGACGGATGAATCGAATGAATTTGTAGATATTATTGATGATTGGAATGAAGCGATCGAAGTTCGCACGTCTATGGATGGAAAAGCTTGTTTTGTCCCGGTCATCGATCTATTTGATACCAATGAAAACATGGTTTACCACACCGATTTCTTTCATCCGAATGCCAAAGGATATGATGCGATGGCGGAGCGTTATCTTGCGGAATTGAAGGAATGTGGTTTACTGGAGCTGTCAGATGGGGAATTGGATATGTAGGAGCTGGATGCGATGAATAAATGGAAAATAGGATTTTTTTTACTAGCAGGGATTGTCGCCGCAGGAATATCTGCCGTGATTTTACTTCTCAGTAGTTCCCCTGAATCCGTTCCTCTTCCTGATAAGGGCGTGGTGGATGTGTCTGATAATGTCTTAACGGTGAAGGCGACCAAAGAGAACTTAGAAGGAATCGCTAATACGTATATAAAAAAAGCGATGAAAGGTGGACCGCTTCCGGTAACGATGAAAGTTAGCGATGAGGTACTACTGTTCTCGGAAATGACGATGTTCTCATTGACCTTCCCGGTTATTATGCACTTTGATCCGGTTGTACGAGAAGATGGCAATTTAATTTTGAAGCTCTCGAAGATGGAAATTGGGGAACTAAACGTACTCCCCTCAACCATTTTGAAGATTTTAAAGGATTCTGTGCAACTACCTACTTGGATGACCGTTCGTCCAAAAGAGGAAGAAATATTCTTTAACTTAGCGGAAATTCCAGTTACGGGTAATTTGCAGGTAAGAGCCAAGACATTCAATTTGGCGGAAGATGAGATTATTCTGGAAATCATTATCCCGAAAAAATAAGGGGGTTTGAAGATGGCGCAATCATTGGCAACATTTGCAGGTGGCTGTTTTTGGTGTATGGTGAAACCATTTCACCGCTACGAAGGGGTTCTTGCTGTTATTTCTGGTTATACCGGTGGAGATATTGCAAATCCTTCATACGAACAGGTTTGTACAAATACGACGGGACACCGGGAAGCCGTTCAAATTACATTTGATGATGAAATCATTTCATACAGTGAACTTCTGAATATCTTCTGGCGTCAAATTGATCCAACGGATAGTGGAGGACAGTTTTTCGACCGTGGGGAATCGTATAAGACAGCGATTTTTTACCATACTGCTGAACAATTGGAGTTGGCAGAGCAATCGAAGTCCGATCTAGAGGATTTGGGTAAATTCGGCAAGTCCATTGCGACAGACATTCTTCCAGCAAAAGCATTTTATGAGGCAGAAGAAGGGCATCAAGATTACTATTTGAAAAATCCCGCGCATTATAATCGATATGCGAACGGATCAGGTCGAGAACGCTTCAAATCTGACAACTGGAGTGAGGAAGTATGAAAGAGGAACTGAAAAAGAAATTAACAGACATGCAGTATTACGTCACACAGGAAAATGGAACTGAGCCTCCGTTTCGCAATGAATTTGACAGTCATTATGCGGAAGGAATCTATGTCGATATTGTGTCTGGCAAACCTTTATTTAGCTCCAAAGATAAGTTTGATGCGGGGTGCGGTTGGCCAAGCTTCACGAAACCGATTGAAGCGATCGAAGTGGTCGAGCACTTTGATACTAGTCATGGTATGAGACGGACGGAAGTACGAAGTAAAACAGCAGACTCACATTTAGGACATGTTTTTCCAGACGGTCCAGGTGAAGATGGGCTCCGTTATTGCATCAACTCGGCTGCTATGCGCTTTGTACCTGTCAATCGTTTGAAAGAAGAGGGATACGAAGCATATGCACAGCAATTTGAA
This sequence comes from Sporosarcina sp. NPDC096371, assembly GCF_044762865.1. Classification (NCBI taxonomy): domain Bacteria; kingdom Bacillati; phylum Bacillota; class Bacilli; order Caryophanales; family Caryophanaceae; genus Sporosarcina; species Sporosarcina sp. NPDC096371. Next base: position 7,357 of record NZ_JBIWFE010000014.1, read on the forward strand.
AGCTAACTTGTTTTAGCGTTCATCCCCCCATATCTAAAGGGGGGAACGTAATTACACCAATATAGAACTAATTATTGAGGGGGAATGAATAGATGGATCGATCTTTTTATCACTTTGTCCTTTCATTCCGTGGTGGAGTGAAAGGTGATTTGAATTCAATATTTGCGGAAAGTATGTTCAATGATCTTAGTTTTCCAAAAGAGGAAAAAGCCTTTGATCCACTGTCACGCTATATTGAAGAGAAGGCGGATTCGCAAATGCCATCCGTCATTTTTGATGACTTATACAAATTGTATGAGGAACGATTTATGTAAGACTGGGCGGCAACTTCATTGCATAATGCCTTATTTGACTGTATGATAAGAAAAGAAAATTTGAAAGCGAGGCTTATGGAATGAGTATACATATCAATGCTAAAAAAGGTGACATCGCGGATACAATTTTGCTACCAGGTGACCCACTTCGTGCAAAATATATCGCGGAAACATTTTTAGAAGACGTTACACAATACAATGAAGTTCGTAATATGTTTGGTTATACAGGTACTTACAAAGGTAAACGTATTTCTGTACAGGGAACTGGAATGGGTGTACCATCAATTTCAATTTATGTTACGGAATTAATGCAGGAGTATGACGTGCAAAAATTGATTCGCGTTGGAACTTGCGGTGCTATTCAGAAAGATGTTCACGTGCGGGACGTGATCCTAGCACAAACTGCATCTACTAATTCCAAGATGAATGACATCATCTTTAATGGTGTAAGCTATGCACCAACTGCAGACTTTGATCTTTTATTAAAAGCGCATACCGCGGGTCTTGAAAAAGGTTTGGCATTAAAGGTTGGTAATGTCTTTACTGAAGATATTTTCTACAATGAGCATTCACAGCACGAAAAATGGGCTCAGTATGGTGTCTTAGCAGTAGAGATGGAAGCGGCAGCATTATATACACTTGCGGCTAAATTTGGTCGTCAAGCTTTGGCGATTCTAACGGTTAGTGATCACATCCTTACTGGGGAAGTAACATCGTCAGAAGAACGTCAAACGACATTTAATGATATGATTATAGTGGCATTAGAAGCAGCTATTCAAGAATAATTTTAAGGAAAGGACCGCCCGCAATGTAGCGGTCCTTTTCTGAACAAACTCTTATCGTGAGAGCGGAAAGTGGGAAATAGGATGGACGAAAAAGAGAATAACGGCCTTGAATCAGAAAATGAATTGAATCACCAACCGCCTGCAAAAAGGACGATTAACTTAAAACCGTTCTCTTTCGTAATGCTTGTGTTCGGTCTTGTACTAGCGTCGGCAGGCGTGACGTTCTTTGCATTGACAACAGGAGACGATAAAGTAGTTGATGTGGGTAGCCCACAAAAACCACTAAATATGAATCGCCAAGAATTTGCTAAGTTATATGATGCGTACGATGAAGTAGTGGGGAACTATTATGACGAAATTGATGAAACCGCTATTATAGACGGTGCCATCAATGGAATGATTGACGCACTTGGTGATCCTTATTCTGATTACTTAAACGAGAAAGAAGCTAGACAGTTAAATGAAAGTATTTCGTCAAGCTTTGAAGGAATTGGCGCCGAAATCCAAGAACAAAATGGCTATATTAACGTGGTGTCGCCGATTAAAAATTCACCGGCAGAACACGCAGGTATTTTGCCGAATGACCTAATCATTGCGGTTGATGGTGAAAGTATTCAAGGATTGTCTTCCTCGGAAGCTGTTTTGCTAATTCGCGGGGAAAAAGGGACACCTGTCACATTAACCATTAAGCGTGGAGAAAATGCAGAACCTGTCGATATGAAAATTGTTCGTGACGTCATTCCAGTTGAGACGGTTTATACTGAAATGCTGTCTGATGGCATTGCACATATTCATATTACGAGCTTTTCCGAGGGGACTTATGCAGAACTACTTGCTGCTCTCGATGACATGGAAAAGCAGGGGATGAAGGGCTTGATTGTCGATGTTCGTCAAAATCCAGGTGGTATATTGGAAACTGCCATTGAAATTTCTGATCTGTTTGTGGAAAAAGGCAAGAATTTATTCCAATACGAAGACAAAGGATCGAAACCGATTGTCTATACAGCTTCCGGAAATCGTAAGGTTACTGTTCCGGTAACGCTTGTTATTGACGAAGGAAGTGCCTCGGCATCTGAAATCTTAGCAGGCGCTATGAAGGAGTCTGCTGGTATTCCGCTTGTTGGTGTGAAAACATTTGGTAAAGGAACTGTGCAATCGCCAAAAAATCTACCAGATGGCTCCAATTTGAAACTCACAACAGCAAAATGGCTAACAGCTGATGGCAACTGGATTCATAAAAAAGGTATTGAGCCAACGGTAAGTGTACCGTACCCATCGTATGCTATGCTTCCATTCCTCGACCCTGCCGCGGAAATGAAGGAAGGCATGAATTCACCTTCTATTAAAGCAGCTGAGGAAATGTTAGAAGCTGTCGGCTATGAGCCAGGTGAAATTGATGGACTGTTTGACGAAAAAACTTCGCAGGCTGTTAAACAACTGCAGGATGATCTTACAGTTGAAGCGAATGGTGTTTTATTGGGCGAAACGACTTTGGGCTTGATGAATAAGCTACGGACGAAAATTCAAAAAGAAGATCCGCAGCTACTAAAAGCAAAAGAACTATTGCTTGAAAAAGTAGGGAAATAACAAAAAAGCGTCCAGTCCTAATTCGGATGGACGCTTTTTTGATTAAATGATAGAGGGTGCTCAAATGATTGATGTTTACTTATTCAGTGGCTTTCTCGGTAGTGGGAAAACGTCGCTATTACTTCATACAATTGGACAGTTAAAGGAACAAGGGAAGAAGCCGGCAGTGTTAATGAACGAATTCGGTGCACTACCATTTGACTCAGATGCTGTCGAGGGGGAGGGGGACGTGCCGCTCAAAGAGCTTTTGGAAGGGTGTATCTGTTGTACTGGATCTGAAAAGACCGAGGCGCAGCTTCAGGGGCTTCTAGAAGAAAATGATGACATCGATGTTATCCTGATTGAAACAACGGGTGCTGCCCATCCTGTTGAAGCCCTGGATGCCATCTATTCACCTTTATTCGCGGACAGACTTAATGTCAGAGGTATTGTCACCGTCGCAGACTCTAAACGATGGTTAGAGCGCGACAAGTTGTCTCCGCAAATTCGGGCATTATTTATGGAACAGATACGACATGCTCATCTGCTTGTAGCGAATAAAGCGGATTTGCTAACGGACGAAGAAATGGCAACCGTGACACTGGAACTGTCCAATTTCAACGGTTCTGCCCCCATCATTCAAACGACTGGTGCTAAAGTGGCGTTTTCTTTCATTGAAAAGACACTACAAGAACCTGATAAAGTTTCTGGACAACCAATTATTTCTGGTAAAAACCTTCCGCTCTCCTCAAAACTCATCACTTTTACAGAAAGTGTGGATAAAGAAGACTTCGAGAATTGGATTAGATCCCTACCTGATACAGTTTATAGAATGAAAGGTTATGTTCCTGTTAAAGGTTTCAAAAATCCTTTTTTATTCCAGTATGCTTACGGTATGGTCAATTGGTTGCCGGAATATGTCATGATTGAACCTTGTCTCGTAATAATTGGTGAAGGAATTGAAATGATAAAGTATGAGACCGTCAACCCCAAATTCGATGAAATATAAAGAGAGTTGTCCAAAAATAACCAGATTTTAATCGGACAAGGTCTTTGACAAAGGTATTCATCATAGAACTGGGTGAACTGGAAAGAACATCCGATATTCTGAATCTCACAGACGGTATGATAGTTTGCGAAGGGAGGAGTAATGAGATGAAAAAAACAATAGCAGTACTCATGCTCGGTTCGGCGCTCTTACTGCCGAACAACACAAGTGTAGAAGCTTCATATGCGAACAATAATGTAGAGGTACAAAGCACGTATGTACAATGTTACCTATTAGGGGGACAACTCTACGATGTGAAGACAAATAAGAAAATAGAGAATGGTTATCGTTACCATTGGAAAAAGCATTTTAACAAACATCCAGGGGGTGTTGTACCAACACCAAGCGAGCCAGTTGAAAAACCTGCACCATCTGAACCAACACCAGCTCCGGTACCAACACCAACACCAACACCAGAACAACCAGGTGATGTTACACCGGAACAACCAGGTGAAACACCGCAAGACGCATCTATTTCTGCGATTGAAAAGGCAGTTCTTGACTTAACAAATGCAGAAAGACAAAAAGCGGGTCTTAAACCTCTACAAACAGACAAAAACTTAATGACTTCTGCTCGTCAAAAGTCAGCAGACATGGCTTCAAAAAATTATTTTTCACATACTAGCCCAACATACGGATCTCCATTTGATCAAATGAAGGCAAACGGTGTCACATATAAAGCGGCAGCTGAAAATATTGCGATGGGTCAACGTACGGCTGAGGAAGTTGTAAAAGGCTGGATGGAGTCACCAGGACATAGGCAAAATATTTTAACGTCTAGCTATACGCACATCGGTATTGGTTATGACAAAAACGGTAACTACTGGACACAGCAGTTCATTCAAAAATAATATATTCTGATAAGTCATCCTTTGTACCGGTACTATTTCGGTGTGCGGGGTGGCTTTTTTTTGAATAGGATTTCAGTTTTGGCCAATACGGCTGGTATTGGGTATAAAAATCTTTTTTATTTCTATATGCTTACGGTATAGTCAATTGATTGCTGGAATACGTCATGATTGAACCATATCTAGTAATATTCGGTGAAGGAATTGAAATGATAAAGTATGAGACCGTCAACCCCAAATTAGATGAAATATAAAGAGAGTTGTCCAAAAATAACCAGATTTTAATCGGACAAGGTCTTTGACAAAGGTATTCATCATAGAACTGGGTGAACTGGAAAGAACATCCGATATTCTGAATCTCACAGACGGTATGATAGTTTGCGAAGGGAGGAGTAATGAGATGAAAAAAACAATAGCAGTACTCATGCTCGGTTCGGCGCTCTTACTGCCGAACAACACAAGTGTAGAAGCTTCATATTCTGATAGTAAGGTGCAGGTGCCAAGCGCGCAGCAAGAAAAGCACCTCGTATGGGGGGACTACATATACAAGTCGTATTTCGGCAAGTATTTCAATGATAGATTCCATTTCGACTGGAAGCATTGGGAAGAAATTTTAGGGGGGAACCCTCCATCTATAAATAAACCGGGTGATACAAAACCGGAGGAACCATGTGATACAACACCGGAGAAACCAGGTGACACAACACCGGAGAAACCGGGTGACGCAACACCAGAGAAACCAGGTGACGCAACACCAGAGAAACCAGGTGACACAACACCAGAGCAACCAGGTGACACAACGCCGGAGCAACCAGGTGACACAACGCCGGAGCAACCAGGTGATACAACACCGGAGGAACCAGGTGAAGTGACACCGGAGGAACCAGGTGAAGTGACACCGGAGGAGCCGGGTGAAGTGACACCAGAGGACCCAGGTGAAGTGACACCGGAGGAGCCGGGTGAAGTAACACCAGGACAACCGGGTGAAACACCGGAAGATGCATCTATTTCTGCAATTGAGCAAGCAGTTCTTGACTTAACAAATGCAGAAAGACAAAAAGCAGGGCTTAAACCACTGCAAATTGATAAAAACTTAATGAGTTCTGCACGCCAAAAATCAACGGATATGGCTACAAACAATTACTTTTCACATACAAGCCCAACTTACGGGTCACCATTTGATCAAATGAAGGCAAACGGTGTCACATATAAAGCGGCAGCGGAAAATATTGCGATGGGCCAACGGACAGCTGAGGAAGTCGTTAAAGGCTGGATGGCGTCACCAGGACATAGGGAAAATATTTTAACACCAGGTTACACGCATATCGGTATTGGGTATGACAAGAATGGTAACTACTGGACACAGCAGTTCATTCAAAAATAAAATTGTATTGAGCCATCCTTTGCACCGGAAATTATCGGTGTAGGGGATGGTTTTTTTACGAAGTACAAAAAATCTATTTTTATCCCTTACTGCAATCCACTATTGTTAGAAAAACGTTTAAAACATTTTTGCGCAGCTCATACTCTGTGCAAGAGGTGAATGGTATGGATGATATGAAGTCGATTGATGGCGTGATTTTATACATAAAAAAAACATTTCATGATTCAGCAGATTTGATTGTTGAAGAGATAGACTGGCAGGATAATCCGGCAATCATCTGTTATTACTCTGTGTTGAACGATGCGGCCCAAGTGAACAAAGAACTCGAACTAATTCGCAATCGAGCTGTAGAGGGGCTTGCGGAATGGGGAGAAACAGCTGCATCGACCGTTCAAGCCTTTTCTGTTCCTTTATTGATCGATAGCATTGTGACAGGTTCTGTTGCAGTTGTTTTTCCTTATACAAACTTGCTACTAAAAATTACGATTCCTAAAATGCCGGTACGTAGTATTAGTGAACCAGAAAACGAACATGTCATTCGAGGCCAGCATGAGGGGTTTGTTGAATCATTTGATATGAACATGGGCCTCCTGCGTAAGCATCTTACTATGCCAGATCTTGTTGTCAAATCCATTCGTCTTGGAAGCGAAACAAATACGCGTGTGGGCTATGTCTACATTGAGTCAATAGCAGATGAAGATATTGTTAACGACATTAAAAACCGATTGGAAGGGAATAATTTAGGGAAATTAGGAAAAGTATGGGGTACAGGGCAAATTGAAGATTATTTAGAGGACACGGTTTGGTCACCATTTCCGCAATTTTTGAATACAGAACGTCCTGATCGTGTTGTCGCAAATTTATTAGAAGGTAAAATCGCGATTTTTACCGACAGTTCTCCAACCGTACTTGTTGCACCGGTCAACTTCTTTTCTTTTTATGAATCACCGGATGATTATAATGCACGTGTTCTCGTTGGTTCATTTTACCGAATCCTCCGTCTCGTTAGTTTTATGGCGGCTATTTTTTTGCCAGCGTTTTATATTGCGGTTGTTAGTTTTCATTCGGAAATCATTCCGGCTGAACTAGGGAAACAAGTGAAGCTGGCGGTCAATGATATACCTTATCGCCCGATAATAGAAGCGCTTATTTTGGAATTATTTATCGAATTGATACGAGAATCAGCTATTCGTCTTCCTACGCCGATTGGACAAACGATAGGGATTGTGGGTGGTCTCGTTATTGGGAACGCAATTGTCGATGCTGGTTTCGTATCGAATTTTATGGTGATTGTTGTAGCGATGACTGCCATTTCAAGTTTCGTCATTCCGTCCTGGGAAATGAATATGAGCATTCGCCTGATTCGTTTTCCATTTATGGTTGCTGCTGCGCTGTTCGGTTTTTTCGGCATGGCAATTGGAACACTAGTTCTTTTTATCCACCTTTTGAATCTTTCATCATTGAAGCAGCCCTATTTCACGCCGATTGTTCCTTATGACCCATCAAGATTCAAGGATGTGTTCTTTAGAATCCCGTTTACCCGTCTGAAAAAACAGCAAAAAACGTTTACGCATGGTGCAAATAAAGAAGGTGGGGACCGTTGACGTTTAAATTATCAAGAAACCAATTTTTTTTATTACTATTCATTATACAAACGGGTACGGTTTCACTTTCTTTTCAAACACCATTTATCAATGCAACAGGGCGTGATGCTTGGCTAATTTTTATTATTGTAGGTGTTTTCCATTATTTACTGTTGCTTGTATACGAAAAAAATTATGAATACTTTAAGCCTGGCCCGATTGTATCTTGGCTTTATAAAGGCTATTGGCTTATTATTATCGTCTCTTTCATGTCTTATATCGACTATACACTTGCGGTTTGGGCATTCCCCGATACGCCACAGGTTATCGTCATTTCAATCATGGTAGGGGTATCACTTTACGCAAACCTGAGCCGCTCTGAAACAGTTATCAATTTAAGTGTGATCCTTGTCCCATTGATCCCGTTATTTTTCATTGTTCTACTATTTGCATGGCCTGGATATGTATGGACGAATTTGTTCCCAGTGGGCACCATTGAACGTTCGGATTTGTTGAAGGGGATGTTTACGTCCCAATTCACATTTGTAGGAATCGAACTATTCTTGTTTTTCAGAAAGTATGTAGATGCGAAGCAAAATATTAAGGGACTGCCACTTTTCATCTATCAGTTGGTATGGGCGTTGTTTTTCTTTAGTTCAATCCTGTTTACGCTTCTTTATTTTCCGTTAGCTGAAATAAAAATGGTTCCCGAACCTATCATGTATATTTTAAAATCGCAAACGGTGTCGTTCGTTGAAAGGCTTGATTTGTTTTTTATTTATCTTTGGATGATGTGGAGTATCATCACGATTGCCATTTTTGCTTTTACAGCAATTTATGTGCATCAACTTCACGCAAAAGGTCATCGGAAAAGAAATACAATTATTTTTCATATCCTACTGTTGTTATTGCCACTTTTTTTTCTTTCAAAAGAACGTGTAGAAATGATTCAGCACTCACTTATCTATTTCAATCTGTTTTTCATTATTGTTTTGCCGACAGTTGTCATTCTGATGAATAGGAGAAAAAAGAAATGAGAAGAATTGGTTTTATCCTTGTAATTTGTTCATCACTGTTAAGTGGATGTTGGGACGAACAGCAATATAAGGATGTCACGAATGTTTCACTTGTCGGGATAGAAGGTCGGCCGGGAAATATCAAGTCCCAATTTGCTTTTCCGATTTTTGAAGATGGGTCTATTAGTTATTCTACTGAGACAGGTAGTGGCATTACTACACGTGGGGCAAAAAATAGTACAAATACGTCTGAGGGGCTTGATATAGCTGAACTTCAAGTGTTACTTTTAGCAGGAGATTCTGCTAAAAGTGACTTATATCAGTATCTCGATATATTTTATCGTGACCCTCGCAATCGACTTAGCGCTCATCTGGCCATTGTTGAAGGTGAGATAGCACCCTATTTCGAATTACCTGAAGATAAAGGGAAAGATGTTGCAGCATATTATATGGAACTAATTGATACAGCAATCAAGTACTCATTGATCCCGAAGATTGATCTCCAACAAGTATGTACGCTACTTTTTACAGAGGATATGTCACTTGCGCTACCTTACATAAAAGTAGGTAAAGAAAGCGGTGTACCCGAAATCATAGGTACCGCATTATTTAATAAAAATGAATTTACAGGGGAATTTTTGGAAAGAAAGGACTCGGAGCTACTCAATTTGCTGAAAAATAAAAAAGGCAAGTATATGCGTCTTGAGTATCTATGGAAAAATGATGGGGAAGAAAGTCCTTTAGCGATTAGCGTGTTAAGTATTAAAAAAGATTGGGAAATTTCGGATAACAAGATAGACGCATCCTATAAGCTGAAAGTGTCTATCGAAGAATTTCCACATGACAGTCTAAATAAAAAGAAAATCTTAAAGGAGGTTGAGGATTTTCTCTCAAAGGAATTAGAGAAGGATTTAACGAGTGTGATTAAAAGGCTTCAAGAAGCGAAAAGCGACGCTGTAGGATTTGGGCGACCCGTACGCGCATTCCATCCTAAACTATGGGAACAGGGGGAGTGGACGGACACATTTTCGAAGTTGCCGATTCACGTCAAAGTGGAAGCGGAAGTTACAAGGTCAGGTATATTGAATTAAAGAGGTGAAAAAACCCGCGATTGCAATCTGCGGGTTTTAACATTAACTAAATTTCTTTTTTTGGATATAGATCAGTCGAACAGATAGTGTGATTGCTCCAACTGTTAGACCGGCAATCAAACCAATCCAATAACCATAGGGACCTAAGTTCGTATAAGTAGCCGTCAAATAGCCAATTGGTAAACCGAGTACCCAATACGACACAATTGCCATAATGAAGGTCATGTTAACGTCCTTGTAGCCTCGTAACGCACCTTGAACAGGAGCTTGAATTGCATCGGATAATTGGAACAGCGCGGCATAGACAAAGAACTGAATCGCCAATGCGATAATTCCTGTATCTGTCGTATAAAGCGAAGCAATTGGCTCTCTGAACACTAACAGAATGACAATCGATAAGAAGCTGAACGTAATGGCCAGCCCGACGCCAAGAAAACTGTAGTGCTTGGCATCTCGCATTTGCCCTGCTCCGACGGCTTGACCGACAAGGATAGTTGCCCCCATCGAAATACTAAGCGGAATCATATATAGTAGTGAGGTGAAATTCAAAGCAATCTGATGTGCTGATATTACAGCTGTCGAATAGTTACTCATCATTAGAGTGACAGCAGAAAAAATACTGGTTTCCACAAAAATCGAAATCCCGATTGGCACACCTATAAACAGGATTTCTTTCCATCTTATCAATGAAATCTTTTCCCAACCCTTAAATAGTGTGAATTCTTTAAACGGTTTTCGAAGCCAAGCGACGGAACAAGCGATAAAGAATACGAGCCAATACGTGATACCTGATGCATAGCCTGCACCTGCACCCCCGAGCTCTGGAAAGCCAAATTTTCCGTAAATAAGTAAATAGTTAAGGACGATATTGATCGGTGCAGATAACAAGATGATAAACATTGAAACGCGTGTCGCCCCAAGTGCATCGAAAAATGAACGTAGCACTGTGTACGCGAATAGGGGTAGAAGACCAAAGCTCATCCCTTTTAAATAATCGGCTGCCACAATGCGAACTTCATCCTCGAGTGGCATGGATTCTAGTATAGGTGAAACGGCGAATACAATGATAGCAAAGACTATGGCTGAAAGTGCAACTGCAACGTAAAGACCTTGCTGCACAGCAGGTCGAACCTCATCACGCTGACGTGCCCCGACATGTTGGGCAATTATCGGGGTAAGCCCCATCAAAATTCCAGCAAGGCCTGTATAAACAGGTACCCAGAAAGAAGAACCGATGGTAACACCTGCAAGATGGTATGTATCGTAGCGCCCTGTCATAAGAATATCGAAGAACGTCATCATGTACAATGCGACTTGTGTAATGAGGATTGGCATGACAATAGTTGCCAATCTAAATGGCTTTTTTCGAAGAGAAAGTGTATTTTCCAAATAAATCATCCTTTTTTCAACAGATAACTAACATTGTATCATGGTTCGTTTGCTATAATAACAATGAGTTTATATTAGAAGAGGTGAGAGGCTATGAAAAGGCCAGTAATTTTATTAACAGGAGGCGGAACGGCGGGGCACGTATCCGTGAATCAAGCGCTTATCCCTGTATTCAGTGAAAAAGGATACGAAATACATTACATAGGATCACATACTGGAATTGAAAAAGAACTGATTGGTAATGGACATCCTGAAGTCGTCTATCATGCCATTCAAAGCGGAAAAATCAGGCGTTATTTTTCTATGAAAAATTTTACGGATCCGTTCCGGGTGGGTGCAGGTGTTATGCAAGCACTAGGAATTATTCGGAAAGTTAAGCCTGAAATTATCTTTTCAAAAGGGGGATTCGTTTCAGTCCCTGTAGTGTTGGCTGCCAAACTTGCGAAAGTCCCTGTTGTCATTCATGAGTCAGACTTGACACCTGGGCTTGCCAATAAACTAGCATTACCATTTTCGAATCATATCTTTACAGTCTTTGAACAAACATTGAAGTACGTTCCCGCAGAAAAAGCGACATGCAGTGGGGCGATTATTAGACCTGAATTATTCGAAGGTGTGCGCGAGGACGGTTTACGTATGGCCCGATTGCCCGGGGAAAAACCCGTACTTCTTATTATGGGGGGAAGCCAAGGATCTGCAGTCGTGAATGAAGCCATTCGTAAGGATTTAGTAGCCATTCTGCAGCAGTTTGAGGTCATTCACCTTTGCGGTAAGGGGAATGTGGACGACAAGCTCGAAAGTATGACGGGTTATACTCAGTTTGAATATGTTACGGAGGGCTTGCCCCATCTACTTGCTGCATCCGACTACGCTGTTTCACGGGCTGGATCGAACGCCATTTTTGAATTGCTGGCCTTACGGAAACCGATGTTACTCATTCCGTTATCGGCAGCTAAAAGTAGAGGAGACCAAATTTTGAATGCCTCCCACTTCGAAAAATTAGGCTATGCACATGTGCTACAAGAAGAGGAAGTGGCAATTCGAACTTTATCGACAGAATTCGCCACGTTAGTAAACGATCAGAAACAGTTAATTGAAGATATGAAAAAATCTTCGCTACCAAAAACACCTCAAGAAATGGTGGAAATGATTATGACGTACCGAAATTAGCTGGAATAGACAAAATTTTGTCTAACCATGTAAATTTAATAGGTTGCAAGTGATTCAAAACAGGTGTAATGTAGTCCCGGGCACAAAAGTTTCACAATTGACGCTAAACCCTTTCAGTTATAGTGTTTGCGTGGTAATATTAATACGGATAAAAAATAAAATCACAATATGCCAGTAGGCAAATGTGGAGGTCATTTTACATGTCGAACAATGTTGGCTACCATCGTTCCCCGTATGCAGTTTTTTCGGGTCCAAACCTTGGGTATGTAATGGAAATGTATGAAGTGTTCAAAGTATCACCTGAGTCTGTGGACGCGGAACTCGCAGAAATGTTCCGTCATTTCGGCGCGCCCGTAATAGACGCAGGGCAACAAAGTGAAGCAATCGGAGCTGTTGCACCGGCTGATTTCAGTAAAGTATTATCTGCCTATAAATTGCAGGACGCAATTCGTACATATGGGCATCTTGCAGCAGATATTTATCCGTTACAAGATCGTCCGAAAGATTCAACGCGTATTGAAGCTTCCTATTATGGGTTGACGGACAGCGATTTGCAGGCTATGCCAGCATCACTTTTCTTTACTACTATTCCGCCAAACGTAATGCACGGGCTTGATGCTGTGAACTATTTGAAAACATTATATACAGGGAAAATCGCTTATGAATTTGATCATGTCATCGACGAAGAAGAAAGAACTTGGATTCAGTCTAAGATTGAAGGTGGAAGTGTTTCTACTCAACTATCTGTAGATGATAAAAAGGCTCTTCTTGAAAGATTGACGAAAATCGAAGGGTTTGAGAAATTCATCCACCGTACATTCGTCGGTGCGAAACGATTCTCCATTGAAGGATTGGATACACTAGTTGTCTTCCTTGACGAACTTGTTCGTCGTTCTGAAGAAGAGAAAACGAAAAAAATGTTGATCGGGATGGCGCATAGAGGTCGTTTGAACGTGCTGACACATATTTTAAATAAGCCTTATGAAATGATGTTTGCTCAATTTGCAGGCGTTCCAGATGCACCGTTCCTTCCGACAGACGGCTCACTTGAAGTGACACGTGGTTGGTTTGGTGATGTGAAGTATCATATGGGCGCATTATATACAGGTGAAACAGGCATGCAACGTTTCCTTGCCTATAATCCGTCTCACTTAGAAGTAGTGAATCCGATTATTACTGGACAAACGAGAGCAGCACAAGAAAACACTTCGAATCCAGGAGTACCTGAACAAGATACAAATGCTGCTTATGCAGTACTTATCCATGGGGATGCAGCATTCCCTGGACAAGGAATTGTTCCTGAATCGTTCAACTATAGCCGTGTCCGTGGATTCAAAACAGGTGGTTCTATCCACGTTATCGCGAATAATATGATTGGTTTTACAACTGAATTCTATGATTCAAGATCAACACACTACTCTTCAGACCCAGCAAAAGGTTATGAAGTGCCGGTACTTCACGTCAATGCGGATAGCCCTGAGTCAGTGATTGCAGCAGCATCATTCGCATTCGAATACCGTCAGAAGTTTGGAAAAGATATCCTAGTTGACCTACTTGGCTACCGCCGTTATGGTCACAACGAAATGGATGAGCCACTTGTGACGAACCCAGTTATGTATCATTCTATCCATGAGCATAAGACTGTGCGTGAATTATACGGTGCGGAACTGGTAGTAGAGAATATCTTAACGGAAGACGATGTGACGAAACTAGACGCGCAAATAATCGCGAGTATGCAAGACGCATACGACAAAGTGAAAGAGCATTCTTCGAAAACAGAATCCATTTCAAACGCTACGCCTGAGGAAGTTCTTGCTGGTTATCCAAGAGATCTTGAAACGGGGACTAGCGAAGCCAATCTTCGTCGTATTAATGAAGAATTACTCACATATCCCGAAAACTTCAATGTCTTCGGTAAATTATCCCGGATTTTGAAACGCCGTGAAGAGCCATTTAACGGCAAAGGAAAAATCGATTGGGCACATGCAGAAACACTTGCATTCGGTACAATTCTACAAGATGGTAATCCAATCCGGTTAACTGGTCAGGATGTTCAACGTGGAACTTTTGCACACCGTCATCTAGTTCTGCACGATGAGAAGACAGGCGAGGAACTCGTTCCGCTTCATCATATTAGCGGTTCAAAAGCATCTTTCGTTGCATATAACAGTCCGTTGACAGAAGCGGGAATTGTTGGTTATGAATTCGGTTATAACCTTGAAGACCAAAAGGCATTGTCTATTTGGGAAGCACAATATGGAGACTTTTCGAATATGGCGCAAGTCATGTTTGACCAGTTTGTCTCTTCGAGTTACTCGAAATGGGGTCAGCAATCTGGACTTGTTATGCTATTACCACATGCATATGAAGGCCAAGGTCCTGAGCACTCGAGTGCGAGAATTGAACGTTATCTACAGCTTTGTGCGGAAAACAACTGGACAGTCGCAAATCTCTCAAGTGCTGCGAACTATTTCCATATTCTTCGCAGACAAGCTAAAATGCTTGGCGATAAATCAATGCGTCCGCTTGTGATCGCGTCACCTAAATCACTTCTTCGTCATCCACTCGTCGGAGCAGATATTAGTGATTTGGCAGAAGGTCATTTCGAAACTGTGTTGGAGCAACCAGGAACAGGTAAGAATGTAGACAAAGTAGAAAAAGTCTTGTTTGCTAGTGGGAAAGTGGCTATCGATCTTGCTGAACGTGTCAAAGATGGTACAGGTTTCGATCATTTGCACATCGTCCGCGTGGAACAGCTTTATCCATTCCCGTCCGATAAAATTGAGGAAATCGTTTCCCGTTATCCGAACGTAAAAGAATTGGTTTGGGTACAAGAGGAGCCGAAAAATATGGGTTCTTGGTTATTCGCAAATAATTACATCCGTGAAATTGCGGGCGACAAGAATGTTTCTTATGTTGGCCGAATTCACCGTGCAAGCCCATCTGAGGGTGACGGGGAATCACATAAGATTGAACAAAACCGTATTCTTGATGAAGCATTGAAAAAATAATCATCACACTGTATGATAATGTATGGCTTAACACCGTAGATAGATTAGAGGAGGAAATTATTGTGGCAGAGATCATTGTACCAGAACTAGCAGAATCGATTACAGAGGGAACGATTGCACAATGGTTGAAAAAACCAGGTGAAATGGTTGAAAAAGGCGAATTCATCGTTGAACTTGAAACAGACAAAGTAAACGTTGAAGTTATTTCGGAAGAAGCTGGAGTTGTTCAAGAACACCTTGCAGCAGAAGGTGACACAGTTCAAGTTGGCCAAGTAATCGCAATCGTAGGTTCAGGATCTGGCGCACCAGCAGCTACTCCTGCAGCACCAGTTGAAGCACCGGCAGCACCAGTTGCGGCTGTTGTAGTTGAAGAAGATGCAAGTGCATCTGATCGTACAATCGCTAGTCCAGCAGCTCGTAAACTAGCTCGTGAAAAAGGCATCGATCTTGCTGCTGTTTCACCGGTTGATCCAATGGGTCGCGTTCGTGTACAAGATGTTGAAGCACATGGTACAGCTCCGAAAGCACAACCAGCTGCTCCAGCAGCAAAAGCGGCAGCTCCTGCTCAAGAAGACGGTCGTGTGACACGTGAGAAAATGACTCGCCGTCGCCAAACAATTGCAAAACGTCTACTTGAAGTTAAACAATCTACAGCAATGCTAACAACATTCAACGAAATCGACATGACAAATGTGATGGCACTTCGTTCACGTAAGAAAGACCAATTCTTCGAACAAAATGATGTTCGTCTTGGATTTATGTCATTCTTTACAAAAGCAGTTGTTGCAGCACTTAAGAAATATCCGTATGTCAACGCTGAAATCGATGGCGACGAAATCATTTTGAAGAACTTCTTTGATATCGGTGTAGCTATCTCAACAGATGGCGGACTTGTTGTGCCAAACGTGGTAGACGCAGACCGTAAAAACTTCGCTGAAATCGAAGGCACAATCGTCGAGCTTGCGAAAAAAGCACGCGATAACAAATTGACAATGGCAGACATGACAGGCGGTTCATTCACAATTACAAATGGTGGTGTATTCGGTTCACTGATGTCAACACCGATTATGAATGGTACGCAAGTCGGAATCCTTGGTATGCATACTATCCAAAGACGTCCAGTAGCTATTGGAGATAATATTGAAATCCGTCCGATGATGTACGTGGCTCTTTCTTATGACCACCGCGTAATCGATGGTAAAGATTCTGTTGGCTTCTTGAAAATGGTCAAAGACTTGATCGAAAATCCAGAAGACCTTCTTCTTGGATCTTAATATCAGCAAGGCAGACAGTAGGCCTTAAATCAATCGGCCCGTTTTCGTTGCGGGCCGATTTTTCTTTCTCTTCATTCAGTCGAAGACCCCACCTATATAGGTTGCGGGATGAATGCATTCTGTTTTACTGTTCAGCGGGTGTTCAAACTCCCGCTGAACGAAAATAAAGCCTCCGGACGCAATTACGCCGAGGCGTAATTGATTTAATAAATTGAAAGGAGAGATAGAAATGACATTCAAAGATTGGACAACTGCACCAGCAATTCGAACGGTCGTCTGCAAGCATGCAGATGCTGCGAAATATGTAGTGAATAATGTGTTAACACCTGGCAAAGAATATGAAGTAAAAAATGAGACAGAAGAATTCATCTTCGTCTTGGATAACACCGGCAAAGTCGGCGGCTATTACAAAACGTACTTCGAATAAGCAGCTAAACCCGATACAACTGTATCGGGTTTTTCATAAGGAGGAAATCATTAGATGAACGCATTGATAGAACAAGAACATGCACGCCGTTCAGGGGGCACTCATGAATCAGCTGCCCAACTGTTAATCCAACAAGGGGGGTATGTCTCACCAGACGCTCATTTATGGGAAGATGTGCTTGTCGCGGTTGTTTTAAAGAAGCCTGTGTTACTAAAAGGGCCCTCGGGTTCAGGAAAAACAAAATTAGCCCAAACTATTTCTCATTACTTTCAACAGCCTATGCAGAGCGTCAACTGTTCTGTCGATCTTGATGCCGAATCATTACTTGGTTTCAAAACGATTATTAGTAAAGACGGAGAAACCGTTATCGAATTTGTAGAGGGACCTGTGGTTCAGGCGATGAAGAAAGGGCATATCTTATACATCGATGAAATCAATATGGCAAGATCAGAAACATTGCCTATCCTTCACAGCGTGCTCGATCACCGACGTATGCTGACGAATCCATTTACGGGTGAAGTCATTTATGCACATGAAAACTTTACCGTTATTTCAGCTATTAACGAAGGCTATGTAGGCACATCCCCGATGAATGAAGCGTTAAAAAATCGTTTTGTCTCATTCACAGTACCTTATTTGACGGGGGAACAACTAAAAACAGTCATGAAAGATACTTTTCCAACTGCCTCACAACAACTTGTTGAGACTTTCCTTCAGATCGGCAATGATTTGAAAAAGCAAGTGATGAATGGGTTGTTATCCGATGAAGCTGCATCGGTTCGAAGCCTGCTTGATGCAATGGGACTTGCCGAGCACATCCCTGTAAAACGTGCAGTTCAGTACGCCATTGCGGAAAAACTGGACGATAAAATTGAACGAAGGCTCGTCATGGAATTAGTGGATACTTGGGTGAAATGAGGCGATTGCGATGGTGAAGATGAATCGGTTCATTCAATTTAACGATGAAACGGTCGATACGAGGACCTTGTTACTGTATGAGCGGTTGGGACGGGCACTTGCAGATGCGCCTTTTCTTGAGTTAACAGAGAGGAAATTACTTGAATTTCGTCCACAGGAAGGGATTATTTCGATGAGTGTTTTTTGGCGCCATCGAACAGAAGAAGTAATCCATGCAGGCAGGCTTTCTGATATTTATTTATTGACTGCGGGGTATTGGAAACGATTCGATGTACGCACTTGGCTGACTTTCACAGATCAATATCGCTCGCACCCATTACGGAAATTCACTACGGAACTCTTATTGATGCTTGAAGAATTCCGTCTCATTGATGTGATTACGAAGGAAAGACCAGGAACGGCAACTTCATTTGATATCAGAAGGGAAGCGTACGTCAGTTTTCATCGCAATATGCTGTCATCGAATATGCAAAAGAACTTTTTAGCTGACGCAATGATGAACCAGTTATTTGTATCGCTCCACGAAGGAATGTTTGCCGACACATCTATCAACTGGGGAGCCATCGACGTAGGGCTTGTCCAATCCGTTTTACAGCATACTTATGATGCGAAAAATACGCAGGATAATACGTTTATTGCCGACAGGATCGTTGGCATTATCGAAAGATCCATCGACAAAGACCTGATCCATCAGTACTACTCGGCCGGGGATTCAATTACCGAAGACAATACGGTATTTCATTATCATGAAGGGATGGCTGACGCCGAAAAGGGTGAGGAAGGTCCAAAAGAAACGATTGAAGAGGTATTTCGTTCATGGCATCGGGAAAATGAAAGTGAATCAGGTGTCCACCTTGAATTTGAGCTCGAGCATGGCCGATCTGGTCAAAGTGATGCCAACGATGCCACGCCTGGCAATGAAGAGGCTGACATAGAAGAAACGGGTTCCGGAGATTCAGAAGGGAACGACAACGAGCGCTGGACGGACGAAGAGAGCGACAAAGCAGACAAGCGAGAGAATAAGGTGAAGGCCGGTAAACTGTTTGGTAAGGAGCATCTGAACGTGGTGTATGAAGAATCGCGTATAGAAGTAGCTGATGAGCATGAAAACCGTCAAAAATTGCTGGTTTGGCGAGAACAGCAAAAGCCCTATGTTCGTTCGTTTGTTGAGGAAATGAAAAAGCGTATCGACTTGAAGGCAGATTCCAAGCGGGAGCGTCTGATGAAAGGGCGTCTATCAACCAAATTGACGACGATGGTAGTGGATGAAAGACCAAAACCATTTTATCGGAAAAATGCACCTTCTGTTAACTTGGATGCTGTTTTTGGGCTACTCGTTGATGGTTCTGCTTCCATGCTCGATAAGCTGGATGAAACAAAGCAGGCGGTGTTATTATTCCACGATGTACTTCGCCAACTGGGCGTGAGCCATGAAATTTCATCGTATTATGAAGATGCCTACCATGCCTCAAAAGAAGTGCAGCCTAATGTTTTCGGCCTCATGCATACGTTTGCAGATCGCAACAAAGACAACGGCATGTCTATCTTATCCTTTGATGCGAATGAAGATAATCGCGATGGATTTGCCATTCGATGGATGGCGGAGCAATTGTCTGCTAGACAGGAAAAGCATAAGTTTTTACTCGTTTTCTCAGACGGTGAGCCTTCTGCCTTCGGTTATGATCGTAATGGGATTCTGGATACAGCAGAGGCTGTGATGGAAACGGAGAAGAAAGGCATTTCCGTGATTCATCTATTCTTGTCGACGGAAGAGCCTACAGGGGATCAGAAAACCTTATTTGCCATGATGTTTGGTAATAAAACTGCATCCTCCAACTCGGTCGAAGGCTTTACTGATCAGACGCTGCGTATATTGAGAAAGTTACTAGCGATTGTTATACGGAATACGTAATGCTAGACAAATAAAAATCCAAAACCGCCTTATGAAGGGCGGTTTTGGATTTTTTCATGAACACCTAAAAGGCGTTGTTTCAACTCTTCTTCCATTCGTGCAATTTCAATTTCGGCTGATTTACGTTTTGCGCGACCATCAGCTTGGATGATAAGTGTCTCTTCTATCGTTTGAATCAAGTTTTCCTGGGTCTTCTTAAGCGTATCTATTTCGATGATGCCACGCTCATTTTCTTTGGCTGTTTCAATTGAATTAATTTTTAGCATTTCTGAGTTTTTCAGCAGTAAATCATTCGTCGTTTTTGTCACCAGTTTTTGCGACTCGACTGCCTTCATTTGACGGTTCAATGTTAAAGCAATAGCAATTTGATTTTTCCAAAGCGGAATAGACGTCATGATCGATGACTGTATTTTTTCCGCCAGCGTCTGGTTTGTCTGTTGGATCATCCGAATTTGTGGTGCGCTTTGGATGGTAATTTGACGAGATAATTGTAGGTCGTATAATCGTTTTTCCAATCTATCAAGGAATTGTGCCATGTCATTCACTTCTTGGAATGCCATTTGGTCATTCGACAATTCTGCTTGTCTACGCATTTCAGGAATAATCTCGTTGGCAATTTCATCACGCTTTAACTCTGCTGCGGCTATGTAAACATTCAGTGCTTGAAAATAGGTTTTATTTTGCTCATATAAATTATCGAGCATATGAACATCTTCAATTAGTCCCCGTTTTGAATGCTCTAGCTGGACGCCAATCCGGTCAATCTGTGTACTTAGTTTTTGATATTTTGTCATCATTTCCTGAACCGAACGCGTCGCTTTGTTAAACCATCGGCTAAGACCCGTCTTTTTTTTCTCAGATAAAGCATCGGGATCTATTTCTGAAAGTCGGTTCATCAAGTCTTTCAGCACATCACCAACCGGGCCGATATCCTTACTTTGGACATGATCGAGCATCTGATGAGAGAATTTAGAAAGCTCACCCTGCGCATTAGCCCCGTATGTCAGAATGGCTTCGTAGTTGCCAACGGGGATTTGGGCAGCAAGCTGTTGTGCTTTCTCCCTTTCTTCAATAGATAACCGATCAATTAGTTTAGGGCTTTTATTGACCTCATTGTTTTTCGTTTGCATTTCTTCTGGGAGAAGGGGTTCTTGAAAGTCAAATGGATTATCAAGTAGATCATCCATTGTTTTTACTTGCTTATTTTCGGTCATATGGTGTTTCTCCTTTCATTTCGAGAAGCGCTTTGTCTTGATTCATCGTTATATCAACAAAGTCGAGTTCCATTTGTAGTTGTTCGATATCTGGTGCAAGGGCACTTCGCAAATCTTGCTCCAATTGTTTGTTGACATCATTTAGTGTTTCTCGTGTGTTTTGTAGTGCGATGCGAAGATCTTTATCCTTCAATGGTTGATTGACTAGCAAAGCATATTTTGAAGTCAATTCAACCGCAGAATCGAGATGAGCATAAAAAAACTTTTCAACATGGTAAAACTTTTGCGGGTTTGTTTTAACGATGCCAAGAATCCTTCTAGCGAGGCCGTTCATTTCATACACTTGTCTAAAGGCTTGGACGGATCTTACTTGTCCATACAGGCTATTCAGTCGTTTGATTTTCTGTTTCGCTTCGGAAAGTTGGCCTTTTATATGGCTATATTCAGATCGGGACATCCCTAATTTTTTTCTGTTGGATGCTATTTGAATCTGTTTAAATGAAATTGTGCCACCCAGATAAATCACTGCAAATAGACCTGTTGTTGCGAAAATATTAAGTCCAGCACCGAAAAACAAGTAAATCCAAGACCCGAAACTAATGGGTGCTACGATAAAGTGCCGCAAAAAAAATTGTTGGATCTCTTTCATGGTATCTTCAGGCCTCCTTATCTATATTCATTTATACGTTTCAGAACGAATAAAGTTTCATACCAGTAGTTCAATTATACCCGATAAACACAATCCTCACATAGCATTTGCATTGGCTTCATTCCGGTGGAGACTTTGACAGATGCACAAAGCAATATGTTGGACATCGAGTGGGAGTTTGTTAAAATGAAGGTCATTCACCTGAGAGTTACATAGGGAGGTTATTTAAATTGTTTGAAGTGATTTATATGAAAGCAGATTACGAACCGTGGTGGATGTTTGAAGGGTGGGAGGAGAAGATTCGTTCCCGCTGTACTTTCAACGACGCTAAAGAGGCTTTGATGTATTGCGAAAAGTTACTGACAGAGCTACGCAAGAAGTATGCACTTGAGGCTGTAAAAAAAGACTGTTTCTACGTGTTTTGGTCCGAATGTGAGAAAGACTTCTGTGAAGCATGTGATGAGGATCTACAACTCTATCACGGCGTCATCTTAATGAAAGATGGCAAACCTACTGCTTACAGGGCGGAGGAGTAATGAAAAATAGATATTCACCCATTACAAAAAATGATCGTTAGTAGCGGTATTTTTTGTAATAGGTGAATCTTTTTTACGTAAAGGGCGAACCATTATGGGGACGCCCTTTTATCCATTATTGATCAACTGCTTTCAATGTAGAGGTAACGATATGTTCACCTTCTTCGGTCTTCATGATGGATTCACGTTTCACTTCGCCAAAACCTTCGACAAAATATTTGCGGTTGACGATATCCGTATCCTGCGATTCAATAACAAAAACACGGTCAAACGTTTTATAAGGTGTTTCTAGAGTTACATCGGTTTCAACGATTGTCCAATCTCCAAATGAAGTTCCTTTCTTGAACGGTTTCTTCAGGTAAACTCCAGTCGAAGCCATTGCATCTAACTCTTCCAGTGAAGGGAAATCTGCTCGCGTTTCAACCAACTTATTTTCGAGTATAAGTATTTCATCACGATCAATTTTGTAAGTATAACGCACTAGCCCCCCACCATTATTTTCGTGAATGATTACATAATTCTTATACGGATGGGCAACTTCAATATCCAGTTCCGCAAACTCATTTCCTTCACCTTGATAATGCGCTTTCGATCCATCAGCTAGAAAAAAATCTTCCATTGCGATGTCGGTTGGGCTGTCAATCCCACTACTTTGCGCTTTGCTGCCTGTGTTTTGAGATCCCGAATTATCCAAGGCAGTCCCACCATTTTTAGAACAGCCTGTGAATACAAATGCGGCTAGCACTAGCCAGAGGACAATATTCATTTTCCGCATGAAAATCACTCCTTTTATATGGTTTGTCCCATTGGACGAAAACTATACAAAGACGTTACAGTCGTGAATTGAAAAACAAGCCGTCTTCCCAATTAGTAGGGGAGACGGCTTGTTTATTATTGATTATTTGCTTTTTGCTTGCTGTTCTTTCCATTCAAGATACTCATCATAACCCATCATTTTATCGAAAATTGTACCATCATCATGGATTTCAATGATGCGGTTGGCAACCGTTTGGATGAACTGTTGGTCATGTGATGTAAAGAGCATGGCACCTTTGAATGACATCAGACCGTTGTTCAAAGCTTGAATGGATTCAAGATCCAAGTGGTTCATCGGCTCATCGAGAAGAAGAACGTTTGCACTTGTCAACATCATTTTGGAAAGCATGCAGCGTACTTTTTCGCCACCTGATAGAACGGATGGTTTTTTGTTTACTTCTTCACCTGAAAACAGCATGCGTCCTAAGAAACCACGTAAGAATGTTTCGGTTTGATCGTCAGGTGAATATTGACGTAACCATTCAACAAGGGATTGTTCAGTACCTTGGAAGTAGTCATTATTATCAAGAGGGAAGTACGCACGTGTTGTTGTTACGCCCCATTTGACATTACCAGCATCTGGTTCAGCTTCTTCTGCAAGAATTTCAAGAAGGGCTGTTTTTGCAAGTGGATTTCCAAGGAGAATGATTTTATCTTCCTTGTTCATTGTGAATGATGCATCTTTCAGCATAACTCTTCCATCCTGCGTTTTTGAAACATCTTGGATTGTCAAAACATCGTTCCCAATTTCACGCCCCATTTGGAAGTTAACGAAAGGATAACGGCGTGAAGATGGTTTAATATCGTCCAACTCGATTTTTTCAAGTGTCTTCTTACGTGAAGTCGCTTGTTTTGATTTCGAAGCATTGGCACTGAAGCGTGCAACGAATGCTTGAAGTTCTTTAATTTTCTCTTCTTTTTTCTTGTTTTGATCCTGTGACATTTTCAGAGCTAGCTGGCTAGACTCATACCAGAAATCATAGTTACCTGGGTAAACTTGGATTTTAGAGAAATCGAGATCCGCGATTTGCGTACACACCTTATTCAAGAAGTGACGGTCATGGGATACAACGATAACTGTGTTATCAAAGTTGATGAGGAATTCTTCTAGCCATTGGATTGCTTTCAAGTCCAAGTGGTTAGTAGGCTCATCGAGAAGAAGAACGTCAGGTTTACCGAATAGCGCTTGTGCAAGAAGCACTTTTACTTTATCAGAACCATCTAGCTCAGCCATCTTCACTTGGTGGAACTCTTCTTTTAGACCTAGTCCTTGTAGAAGGATGGCAGCTTCAGATTCAGCTTCCCAACCATTCAAATCGCCAAACTCACCTTCAAGTTCGGCAGCACGCATACCATCTTCATCAGAAAAATCTTCTTTCATATAGATAGCGTTTTTCTCCATCATAATGTCGTATAGGCGTTTGTGACCCATAATGACCGTATCCATTACGATGCTCTCTTCATATTCGAAGTGGTTCTGTTTCAGGATAGCAAGACGCTCATCTTTGTTCATGATGACATTTCCTTCTTGCGTTTCAAGTTCACCTGACAAAATTTTAAGGAACGTCGATTTACCCGCACCGTTCGCACCAATTAGACCATAACAATGACCTGGATTAAACTGTATATTCACATCTTCAAACAGCTTACGATCGCCGAACTGAAGGCTTACATTACTGACTGCTATCATTCAAAATCCTCCTAAATTCACAATGCTCCTATTATAGCACGTAATAAAACGTAGAAGCAAGAAAGCTTATGTTATCGGGGTTTGGAGTTGCAAAATTAAGAATGTCCCCCAAATCGTCCACAAAACTAAAAATTTAGTGCATCATTGAAAATTTTTACTGATTCAACTTCAAGCTCTTTTAAAGTATGTCCATAAACTCTTAGAATCATTTCTGGGGTGTTGCCCAAACGATCTGCGACAGTTTGGAGAGGGACTCCCTTACTAATCATTATAGTTGCATGGGTATGTCGAAGCCCATTTGGTGTGATGCGTTTTTTCCGGATTTCTTGATAATCCGTTCCATTGGTTCGCATACAGACTTAACGCTTACAGGGGTTGCTCCTCTGTCTGTTATAAATACATAGTCGGACTCTGTCCATCGCTTCCCGTAAGTTAACATTATTTTTTACACCATATTCTATATGCTTTCAACTGGTTTAATAAGACGTCGGCTATAAAAATCGTGCGGTTACATTTCATCTTTTATCAGCGCAAATTTTTAACTACTTATGAGGAGGAATATCATGGCTATTCAAAAAAATCATACCTAATCTATTCTAGGAAAAGAGATAGTGTTTGAGGGGGCGTACCATCAGGTATCACATTTAGTTGCCACGAAAGAAAAGGTTGAGACATTCGTCACTGTTTTCGATAGCGATAAAAAAGATCACATCTTAGATCATGTTAATCACAGCTTTGATTCCGCGGATAGTAATGCGTCTGGCGATTTAATTCAATTTGGATATGACCTCATCAAAGAACTACCTGAACATGAGGGGTCAGGGGACATCTTTGAAGAAGGTCAACCGAAAGAACCTACTACATATTAGGAACAAACCTGAAGAAGCAACATCTGATGTAAGGTATTTTTTCACGCCTCATAATTGGTTGATTATGGTACTATGATAATAATTGCTTCTTCAACTAACGTGGCAGGTTAGTTCAAGAGTGTTGTTTAACTTGTATTCAACAATCGGACCAGATTGTTGAAAATTAAAAGTATTATCTAATCATTGGGGGAGGATCAACTGCCTCGACGTTGATGGTGATTGAAAAAGGTTATTCAAGCGACAACAAAGAACATTGGATTAAGGCATATGACCCCAACAATCAAAACAAAGAAGAAGCATTTAAGATAGTGATACAAGAAAAGATGGTTTGGAACCTTATTGAGAAAGATAAAGAGTATTTCGCCATGTATTCAGAAAAAGGAGATAATCCCTGGGTTTTAGAAGACATTCAGTATTAGTGGCTGGGAAAGGGTAATGTTTAGTGCAATCCTCTTCCAGCAATCTGGCGCGATTGTTTAATAAGCGTCTCTGTTCTTCTTAAACTAACGGATGCTTTCTTACGTCCAGTCAAGTGTTTTCTTTAACTTTATTTGCTCATATTATTTATGTAGGTTGGGGGCAAATGAAAATCTAACGATTTAAGTT
>NZ_JBIWFE010000015.1:0-21924 GCF_044762865.1 Sporosarcina sp. NPDC096371
CACCCGTTCCCATCCCGAACACGGAAGTTAAGCTCTTCAGCGCCGATGGTAGTTGGGGGTTTCCCCCTGCAAGAGTAGGACGTCGCCGGGCACACAGTCATTACCAACAGGTAATGGCTTTTTTGTTGTCTAAAAATGAAAACCGAAGGTTTATCTCGTATTTGTACAATGAAATGAGTGTAAGAGCTGGTGTGCCGACGTTTAAGCAAGCGAAGGCTGAGGATCGGAGCGTGTGATATACGCGAGAACCGGACGACTGAAACTGACAAAGAAATCTGTCGGGTAATTTACACATTTTTTGTGTAAATCAAAGCAAGGGTTTTCAAGACGTCGCCGAGTACGCGGTCATTACCAATAGGTAATGGCTTTTTTTGTATAGAAAACTATAAAATCTCGAACTATAGATAAGTTACAACATAGTGATTTGGAGTCGAGGCCCCAGCGCTTTTGTTCTTCCCTAATAATAAAAACCGAAGATTTATCTCGCACTTGTACAATGAAATACGTGTAAAGGGAGATGTGTGATAGTATTCAAGAAAGTAAAGGTAGGAGGATTGCAGCTAAAGTCATGCGAATGGGTAATGGCTTCTTTTATTTGTTATTTCAGCAGGAAAGCATGGGTTTTCTAGTTAATTTGGAGAAAGAATTGCTGACGCTAGGGATTAAATTGAAGGTAAAAGGAATACTAAGGAAGGAATTGTTCTGTAAACGTTCCTATTAAAGTGAGGAAGTTAGCCAACTTATTTATTTAATGAATAATTTGAATACTTTTTCTTAACCTCACATCCTTGACAGCTATTGTATCCGCTGATAACCTATTTAATAATATTCAACTCAGAATATATACAATTAGGAGGCGTAATGGAATGTGGGAATCAAAGTTTGCGCGTGAAGGGCTTACGTTCGATGATGTGTTGCTAGTACCTGGACCATCTGAAGTATTACCTAAAGATGTGTCATTGTCTGTTAATCTTACTGATAAGATTAAATTAAACATCCCGGTTATCAGCGCGGGAATGGATACGGTCACAGAATCGAAGATGGCAATTGCAATGGCGCGTCAAGGCGGGCTGGGTATCATCCATAAGAATATGAGTATTGAAGAGCAAGCCGAGCTAGTGGTTACTGTTAAACGTTCTGAGAATGGTGTCATTACAAATCCGTTTTACCTTACGCCTGAACATCAAGTTTTCGATGCTGAGCATTTGATGGGCAAATATCGTATTTCTGGTGTTCCAATTGTTAATAATAATGAAGAGTTGAAACTTGTCGGGATCTTAACGAATCGTGATCTTCGATTTATTCAGGATTACTCCCTGATTATCGATGATGTAATGACGAAGGAGAATCTTGTTACGGCGGCTGTTGGCACAACACTTGAAGATGCCGAGAAAATTTTGCAGAAATATAAGATTGAAAAGCTTCCGATTGTTGATGAAGGTGGCATCCTTAAAGGTTTGATTACGATTAAAGATATTGAAAAGGTGATTGAGTTCCCGAATGCAGCTAAGGATCAACATGGTCGTCTTCTTGTTGGTGCGGCAGTTGGTGTTACATCAGATACAATGGTACGTATCGAGAAGCTTGTCAAAGCAGAAGTTGATGTCATCGTCATTGACACTGCTCACGGACATTCTAAAGGTGTTCTAGACACGGTTAGACAAATTAGACAGGCATATCCGGATCTCGATATTATTGCAGGGAATATTGCTACTGCCGAAGGTGCTCGTGCACTTTACGAAGCAGGCGCTGACGTTGTCAAAGTGGGAATTGGCCCTGGTTCGATTTGTACAACGCGTGTAGTTGCAGGAGTAGGTGTTCCACAAATTACTGCTATCTATGAATGTGCGACTGAAGCGCGCAGACAAGGCAAAACGATTATTGCAGATGGCGGTATCAAATACTCTGGAGACATCGTCAAAGCGCTTGCAGCGGGCGGACACGTCGTTATGCTAGGAAGCCTTCTGGCAGGTACAACGGAAAGCCCTGGAGAAACAGAAATCTTCCAAGGTCGTCGTTTTAAAGTGTACCGTGGTATGGGCTCAGTGGCAGCAATGGAGCGTGGATCAAAAGACCGTTATTTCCAAGACGATGCGAAGAAACTCGTGCCGGAGGGAATCGAAGGTCGTATGCCATATAAAGGTCCGTTGTCGGATACAATCCATCAGTTAGTGGGTGGTGTTCGTGCAGGTATGGGTTATTGCGGTACAAAGGATTTGCACGATCTACGTGAAAAAGCGCAATTTGTACGTATGACAGGTGCAGGCTTACGCGAAAGCCATCCGCATCAAGTACAAATTACGAAGGAAGCTCCAAACTATTCACTTTAAGAAGTGACATTATCTGAGTTTGAAGTTTAAATGAAGGAACCCCGGCATCTTTCCTGCGTCTACATATGAGCGGAAAGGTGCTTTTTCGGTTTAGTTCCCATGTTGTACCGGAATTATGATAAAATGACCTGAGGGAAATAGCAATGACGGAGGTAATATTGTGAAACGGGAATTGAGAAAATGGGTGGCAGTATTGTTGATGCCACTACTATTATTAACGACACTTGGCGTAGCCCCAGCTTATGCGGATTCACCGTTGGGCATTCATGTCGATGGAGCAATTTTAATTGACGCAGACAGTGGAAAGATTTTGTATGAAGAAAATGCAGATACGCCACTAGGCATTGCAAGTATGTCGAAAATGATGACCGAGTATCTTCTTTTTGAGGCAATTGAGGAAGGGAATATAACTTGGGATCAAGAATACAAAGTGAATGACTATACGTATGCGGTTTCACAGGATCGTCGTCTTAGTAATGTACCACTACGAAGAGATGGTACGTATAATATTCGCGAGTTGTATGAAGCGTTAGCAATTTATTCAGCCAATGCAGCGACAATTGCGATCGCTGAAACGATTGCGGGAACAGAGACAGAGTTTTTGAAGCTGATGAACGCGAAAGCGGAAGAGCTAGGCTTGAAGGACTATAAATTCGTTAATACAACAGGTTTGAATAATAGTGATTTACAAGGCATGCATCCTAAAGGGACAGGCCCAGATGACGAAAACGTCATGCCGGCAAAGTCTGTTGCAAAACTTGCTTATCATTTGTTACATGACTATCCCGAAGTGTTGGAAACGACAAAAATTAATACAAAAGTATTTCGTGAAGGTACAACTGATCGTACAGTGATGAAAAACTGGAATTTCATGCTTCCAGGATTCGTTTATCAATATGAAGGCGTTGACGGCCTGAAAACAGGTACAACTAATTTTGCAGGACATTGTTTTACAGGTACAGCTACGCGTGATGGTAAACGAATCATCGCCGTCGTCATGAATGCTGTCGATGCAAAAGGTGTTGGTTCGTACGAGGCGAGATTCGATGCAACACGCGCTTTGTTCGATTACGGTTTTAGCCAATTCTCAGAAGTAGAGTTTGTTCCTGCTGGTCATCAGTTTGATAAGCAGAAAGAACTTGATGTCGTTAAAGGGAAAGAGAAACAAGTATCTATTGAAGTGAAGGAACCAATTCGCATGATGGTGAAGACAAGCGAAAAAGATTTGTATGTTCCTGAACTGACAATTGATGAATCTAAACTCAAAGACGGTGCACTTCAAGCACCTATTAAGAAAGATACAGTTGTGGGTCATGTGAAATTGGTGAAAACAGAAGGCACGGATTATGGATTCATTGATGACACTAATCCAGGAGCTGAAGTTGTAACGAAGGATGCTGTTGAAAAGGCGGGCTGGTTCTCCCTAATGATGGGAGCCATCGGTGATTTCTTTGCTGGCATTTGGAACGGTGCAACTGGCTTTGTTAAAGGTTTATTTAAATAAAATGAAAGGCGTGGGATCCTTAATTGGATTCCACGCTTTTTTCAATACGCCAGCTTTTCATGAGGGCATTCACTGTATGTGTGATTTCCTTAACGGATAAGCCACCAAAACCAATCAGAAAGGAGGGCTCTCCTGTTAGGGGAGCTGTTCGGTAACCGTTAAGGCCGTAGACACGGATATTGGCTGAGCTAGCCATTTTTACAAGTGTCTCTTCTGTTGCATCGGTATGGACTGTGATGATGATGTGCATGCCAGCTTCATCGCCGGAAAATGATACATGCGGTGTGTAGGAGCTAAGTGCTTCTGTTAACATCTGCAGTTTCCGCCGATAAATTTTCCTCATTCTGTTTAGGTGTCGGGAAAAGTGTCCATCTGCCATGAAGCGAGCCAGGATATGCTGATCGAGCCTCGGTACAGTAGCTGCATAGTGAATAAATGCCTTCTCGTATCTGTCGAGCAAAATAGGAGGAAGCACCATGTAGGCAATCCGGAGCGATGGCATAAGCGATTTCGAAAATGTACTTAAATAAATAACGTTACCGCCTTTATCTATTCCTTGTAAGGAAGGAATAGGGCGTCCTGTATAACGGAATTCACTATCGTAGTCGTCTTCAATGATGAAATGCTCGTCTTGTGCCGAAGCCCAGTTCACTAAAGCGGTCCTGCGAGCCGCAGACAGGACGGTACCGGTTGGAAACTGGTGTGAGGGCGTCACATAAGCAACAGTTGCTCCTGAGCGTTGGAGTGCCCGTATATCCATCCCTTCTTCATCCACTGTAATGGGGACCGCCTTTCGATCATTGTGGAAAAAGACATGATGGGTGAGTGGGTATCCAGGGTCCTCGATGGCATAGGTCGCATTTTTGCCGAGAATTCGGATAACCAGTGGCATAAGCTGTTCTGTTCCAGACCCGATGATGACTTGCTCCGGCGTACAATCAACACCACGGGAATGATACAAATAGCGGGCAATTTCTTGACGTAGCTCGTAATCACCGTGCGGATGGCCCAGAAGGAGGAGATTCTGAGATGATTCATCGATGACATCTTTGGCATATTTCCGCCATTGGGTGAAAGGAAATGATTCAGTGTCGATTTTTCCAGGAGAAAAGTCGATAGAGATATCTTCTATTTTTCGATCAATGGATTTTTCTATGAGTTCTATTGGTTGGACATAGGCCAGTTCCTCAATTGCTTGTACATAATAGCCTTTTCGAGGTTTCGATGAAATAAACCCTTCCGCCGTGAGCTGTGCATAGGCCAGTTCGATTGTCGTTTGGCTGATATTGAGAAAATCACCGAGTTTGCGTTTGGAAGGGAGTTTCCTACCCACGGGTAATTTACCATTGGTGATATCGCGGCGAATTTGGTCATAAATTTGCTCGTATAGTGGGCTATTTTTGCTCTTTTCTAGTTTAATTAACAACATTTCGATGTTGATCATCCCGTCTGACCCTTTTAACTTCTATGGAACTGAGTATTTCAATAAGGTCATACTCTATTATACTGAACAATAAGAAAAGGGGGAAGATAAAAATGAGTTTTCAATATGGCGGCGTCATCATGGATGTTATTAATGCGGAACAGGCAAAAATTGCGGAGGCGGCGGGTGCAATTGCAGTAATGGCACTTGAACGTGTTCCTTCAGATATACGGGCAGCAGGCGGCGTAGCACGCATGGCAGATCCACGCATCATTACAGAAGTACAGGGAGCGGTGTCAATTCCGGTAATGGCGAAAGCACGTATTGGGCATATCTCTGAAGCACGTGTACTCGAAGCGCTAGGCGTCGATTACATCGATGAAAGTGAAGTACTCACACCAGCCGACGAAGAATATCATCTGCTGAAAAGCCAGTATAATGTACCGTTTGTTTGTGGAGCACGTGACCTTGGGGAAGCAGCACGTCGTCTCGGGGAAGGTGCAAAGATGCTACGTACGAAAGGTGAGCCAGGTACGGGGAATATCGTTGAAGCTGTGCGTCACCTACGTAAAGTGAATGCGCAAGTGAACCGAATCGTTCATATGAATGAAGATGAGCTAATGACAGAAGCACGTGATCTTGGAGCTCCGTATGAGATTCTTCTGGCGATAAAAAAACATGGCCGTCTTCCTGTAACAAACTACGCAGCAGGCGGTGTGGCAACACCAGCTGATGCTGCATTGATGATGGAACTGGGCGCAGATGGCGTGTTCGTTGGTTCAGGAATCTTCAAATCAGAAAACCCGGAGAAATTTGCACGTGCGATTGTTCAGGCAACGCAAAACTTTAAAGATTATAAGTTAATCGGTGAGCTTTCCCAAGACATTGGTACTCCAATGAAAGGCCTGGAAATTGCAGGATTAGCGGCAGGGGAACGTATGCAGGAACGCGGTTGGTAAACGATTCTTATTCCAGACTGTAGATAAAAGCGGAAATTGCGCTTTTATCTACAGTATTTTTTTACTTTTATGACAGATATGGATATTTAGATAGGTTACGATTAGAAGTAAGGGTAAAATGAATACGGCATGAGCTATTTTAGAGAGGTGGCCATGATATAGGTGACCACGACTGTTGGAAGAAATCCAGTCCTTAAGAAGGTAATTCATTATGGGACCGCTATTGGTGCAATGATGTTTGCAGTCTTTTCAGCTTTTAATGATATATACATCTTATTGGTGTATTTGCTGGCGGGTATCAATATATTTAATGGAGCTTATGTTCACGTTAAGCATAACTGGAAATATGTAATATTATTGATTATACTTTCGACAGCACCAGTATTGATTTATTTGGTTTTGAAATACCAATAGTTAAGAAATCAGGTGATGAAATGGAACAATTAAGGGTCTTTGATGAAAACTATGTTTATTTGAAAGAGGCAAGCAGAGATAACGTCCATCGTGATGGGCTATGGCATGAAACATTCCATTGTTGGCTTGTTGATGAGCAGTTTGTCTATATTCAAAAAAGAAGCGCCATAAAGAAGGATTTCCCGAATCTATTTGACATTACAGCCGCGGGACATATTCTTGCGACCGAAACGATTGCCGATGGTATTCGTGAAGTAGAAGAAGAGCTTGGTTTAGCTGTGGAGTTATCGCAGTTATCTCCAAAAGGCGTTGTGCAGGATGTAATTGAGCTACCAGGTTTTCTAGATTGTGAATTTGCCAATGTCTTTTTGTACGAATCATCTTTTGCTCCAAATGCATTTTCACTGCAACAAGAGGAAGTGGCAAGTGTTCATGTTGTAGAACGTCAAGCATTGTCGGCCCTTTTTTTAACGGAAATTGCGACGGTACTATGTACTAATATTTTTGACGGAGCTACGACAGAAATTAGTTTGACCGACTTCGTACCTCATGAGCGAACTTATTTGGAACAGATCGCGATGTTGTTGAAATGAAAAATTTTGAAAGTGCATATACTGAATTTATAATCTCTATCGAAGGCGTCTCAAGGGCAGGCATCCGGGGAAGGATGCAGTTCAATCCTTCCTTAAGCGCCGAGCGTTGTTAGTAAGGTTCTTTATTTCCACGTACGACTTGCCAAAATGTTAGGCATGTAGTAAGGTATTTGTAATTGCAAATAGGAGACGATGATGGAAAGTAGTAACAAGCACGTTTTTTGAAGAGAGCCGGCGGTTGGTGGAAGTCGGTAAAAACACTTGTGAATCCGTTCTTGAGTTGCTGGGCTGAAATAATTAGTAGGCCTGTGCCGGTGCTTGAGCCGTTATTTCAATGAAGTGGATTGGACGATAAGTGTCTGGTCAATTTGGGTGGCAACGCGGGTAGTTCTCGTCCCTTTTATAGGGGATTTGAGGGCTTTTTTTATTGTCCAAAGATAAGGGCATAATGATGTCTAGGCTTCAGCGCTTAGAGGCTCGGGTCATAAGTCCCTGACCAGGCGCTTCCGCTTTTCTTTCCATCATCGTCAACATTTTAAGGAGGAATTGTCCATGCTTGATATTAAAAAGGTTCGTGCCAATTTCGATGAAGTGAAGGAAAAACTTGCGAAACGCGGGGAAGATCTTTCAGATTTCGATAAATTCGGTGGTCTCGACGAAAAACGTAGAGAATTAATCGCAAAAGTAGAAGTGTTGAAAGCAGAACGCAACGAAGTCACACAAAAAGTTGCAGAAATGAAACGTAATAAAGAAGATGCCGATGAACTGATCACACGTATGCGCGCAGTTGGGGATGATATTAAAAAACTCGACGAAGAGCTTAACCAAGTGGAAGAACAACTTCAGTACATTATGATGCGGATTCCAAATATCCCACATGACAGTGTACCTGTGGGTGATACTGAGGATGACAACGTTGAAGTTGGTACTTGGGGCGAAATCCGAGCATTTGAATTTGAACCAAAACCGCATTGGGAAATTGGTACGGATTTGAAACTTCTTGATTTTGAACGGGCTGCAAAAGTGACGGGAAGTCGTTTTGTCTTTTACCGTGGAATGGGTGCTCGTTTAGAGCGTGCATTGATTAACTTCATGATGGATTTGCATCAGGATGAACATGGCTATGAGGAAATGCTACCTCCATATATGGTGAACCGTGCGAGCTTAACGGGTACAGGACAGCTTCCGAAATTTGAGGAAGATGCGTTCCTTCTGGAGGAGGAAGATTATTTCTTAATTCCAACTTCTGAAGTACCGGTTACGAACTTTTACCGCGATGAAATTTTGGATGTCAAACAACTACCGGCTGCATTTGCTGCATATAGCACGAACTTCCGCTCAGAAGCGGGATCTGCGGGCCGTGATACGCGTGGGTTGATCCGTCAGCATCAGTTCAACAAAGTAGAGCTTGTTCGTTTTGTTAAACCAGAAGATTCTTATGATGAATTGGAGAAATTGACAGGGCATGCCGAGAAAGTGTTGCAGTTGTTAAATCTTCCATACCGTAAGTTGAAAATGTGTACAGCGGACCTTGGCTTTACAGCCGCTAAAAAGTATGACCTTGAAGTATGGATTCCAACACAGAATGTGTACCGTGAAATCTCTTCTTGTTCAAACTTTGAAGATTTCCAAGCACGTCGCGCGCATATTCGTTTCCGTCGTGAAGCAGGTGCGAAGCCTGAATACGTTCACACATTGAATGGTAGTGGTCTTGCGGTTGGTCGTACAGTGGCGGCAATCCTTGAAAATTACCAACAAGAAGACGGTTCTGTTGTCATTCCAGAAGTGTTGCGTCCATATATGGGTGGAAAAGAAGTTATTAGTAAGTAAAAAAAGAAATCGTGCTGACGTTATTCAACGTCCTGCACGATTTCTTTTTTTAACCTTTTTTTCCGTTCACGGATCGCCCTAAAAAATGCGGTAAGCATTTCTCCGCATTCGTCGGCCATTATACCTTCCACAACATCGCATTCATGATTGAAGCGTGGATCGTTTAATAGGCGATACAACGAGTCCACGCACCCACCTTTTGGATCGCGGGCGGCGTAGACAACACGTGGAATTCTCGATTGTAAAATAGCCCCTGCGCACATTGGGCACGGCTCAAGCGTGACATATAACGTAGTATCTTCGAGCCGCCAGCTACCGATTTCTTGGCAGGCATCCTGAATAGCAGATAGTTCAGCGTGAGTGACAGCGTTTTGAGTTGTTTCCCGCAAATTATGTGCTCGCGCAATGACTTGATCGTTATGTACAATGATTGCGCCAATCGGTACTTCCCCAATTGCATGTGCTTTCATCGCTTCCTCGATGGCCATTTGCATATATAGCCGATCTTTTTCAAATGTACTCATACAACATCGCTCCCTGCAAATAGTGTAGCATGATGACTTCCTGAATCAAATTGTTCCACGTGGAAAAAGTCCGGAAGTTGCTCCCTATTTTTCATATCTAGCCTGTGATAAAATAAGAAGCATTATCTATTTACATCATGAAGGGGGGAATTCTGTTGTCGATTCCGTTTATAACGGTCGAAGGTCCAATTGGTGTTGGGAAAACATCACTTTCCACAGCGATTGCAGACATACAACAATTCCATCAACTAAAAGAAATTGTGGATGAAAATCCGTTTTTAAATAAATTTTACGACAACATCGAGGAATGGAGTTTCCAGACCGAAATGTTTTTTCTTTGTAATCGCTACAAACAGCTTAGCGATATTAAAAATGAAATTCTAGTGGAAAAGAAATCAGTCGTTGCTGATTATCATATTTTCAAAAACCTCATTTTTGCGAAACGGACACTGCGTCCTGATGAGTATGTGAAATACGAAGAAATTTATAAGATTTTGACGCAGGACATGCCAGTTCCAAATGTCATTGTCTATCTGCATGCAAGTTTAGACACACTCATGAAACGAATCGGCATGCGTGGCCGTGACTTTGAAAAGAACATGGATCCTGCTTATATGCAGCAGCTTTCAGACGACTATGAAACATTCATCACCTATTTTGAAAAAGCACATCCTGAAATCCCCGTGCTTCGGTTCAATGGCGATGAATTAGATTTCGTGAACAGTGATAAGGATTTACAATTCATCTTAGAGACCGTTGATGCAACGATACAAAAAGGAGTAACTTTGAATGAACTTACGTGAAAAATACGGTATTCCAAACAATGCCGTCATTACAATTGCAGGGACGGTTGGTGTCGGCAAATCAACGATGACGCAGGCGCTTGCAGATGCATTAAACTTTAGGACATCTTTTGAAAATGTTGATCAGAATCCATATCTGGATCGTTTTTATGATGACTTCGAAAAGTGGAGCTTCCATTTACAAATTTATTTCTTGGCGGAGCGTTTTAAGGAACAGAAGCGTATCTTTGAATATGGCGGTGGGTTTATCCAAGACCGTTCGATTTATGAAGATACGGGGATTTTCGCGAAAATGCATCAGGAAAAAGGAACAATGGATCCTGTTGACTATGAAACATATACGAATTTGTTCGAAGCAATGGTGATGACACCTTATTTCCCACATCCGACTTTGCTCGTTTATTTAGAAGGATCACTCGATGAGATTGTGTCACGCGTTCAAGAGCGTGGGCGTCCAATGGAACAGCAGACGCCGATTGCTTACTGGGAAGAGATGCACGGGCGCTACGATAAATGGATTAATTCGTTCAATACATGTCCTGTGCTACGATTGGATATTAATGATTATGATCTTATTAAAAATCCACAAGAGGTAGAAATAATTGTGGAGCGCATTGGGCATATGCTGGAGCAGACGGCATTTTTGAGAAAGTAGTTATAATAAGAAGCGCATTGGGTTTAATTATCCAATGTGCTTTTTTATATTGTGCCTCGCCAAAAGGGAGTTGTTTTTTTGTACTCTTTGCTAAGAGCTTTAAATCTTCGAAGAATTACATGATAAATAATGGATCCTTTTTTTCATTTCGTGAATAGAATAGAGTGTTTAACTTGAATTAGCGGAAGTTCAAGTTTTTTGCCGATTCCAGTTGGCCTCCGGTGGATAGTACAAACTTTGAAAGGAGCTAATTGCGCAAGCGCAATTATGCGGAGGCGTAATTGATAGTTATGGGAGTGGGGATGGCGTGACTCATTATTGGGGGAGAGTGTACTTGTACTGTTATCCAATGCATCCGTGTTTGATAGGACCGTTGGATTGTGTCAATAAGGTTGAAGTAGCGTTAAGGAGTACAATGCGACGTTTATGGGGGGAACATACCGCATGGACGAGGGCTACTGTCAGTAGTCTTGTCTATTCATTGCCAGATGCCGACTTTGTTGTGGCGCGTCTTCTCCGTGCTGCAACGGATATGGGGGGAGCATTGCGTCCTTTTTACAGTGACGGGGTGGCAAAGAAATACGGCCGGCTGTTAACAGAGCATATTACGCTGGCAGGCGATCTCATCAACGCTACATTAACGGGTAATGAGGAAAAGGCAACAGCGATAGAAAAGAAATGGTTTCGTAATGGAACTAAGATTGCGCTATTTTTAAATAGCGTTAATCCTTATATATCTGCGGTAGAGTTTCAAGAAATGTTTGATGAACATATGATGCTCATCAAACAAGGGATGAGCAGTATGATCGCCAAGGATTTCAAGGCTAGTGTAAATCTATTTGATTTAATGGAGATGGAAGCTTTGGAAATGGCAGATATGATATCGGATGCAATCATTATGCAATTTCCTTATAAGTTTATGTCGGTATATGGATGATGGAGCAAGCTTTAAAGGAGGAATTGTAACGTGTATCCATACTCAGATAATGTTAATGAGCCCAACGGCGTGAAATCCTATTCACGATACACAGCGCCAGTCAGGTATATCTTGAAGAATGCGGCGAGCCAACAAGGTGGGTGTTGTATAAGCAAGGCAGAGACCGACTTTATTAATATGAACCGGCTTCTTTGGATGGAACATGTTAACTGGACCAGAATGACGATTATCAGTATCGTATTCGGCTTGCCCGATCTACAGTTTGTCGAAGAGCGTTTATTGAGAAATGCGACGGATTTAGCGAATTGCCTAAGACCTTTTTACGGCGATACAATTGCGGATAGATACGCTGTGCTTATTAAGGAACATCTATTGTTAGCGGCAGAATTAGTCACAGCAGCTACAAAAGGAGATGAGAAGAAGGCGGCGGAGGTGGAGAGGCAATGGTATCGAAATGCAGACGATATTGCCGAGTTTTTAAGTAGTATCAACCCTTATTTAGGAAAAGATGAAGTAAGGGAAATGTTTTATATGCATCTAGCTTTAACGAAGCTTGAAGCAGTTTATATGATTCAGAAAAACTATAAAGCAGATATTGAAGTGTTCGATAAAATTGAGGCACAGGCTTTAGAAATGTCGGATATGATAGCGTGTGCAATTGTGAAGCAGTTTCCGGGTATGTTTATGCCACAATGTTAAAACAAACGGTACACCATTCAATAAGATGGTGTACCGTTTGTTTTAGTTAAGAGAATACGGCCGATGACTGAAAGAATTCAGCGTATAATTCCTTTAATATTTTTGTTTCATCCTTTTTATGAACGCCGAAGACGAGGCTTACTTCGGAAGATCCTTGATTGATCATTTGAATGCTGGCACCTGTGCGCGCAATGGCAGTGGCAGCACGGGCGGCTAGTCCTATTGAATGGCGCATGCCTTCGCCGACGAGGACAATCATTGAAAAATCACTTTGAATATTTACGTCATCTGCATTTAGTTCCTCTTTCACCCGATGGATGATGCGTGCTTTTTTATCTGTAGTGATGAATTTACTACGAAGGATGACAGATAAGTTATCAATTCCAGACGGCGTATGTTCGAATGGAAT
This sequence comes from Sporosarcina sp. NPDC096371, assembly GCF_044762865.1. Taxonomy (NCBI): domain Bacteria; kingdom Bacillati; phylum Bacillota; class Bacilli; order Caryophanales; family Caryophanaceae; genus Sporosarcina; species Sporosarcina sp. NPDC096371. The sequence goes on from NZ_JBIWFE010000015.1 coordinate 13,081, forward strand.
TTCTTCTTCTTCTAATATTTGTAATAGACGACGCCCGAACCCGATTTCTTGGTTCATTAAATACTTGTCAACGAACAGTGTGGAAAATCCATCATCTGCCGCAATGCCTATAACGGGCTGAGTGGAATGATTACGTTCCTTGACGATTAACGTGCCTGGTGCTTCTGGGTTATTGGTATTTTTAATGCACACGGGAACGGAACGGCGGAAGGCAGGCATGAGTGCTTCATCGTGGAAGACAGAAAATCCTGCATAGGCCAACTCACGCATTTCACGGTACGTCATTTTGTCGATTGCGACTGGGTTGTCGACAATCACTGGATTGGCCACAAAGACAGAGTCAACGTCTGTGAAGTTTTCATAAAGTTCGGCTTCTGTTGCTGCTGCTAGTAGTGATCCAGTAATGTCAGAACCACCCCGGTTGAAGGTACGAAGTGTTCCGTCTTCTGTGTAGCCGAAAAATCCTGGAAAGATGACGATACCGGGTTCATCACGTAGCTTGGCCAGCAGTTCATCGCCTTCAGGCAGAGCACGAACACGCTCGGGACGGTTATTGACTAGTAATCCTGCATCTTTTGGGCATATGTATTTGGCATCTATGCCGATATGTGCGAAATAAGCGGCGATGAGCTTAGCGTTATTGTCTTCTCCAGATGCTTTTAAATAATCCATATAAAAAACGGGATCCTTTTTATCCCTGGCGAGACGTTTATGCAAATCCAATTCAATGATGTGCATGATTTCCTCTGAAAGACCAAGTCCTTCAGCGATTAGTCGATAGCGATTGACAACATCCGCAAGTTCTTTCTTTGTCTCCTTATTATTGAGTGCCTGTTCTGCAAGACGAATGAGCAAATCTGTTACTTTTTCATCTTCACTACATCTTTTGCCAGGAGCTGATACGACAACAATCTTTCGGGACGAATCGGCTGTAACGATGGCTGCTACCTTTTTGATCTGTTCAGCTGATGCAACGGATGTTCCGCCAAACTTGCATACTTTCATTTTGATCAAATCCTATCTTTTAATTTGTGATATGTGTATGTTATTTTGAACTTTTTCTAAAATAGGGGTTGTTATTGACCGAATATTTCACTATACTGTCCTTATGCAGAGGACGGATGTTCTTATATAGTGTACATACAGTTAGGAGAATCGTCAATGAAAAATGAGATTAATATTGGGTTGCTAGGATTTGGGGTTGTGGGAAGTGGTGTGGCCAAAATCTTGGAAAACCATCAAGAAGACTTGCGCCATAAGCTTGGTGTACCTGTGACGATAAAAAAAGTTCTTGTGAAAGATTTATATAAGAAAAGGGATACGGTGCTGTCATCGGAAGTGTTCACAACAAATTTGAATGAAGTTCTTGATGATTCGTCTATTGATCTTATTGTAGAAGTAATAGGCGGAACGCGTGAGGCAAAAGAAGCAATTGAAAGCTCACTGTGTGCGGGTAAAGGAGTCGTGACGGCTAATAAGGATGTCATGGCAGAATACGGCCCTGGGCTCTTGCAACTGGCAGATGAAAATAAATGTGATTTGTTTTATGAAGCGAGTGTTGGTGGAGGGATTCCGCTGATCCGCACGTTGGAAGATGGTCTTGCGTCTGACCGCATTAGCGCTTTGACAGGCATCGTCAATGGGACGACGAATTTTATCCTTACGAAAATGAAACATGAAAAGATGGGTTACGAAGAAGCATTGGTACAGGCTACTGAACTGGGTTTTGCAGAAGCTGATCCATCAGCAGACGTTGACGGGATTGACGCTGCACGGAAAATGGTTATTTTGGCTTCGCTAGCATTCTCTACGGAGGTCCGTTTAGACGATGTATTTGTCAGGGGGATGAAAGAAATCCGTGAAGGCGATTTAGAGCTTGCGGAACAATTTGGCTATACGGTGAAGTTAGCTGGGTCAGCTAGCAAGGACTCAGACGGTATTGAAGTGGCAGTTGAGCCGGTCCTGTTTCCGAATTCTCATCCATTGGCTTCGGTGAACAACGAATTCAATGCGGTGTACGTATATGGTGATGCGGTTGGAGAAACGATGTTCTATGGACCAGGAGCGGGCTCGCTGCCAACTGCCACATCAGTCACGGGTGATATTGTGGCTGCGTGCCGCAATCTATTGCTTGGCGTGAATGGTAAAAGACTGCATGCTCCGCAATATGAGCGCAAAGTGAAAAGTGATGCTAACAAATTAGCACGTTATTTCCATCGTATTCGCGTTAAAGATGAAATTGGTGTTCTAACAAAACTGACAGCCATCTATAGTAATTGTAATGCGAGTTTAGCGACAGTTGTCCAACATTCGGATAAAGCGGAGACCGACGCAGACTTGATTTTCATCACACATCAAATTTCGCGCAAGCAGCATCTAGATATTGTAACTGAATTGAACAACACACCAGAGGTAATTGGCGTGCTTAGCCATTACCGGGTAGAGGGGGAACAATGATGAGAAGATGGAATGGATTGATTGATGAGTATAAAGAATGGTTACCGGTGACTGAAGAAACACCGGCGTTGACGTTGCAAGAAGGGAATACACCCCTCATTCATCTAACGAATTTGTCTAAACAATGGGGCATAGAGCTCTACGTGAAAACGGAAGGGACGAATCCAACAGGATCATTTAAAGACCGAGGAATGGTAATGGCAGTTGCGAAAGCAAAAGAGGAAGGTAAGGAAGTTCTTATTTGTGCATCAACAGGGAATACATCGGCATCTGCCGCTGCATATGGTGCACGTGCAGGTATGCGGACGATTGTTGTAATTCCAGAGGGGAAAATTGCGCTCGGTAAATTAGCACAAGCGAAAATGTACGGTGCAGAAATTGTAGAGATTGCAGGAAACTTCGACGAAGCGCTTGAAATGGTGCGGGAAGCCGGCGAGGGAAAAGTGGCGGTCGTTAACTCCATTAATCCGTATCGTTTGGAGGGTCAAAAGACAATTGCATTTGAGGCCATTGAGCAACTGGGGAAAGTACCGGATGTTTTTGCATTGCCAGTCGGGAACGCGGGCAATATTTCAGCAGCTTGGAAAGGGTTCAAAGAATATGCGGAGCGAAAAGGAACTGCTTTACCATCATTGCTTGGTGTACAGGCAGACGGGGCAGCGCCGATTGTGTACGACCGTGTATTTGAAAATCCTGAAACAGTGGCGACGGCAATCCGAATCGGTAATCCTGCGAGTTGGCAATTGGCAAAGGACGCACTTGCAGAATCGAACGGTGCTATTTTATCGGTGACGGATGAAGAAATTTTGGTAGCATACAGCCTGATTGCTTCAATGGAAGGTGTATTTGCTGAGCCGGGTTCATGTGCAACAATTGCAGGTATTAAAAAACGTCTCGATGCAGGGTTACTTGAAAAAGGTTCAACAGTTGTCGGGGTGCTGACAGGTAATGGGCTGAAGGATCCTGAAACAGCTATCATGGTGAATGAGCAGCAGTCGTTATTGTCACGTGACCAGTTTGATGCGTTGCTAAACGAATTGAAAGAAGGGGCAAAGTAATGGGAGTAGCCAATTTTTCAGTTGTCGTACCTGCTACGACGGCAAATCTTGGCCCCGGTTTTGATAGCATTGGTCTTGCACTTGCTTTGTATATGACGGTTGATGTTGAACAGGCATTGAGCTGGAGTGTTCAATATGAAGGGGACGAGTACCAGGGGTTAGCAAGTGGCGAAGATAACTTGATCGTGACGACGATTCTATATGTAGCGGAACGGTATGGGCGGATGGTAACTCCACAGGCATTGTATGTCCAGTCAGATATTCCGCTTGGAAAAGGACTTGGGAGTAGTGCGACGGCGATTGGAGCAGGTATTGAAATTGCGGATCAATTGCTTGCGCTAGAACTCGCTTCAAAGGACAAAGTCTTAATTGGTAGCGAATTAGAGGGACATGCCGATAATGTATCGGCTGCGTTGCTAGGCGGCGTAACCATTTCTTATTTTGATGGCGCTGATATAGATGTTATTCATCTTCCAGAACCTAAAATAGGTGTAGTCATGCTCGTTCCGCCGAAAGTGTTACTGACAGAAGAATCTAGAGGTCTTCTTCCAGAATTATTGCCTCATGCAGTAGCGATTGCAGGTAGTGCAGCCAGTAGCGTGATGACAGCTGCTATTGCGCGGGAGGATTGGGAAACCGCAGGCAGGATGATGGAGAAGGACGTTTTTCATGAACCATATAGAAAGGCCTTTTTTCCTGAGTTCGAGAAGATCCGTCTATCTTGTCGGGATTATGGCGCGTATGGCATGACGATTAGCGGTGCAGGTCCATCGGTGTTTATTGCTGTGAAGCAGGGGGAAGAGGGAAAGATAGCTGAGCGGTTAGCGGCTGACTTCCCGTATTATGAGTGCTTAGCGATAAAACCATCTCTTGTTGGTGTAGTGGTGAATTGAATAGATGTAAAAAAAGAAGCAGACCGTTTAACGGGTCTGCTTCTTAAGGTTGTTGTTTAATGTCCAAAATAAAAATCCGCTATCGAGTAACGAATTCAATCTCCAAACTTATGCGCTAAGTTGAAAAATATGGAGGAGGTAGAGGGATTCGAACCCCCGCGCGGTTTAACCCGCCTGACGGTTTTCAAGACCGTTCCCTTCAGCCGAACTTGGGTATACCTCCGTGTCAACAAAATATAATTTATCATGTTTAGATTACAGTGTCAACAGTTTGCTGAATGTAAAATAATTGTGATAACTTCTCGAATAAAGATTTGATTTTTTACGGGAGAATGAGTATACTAATAGATGCCGTGCTAGGTGGGGAGGTAGCGGTGCCCTATCACTTGCAATCCGCTCTAGCAAGACTGAATCCCTTCTCGAGGCTGTCCGTATTGTAGGGTCTGCCTTTTGCACGTAGTGTTGACGTTTGGGTCCCGCGCAATGGGAACCCATGAACCATGTCAGGTCCGGAAGGAAGCAGCATTAAGTGGACTTTTTCATGTGCCGCGGGGTCGCCTAGACCGAGCTGGCGACAGGAGTAACGCTTATGTGCGGCTGTCAGAGGAAGGTGCACGGCATTTACTTTTTATAATTCAACTCGTCCGCTGTTGCGGGCGGGTTTTTTTATTTGCCCCGACGGAAGCTTTTACTTCTATATGAGGAGCTAAAGTTTAAACTGTTTTTCAGTGGAAAAAGAATAACGAAATACATATAAATCAGAGGGAATCCTAACGCCCAACCGATTCAAGTTAAGCTCCCGTTGAAGGTTGTAAACTTTGGGTGCGATTGATTGGTTATAAAAGATTTGGGGAAGGTGTTTGTGCTATAATAGAAATATTATCGCATTGCGTCAAAAGGAGGAAGAACTGTTGGTTTATCAAGCTTTTTATCGTGTATATCGGCCTCAGTCGTTCGCCGAGATGTCTGGGCAGCAACATGTCAAACAGACACTACAGAACGCCCTCCTTCATAATAAGACGACGCATGCTTATCTATTCTCGGGTCCGAGAGGTACAGGGAAGACGAGCGCCGCAAAAGTTTTTGCGAAAGCGTTGAACTGTGAAAGAGGCCCGGCAAAAGAACCGTGCAATGAATGTCCGGCATGCCTCAGTATTACAGAAGGATCCAATACAGATGTTATTGAATTTGACGCGGCTTCGAACTCACGTGTCGAGGAGATGCGGGACATAATCGAGAAGGTTAGGTTCGCGCCATCCAGCGCACGTTTTAAAGTGTATATTATCGATGAAGTGCATATGCTCTCAAACTCGGCATTCAATGCGCTATTAAAAACACTTGAAGAACCGCCGTCGCATGTTGTTTTTATCTTGGCAACGACGGAACCGCATAAGTTGCCTTTAACAATCATCTCAAGATGTCAGCGATTCGATTTCAAGCCGATTACACCCACTGATATTATGGATCGGATGAAAGTTGTACTAGCGGATACAGGCATTGAGTCTGACGAGGGTGCATTAAAGGTGATTGCACAGGCCGCATCAGGCGGAATGCGTGATGCACTTAGTATGCTTGACCAAGTTGTGTCGTTCAGTGGGGATCGGTTGACTGTTGAGGATGCGTTACTTGTTACAGGTTCGATTAGTGAAGACATCTTTCATCAGTTGGCGGAAGCGTTGCTTGGCAAAGATGCAGGTATGGCACTTTCGTTGTTGGATCGCTTGATCGCAGAAGGAAAAGATGTGTCTAGGCTAGCGGAGGATTTAATCACGTTTTTCCGAGATCTTCTTTTGCTCCGGACAGCACCGGGGTTGAAAAACTTACTTGAACTTGTATCAGGCGACGAACGTTTTGTGGAAATGGCACAAAGATTCAATCCGGATATCTTGTATGCATTTATAGACATATTGGCAAAGACACAGCAGGAGATGCGATTTTCCAATCATGCAAAAGTGTATATCGAATCCGCATTATTGAAAATGATCCACCTGGACAGCCGTCCTACACAATCGGCAGGTAGTAATGAGGCAGTTGATTCGGGGCTTGCGCAGAAAGTAGCGGAACTTGAACAGGTCATTGCTGAAATGAGACAACAAATTGCTAACGGAGTGAGTGTGCAGACGGATGGACAAGGAACTGCGCAACCGCGGAAAAATGTATCGAAGTCATCGCAATCGGTCAAAATTCCGACGGGTAAAATAAATGAAGTGTTGAAAGCTGCGACGAAACAGGATATCCAGACAATTCGAGAAGAGTGGGCAGGAATGATGCAGACCTTGCAAAAATCACACGCTGCGCTTCTTGGAGAAACAGAACCTGTGGCCGCATCAGAGAACGCTTTTGTGTTAAAATTCAAATATGAAATCCATTGCCTAATGGCTTCTGAAAATTCATCACTCCGGTCAGGATTATCGGATGCTTTACGCTCGCGAACTGGGAAGGCGTATGAAGTTGTGTACGTTCCTGAGGAAGGTTGGCTGAAGGTACGCGGGGAATATATCCAAAAAAGTGGATTGGCTAAACAGCAGGAGCCGACAGATACCGAAGAAGGTGCAGTCGAAGAAATGCTGTCATTCGTCAAGGAAGCTGAACAGGAAAATACTGACCCAATCGTGACGGAAGCGGAAAAGATTTTCGGTAAGGAATTCATAGAAGTCTACGATGACTAATAATTATGAGGAGGAAACGAATATGCGTGGTATGGGAAATATGCAAGGTATGATGAAGCAAATGCAGAAAATGCAAAAGAAAATGGCTGAGGCACAAGAAGAGCTTGGAGAAAAGCGTCTTGAGGCGGCGGCAGGCGGCGGTATGGTGAAAGTGATTGTATCAGGTGATAAGCAAGTCGTTGATGTGATTATTGACCCATCTGTCGTTGATCCGGAAGATGTCGAAATGCTACAAGATCTTATTGTGATTGCCACAAACGAAGCAATGGCAAAGGCGGAAGAATTAACGAACTCTACGATGGGTCAATTCACGAAAGGATTGAACCTACCTGGAATGTTCTAGGAGGAAAATCGATGCATTACCCTGAACCAATATCAAAACTAATTGATAGTTTTATGAAATTGCCAGGTATCGGCCCCAAAACAGCGGGTCGACTGGCGTTTTTTGTATTAAGTATGAAAGAAGATACGGTATTGGACTTCGCAAAGGCGCTTGTGGATGCAAAACGGAATTTACGTTACTGTTCGGTTTGCGGACATATAACCGATGTTGACCCGTGTCATATTTGTCAGGACAAACAACGCGATGGTTCAATGATTTGTGTTGTTCAAGATCCAAAAGATGTTATAGCTATGGAGAAGATGAGGGATTACAGAGGACTCTATCATGTTCTTCATGGGGCGATATCACCTATGGATGGTATTGGACCTGAAGATATTAATGTTCCTTCCTTATTAACACGCCTTCAGGACGAAACAGTTGAAGAATTGATTTTGGCTACGAATCCTACAATTGAAGGTGAAGCGACTGCCATGTATATATCGAGACTTGTTAGACCCTCCGGAATCATGACAACAAGAATTGCCCACGGATTGCCGGTCGGAGGAGACCTTGAATATGCGGATGAAGTTACGCTATCGAAGGCGCTAGAAGGCCGCCGGGAGTTATAGGAGGTCATCTTGCATGTTTGGACGAAAAAAGAAGCTTAAAAAAGAGTTCGACGAACGTCTTCATTCATTAATGCTAGAAACGAAAGAAGAATGGGAACGTGCGAGAGAGAACGAAAGGTATCTAAATGACTACGACCAAGAAGTGATGGTACGACGGAAAATTGCTGAAAGTAAACACTTTTATTTGTTTAAAGAAGCAAAGATCCGTCAGTTAGGAAGAGATTAATATGTTTTCACGGGACCGCATAGAATGAACTATTCATTTGAAAGGGGCGTTTCCCGTGAAAATTATTGGTGGTTTAGTTGTTGGATTAGTTCTCCTTCTATTGTTGGTGTTAGATAAGAAGCAGATTCAAAAAGCATTAGAACGTTTATCCGTATACTGGTTTAGACTGGCGTTTGCCTTCCTTGTTCTTTTCGCAATGAATATTGCGGGAGGTTTTATCGGTGTTTATGTTCCTGTAAACATAGTATCTGGACTTTTGCTCGCGGTGTTAGGTATACCTGGAGTCGCTACGCTATGCGCTTTCGCAGTTTTTTTATAATTTTTTTATAAAGTGTTGACATTCTATTGTTAGTGGTGTAATCTTATAGAAGTCGCCAATGAGGCAGACGAAAGAGCCGAGAAAACAACGAAAAAGAAATTGAAATTAGTTGTTGACATCGAGAGTGAAACTTGATATGATATAAAAGTTGTCATCGAAACAAAGACAACAAACATTATCAACATGAACCTTGAAAACTGAACAGCAAAACGTCAACGAAATATAGCGAGAGTGCCAAGTGCACTTGAGCAAAAACGTTTCTAAGTAAAAC
>NZ_JBIWFE010000016.1:0-6593 GCF_044762865.1 Sporosarcina sp. NPDC096371
GGCAGTACTTATGATTTAGATTTCTATGGTGCTGTTTGGAGCTTAACAAGAACAGATAATGTTTGGCATAAAGGTTGGGCCAACTTAGAAATGAGACGTACAAGTCGTGATGCACAGCTTAGAGTATTGAGTAAATATATTGAGGATGTAGGTAAATCAACTAACTGGTCTGTGAGTTGGGGGCCTATGTCTGTAGGCGTTGTTGGAAATAAATCAGCTAATCAAGTCGCATGGGATACTGGATTCACAATGGATTGAACTATAATGAAATTTAATATCCAAAATTACTAAACGTTAAACATAAAAAACCCCAAACAAAATTAAATTTAATTTCGTTTGGGGTTTTTTTATTTTTTCACATTACATTAAATTTACATATTCAATAAATAGATAAAGGAGTTTAACAAGAATGAAACTTATACTATTGGGTATATCTATAATACTCTTAGGATTGACAATTGTAGTTGTATATAGTTCGTCAGGATTGGGTTATACAAGCGGTACAAAAATAGGATTAGGAATATCTATTTTGGGATTTATATTTTCGATAGCAGGAGTTTTTAAAACCGATAATGATTAATTACGTATTTAAGCCAGTATCCAAGCAGATAGTGGCTATTTAACGCTCCATTTCCCATCTGTTCTGACGTTTTTTATCTTTACCTCTATCTTTAACTTGCTGACGTCCCTGGTCTCTTCTTGCCGAATCCCCTGCTTGCGCAAGACCTTGCATGATTGAATCGAATATTCCCAGACCTCTTTGCATGGTATTAATGCGCTCTTTAAATACAGGAATTCGCTCCTGCAGCTCCCCTAAAATACTTTCCTGCTTGTTGAAGTCAGTTCTTTTAGTAATACCTTCATCTTTCAAAAGGTCGGCGTACTGATCACGAGCCAAAACAGCCTTGTCGTAATCACTTCTAGCTGATTTTGAAACAAGCATTTTTGCTTTTAGAATTGGGTTTTTATCAATTTTTTCAACATAGTCACGATTTTTCTCATAATTTTTCAGGTGATTTCCAGCACGCAATAAACGTGAACTGTACTCATTAACATGAGAAATTTCACCTTGAAGCTGCTTAATTTCCTGACGTTTTTTTGTTACAAACTCTTCAATCGTTTGGATAGGAACAACTTTCCCGTTCTTTTTATTCACTTCATTCAGCTTCTGAGCCGTTTCAAAGCTCATATGTTGCGCTTCAGGATGTTCGGGGTAGTTTGATGCCACTTTACGAACAAAACCGTTTTTAAGGGCCTTCTCGGCACCTCTAAGGACATCCACTTCACGCACAATCTGTTGACGTTGATTTTTATTCGTTTCAAGTAGTCCTGGGCGTTTTGTTTCGAAATCGGCTTTAACCTGGTTAAATTCAACTTCAGTTGAGAATTTGAGCTTTTCCCGATGATAATTCAACTTTTTATCATGCAATTGAATCTGATCAAGGCAATCGGAAATTACCATTTCGGCACGTTCCTTTGTTGCACGGTTTTCTTTGACTTTCAAAGGGTTCAACCAGTTAATACTTTCAAGCTTTTGTTGCTGTTCCTGAATTTTCTCTTGGTTAGCTGCAATCGAATTATAATGACCAGCTGCTTCTTTAATCGCCTTATCTGACCAAGTAACAAACTGTTCCCCGTTATTTAATCGCTCGGACCATTTGGCAATTTGTTGACGTCTTTCTTGAATATTTCTAAGAGAAGGATCTGCCTTCAAAACTTTTTTCGCTTCTTGTAAATGAGCAAGCTCTTCTTGCGTAGTGAAGCGTTGAGCAATGACTTGTGGCTCCTGCTTGATTGCTTGCTGCTCTTCTATGACTTTCTCCGGCTCCTGCTGACGAGTAACCTCCTGTTTCACTGGCTGCTGTTCTTCAAGTGGCTCGAAATATTTCTCTCTGAAATTACGGAGTAATTCATTTTGTGTTAATTGAGTCGAAGATTGTTCAGGCGCAGGCTTATCGAATTGTTTAAGTTGACGGGCCATTTCTTCTTCAATAGCTCGTTTTTCTTCGCGATATTTTTGTAAGTCAACGACCAACCCGTTATATTCCTGACGGTCACGGTTAATATCGCCTTGTGGCGTGTCTATGCCTCGTTTCTCCATTGCACTTGCTATGTGGCCAAGATGGATAGTCGGAAGTTGTTCAAGTCCACGGGCTTCATGAGAAAGATGGGATATCTTTTCTTGAACGCCCTCTCTTTCTAAACTTTTATTTGCATGATTCGCCCATTCTGCACGCCATTGTTCCAGGAGACCTTTATCGTTCCAGGAACGATTTTTCGGACCAAATCCATCGGCTGAAATTTCTCTAGTAGTCAGCATGACATGAACATGAGGATTGTTGGCATCATCACGGTGTATTGAAAGGTCTGCAATCATGCCTTTATCTACAAACTCTTTTTGTACAAAGTCACGGATCAATTCTTTCTGTTGTCCGTTTGATAATTCGACAGGCAATGCAATATTTATTTCACGGGCAAGTTGAGAGTCTTTTCTTTTCTCAATCTTTTCAACTGCATTCCAAAGACGTTCACGATCCTTCACCCATTCTGGAGAATCGGAAGGAGCAAGAATCATGGAATCTGGAGTTACATCTCTGCGATAAAATTTTTCTTCGCCTGTACGCTCATCTTGCAATTTGTCACCAGAACGATAAGCAGCAGCTGCAACTGCGGATTGTCCTTTTCCTCTTGAAATTACTTGTGCTGAAAAATGATAGATTGCCATGATTCTCACCCCCTCATTATGATTTACCACGCTACGCGAATCCAAATTGATAAAACAAATGTGGCACATCGAAGATGGCACACTTTGAATTTTGAAATCGCTGATAAGCGAATATGGTTTTAGTTGCGAAGCAATAGCACACATCGGAACGATGTATAAGTGCGCCCTTGTCACTTCGTTCTCTCGGGATATCGTAACACACCTCCCATGCCTATTCTAGTGTGATGAGTAGTCTTATTCGCGGGTATACGGTAAACTAATTACAAAGAATGAGATTAGGAGTTGGTTAAAATGACTACTCGTAAAACAGATGAAGATCGTTTAAGAGAATTAGAAGAAAAAATGGAACAAATGAAAGCAAAAAAACAACAGGTGGCAAATCGAATTAAAGAAAAAGAACGAAAAGAACGAACACGTCGATTAATTCAAGTCGGAGCAGTATTCGAAAAATATTTTGAAATTAAAGGCGAAGAAGAAGCTGAACAAGTTGCTTACGGAATGAAAAATGCTGTTGAAAAAAACAAATCCAAATTACTAAATATTGACGTTGAAAAATCAAAAGAGAAAAAAGAAATAGTTTACAAAGAAGGCGTGGAAGGTTTGTTTATACCAGAAGTAAAAAATACTGGATATAACGAGAAAAAGGAGGATTTAAAGAATGAAAATCAGTAGAAATGACGAAGCCAATCTCCCCGACTTTTCCAGTCATGATGAAGCAAGAAAATATTTTAAAAATCAGTACGGTGATCGATTTGTCATGATGAGTTCTGAAATGATTGACGAGCAAAAAGTCTATTTTTATAGCTTGCTGCTGGATCCCGAAACTTTTCATGAAGGGCAAAAAAAACTAAGTCAAGGTGAAACAGTTAACGGTTTAGCCTTGCTAAATAGCTATCAATCAGTCGAAATATTTGAAGATGGCCAGATTCATATTATCCACTGAAAGCCATCAGGTCAGCTTTAGCTGCCTTGCTAACTGAAGTTAGCCCTTTCTTGGCAAGATGGATGTACAACGGGAAGTGTCAACGATAAATGTTTGACTGGAGCAGCTGCGTAAGGAATTTAAGAAGTTGATACGTGCTGTGATGTTCCACCCTCTCTTTGGTTCTCACCCCATGTGAGGACCTGCCACCCGGCGAGGGGGTTTGGGGGTTGCCACTTTTCAAAAGGGGCAAGGTCTGGCTCTTAGTGGCGAAATATAGTCTTTTAACAGTGAAAGTCTCTTAACGGGGCTTTTTTTATTTGCATCAATCTCTAAAAAGCATTTAAAGGGCTTTTAAAGGCGTTCTATTTCCAAGGTGATAGATATATTCATTTTTCGACTTAAAACACGTGTACGGTGCTTCTGAGCGTTTTAAGAGGTACTTTGGAAGTGTGGGACAACCTGTATTTGCAATTTTGATAGAAAAAGAGATTCTTAGATTTATTTATTTCACCACCACCACGCTCTTCGCGCGTACGCGTTGTTTGTTGTTGTTTTTAAGTACTTTGTTTAAGATCTTTGCTTTAAGTGATTTAGGCACCCTCTGAGCCGTTGATACGACTGAGTTTTCAAGGTCGAACTATCACACTTTCGGTCTCAACTATCACACTTTCGGTCCCAACTATCACACTTTCGGTCCGTCAACTATCACACTTTCGGTCCCAACTATCACACTTTCGGTCTTAATTATCACATTTTCGGTCCCAATTATCACAAATCATTATAAATAGTGATAATGATTGCAATTACTTTTCAAATTGGTTATTGTATAGTTAACAACTATCACAAAACAAATATATCTGGATATAAGGAGTGAGATCATGGATAGTAATTATGTTGTTGCTCAAGGTAATAACTTGATTGAAGCCCGTCATAACAAGCCTTTGACCGCGAGAGAACAGAAAATTATTCTCACGATGGTGAGTGCAATTCAACCTTCAGATAACGACTTTAAGGAATACCGTATTTTATTAAAAGACTTCAGTGAAATGTTGGGGTTGAAAGGAAGTATAAAATACGGGGAAATTAAAGAAATTGTGAAAAATTTGATGGAAAAGACAGTTGAAATTCCACGGCCGAACGGGGGATGGTTACTTGCCCATTGGGTTTCAACTGCGGAATATATTGATGGCGCAGGCGTTATTGAATTGACGTTTTCTCCAAAATTAAAGCCCTATTTATTGCAGTTGAAAAATCAGTTTACGTCATATCGATTAAGCAATATTTTATCCCTTAACAGTACCTACTCCATCCGGTTATATGAACTTATGAAAAAGTGGCAACACCTCGGGAAATGGGAGTGTCCTGTCGAAGACTTAAGAGGAAAATTAGGCGTTGGTGAGGGGAAATATGCATTATACGGTCACTTCAAAGCACGTGTCTTAAGAACTGCTATTGACGAAGTTAATGAAAAAACAGATCTTGATATCGGTTTTGAAGAAATTAAAAAAGGTCGTGGGGTTGTTCGGATTGCATTTACAATAAAACATACAGCTGAGAATGAACTCAAATTGCCAATCCCACCCGAAAAACGGTCAAAACCTACTGAAAACGAAGATATAAAGGTGCGATTAAACGCTTTAGCGGTGGGTTATCAATTCGACAGCTCTTACTTCGCTCAAATGCATCAAGGTGCATCCCTAATCTGGGGCGATCAAGCTGAAAATGAATTGAAACTGCTCATTCAATATGTCAATGATCAAGAATCCATTAAAAATCCATTAGGTTTTATCAAATCCAAGCTACTAGCAGCTTGGGAAGAACATTCACAAGGCATACCAGTAACGTTTGCAACATTACAGCCAAGCGTAAAATGCTCTAATGGACGAGAAGAGATTATTCCTGACTGGTTCAAAAAAAGTACTGAGTCAGGGGAAAATGAAGTAGACCTAAAAGTCGATGAAGAACGGAAACAATTATTAAAAGAAATGGGAATAGAGAGCTAGTTTAAACTGTGAAAGTCCCTTTGATTAGGGGCTTTTTTATTTGTCTAAATAACTCTGAAATAAAATCACGACAAAAGCTGTTATTTCAAGGATTAAAGATAAAAAAGTGACAATAAAAACAGATTCTATTAACCTGTTCACCTTTGCTTTTTCAGCAGGCAAACTAGTCTTATTCTTTTTATAAAGCATAGCGAAATCTATTTACATATTTCAACCGACTGATGTAAATTATGGAATTTTTATTTCTATATGTTATAATAGACAGAATAATGGAAGGGGTAGATGTAATGAGAAAATTAACTTTATTGCTAAGTTTGATTTTGATTTTTTCTATTTTTACTAATCAAAATCAAACATTTGCACAAAAAGGGGACAAAGAAGTAACCGAAGCACAACTTAATGAATTTTTAAAACAAGCCGGGACACCGGATGATCTGTTAAAGAGATGGGAATATGATCAAAAATTAGATATTTATAATAAAAGTAAAGATAGTGTCTTAAAATTCGATACTACCGAAGAAACAGATTTTGTAAAAGATCCACTTACAAGTCAGCTAATTGAATCTACCGATGATAGCATTCTAGAAATATCACCTTTAGCTACAATACCTGCAAGTAAATTAACGGTTTCACATGATGTATTTACTAGGATTTTTAATAACACTGCATATAAAGTTGTCTACGCTAATTATTCATGGAATAATACAAAAAGTGGTGGCACAAAAGGTGATAAAATTGCTATTGCAGTTCCAGATGGTTGGGCAATAACTAGTAGTACTTTCAATTGCCAGGAATATCAAAGTGGGTACCCGGCAAATGGTTACACATATAAGGCTAACTGTGGAGGCAGTACTTATGATTTAGATTTCTATGGTGCTGTTTGGAGCTTAACAAGAACAGATAATGTTTGGCATAAAGGTTGGGCCAACTTAGAAATGAG
>NZ_JBIWFE010000017.1:0-2189 GCF_044762865.1 Sporosarcina sp. NPDC096371
AATCTTAGGCTCCTACCTATCCTGTACAGGCTGCACCGGAATTCAATATCAGGTTACAGTAAAGCTCCACGGGGTCTTTCCGTCCTGTCGCGGGTAACCTGCATCTTCACAGGTATTATAATTTCACCGAGTCTCTCGTTGAGACAGTGCCCAGATCGTTACGCCTTTCGTGCGGGTCGGAACTTACCCGACAAGGAATTTCGCTACCTTAGGACCGTTATAGTTACGGCCGCCGTTTACTGGGGCTTCAATTCAAAGCTTCGCTTGCGCTGACCTCTCCTCTTAACCTTCCAGCACCGGGCAGGCGTCAGCCCCTATACTTCACCTTACGGTTTTGCAGAGACCTGTGTTTTTGCTAAACAGTCGCCTGGGCCTATTCACTGCGGCTCTCTCGGGCTTTAACACCCTACCAGAGCACCCCTTCTCCCGAAGTTACGGGGTCATTTTGCCGAGTTCCTTAACGAGAGTTCTCTCGATCACCTTAGGATTCTCTCCTCGCCTACCTGTGTCGGTTTGCGGTACGGGCACCTCCCGCCTCGCTAGAGGCTTTTCTTGGCAGCGTGAAATCAGGGACTCTGGAGATAAATCTCCTCGCCATCACAGCTCAATGTTATAGAAACGGGATTTGCCTCGTTTCACACCTCACTGCTTAGACGCGCATAACCAACAGCGCGCTCACCCTATCCTACTGCGTCCCCCCATTACTCAAACGGCGGGGAGGTGGTACAGGAATATCAACCTGTTATCCATCGTCTACGCCTTTCGGCCTCGACTTAGGTCCCGACTAACCCTGAGCGGACGAGCCTTCCTCAGGAAACCTTGGGCATTCGGTGGAAGGGATTCTCACCCTTCTTTCGCTACTCATACCGGCATTCTCACTTCCAAGCGCTCCACCAGTCCTTACGGTCTAGCTTCAACGCCCTTGGAACGCTCTCCTACCACTGACACCAAAGGTGTCAATCCACAGTTTCGGTGATTCGTTTAGCCCCGGTACATTTTCGGCGCAGCGCCACTCGACCAGTGAGCTATTACGCACTCTTTAAATGATGGCTGCTTCTGAGCCAACATCCTGGTTGTCTGGGCAACGCCACATCCTTTTCCACTTAACGAATACTTGGGGACCTTAACTGGTGGTCTGGGCTGTTTCCCTCTCGACTACGGATCTTATCACCCGCAGTCTGACTCCCAAACATAAATCATCGGCATTCGGAGTTTGTCTGAATTCGGTAACCCGGGATGGGCCCCTAGTCCAAACAGTGCTCTACCTCCGAGATTCTTAAGTTTGAGGCTAGCCCTAAAGCTATTTCGGAGAGAACCAGCTATCTCCAGGTTCGATTGGAATTTCACCGCTACCCACACCTCATCCCCGCACTTTTCAACGTACGTGGGTTCGGGCCTCCAGTAAGTGTTACCTTACCTTCACCCTGGACATGGGTAGATCACCTGGTTTCGGGTCTACGACCCCATACTCATTCGCCCTATTCAGACTCGCTTTCGCTGCGGCTCCGCATTCACTGCTTAACCTTGCATGGAATCGTAACTCGCCGGTTCATTCTACAAAAGGCACGCCATCACCCATTAACGGGCTCTGACAACTTGTAGGCACATGGTTTCAGGATCTATTTCACTCCCCTTCCGGGGTGCTTTTCACCTTTCCCTCACGGTACTGGTTCACTATCGGTCACTAGGGAGTATTTAGCCTTGGGAGATGGTCCTCCCGGATTCCGACGGAATTTCACGTGTTCCGCCGTACTCAGGATACACTCTGGAGAGAATGGACTTTCGACTACGGGGCTTTTACCCGCTACGGCGGACCTTTCCAGGTCGCTTCGCCTAATCCATTCCTTTGTAACTCCGTATAGAGTGTCCTACAACCCCAGGAAGCAAGCTTCCTGGTTTGGGCTTTTCCCGTTTCGCTCGCCGCTACTCAGGGAATCGATGTTTCTTTCTCTTCCTCCGGATACTTAGATGTTTCAGTTCTCCGGGTCTGCCTCGATTACGCTATGTATTCACGTAAACGTACTGTCCCATTATGGACAGTGGGTTTCCCCATTCGGAAATCTCCGGATCAAAGCTTACTTACAGCTCCCCGGAGCATATCGGTGTTAGTGCCGTCCTTCTTAGGCTCCTAGTGCCAAGGCATCCGCCATGCGCCCTTTCTAACTTAACCTTTTGGTTTTCAATCCGCA
>NZ_JBIWFE010000018.1:0-1649 GCF_044762865.1 Sporosarcina sp. NPDC096371
GTTTTTGCTCAAGTGCACTTGGCACTCTCGCTATATTTCGTTGACGTTTTGCTGTTCAGTTTTCAAGGTTCATGTTGATAATGTTTGTTGTCTTTATTTCAATGACAACTTTTATATCATATCAAGTTTCGCTCTCGATGTCAACAACTAATTTCAATTTCTTTTTCGTTGTTTTCTCGGTGCTTTCGTCTGCCTCACCGGCGACTTGTATAAGAATACCTCATAGATAATCGAATGTCAACACTTTATGAAAGTTTTTTATGGAAGTATTAAAGAAGTGCATAGCAAAGGCATTTCCCTACCCTAAAGTTGAGTGAAACACCCGCGACATGTTAGTTAAGGACCAATAAATTCATCCAAGCTTTCCTACATGATTATCTAAATAAGTAAACTGAAATAAAAACGATAGCGCTTATTACTTTCATATAAAATACCAATTTCAAAGTAATTGATCCATGAAAGTATAATAATCACGATTTATGATAGCTAAGCCTCCAAATCTTATACAAGCTAGCCAGCTATACAAGTACCTTAAGCTAATCCTTTATCTGTTTCTTTATAGGCACGATTCTATTTATCCAAAAAGTAATCAAAGACAAAGGGACTGCACCCTATTGTTTTAGCGATGCGGACTTGTTGGTCTTTGTATGGATGGACACAGAGCTTATAGGCTTTTTTGATTATCATGGACTTTTTGCTAGCATTAGAAGGGTTTTGATTTGATTACGGAATGTACGTTCCTTCAAATTTAATCTTTTTTGGGTGTCCCCAATCGAAATTAATTTCCCACCGACCACTAGCCTACGCTTTTTGCTGTTTTTCTCCGTCTTCAAAACCTACATTTAACCAAACGAAGCATCAAAAAGATAGCTGTAGTGGTTTTCTGATCTTTCTCATTAGCTAATTGTTCCATAGCAATACCTGTAGACAATAGCCGCTTCTGGTATTCTTCCTCGAACTTTTAGGTAACCCCTATATTAGGGAATTGTCTAAAAGCAAAGTTAAGTAACATCCCGCTTAGAAATAAACCTACTATTATATACGTCGAAATAAAAAATCTTACCAACATCGCTCTGCACTCAGAAGTTTGCCCCCCCTTCTTTCACCTTACCTCTTTGGCTGCCTCGGCAGACGCCTTTATAGTAGATTAGATAGAATCAATTGTCCACCATATATAGCACAGCATCAGTAAAATTAACGATAAAAAACCACTCCCCAGTGGTAATGGTAATGGTTATGCGTTCAGCAGCGTCCTAAAACTCTTCTATTCTTTACACAAGGAGAAAAAATCAATATTGTCGTCAAAATCCTCTACCCTTTACTTCTTTGAACGTCAGCACACCACCTCTTGCACTCATTGCATTGTACAAATACGAAAATAACCTTCTGTTTTCATTTTTAAGCAACAAAAAAGCCATTATCCATTGATAATGGCCGTGTGCCCAGCAACGTCTCGAAACCCCTTACTTTGATTTACGCAAGAAAAAGTGTAAACCACTCAAAACACCAGAATCCTATAGGGGTTCTGGTGTTTGACTACAAAAGGCGATGCATGACAGATTTCTTTGTCAGTTTCAGTCGTCCGGTTCTCGCGTATATCACACGCTCCGATCCTCAGCCTTCGCTTGCTTAAACGTCGGCACACCAGC
>NZ_JBIWFE010000019.1:0-1475 GCF_044762865.1 Sporosarcina sp. NPDC096371
TATGACCCCTACGGGATTCGAACCCGTGTTACCGCCGTGAAAGGGCGGTGTCTTAACCGCTTGACCAAGGGGCCATTTTACATGGCGGAGAAGGAGGGATTCGAACCCTCGCACCGCTTTCGCGATCTATACCCTTAGCAGGGGCACCTCTTGAGCCACTTGAGTACTTCCCCGTATAAATGGCTCCGCAGGTAGGACTCGAACCTACGACCGATCGGTTAACAGCCGATTGCTCTACCACTGAGCTACTGCGGAATGGTGGGCCTAAGTGGACTCGAACCACCGACCTCACGCTTATCAGGCGTGCGCTCTAACCAGCTGAGCTATAGGCCCAATTTGGAGCGGGTGAAGGGAATCGAACCCTCATCATCAGCTTGGAAGGCTGAGGTTTTACCACTAAACTACACCCGCATATCATGGTGGCTCAGGACGGAATCGAACCGCCGACACAAGGATTTTCAGTCCTTTGCTCTACCGACTGAGCTACTGAGCCACATATGTATTTCTAAATAAAAATGGCGGTCCCGACCGGGATCGAACCGGCGATCTCCTGCGTGACAGGCAGGCATGTTAACCGCTACACCACGGGACCATTTGGTTGCGGGGGCAGGATTTGAACCTGCGACCTTCGGGTTATGAGCCCGACGAGCTACCACTGCTCCACCCCGCGACAACATTATTTGTAACTTTATTACTCTTTTTCAGTATGGTTCACCATTTGATAAAAAATGGAGGAGGTAGAGGGATTCGAACCCCCGCGCGGTTTAACCCGCCTGACGGTTTTCAAGACCGTTCCCTTCAGCCGAACTTGGGTATACCTCCACGAAAATATATAGTACTGGTGGACCTTGCAGGACTCGAACCTGCGACCGGACGGTTATGAGCCGTCTGCTCTAACCAACTGAGCTAAAGGTCCTTTAAGATGGCGGCAGAGGGGATCGAACCCCCGACCTTACGGGTATGAACCGTACGCTCTAGCCAGCTGAGCTACGCCGCCAGGATCTTTATATAAGTTGTTTTTGGTGGAGCCTAGCGGGATCGAACCGCTGACCTCCTGCGTGCAAGGCAGGCGCTCTCCCAGCTGAGCTAAGGCCCCAAAATTGGGTATGTTGATTATTCAAGCAACAAAACTACTTAGAAATCTTAGTGGTCGGGAAGACAGGATTCGAACCTGCGACCCCTTGGTCCCAAACCAAGTGCTCTACCAAGCTGAGCTACTTCCCGATACTATTGTTACCTATTTTCGTAACACTGCGTGTTAACGATAAAGTATAAATGGTGCGCCCGGCAGAAGTCGAATCCACAACCTCCTGATCCGTAGTCAGGTGCTCTATCCAATTGAGCTACGAGCGCATATGAACTTATTAATTTTTACGATATTGGTGCCGAGAACCGGAATCGAACCGGTACGGTAGTCACCTACCGCAGGATTTTAAGTCCTGTGCGTCTGCCAGTTCCGCCACCCCGGCAAAAAA
>NZ_JBIWFE010000020.1:0-1458 GCF_044762865.1 Sporosarcina sp. NPDC096371
CTGGTGTGCCGACGTTTAAGCAAGCGAAGGCTGAGGATCGGAGCGTGTGATATACGCGAGAACCGGACGACTGAAACTGACAAAGAAATCTGTCGCGCATCGTCTTTCGCGTAAATCAAAACGAGGGTTTTCTGGATATCGCCAGGGACGCGATCATTATCAATAGGTAAAGGCTTTTTTTATTGCCTAAAAATGAAAATGGAAGGTTTATCTCGTATTTGTACAATGAAATGATTGTAAGAACTGGTGTGCTGACGTTCAAGCAAGTGAAGGCGAGAGGATTCCAACGATAAACTTGTTTCTTTTCCTTCTATGTAAAACATAGAGGGATTTTAAGGACGCTGCTGAACAAATGATCGTTACCACTAGGTAGTGGTTTTTCACAGTTAATTTTACTGATACAGTATTATATGTGGTAAACAATGGAATAAATCTAATCTCGAGCGAGTGCTTCTGCTTGGGATAACCAAGGCTGCTTGGGATAACCAAGGCTGTATGGGAAAACCGTCATTGCAGTGGCTAAGGCTTCTTCTCCAGCCGGCATTGTTCAAGCTGCAGCTATCACAGTAAAGGTGTTTAGGATCTCGCATTACGTGAATGGGTGTGTCCCGAATGTACTTGCGTCATGAGCGAGATATTGACGCAAGTATTCATCTTGAAAAAGAAGCCACGAGACTTTTAACCACACGTATTCATAACAGGCAGTCGAGGCGGTGTTTTGGGGAAACCTCCGTCTATAAACAAAGTGAAACTGGGTGTAGTTTAAGAAAACAGACGAGTATTCACAGCATAATTGTTATACGGGTAATAGTGGATTCCCTCGTAACAAAAATGGCACGAAAAAGACTAGTCTACTATAATTCTCAGGTCATTAGCCGATACGTATAATTGGACTGTTGATAATTACGAGGATGAATCCCTTAGGAAAGTAATAATCGCAATCATTTTTGTTTCAGTTTGTTTCTATAAGTACTTTTGCGGGATACAGGAAACATTGGATGAATTCATTGAGATCTATATCTCTATAAATATCGTATTGATGATATTTCACTCAGTTTTTGGGTAGAGAGATGCCTTTGCTATGCACTTTTTTAATACTTTTATAAAAAACTTTCATAAAGTGTTGACATTCAATTATTTATGAGGTATTCTTATACAAGTCGCCAGTGAGGCAGACGAAAGCAAAAAAAAACAACGAAAAAGAAATTGAAATTAGTTGTTGACATGAAGAGTATAACTTGATATGATATAAGAGTTGCTGCTGAAACAAGAGCGACAAACATTATCAACATGAACCTTGAAAACTGAACAGCAAAACGTCAACGAAATATAGCGAGAGTGCCAAGTGCACTTGAGCAAAAATGTTTCTAAGTAAAACGATTTCCGTCGGATGAACAGAAACACACATGACATTATTAATTTAATGCCAGCAAGAAATGAGCTATTCATTTTCTTCTA
>NZ_JBIWFE010000021.1:0-1280 GCF_044762865.1 Sporosarcina sp. NPDC096371
GAAAATGAATAGCTCATTTCTTGCTGGCATTAAATTAATAATGTCATGTGTGTTTCTGTTCATCCGACGGAAATCGTTTTACTTAGAAACGTTTTCGCTCAAGTGCACTTGGCACTCTCGCTATATTTCGTTGACGTTTTGCTGTTCAGTTTTCAAGGTTCAAAAGTGGAGCCTAGCGGGATCGAACCGCTGACCTCCTGCGTGCAAGGCAGGCGCTCTCCCAGCTGAGCTAAGGCCCCATGAAGTTATAGATTATTCAAACGACAAACTCGCTCAAAAATCTTAATGGTCGGGAAGACAGGATTCGAACCTGCGACCCCTTGGTCCCAAACCAAGTGCTCTACCAAGCTGAGCTACTTCCCGGAATATTGTTAGTTGTTTTCACAACAATTCGTGCTATTTTAAAGAAATGGTGCGCCCGGCAGAAGTCGAATCCACAACCTCCTGATCCGTAGTCAGGTGCTCTATCCAATTGAGCTACGAGCGCATATAAGTAAATCTGATTTACGATAATGGTGCCGAGAACCGGAATCGAACCGGTACGGTAGTCACCTACCGCAGGATTTTAAGTCCTGTGCGTCTGCCAGTTCCGCCACCCCGGCAAAAATGGAGCGGAAGACGGGATTCGAACCCGCGACCCCGACCTTGGCAAGGTCGTATTCTACCACTGAACTACTTCCGCATTATAAGTGCGGGTAAAGGGAGTCGAACCCCCACGCCCGAAGGCACTAGATCCTAAGTCTAGCGCGTCTGCCAGTTCCGCCATACCCGCAATATAATATATATTATAACTTAAAGTCATAAAAATGGTGAGCCATGCAGGATTCGAACCTGCGACCCTCTGATTAAAAGTCAGATGCTCTACCAACTGAGCTAATGGCTCTAAAAGTGGTGCCGGCGAAAGGACTTGAACCCTCAACCTACTGATTACAAGTCAGTTGCTCTACCAGTTGAGCTACACCGGCAAATAAATCTATTTACTGGATAATTATGGTGGAGGATGACGGGCTCGAACCGCCGACCCCCTGCTTGTAAGGCAGGTGCTCTCCCAGCTGAGCTAATCCTCCTGGGTATAATCATTCAATCGCTTGCTTGTCCTGCTTATTTTTTTTCTAATAGAAGTTTCAATAAACAGTACTTCAATCGTTTCGAATGCTGTATGTAATGAAATGTACAGGCCCGGCAACGTCCTACTCTTGCAGGGGGAAACCCCCAACTACCATCGGCGCTGAAGAGCTTAACTTCCGTGTTCGGGATGGGAACGGGTGTGACCTCTTCGC
>NZ_JBIWFE010000022.1:0-1231 GCF_044762865.1 Sporosarcina sp. NPDC096371
TTATTAAAGGATGGACGTTTCAGTTATCCACGTATACTGAAAGACATTGAAGCTGAGCTTCGTATTGGTTCTACTCTTCGTTCAAAATTGACGGAGGATTTGGCTAGTATCAAAAATCGAATCATTCGTTGGCTGGATCGCTACTTTCCAGAGTTTACTCAAGTCTTTCCTAATTTCGGGAAGATGGCACTTGCAACACTAGAAATGACGCCATTACCAAAAGATATTAAAGTAAAAACAGCTGAAGAGCTACTCTTTCTTTACCGACAGGTAAAGGGAATGAGAGCCCCTCAGTTACCGAAAGCCAAGCTTCTCATTGAAGTCGCGCAAAACTCTATCGGACTGACAGAAGGGACACAGATGGCCCGACATGAAATCGCCACGCTCTTACGTCAGTATCGGTTATTAGAAACCGAAATTGAAACTGTAAATAATCAATTAGCAGAAATGGCACAAACAACAATCGAATATGAAATACTGGCTTCAGTTCCTGGTTTAGGAGACGCGACAATCGTTGATTTACTATCAGAAGTAGGAAGTTTCTCACTTTATGAAAATCCACGCCAACTTATAAAACTAGCGGGATTAACATTACGTGAAAGCTCGTCTGGTCAACATAAAGGACAAAAACATATCTCTAAACGAGGACGAAAGAAGCTTAGAAATACTCTATTCAAAGTAATAGTACCGCTAATTCGTCATAACGAAGCGTTTAAACAGCTTCATGAATACTACACAACACGCCAACAAAATCCCTTAAGGGGAAAGCAGTCGATGGTGATACTCTGTGGTAAATTACTGAAAGTATTACATGGTATTTGCAAAAAGAAAGTCTTTTTTAACGAGCAACATATGATGAAGGACCTCTACTGTCTCTCAGAGGCAGCGTAATCTATTCTTTTCATTAAACTATAACAAGAAGGATGACACGGAGAAGCCAGCAAAATAACTAAACTCAGACTAAGAGTCTCCGAAGCAGCATAGCAGGCCTCTGCCTTATGAATAGACCGAACGAAGGAATGTAAGCGCAAATGACGCTAAGAGACATGGGAGGGTACGTCGTCATAAGTATCGCAGAGATCCATTGTGCATCACATAGTGGATAAAAAAGCTAATGATTTCCATTAGTTTTAGCGGAGCGTACACCTAGCTTGTAAATTATAACTATAAATTCAAAACACTGTTTATAAATGAAGTGAAAAATTATTTTCTATTCATCAAGAAGTGATGG
>NZ_JBIWFE010000023.1:0-1004 GCF_044762865.1 Sporosarcina sp. NPDC096371
TTCTTTTTCGTTGTTTTCTCGGTGCTTTCGTCTGCCTCACCGGCGACTTGTATAAGAATACCTCATAGATAATCGAATGTCAACACTTTATGAAATTTTATTTGTGAAAGTATTAAAGAAGTGCATAGCAAAGGCATTTCCTCACCAAAAAGTTGAGTGTAGTGTCATCAACTAGCTATTTACCGCCATAAATGATATCGATAATAACATCTATTGTTTTCCATAAAAAAATTCATAATAAAGCAATTAGCATTAAAATCCGAACGGCGTTGATTTCTGCTCCAATCAATGAAAACAGGACATCATATTCGTGAACAATTAGGGCACACCTTTTCTCGTAATCCAAGATCTTTTAATGTTTTTATTAATAGCCAAGGCTTGAACATCTCTGACTAAGGAAGTAGTCTTAGCCACAGCAATGACCGTGTTGCCATACCACTTCGTCTTGTGTTCAAGCAATGTACGAAAGCCAGGGGAGAGATTGAACTGAATGCCCTCTTTGTCTTACTGCTTCAGCTACACTTTCGCTAGAGGCTAGATAGAGTCAATTGTTCGCCGTATACCGGACTATATCAGTATAAGTAAACATAAAAAATACAATACCTAATGGTCATGTGCTCCGCAGCGCCCTAAAATTCTTCTCTGTTTTGCACAACCAGAAAAAACAATCTTTCCACTGAAGTCCGCCTACCTGTGCATCCTCATATCTCATTGCACAAGTGCAAGATATTTTTAGGCAACAAAAAAGCCATTACCTATTGGTAATGACCGTATCTCTGGCGATGTTCTAAAAAGCCATGCTTTGATTTACACAAAAAACGTGTAGATCACGCAAAACGCCAGAATCCTATAGGGATTCTAACGTTTGACTACAATAGGCGATGCGCGACAAATTTCTATGTCAGTTTCTTCAGTCGTCCGGTTCTCGCGTATATCACACGCTCCGATCCTCAGCCTTCGCTTGCTTAAACGTCGGCACACCAGCTCTTACACTCATTTCATTG